>NZ_JBYSYM010000001.1:0-701691 GCF_058783375.1 Acidovorax sp. FW305-C-20-28 | reverse complement strand
GCCACGGGGGCCAGGGCCCGGTTGCCGTTGGAGCCCCAGGCAACGACTTTGCCGTCCTGGCGCAGGGCAAGCACGGCCGCGTCGGAGGCGCTCACGGCCACTGCGCCTTGCGCGCCAGCCACGAGGCGGGGCACGGGGTTGCCGCCGGGGCTGGTCTGGCCGGTGCCCAGCTGGGCCGTGCTGTTGGTGCCCCAGGCGTAGACCTGGCCGGTGGCGTCGGTGGCGAAGGCCGCGCCGGTGTCGGTGCCGGCGTTGATGCTCACGATGTTGGCCAGGCCGTTGATCTGCACGGGCACGCTGGTGCCGTTGCCCCCGGTGCGCCCGCCGGAGTTGTCACCCCAGGCCCAGACGCTGCCGTCGGCCTTCAGGGCCAGCGAGAAGGAGCCGCGCGCCACCACCTGCACCACGTTCTGCAGCGTGGGGATCTGTGTGGGGGTGGTGCGCGTGGCGGTGTTGCCCAGGCCCAGCTGGCCGCTGCCGCCGTAGCCCCAGGACCAGACGGTGCCATCGGCGCGCAGCACCAGCGCGTGGTCGTAGCCCATGGAGATGGCCGGCTGCACCGCATGCGCGGAGGTCATCGCAAAGGCACTGCACAGGGCGGCTGCGCCCAGCGCTGCGGCCGTGCGGAAAGACTTGTTCTTCATCATCAATTGCTTCATCGGTGTTCTCAGTGGTTGGGTCCATCAGGACAAAAATCAAAGACAGGCAGATCGTTCAGAACCCATGGAGGGCTCCATGAACCAGCGGTGTGCGCCGTGCCCGCATCTTCGTGATGCATGGCTGCGAACCGCTTGGCCGCGAGTCTGACGGCGGCGGGCTTTGCAAACAATGGTGTGCAGCGCAGGCCGGCGGGCCGGACGTGAACTTGTGCACGAAGCCGGCACGCAAAAGTGCACGGCCGTGCCGCTGCCAGACCTGACCGGCCTTTCGCGGATACTTGGGGCATGTCAGCCGAACACGACCAACTCACGACATTGCAAGCCGCTCTGGCACGTTTCAGCGAGGGCGCAGACAGTGCCGCGTCCCTGAGCACGCTGGCGCGCGGACAGGCGGCACTGCTCGCGGCCCTGCCGCCGCGCTACAACGAAGTGCTGCTGAACCTGCTGGACCGGCTCGAATCGAGCGCGCTGTTCTCCGAGGAAAGCTGCTCGTTCAGCCAGAAGGACCTGGTGGCCAACCTGCAGATGTGGGTAGACAAGGCGCGCGGCACGCTGGACGCGCGCTAACTCCAGGTCTCTTCTCGCTCACGGGAAATGTCTTGTGCGGGATATGGCCTGCGGCGTTGAAAGCTGGCGCGACCGAGGCCAGTGCCCCCGCGCAAGGGCCGCCCCGCCGCGCTGGGGGCGTCCCCCTCCCGACTCGCATAGCGAGTCGAGAGAGGGGTGAAGGCGCGAAGCGACTCAGGGGGTGTTTTATCTCGCCGAACTTGTCAGCCTGCACAGCTGCAGCGCCAGGCGCTGCAGGGCCTGCCAGCCATCGGTGGGCCAGTCGGGAACCTTCAGACCCTTGACGATGCCGTCCACCGTGTGGGCCGACTGCAGCAGGCGCGCCAGTGCAGCGTCGCTGGCCTTGGGCAGGATGCGCTCGAACAGGCGCTCCTTGGGGCCCCAGATGCGGTTCTCGCGCAGCGCCATGGGCAGGGGGCGCCCGGCGTTCATCGCATCCTTCACGCGCTTCAGGGCGCGGATGTCCTCGGCCAGCGCCCAGTGCACCAGCACCTCGGCCTCGCCCTCGGCCTGCAGGCCGTCGAGCATGCGCTGCACGCGCCCGGTATGGCCGGCCAGCACCGATTCGGACAGCTTGAACACGTCGTAGCGCGCCACATTGAGCACGGCCGCCTCCACCTGCGCCTGGGTCAGCTCGCCGGGCGGGTGCAGCAGCGCAAGCTTCTGGATCTCCTGGTGCGCGGCCAGCAGATTGCCCTCCACGCGGTCGGCAAAGAACTGCAGCGTGCGCTGGCCCTCCTCGCCCGCCACCACGCGCTGGCCCTGGGTGGCCAGGCGCTGGGCGATCCATTGCGGCAGCATGCCGCGCTCGATGGGGTCGATCTGGATGGAAGTGCCGTTGCCCTCCAGCGCGGCGAACCAGGCGCCCGTGCGCGTGGCCTTGTCCAGGCGCGGCAGCATCACCAGGGTCAGGGTGCTGTCGTTGCCCCGGGCCGACTCGGCGATCTGCTGCAGCGCCACGCTGCCATCCTTGCCGGGCTTGCCCGAGGGGATGCGGATCTCCACGATCTGCTTGTCGGCAAACAGGCTCAGCGATCCGCCAGCCGCCAGCACGGCGCTCCAGTCAAAGTGGGCGCCCGCTACCGTGTAGGAACTGCGCTCGGTATAGCCCTGGTTGCGCGCCGTGGCGCGGATGGCGTCCGCAGCCTCCTGCTGCAGCAGCGCCTCGTCGCCATGCAGGACATACAGCGGCGACAGGCCCTTTTGGAGGTGGGAGGAGAGTTGGGCCAGGGCGACTTGCATGGTGCAAAGTCTAAACGCGCCGCACGCCCCCACCCGGGCTCCCGGCAGCCCCTGGAAGGCTCACACCCTGCCAAATGCCAATCAACTTGTACAAATTGACCAATCTTCAGCAAGAATTGCACAAGCCTTTGTCTTTCCATTGGACGCACACCGACCCACAATAGCGCCCAGCATGGCCGCCGCGCTACCCGCGCTGCGGCAGCCGCTCCCCACCCCACAAAGGCTTTCTTCGCATGACCATCCTCCCTGCACCGCACCCTGCCGCCAGCCTGATCGGCGCCCCCACCGACATCGGCGCCGGCGCACGCGGCGCCTCCATGGGCCCCGAGGCCCTGCGCGTAGCGGGGCTGCAGCCGGCGCTGGAGCGCCATGGCCTGCAGGTGGTGGACCGCGGCAACCTGAACGGCCCGGCCAACCCCTGGCAGCCGCCCGTGGACGGCTACCGCCACCTGCCCGAGGTAGTGCAATGGAACCGGCTGGTGTTCGATGCGGTCTATGCGGAGCTGCAGCAGGGTCGCTTGCCCATCCTGCTGGGCGGCGACCACTGCCTGGGCCTGGGCAGCATCAGCGCGGTGGCACGCCACTGCGCCGAGGCCGGCAAGAAGCTGCGCGTGCTGTGGCTCGATGCCCATGCCGACTTCAACACCAGCGCCCTGACCCCCAGCGGCAATGTGCACGGCATGCCCGTGGCTTGCCTATGCGGGCTGGGCCCACCGGAACTCACGGAACTGGCCGGCATGCCCGGCGGCGGCCCGGCCCTGCGACCCCAGCAGGTGCGCCAGATCGGCATCCGCAGCGTGGACGCGGGCGAGAAGCGCCTGGTGCACGAGCAGGGTCTGGAGGTGTTCGACATGCGTGCCATCGACGAGATCGGCATGCGCCAGGCCATGCAGCAGGCCCTGGCCGGCATGGACGACAACACCCACCTGCACGTGAGCTTCGACGTGGACTTCCTCGACCCGGGCATCGCCCCCGGCGTGGGCACCACGGTGCCCGGCGGCCCGACCTACCGCGAAGCCCAGCTGTGCATGGAGATGATCGCCGACAGCGGCCGCCTGGCCTCGCTGGACATCATGGAGCTCAACCCCGCCCTGGACGTGCGCAACCAGACGGCCGAGGTGGCCGTGGACCTGGTGGAATCGCTCTTCGGAAAAAGCACCCTGATGCGGATACCGCCGCTGAACTGAGGGGCTTCGGCCTCTCGGCGGCACCGCATGCGCAGCCAGCGCGCGATACCGGCGCTGCCCAGGCCAGTGCCCCCGCGCAAGGGCCGCCCCGCCGCGCTGGGGGCGTCCCCCTGGGGGGATGGCGCGAAGCGCCTCAGGGGGGCTACCTTTTCACAACCGCCAGGCGGCGCAGCAGCTGCTGCACGATGTCCGTCTGCATGTTGCGGTAGAGCAGCGCCTCTTCGGCCTCCTTGGCCAGGGCGATGGTTTCGTTGTAGCTGATGTCACGCTGCTGCAGCAGCTCGGTCTCGGGAATCAGCTCGCTGCCGTTGGCGCCACGCACCCGGAACTTCACGCGCAGGCGCAGTTGCAGCTCGCGCACCTGGCCCGAGGCGTTCTGCCCCACGACCACGCGCTCGCGCTGCTCGGACAGCAGCTCCAGCCCGACCTGGGCCTTGGGCAGGTCGGCCAGATCGCGCAGCACCGTGAGCTTGGTGCCCGAGCCTTCCAGCGTGCGCTGCAGCTCGCGCGCCAGCGTGGAGCTGGGGGCCGCGGCGATGAGCAGCACATCGAACGAGAACTCGGGCACGCCGCGCAGGCGGAACCCGCAGGCCGTGAGCAGCAGCGCGGCAGGGGCCGCCAGGAGCAGGGTGCGCTTGGTCGGCATGCTTACACCACCACGTTCACCAGGCGCCCGGGCACCACGATCACGCGCTTGGGCGCGGCACCGGCCGCCTGGGCGACGAAGGCTTCGCTGGCCAGTGCAATGCGCTCGATCTCGGCCTTGTCGGCCTGGGCCGGCACGAGGATGGAGCCGCGCAGCTTGCCATTGACCTGCAGCATGAGTTCGATCTCGTCCTGCACCAGGGCACCGGCATCCACCTGAGGCCAGGGGGCATCGAGCAGTTCGCCCAGGGCACCGGCGTAGCCCAGGCTGGTCCACTGCGCATGGGCGATGTGGGGCGTGGCGGGGTACAGGCAGCGCAGCAGGATGCCGAAGCCCTCGATCAGCGCCACCTGGGCGCCGGCCGAATCCGTGGCCTTGAAGTCCTCGAGCGCATTGATCATCTTCATCGCGCCGGAAACCACGGTGTTGTACTGCATGCGCTGGTAGTCGTAGTCCACCTGCTTGAGCACGGTGTGGATCTCCAGGCGCAGGGCCTTGGCCTCCTTGCCGAACTGCACGTCGGCCAGGCTGGTGGCGCCGGCCACGCTGGCCAGCGCCGCATCGCGGTCGATGGCGGCGAGCTTCAGGCCGAAGTTCCACACGCGGCGCAGGAAGCGGTAGCTGCCTTCCACGGCCGCATCGTTCCACTCCAGCGTGGCTTCGGGCGGGGCCGTGAACATGGTGTACAGGCGGGCCGTGTCGGCGCCGTACTTGGCGATCAGGTCCTGCGGGTCGACGCCATTGCGCTCGGTCTTGCCCATCTTGCCGACACCGCCGTACTCCAGCAGCAGGCCCTGCGCAAACGCACCTTCGGCTTCATTGAGCTTGCCGCCGGTGATGCGGCCCTGCGCATCCAGCACCGGGGTCACGCCCTCGGGTGGGAAGTAGCTCTTGCCACCCTTCTCGTCGCGCGTGAAGTAGATGTGGTTGAGCACCATGCCCTGCGTGAGCAGGTGGGCAAACGGCTCGTCCACGGTCACCAGGCCCAGGTCGCGCATGACCTTGGTCCAGAAGCGCGCGTACAGCAGGTGCAGGATGGCGTGCTCGATACCACCGATGTACTGGTCCATGCCGGCGCCGCCGGTCGCAGTCTTCTGGTCGCGCATCCAGTAGGCCGTGCCATCGGCCACCATGGCGTCGTTGTTCTTCGGGTCGCAATAGCGCATGAAGTACCACGAGCTGTCCACGAAGGTGTCCATGGTGTCGGTCTCGCGGCGTGCGGCCTTGCCGCAGACCGGGCAGGTCACGCCGGCATGGAAGCCTTCGTGCTTGTGCAGCGGGTTGCCCGAGCCGTCGGGCACGCAGTCGGTGGGCAGCACCACCGGCAGGTCCTTCTCGGGCACGGGCACGGCGCCGTGCTCTTCGCAGTGGATGATGGGGATGGGCGTGCCCCAGTAGCGCTGGCGCGAAACGCCCCAGTCACGCAGGCGCCAGGTGGTCTTGGTCTCGCCCAGGCCCTTGGCCTGCAGCGCGTGGGCCACGGCGGCCACGGCCTCCTTGTAGCCCATGCCGCTGAAGCTGTCGGAGTTGATGGTCACGCCGCGCTGCTTGTCGCCGTACCAGTCGTTCCACTGGTGGTAGTTGAAGTGCTCGCCGTCCACCAGCACGACCTGCTTGATCTCCAGGTCGTACTTGAGGGCGAAGGCGAAATCGCGCTCGTCGTGTGCGGGCACACCCATCACCGCGCCGTCGCCGTAGCCCATGAGCACGTAGTTGCCCACCCACACCGGGATCTGCTCTTCGGTGATCGGGTGCGTGACGAACAGGCCGGTGGCAATGCCCTTCTTCTCCTGCGTGGCCAGCTCGGCCTCGGTCGTGCCACCGCTCTTGCATTCCTCGATGAAGGCAGCGACGGCCGGGTTGCTGCGTGCGGCATGGGCCGCGAGCGGGTGCTCGGGCGCCACGGCGCAGAAGGTCACGCCCATGATGGTGTCGGCACGCGTGGTGAAGACGTACATGCGGCCATCGCCGATCACCTTGCCGTCATCGCCCTGGATGTCGTGCAGGAAGGCGAAGCGCACGCCTTCGCTCTTGCCGATCCAGTTCTCCTGCATGAGCTTGACGCGCTCGGGCCAGCCGGGCAGCTTGTCGCCGGTGACGAAGTCCAGCAGCTCTTCGGCGTAGTCGGTGATCTTCAGGTAGTAGCCGGGGATCTCGCGCTTTTCCACCGTGGCGCCGGTGCGCCAGCCCTTGCCGTCGATGACCTGCTCGTTGGCCAGCACGGTCTGGTCCACCGGGTCCCAGTTCACGACCTGGGTCTTGCGGTAGGCGATGCCCTTGTCCAGCATCTTCAGGAACAGCCACTGGTTCCAGTGGTAGTACTCGGGGTCGCAGGTGGCGACTTCGCGCGACCAGTCGATGGCCAGGCCCATGGCCTGCATCTGCTTCTTCATGTACGCAATGTTCTCGTACGTCCACTTGGCCGGCGGCACGCCATTCTTGAGCGCAGCGTTCTCGGCCGGCAGGCCGAAGGCGTCCCAGCCCATGGGCATGAGCACGTTGTGGCCGTTCATGCGCAGGTAGCGCGTGAGCATGTCGTTGATGGTGTAGTTGCGCACGTGGCCCATGTGCAGCTTGCCGCTGGGGTAGGGCAGCATCGAGCAGGCGTAGAACTTCTTCTTGTTCGCGTCTTCGACCACGCGGTAGGCGTCGCGGGCGGTCCAGTGGTCTTGCGCGGCGCGCTCAACCTCTTGGGGAGAGTATTTGTCTTGCATGGAGGCTCGGGTCAGGATGGGTGCAGCCACAGGACTGCGCTGCGCGGATTTTAGGCTGTCGGGCGCGCCGCCAGGAGCGCGCCCCCGACAGGCCGGGTTTCAGGGGGTCTTGGCGGCCACGGCGGGGCCTTGCGGCTCGGCCACGAAGCCGATGCGCTGCAGGCCGGCCGCATGGGCTGCGCCCATGACCTCGACAATGCGGCCATAGGGCACGGCGGCGTCGGCACGCAATTGCACCTCGGTATCGGGCGCCGTGGCACCGATGCGCTGCAGGCGCTCGGCCAGCGCGGCCTGCGCCAGGGGCTGGTCGTCGAGGAAGGCCTGGCCGGTGCGGTCCACCACCAGGGTGAGGGCCTTGGCAGGTGCGCCCGCCGCCGTGCCATCCGCACGCGGCAGGTCCAGCCGGATGGCGCTGGCCATGAGCGGCGCGGTGAGGATGAAGATCACCACCAGCACCAGCATCACGTCGACCAGCGGCGTCATGTTGATGTCGCTCATGGGCTGGGGCCCCTGGGTGCGCTCGAGGCGGCCGAAGCTCATGGGGCCTTGCTTGCGGCGTGATCCTGGGCCGCCGTGTCGATGCGCAGCTCGCGCAGGTCGCGCGCAAAGCCCTCCAGGTCGGCCTCGATGCGCCCGATGAGCCGGCCGCAGACGTTGTAGGCCAGCACGGCCGGAATGGCCACGGCCAGCCCGGCGGCGGTCATGACCAGGGCCTCGCCCACAGGGCCGGCCACACGATCGATGGTGATCTGCCCGGCGCCCGCCATGGCCGAGAGCGCATGGTAGATGCCCCAGACGGTGCCCAGCAGGCCCACGAAGGGCGCCGTGGAGCCCACGGTGGCCAGCAGCACCTGGCCGAACTGCAGGCGACCCAGCACGCCGTGCAGGGCGTCGCGCAGCACGCGCGTGAGGCGCTGCGACAGGCTGCCCATGGACGCCAGGGCCGAGGGAGAGGCCGCATCGGCCACGGTGTTGACCGCTTGCACCATGGGCAACACCAGGGCCAGCCGGTCAAAGCCCTGCAGGCGCAGGGCGGCCTCGGGCAGCGAAGGGGCCTGCCAGACGGCGGCCACGCAGCGAGCCACGTCGGCGCTGGCGCGGCGCAGCAGGCGCAGTTTCCAGACGATCACCACCCAGCTTGCGACCGACATGGCCAGCAGCAGCAGGGCCGAGGCCTGCGTGACCGCATCACCCTGCCGCCACCAGTGGAGTGCATCCATGCGCGCGAACCGCCCTGGGGACTTACTTGAGGTTCAGCACGTCGAACATGTCGTGCAGGCCGGTCTTGTGCGCTGCCAGGTAGCGCACGGCGCGCAGGCTGCCCTGGGCGTAGGTGGTGCGGCTGCTGGACTTGTGCGTGATCTCGATGCGCTCGCCGATGCCCGCGAACAGCACGGTGTGGTCGCCCACGATGTCGCCACCGCGGATGGCGGCAAAGCCGATGCTGGAGGGATCGCGTTCGCCCGTGATGCCCTCGCGGGCGTACACGGCGCATTCCTTGAGATCACGGCCCATCGCCTCGGCAATGACCTCGCCCATCTTCAGTGCGGTGCCCGAGGGCGCATCCACCTTGTGGCGGTGGTGGGCCTCGATGATCTCGATGTCGTAGCCCGTGGCCATGGCCTTGGCGGCCATTTCCAGCAGCTTGAGGGTGACGTTCACGCCCACGCTCATGTTGGGCGCCATGACCACGGCCGTGCGCTGGGCCAGCGCCGCGATCTCGGCCTTCTGCTCGTCGGAGAAGCCGGTCGTACCGATGACCATCTTCACCCCCAGTTCCGCGCACACGGCCAGGTGGGCCAGCGTGCCTTCAGGGCGGGTGAAGTCGATCAGGACGTCGGCATTCTGCAGCCCGGCCTTGATGTCCGAGGTGATGGCCACGCCGCTGGCATGGCCGAGGAAGGCGGTGGCATCCGAGCCGATGCCGGGGCTGGCGGCCACGTCCAGTGCGCCGGCGAGCACGCAGTCATCGGTGGCGCGCAGGGCCTCGATGAGCATGCGGCCCATGCGGCCCGATGCGCCGGCAACGGCCACGCGCACGGGGGTGGAGGCTGTCGAAGAATTCCCTGCCATGTGTTTCCTGGATTCGCAAAAATGGTCGGCAGACCAAAGACAATGAAAAAAAGGCCCTCTGGAAACGCGCCTGCACTTCCAGAAAGCGGCCCTGTCAGCGCCCAGGCGCTTCGAGAGGCGGGTAGCGGGTGGGGGCCATTTCCTGCGGGGCTGCGTCGGCAGCCTTTTCGGCAGGGGTTTCGGCCTTGCGCGCGGGGTAGCGCGCGAGTTGGTCCTGCGTCGCCTCCAGCACGGGCACCTTGCCCTTGCCCGCACGGCCACCGTCGAGCGAGGCGACGAATTCGGCCTCGGAGGGCATCTCGTCGCCTTCCGATCGGGCCAGCACATCGCCTTCGAAGAACACCGTGAGCTTGCGGGTCACGAGCTCGGCCGAGGGTTTCTTCAGCGTGAAGACATATTCCCAGCGGTTGGAGTGGAACAGGCTGGTCACCAGGGGGGTGCCCAGGATTTCACGCACCTGCTGGCGGCTCATGCCCGGTTTCAGGGCCTCGACCTGCTCACGCGAGACAAAGTTGCCCTGCACGATGTCGATCTTGTACGGCGTGACCACGGTGGCCAAGCGGCGGCTGGCGCCGTCCAGGCTGCCGCACCCCGCCAGGGTACCGATGGCAGCACCCAGCAACAGGATCGAGCCCAGGCGGGCGTGGATACGGGCATTGACTGGCATGGGAGAAAGACCTGAGGATATGATTCAAACCATTGTAGCGGCAGCCTCTCGCCCCCTGCCTTTCCCGGGACACCGGCAACCAGGACCCATCCATGACCAATATCGACGAACTCAAAAGCACCGGCCTCAAGGCGACCCTGCCGCGCCTGAAGATCATGGAGATCTTCCAGAAGGGCACGCAGCGCCACATGACGGCCGAAGACGTGTTCCGCGTGCTGCTGGAAGAGCGCTCGGACATCGGCCTGGCCACGGTGTACCGCGTGCTCACGCAGTTCGAGCAGGCCGGCATCCTGATCCGCAGCAACTTCGAGAGCGGCAAGGCCGTGTACGAGCTCAACGAGGGCTCGCACCATGACCACTTCGTCTGCACCTCGTGCGGCAAGGTCGAGGAGTTCTACGACCCCGAGATCGAGAAGCGCCAGCAGATGGTGGCCAAGTCCAAGGGCTGGCTGGTGCAGGACCACACCATGGCGCTGTACGGCCAATGCGCCGATTGCGCCAAGAAATGACCCCCTGAGGCGCTTCGCGCCTTCCCCCTGAAAGGGGGACGCTCCCAGCGCGGCGGGGCGGCCCTTGCGCGGGAGCACTGGCCTCGGCCGCGCCAGTTTTGGCGGCTTGAGCTCTAGCCGCCGGTGTCGCGCTCCATGGCGCGGCGGTGGCGTTCGACGAATTCCTGGTAGGTGTCGATGCCGCGCAGCTGCAGGATGGTGTTGCGCACGGCGGCTTCGACCAGCACGGCGATGTTGCGGCCGGCGACCACCTGGATCACCACCTTGAGCACGGGCACGCCCAGCACGTCCTGCGTGAGCGGCTCGTAGGGCAGGCGTTCGTAATCGCGCTCCAGCGTTTCCTTGCGCACCAGGTGGACGATGAGCTTCAGGCGCATCTTGCGGCGCACGGCCGTCTCGCCGAAGATGGCGCGGATATCGAGCAGACCGATGCCGCGCACTTCCAGCAGGTTCTGCAGCAGCTCGGGGCACTTGCCCTCGATGGTGGTCTGGTTGATGCGGAACAGGTCCACCGCGTCGTCGGCCACCAGGCCGTTGCCGCGCGAGATCAGCTCCAGGCCGAGCTCGCTCTTGCCCAGGCCCGATTCGCCGGTGATCATGACCCCCAGGCCCAGGATGTCCATGAACACGCCGTGCATGGTGGTGCGGTCGGCAAAATGCTTGGAAAGGTAGGCCCGCAGCACATCGATCACGAAGGCCGAGGACTCGTGCGTGGAGAACATCGGGATCTGCGCGCGCTCGCACATCGAGACCAGCGCATCGGGCGCGGTCTGGTTGTCGGCCAGCACCAGTACCGGCGGCTCCAGGGTCACGATGCGCGCGATGCGGCGCTTGCAGTCGTCGGGCGAGGCATTGCTCAGGTAGGCAATCTCGCGCTCACCGAGGATCTGCACCCGGTAGGGGTGGATGTAGTTGAGGTAGCCGACCAGGTCGGCACCCGAGCGGGCCGAGCGCACCGCCACCTCGTCGAAACGGCGTTCGGAGGCACCGAGGCCTGCGACCCACTCCCATTTCAGCGCGCTGCGGAACTCCTCGAACAGGACATCGGCGCTGACGACATTGGGTTTCACGGCCGGGCTGTGGGGGAAATGCGCGGTGCCGCGGGGCTCAGGCGGCCTGAGTGGACTGCCAGCCGGCGATCATGCCGTGCAGTTCGGCGGCGTCGGTACTGGCCTTGAGCTTTTCGCGCAGCACGGAGTCGCTCAGCAGTTCGGCGATTTCCGACAGGATTTCCAGGTGCTTCTGGGTCGCCGCCTCGGGCACCAGCAGGAAGATCAGCAGGGCCACCGGCATTTCGTCGGGGGCGTCGAAGCCGATGGGGTGGGCCAGCTGGAACACGGCGGCCATGGGGGCCTTCAGGCCCTTGATGCGGCCATGCGGGATGGCCACGCCATGGCCCAGGCCCGTGGAGCCCAGGCGCTCGCGCGCGAACAGGCTGTCGGTGATCAGCGCACGCGAGAGCCCGTGCTGGCTCTCGAACAGCAGACCCGCCTCTTCAAAAGCACGCTTCTTGCTGGTGGAGTCCACGCTCACAAGCACTTGGGCGGGAGGCAGGATGGAGGCGAGTCGGTTCATGGTCAGAGGTAACAATTATGCACATATTGGCAAAAACCCTGAGCAATTTACAAGGGGCCACAAAAAAACCGCCTCCAGGGGCGGTTGCTGTGGCCCTCCATGCAACGCTCAGGCGTGCATTTCGCGCTTGGCAGCTTCGTGGTGGTGGTCCTGCAGGCGGTCCTTGTGGCGCACCACCTGGCGGTCCATCTTGTCAACCAGCTCATCCACCGCAGCATACAGGTCCGAGTGGGAACTTTCGGCAAACAGGTCGTTGCCTTTCACATGGATGTTGCATTCCGCTCGCTGGCGCTTTTCCTTTTCCTTTTGCTTCTCTACTGTCAGCAGCACCTTGACGTCTACTACTTGGTCGAAATGGCGATTGATCCGGTCCAGCTTGGTTGTCACATAACTGCGCAGCGCTGGGGTAACTTCGAGGTGGTGACCGCTGATCGTCAAGTTCATAAATAAGTCTCCTGTGGCTCTCGGTGGAACAAATGGCCGCCCTTGATCAGAGTTGCGGCCTGGCGAACTTGGATGCATCCATCGACGGGTTCACTATGCGCCCGCCTTCCCCGAAATGCAATCCCATACCGCCCCCGCCCACTGGGTTATGCCGGCCAAGGTGCCAGCAGCCCGAAAAGGGCGCACAATGGCAAAGTCGGCCGGGAGACGGTCGGCCAGGGTGGCCCCATCCCCTCAGGCCGCCCGTCCCGGCGCTGCGCCATGCAGCACCAGCCGCCCCACCACCACGATGGACAGCACGCTGGCAACGATGCCGACCACGGCAGCCATCCAGTAGCCTTGCACCAGCCCCTGGGCATCCCGGCTGATCAGCACGCCCCCGACCAGCGAAGCCACCCCCATGGCCGCCGACTGCACCGAGGCATTGAGCGTCATGAACGTGCCGCGCAGCTGCGGATTGGCGGCCGAGGTGATGATGGCCATGCCGGGAATCATGCGCCCGCTCATGAAGGCAAACATCAGCGTGGACACCGTGAGCACGGCCCACAGCGGCACGCCGTGCACCGTGGTGATGGCGAGCAGGCACGGCCCCACCGCCAGGGCCAGCCAGCGGAAGGTTTGCACCTTGCCGCGCGCATCCGTGAGGCGCCCGAACAGGCGCGCGGTGAACAGGGTCACGACCCCGCCGCACAGGTAGATCAGCGGCACCTGGTCGGTGCGCACGCCGGCATTGGCCTGCATGTAGATCGTGATGTAGGGGATCACCGTGAAGCCGGTGGACATCAAGAGGCCCGAGAACACGAAGGCCCAGCGGTGGTTGGCGTCCCGGAACACCTCGGCAATGCCCCCCAGCGCGGTGCGCTGCTGGCCAGCCGCCAGGTGGGCATCCAGGGTGGGCAGGGTGCGCGCGGCAAACACCAGCAGCAGCGCGCACATCGCGGCAATCGCGAAGAAGGGCGTGTGCCAGCCGCCATGCTCGGCCAGCACCAGCCCGAGCGGAACGCCGGCCACCGTGGACACCGAGAACGAGGTCATCACGATGCCCATGGCGCGCCCGCGCCGCTCGAAGGGCACCACATCGGCCACCACGGTCTGGCACAGGGCCGAGAGCACGCCGCCGAACATGCCGGCCAGCACGCGCGCCACCATCAGCGTGGCGTAGGTGGGCGCCAGGCCACAGGCCAGGGTGGCCAGACCGAACAGCGCGTACAGCGCCAGCAGCAGGCGCTTGCGGCCGAAGCGGTCGATGTAGGTCGAGGCCAGCAGGCCGGATGCACCGGCCGAAAGCGTGTAGGCCGACACCAGCAGGCCGAACTGCGCGTCGCTGATGGCAAAGATGCGCGTGAGCTGCGGGCCCAGCGGCATCATGATCATGAAATCCAGGATGTGCGTGAACTGCACACCCGCCAGGGTCAGCAGCAGCCACAGTTCGCGGCGGGGAGTCAGGGAAGTGGACGTTGGCACGGGGCGTTGCCGGCGAGGGCATGGTGAAAGCAAGCCCGGCAGTGTGCCGCCCCTGGGAACGGGCCACAAGCCCCCGTCCCGCCGGCCCTGCCGCCCCGGCGCGTAAAATCGCCACGCTGTACAGCGAACGTGGCCGCGCGGGTGCGCGCCCTCCCCTTTTCCCAGGCCTGACCGCAGCGGACATCGACTGCCCACACCGACACCATGACCCAGCCAAGCTCCAATGCCCTGCACACCTCCGCCCTGACCTCGCTGCCCCTGCTGGCGCGCGGCAAGGTGCGCGACAACTACGCCGTGGGCGACGACCGCATCCTGATGGTGGCCAGCGACCGCCTCTCGGCCTTCGACGTGATCATGGGCGAGCCCATCCCCGGCAAGGGCGAGTTGCTCACGCAGATGGCACTGTTCTGGTTCGACAAGCTCGGCCATATCTGCCCCAACCACCTCACGGGCGAGGCCCCGGAAAGCGTGGTCACCCCAGCCGAGGCCGAACAGATCCGCGGCCGCTCGATGCTGGTGCAGCGCCTGCAGCCGATCCCCGTGGAAGCCGTGGTGCGTGGCTACCTGGCCGGCAGCGGCTGGAAGGAATACCAGGAATCGCGTTCGGTCTGCGGCGTGCCCCTGCCCGAAGGCCTGACCAACGCGGCCAAGCTGCCCACCCCCATCTACACCCCGGCCGCCAAGGCCGCCGCGGGCGAGCACGACGAGAACATCACCTTCGAACGCACGGTGGAGATGATCGGCCTGCCCCTGGCCACGAAGATCCGCGACCTGAGCATCGCGATCTACCAGGCCGCGGCCGAGATCGCCCTCACCAAGGGCATGATCATCGCCGACACGAAATTCGAGTTCGGCCTGGCGCCCGATGGCACCCTGGTGCTGATGGACGAGGTGCTCACGCCCGACAGCTCGCGCTACTGGCCCGTGGAGGGCTACGAGGCCGCACTGGCCGCCGGCCAGAACCCGCCCAGCTACGACAAGCAGTTCGTGCGCGACTGGCTGGAACAGGCCCAGGTCAACGGCAAGCCTTGGGACAAGACCCCGCCCTCGCCGCGCCTGCCGCGCGAGGTGATCGAGAAGACCGCAGCCAAATACCGCGAGGCACTGGAGCGCCTGGTGGGCTGATTTCCCGGCCCCGGCAACGAAAAAAAGGCTCCCGAGGGAGCCTTTTTGCATGGGCGCTTGAGTCAGCTGAGCACGACGCTCGACAAGCGGCGGCGGTAGGTGGCCACTACCGGATCGTCGGGAGGAATCTGCCCATCGGCCACCTTGGGCTTGGGCGGCTCGATGATTTCCAGGATCGCCACATAGGTCTTGCGCGCCACCTCGTCGCCCCAGGCCTTGTCGCGCATGAGGATCTCCAAAAGCTCGTCCATGGCGTCGGTCCAGCGCTGCTCGGTGATGAGCCAGCGCGCCTGGGCCAGGCGGGCGTCGAAATCGCGCTTGTTGGCGGCGATCCTGGCCTCGAACGCGGCGGTATCGCCCGCGCCCTCGGTGGTGGCCACCGTGTCGATGGCGTCCATCCAGACCTTGAGCGCGGCAATCTTGCGCGCGTTCGGCGCCTTGGCGATCACCGGGGCGAAGGCCACCTTGGCATCGTCGTCGCGGCCCAGTTGCAGCAGCAGCTTGACGTAGTCGAAGCGCGCATCGTCGTTGGCCGGGTCGGTGGCCACGGCGTGCTGCAGCTTTTCCAGCGCGGTGTCGGTGTCGCCATCGGCCAGCGCATCCAGGGCTTCCTCTTCCTGCTCCTCGGCTTCCAGGGCCTCGGCCGTGGGCACATGCTTGTCGAGGAACTCGCGCACCTTGCCCTCGGGCAGGGCGCCCATGAAGCCGTCCACGGGCTGGCCGTTCATGAGCAGCACGCAGGTCGGGATGCTGCGGATGCCGAACATGCCGGCCAGTTGCTGCTCCTGGTCCGAATCGATCTTGGCCAGACGAAAGCGCCCCTCGTATTCGGTTTCGAGCTTCTCCAGCACCGGGCCGAGCGACTTGCAGGGGCCACACCAGGGCGCCCAGAAATCCACCAGAACCGGGACTTCCATCGAGGCGGCAATCACCTCGGCTTCAAAATTTTCTACGGTGACATCAATCATGGTCGGGGGCCCAGGGCCGGTGAAGCAAGTTGGCGCTATTTTGGCGCATTGAAACAACCCCGTGGCAGGGGGGCCATCGCAAATCGTAAAATCGGGGGTTCCACCTACAGCGCCCAGGCGGACCGCAATCCTCCCAGGCGCCCTCACACACACCATGAAACCCATCCAGATCGGCGTGGTCATGGGCTCCAGCAGCGACTGGGAGACCATGCAGCATGCAGTGCAGATTCTTGAGCAATTCGGCATTTCCCACGAGGCGCGCGTGGTGTCGGCGCACCGCATGCCCGACGACATGTTCGCCTATGCCGAGGCCGCCGCGGGCCGGGGCCTGAAGGCCATCATCGCCGGTGCTGGCGGCGCGGCCCACCTGCCCGGCATGATCGCCGCCAAGACCACCGTGCCGGTGCTGGGCGTGCCCGTGGCCAGCCGCCACCTGCAGGGCGTGGACTCGCTGCACAGCATCGTGCAGATGCCCAAGGGCATCCCGGTGGCGACCTTCGCCATCGGCACGGCCGGCGCCGCCAACGCAGCCCTGTTCGCGGTGGCCCTGCTGGCCGGCGAGAGCCCCGAGTTGCGCCAGCGCCTGGAAGCCTTCCGCGCCGAGCAGACGGAAGTGGCACGCAACATGGCCCTGCCACCGGCTGCGGCATGACCACGCTGTCCACCCCCCTCCTCCCCGGCGCGACGCTGGGTGTTCTCGGCGGCGGCCAGCTCGGCCGCATGTTCGTGCACGCGGCCCAGGCCATGGGCTATTTCACCGCCGTGCTCGATGCCGACCCCACCAGCCCTGCAGGGCTGGTGAGCCACCACCACATCCAGACTGGCTACGAAGACGCGGCCGGCCTGGCCGAACTGGCGCGCCTGGCCGATGCCGTGACCACGGAGTTCGAGAACGTGCCCGCCACCGCCCTGGCAGCGCTGGGCGCGCTGCGCCCGGTGTCACCGGCAGCGGGTGCCGTGGCCGTGGCGCAGGACCGGGCCCAGGAAAAGGCCCACTTCGTGCGCTGCGGCGTGGCCTGCGCACCCTACGCCGTGATCGAAACGGCCGAGCAGCTTGCCGCAGTGTCCGCCGACCTGCTGCCCGGCATCCTCAAGACTGCCCGCATGGGCTACGACGGCAAGGGCCAGGTGCGCGTGAAGACCGCGGCCGAGCTGGCCGCGGCCTGGGAGTCCGTGGGCCGCGTGGCCTGCGTCCTCGAAAAGATGCTGCCGCTGGCACTGGAGTGCTCGGTCATCGTCGCGCGCGGTGCCGATGGTGCCTGTGTGCACCTGCCCGTGCAGCGCAACCTGCACCGCGACGGCATCCTGGCAGTGACCGAGGTGCATGCCGACAACCTGCCCGGCGACCTGGCACGCCAGGCCATTGCCGGCGCCATCTCCATTGCCGTGGGCCTGTCGTACGTGGGCGTGCTGTGCGTGGAGTTCTTCGTGCTGCAGGACGGCAGCCTGGTGGTCAACGAGATCGCCCCGCGCCCGCACAACAGCGGCCACTACAGCCAGAACGCCTGCGATGTCTCGCAGTTCGAGCTGCAGGTGCGCACCATGGCCGGCCTGCCGCTGACGCAGCCGCGCCAGCACAGCCCGGCGGTCATGCTCAACCTGCTGGGCGACCTGTGGTTCGCCACAGACGGTAGCCAGCAGACGCCCCCCTGGGCCGAGGTCCTGGCCCTGCCGGGCACCCACCTGCACCTGTATGGCAAGCGCGAAGCCAAACGTGGGCGCAAGATGGGGCACCTGAACATCACCGCCGACAGTGCCGATGCCGCGCGTGCCACCGCCCTCAAGGCCGCGGCGCTGCTGGGCATCGCCCCGTTCTGACCGGCTCGGACCGCATTCCATGATCCTCGACGGCACCCAGCCCGAATCCCTTGCCGCGGCCGCCCGCGCGGTGCGCAGCGGCGCCCTGCTGGGCCTGCCCACCGAGACGGTCTATGGCCTGGCCGCCGATGCCAGCAGCGATGTGGCCGTGGCCCAGATCTTCGCGGCCAAGGGCCGGCCCAACGACCACCCGCTGATCGTGCACGTGGCCGATGCCTCGGGCATCGCCCATTTCGCGAGCGAGGTCCCGGCGTTCGCCAAGGCCCTGGTCGACGCATTCTGGCCCGGCCCCCTGACCATCATCCTGCCGCGCCTGGCGGGTGTGGCCACGGCAGCGACCGGGGGGCAGGCCAGCGTGGGCCTGCGCTGCCCCGCGCACCCGGTGGCGCATGCGCTGCTCGCGGCCTGTGCGGCCCCTGGTGAGGGCAGCGAACTCGGCGGTCCGCCCGTCTGGGGGGTTGCCGCCCCCAGTGCCAACCGATTCGGCCGGGTGAGCCCGACCACCGCACAGCATGTGGCCAGCGAGTTTGGCGACGAGCTGCTGGTGCTGGACGGGGGGCCCTGCGGCGTGGGGATCGAGTCGACCATCGTCGACTG
Organism: Acidovorax sp. FW305-C-20-28; assembly: GCF_058783375.1. NCBI lineage: Bacteria > Pseudomonadati > Pseudomonadota > Betaproteobacteria > Burkholderiales > Comamonadaceae > Acidovorax > Acidovorax sp. FW305-C-20-28. The sequence goes on along the minus strand of NZ_JBYSYM010000001.1, from coordinate 683,436 downwards.
CACGCGCGGGCGGCCGGTGCTGCTGCGCCCCGGCGCCATCACGCGCGCGCAGATCGCGCGGGCCTGCGGCATGCAGCCCCTGTCGCCAGAGGAACTGCCCGAGCACACGCCACGTGCCTCGGGCACGCTGGAGGCCCATTACGCCCCCAACGCCAAGGTGCGCCTCATGGATGCCAAGGCCTTGCAGACCGGCCTGGACCTGCTCGGGGCCGACGCCGCCAACATGGCGATCTATGCCCGCGCAGCGCTGCGCACCCGCTCTTCCAAGCTGGTCATGCGCCGCATGCCCGATGATGCGGCCGCAACGGCGCAGCAGCTGTTTGCGGTGCTGCGCAGCTTCGACGACGAAGGCGTGAAGCTCATCTGGATCGAGACCCCGCCCGCCACCCCCGAATGGGAGGGGGTTCGCGACCGCCTGCAACGGGCCGCCGCATCCTGATGCGGGGAACCGCCGGTATGCGCCGGAACTCTCTCTACCGCCGCGCCGTGACAAGCCTTTACATGCCTTGACACAGCGTCGTTAAACTAACACCCCATTTTCTGGAGAAATACATGGCAGCAAATTGGATGCGCCGCACCGTCCTGGTGGCAGCATGCGCGTCGGCCGCACTGCTTGCGGCTTGCGGGTCGAGCACGACCGAGTCGGCTTTCACCCCCGAACGCCTGGTGGCCTTTGGCGACGCCTACAACGACGTCGGCCAAAAGGGAACCCGCTACTCGGTCAACGATGGCAGCGTGAACAACTGGACGCTGCAGGTCGCATCGCGCTACGGCCGGACCCTGGCCGCATCGTCGGCTGCCGGTGGCCGCAGCTACGCCGTGGGCAATGCGCGCGTGGCCGCCAAGCCCGATGCGGCCGGTGTCGCAGCCACCCCGACCGTGACCGAGCAGATCGATGCCTTCCTGGCCGCTGGCGGCGTGGCCGCCAATGACCTGATCGTCATCAACGGCGGCCCGAGCGACGTGATCGCCGGCATGGCCGCCGTGACCTCGGGCAGCCTGAGCACCACCGACATGGTGGCCGCTTCGCGCAAGGCCGGTCAGGACCTGGCGACCCAGGTGCGCCGCCTGGTCACAGCAGGTGCCAAGAATGTGGTCGTCACCGGCACTTACGACCTGGGCAAGACGCCCTGGGCCAAGACCATCAACCGTGAATCCCTGCTCAGCGACGCCAGCAGCCGCTTCAACGAAGGCCTGCTGGTGAGCATCGTCGACCTGGGTGCCAACGTGCTCTACGTGGACTCGGCCTACTACGTGAACCTGTATGTCGGCACGCCCTCCAACTACGGCTTCAACAACGCCACCACGCCGGTGTGCACCTCGCTGGACACGGCCAATGGCATCGGCATCGGCGCCGGCCAGGTCAACTCGGCCCTGTGCACGCCCTCGACCCTGCTGACCGGCGCCAACCAGGACGCCTACGTGTTCGCCGACAGCGTCTACCTGACGCCCAACGCCCACCGCCAGTTCGGCAACTACGCCTACGATCGCCTGCGCGCGCGCTGGTAAGCACGTTCCCGGACAATCGCCCAAAAGAAAGCCGACCCGGTCCGGGTCGGCTTTCTTGTTTCCGCGCAGGGTATCAGCTAGTCATTGCGCTGCGCGCCACCCACGCCGCGTGAAACTGGCGCGGCCAAGACCAGTGCCCCCGTGCAAGGGCCGCCCCGCCGCACCGGGGGCGTCCCCCTCCCGAATCGCGTAGCGAGGAGAGAGAGGGGGAAGGCGCGAAGCGACTCAGGGGGTGTTTCACTTCAGAAACGGTAACCCACGCCGATGGCGATCACGTCGGGGTTCAGCCGCGTGGTGATTGACTGGCCCGAAGACAGGTGCGTCGTGGTCTTGAGGAAGCTCTTGTAGTAGGCGGCGTCCAGCGACCAGCGCTCGTTGATGCTCCAGACAAAGCCGATCTGGGGGGTAAGCCCCCACTTGTTGTCCACCGACGCCGTCGTGGGGCGCGACGGGGTGCCGCCGGTCAGGCCGCTCAGAGTGGCCGTGCTGCGGGTCTTGAAGAAGCGGCTGTAGGTCAAGCCCAGGCCCACGTAGGGGCGAAACTTGGCCTCGGGCTCGGCGAAGCGGTACTGCGCGAACACGGTGACCGGCAGGACCTTGGTCTCGCCGAGCTTGCCCACGCCTGCGATCGCACCATCGCCCTCGATGTCGTGCTTGAAAGGCAGCGCCAGGGGGACATCGATGGCCCAGTGGTTCGTGAGCATGTAGTTCACGCCACCGGAAAGTGACGTGGCATTGCCCACGTCCACCGTGGTGCCCGGGAAGCTCGGGGCGCTGAGGTTGCCGCTCTTGACCTGCGGGGCGATGTGGGTGAAGCCTGCGCGCACGCTGAAGGTGCCGGCCACCTGGGCCGAGGCGCTGGCGCCAAGCAGCAGGGCGGCGGCCGCCAGGCCCAGCCGGGAGAAATGGTGCATGAGTAACTCCTTGGAAAGTACGGAGACCACGGCGGCGGTTTACAGCCAGCCCGCCCGCGACAGCGAGCGCGATACCAGTTGGCCGATCAGCTGGTGGCCATAGGGCGTGGGATGGAAGCTGTCGGAAAAGCCGTAGCTCTTCCACCAGTCCGCGCCCCCGGTGGCCCCGGCAGGGGGCACCATGGCGGAGAGCGCGGCCGCGGTGCAGCTCGGGAAGCTGTAGGTCGGCAGGCCATCGCTGCCCAGGCCGGTCGCTGGGCAGGCCGGCGTGGTGGTGTTGGTCAGCTGGTACTGGGCTGGGTTGGTCGACTGGTCCTTGAACGAAGTGTAGAAGTCCACCACCACGACCTTGGCGTCACCGGCCAGGCTGGTGGCCAGTTGTGCATTGAAGGCCTGGACCCAGCCGTCGAACAGGGCCTCGGCCTGCTTGGCGGCGTCGGCACCGCGCTGGGCCGCGATGGAGCCCAGCACCATCTGGAAGCGGGGCGTGCGGGTGATGCCCGGGGCATTGAGCACGGCCACGCGCGGCGCCCCCTTGGCCACGGTGTTGGCCTGGATGGTCGCGGCGAACTGCTGGGCCAGCGCCTGCATGTAGGCACCACCGATCTGCGCCATGCCCGTGGCACCGCTGGCCAGGGCCGTGTTGACGGTGGCGGCGGGCAACACGCTGGTGAGCATGGCCGCATAGGCCTGGCCATTGTCTGTGGAGGCGCGCAGGTAGGCCCCCACCAGATCGGCCGCGTCGTTGCCCCCACCGTCCACCAGCACCAGGTCCGACGGGCTGTAGCCGGCATTTCCCAGATCCTTGAGCTGCTGGGTGATGGAAACCGGCGACGTGGGCGCGGTGAAGTTGTTGATGCGCCCCCCGCTCACGGCGTAGTTCGAGCAGCTGTTGTTGGCCACGAACGCCGTGCCGTTGAACAGGTAGTGCGCGCACAGGGTCTGGCCATAGCTGGTGGCCACACGCTCGGGCCAGATCGGGGTCGAACCGGGCCCCGTGGCCGCAGAGCCTTGCACGGTGGCCTTGAAGCCGAAGGTGCCGCTGTCGGCCAAGCTGTCGCCGGCCACCTTCACCGCAGTCACCGGGGCGGCAGGCGTGGTGTCCGAGCCGCCGCCACCGCATGCCGCCAGCAGGCAGGCCGCTGCCAATGCCGAAAGGGCAGCCTTGCATTGTCTTGTGTTCAAGGGGTTCTCCAGGTAAAGGATGTTTAAAAAGCACGACCGTGCTTTTTTCCAGCAACCATCGTACCCCTGCCTGTGCCCCATGCCCGCCCGGGAAACTACCGAGCAGCGCAGCATGAAAAAAGCCGACCCACGGGTCGGCTTCGGAGAGGCGATGTGAATCGCTTATTTCACGATGACGTCGAAGACGGCACGCGCATGGGCGTGGCAGAACGGCGGCTCGTAGGTGCCGTGGTAGGCGCCGTAGTAGGTAGCGAAGGCGGCAGACGCCGGGTCGGTGGGCGCAACGCCGCCGGGGCCGAAGGTGGCCTGGATGGGGCCGTCCACATCCACCGAGATCACATTAGTCACGCCCCGAGCGTCGAAGTCGGCCTTCATCACGTTCTGGTGCACGGCGGGTGGCACCGTGGGGTCGCCCGAACCGCCACACAGCAGCACACGCGACTTGGGTGTCCAGCCCAGCAGATCGTTCTTCTGGGCGGCCAGGAACAGTGGGTCGTTCGGGTTGGTCTGGCTGCTGGCGATGAAGGCCGACTGGAACAGCGCATCGCGCGCCTGGTTGGGCGTGCCGCCCGGCAGCGTGCCCGAGGTCACCAGCGTGGTGTAGGTCATCGTCGGGTTGGGCAGCAGGGTCTCGATGTAGTTCGAGTACGGGGCCTTGAAGGCCTGCTTCACATCGCTGTAGATGGTGCCGTAGACCTTCTGCCAGGACGTCACGAGGTAAGGAACGAAGAACTGCACGCCAGCGATCGCGTCGGGGATGCGCAGCGAACCCGACAGGTTGTAGGGCCCGGCCAGGTGGGCACCGGCGGCCACGTCGAACTCGTTGCCATAGTCGCGCTCGGCGGAGCGGTGGGCCGCCATGGACGCATGGCCGCCCTGCGAATAGCCCGTGAAAAGGATGCGGCCGGAGAGGTTGCCGCCCACCGAAGCGGCGGCCTTGCGCGCAGCACGCACCGAGTCGATCACCGAAGTCGCTTCCGAATCGGCGTGCAGGTAGGGGTGGTAGCTGTAACCCGACTTGGCAAAACCGAGGTAGTCGGTGGCGACCACGGCATAGCCCTGCGAGGCGTACATCGCGGCCAGCAGGAAGGTCTCGCTGTCCTGCGGGTTGGCCAGGGTGCGCGGCTTCTGCACATCGGTGCCCTTGGCGTAGGCCAGCAAGGCCGTCTTCTCGGTGCTGCAGGTGCCCGCGGGCACCAGCATCACGCCCGAGGCGTTGGTGAGTTCGCCCGCCTTGGCGCCTGCCGTGTAGTAATTGAGCGCCACGACCTTCACGTCGCACCGCGCCTTGCCGGCCAGGGTCCGCAAACCGCTGGACGTGGTGCCCGCGTCGATCTGCGCGGTAGTCAGCGTGGTCAGGACGGTGGGGAGCTCCACCAGGTCCCCGCGTCCGGCGTCGTCGGAGCCGCCGCAGGCAGACAGCAGGACCGCAACGGATGCGATACAGCTCAGGCGAAAGTACTTCATGGGTGCGATCCTCTCTCTATGGTGCTTCAACCGATCGATGGTAACGCCGCATCGTGCGCGCACCCGCCCTGCCGTTGCCATTAGGGTTTACGAGGGCCCGCGGACGCCTGCGCGACACGCTCCCGCACCCTACTGATCGCGCGCGGCCCAGTCGGTCAGCGCATCGAGCACCGGGCGGGCGGCTCCCGCATTGGCATGGTTGACCATGGCCACCAGCACATAGCGCCGGCCGCTGGCGCCATGCACGTAGCCAGCCACCGCCATCACGTCGCGCAGGCTGCCGGTCTTGAGGTGGGCCGCGCCCCGCGCTTGGCTGCGGCGCAGCGTGCCGTCCACCCCGGCAATGGGCAGGGAAGACACCAGCTCGGGCATCACCGGCGAAGCCCAGGCCGATTGCAGCATGCGCGCCAGGCCTTGGGCCGTGATGCGTGCATCGCGCGAGAGGCCTGCCCCGTTGTCGGCCACGGGTTGGTCGGCATCGCCAAAGCGCAGCTGCCACCAGCGGCGCAGGGCCTCGCGTGCCCCCTCGAAGGTGGCCGCCGCCCCCTTGTTGCCCAGCGCCAGCGTCAGAAACACCTGCTGTGCCATGACGTTGTTGCTGTACTTGTTGACATCGCGCACCACCTCGGCGAGCGCGGGCGAGGCGGCCACGAAGGCCGGCTTGAGGCCGGCAGGCACCTTGCCATCGCGCACACTGCCCGTGAGCTTGCCACCGAGCTCGCGCCACATGCCCTCCACGGCACGCGCGGCAAAGCCGCGCGGATCCGCGGGCGCGATGGGCCACACGCGCTCACCGCAGCTGGACGGGTACACCCCCTGGAACGCGATGCGCGCGGGATCGGACAGCTCGGCCTTCAGCGCAGCGCGCCAGTCACCGCACTCCGCACCCGGCGCGGCCAGTGCCACGGAAGCCTGGCGCTGCACACCGGCCATCGGCGGGTCGTACTGGATGCGCGCCAGGCCGGCGGCGGCGTCGGGCACAAAGGTCATCACCTGGGACTTGTAGTTCACCAGCAGGGCATCGGGCGAGGCGTTGTAGGGCCGCAGGGGTTCGTTGTCGAAGCTGCCGGGGTCCTGCTCGGGCACGTCGAAGGCCGTGCGGTCGAGCACGATGTCACCCACGATGACCTGGATGCCCTGGGCCTGCAGCCGGCGCAGCAGCAGCCACAGCCGCTCCATCACCAGCTTGGGATCGCCCTGGCCCTGGATGTAGACATTGCCGCGCAGGCTGCCGTCCTGCACGGAACCCTGCACGTAGACCGGGGTGTTCCAGGTGTAGGCCGGACCGAGCTGGTCGAGCGCGGCGTAGGTCGTGACCAGCTTCATCACCGAGGCCGGGTTCATGGGCACCTGGGCACGGTGCGCCAGGCGCGGCGCCTGGCGTGCGCCGCCCTGGGCATCGATCACCAGCACCGAGAGCGCCTCGCGCGGCAGGCGGGTGCGGGACAGCGCGGCCTCCACCTCGGGCGGCAAAGGCGAAGGGGTGGGCGCCTGGGCATGGGCCGCAGGAACCACCATGCTCCACAGCAGCGTGGCCAAGGGCATCCAGGAGGGCAGGGACAGGCGGGGCAAGAGACGAACGGACAGCATGGGCAGGGAGTCTATCGCCCGCCACCGGCGCGGTCGGCCCGGCCCGCGGATAATCCCCGGATGCGCTTTTCTCCCCGTGCCACGGGCCTGCTGGCGGCCCTGGTGACCGTCACCATCTGGACCAGTTTCATCGTGATCGCCCGCGCCTCGGCACAGCGCAGCCTTGCGCCGCTGGACATCTCGCTGCTGCGCATCGTCGGTGCCAGCCTGGTGCTGCTGCCCTGGGGCTGGTGGCTGGTGCGCCGCCGGCGGGTGCAGATGGGAGCCAGCGCCCCGGCTTCCAGCCTGGGCGGCGTCTCGCCGCTGCCGCTGTCCACCACCGCCTTGCTGGGTGTCTTTGGCGGGGTGCTGTACGCCGTGCTGGCCTATGCCGGCTTCTTCCACGCCCCGGCGACCCACGCCGCCGTGCTCATGCCCGGCAGCCTGCCGCTGTGGACGGCCCTGCTGGCCGTGGTGGTGCTGCACGACCGCATCACGCCCCTGCGCGCTCTGGGCCTGGCACTCATCGTGGCTGGCGACCTGCTGGTGGGCGGGCGCAGCCTGCTGGCAGGCTTTGCCGGCGGGGATGTGTGGAAAGGCGACCTGCTGTTCATGCTGGCGGCCGCATGCTGGGCCAGCTACAGCGTGCAGGCCCGGCGCCTCGCCGTGGATGCGGTGCAGGCCACCATCGCCATCACCGCCTTCGCGCTGTGGGTGTACGTGCCCGTCTGGGGCGTGCTGGTGGCACTGGGCACGGTCACCAGCCACCTGCGCCAGGCCCCCTGGAGCGAGATCCTGTTCCAGTTGGTGTTCCAGGGCGGGGGCTCGGTGGTGGTGTCCGGGATCGCCTTCACGCGCATGATCCAGCACTATGGCCCCGTGCGCAGCACCATGATCACCGCCCTGGTGCCGGGGCTTTCGGCCATCGGCGCTGTGCTGTTCCTGGGCGAACCCCTGCACTGGAACCTGGGTGCGGGCCTGGCGCTCGTGACCACGGGTATCCTGCTGGGCGTGCTGCGCCAAAGCCCCGCGCCTGCGCCTTTGCCTGCCGCGCCCGGAAACTCCGCGGCCTGATGCTGCCCTTGCCTGCCCCTGCCATGAACCTGCTTGCCTTCGATACCAGTACCGACACCCTGTCCATTGCCGTGCAGCACGGGGACCGGGTGTGCGAGCACACGGGCCCGGGCGGTGCGCAGGCCTCGGCCACACTGCTCCCGGCCATCCACCGCCTGCTGGCCGAGGCCGGTTTGTCGTTCGCCACGCTGGACGCGATTGTCTTTGGCCGCGGCCCGGGCTCTTTCACGGGCCTGCGCACGGCCTGTGCCGTGGCCCAGGGTCTGGCCTTCGGCGCGCGCAACGGCACGGGGGTGCCGGTGCTGCCGGTGGACACGCTGCTGGCCGTGGCCGAGGAGGCACGCCTGCAGCATGGCTGCACGCAGGTGGTGGCCGTGCTCGATGCGCGCATGGACGAGGTCTACAGCGCGCGCTGCGCATGGCTCCCCGCGGAGGGCCGCTGGCAGGCCGATGCCGACTTCGGCCTGGGCGCCCCCGAAGCGGTGGAGGTGCCCGACGGCTGGAGCGTGGCCGGCAACGCGCAAGCGCCTTACAGCGAGCGCCTGGCCCCCCAGGCCGTGCACGTGCGCGCGCTGCCCACGGCCACTGCATTGCTGCGCCTGGCACCGGCCCTGCTGGCCGCCGGGAACGCCGTGCCCGCCAGCGATGCGCTGCCGCGCTATATCCGCGATAAAGTGGCGAAAACCACCACCGAACGGGAGGCCTTGCGCGCCGCCCAGGCGGCCACGCCCACCCCACCCTGAACCGACCGCCTCCCGCCATGAGCGCCGTACCCACCCCTTCCGCCGACGCCCCCGAGGTGCGCCTGGAAACCCTCACGCTGGCACAGCTCGACGCGGTGCTGGAGGTGGAGCAGCGCGCCTACACCCACCCGTGGACGCGCGGCAACTTCATCGATGCCATGGCCTCGCGCTACGAATGCCGGCTGCTGATGGGCGGAGACCGCGTGCTGGGTTACTTCGTGGCCATGATGGGGGTGGACGAGGTGCACCTGCTGAACCTCACGGTCACTCCGGAGTTCCAGCGCCAGGGCTGGGCCCGCGTACTGCTGGACGCGCTGGCCCTGTGGTCGCGCGGCAAGGGCGCCCAGTGGCTATGGCTGGAGGTGCGCGTGAGCAACCTGCGCGCCCAGCACATCTACGAGACCCATGGCTTTCGCCGCGTGGGCGAGCGCAAGCGCTACTACCCCGCCCACCATGGCCAGCGCGAGGACGCGATGGTCATGAGCCTGCCCCTGTGAGAATTTGCCCGTTCCTATGAGCCTTTCCCTCGATGCGCGCCAGCGCGCCATGCTGCAGGAGATGGGGGTGACCGTCTGGGCCCCCGCAGAGGCGGCCGCTGCGGTACCCGCCGCAGCCCCGCCCGCCCGCAGCGCCACCGCACCTGAGGACGCTGCCAAGGCCATGCCGCCCCCGGTGGCCACCGCACCCGTGCCCACCGCCCAGACCCCCAGGACCGGCCCCCCCGCGCCCGCCGTGCAGCGCGCTCCAGCACCGGCGCCAGCCACCCCACCGGCCGCCATGGCAGCCGGATCGGCCGCCGCGGGCTTGTTGTCCCTGCATGCGCCCCGGGCGCTGTACCCCACGGCCGACCCGGCGCGCACGCCCGCCGGCCTGGGGAGCGGCTGGCTGATCGTGGCCGAAGTCCCGGAGCCTGCCGAGCCGCTGGCGGGCGATGCCGGCAAGCTGCTGGACAACATGCTGCGCGCCATGCAACTGCACCGCCACCCGCGGGTGTTCCTCGCGGCGCTGGAGCGCACGGCCCCCGGCGGCAGCGGCGGCGATGCCGACGTGGCAGGACAACTGGCCCAGGCCGTCGCCACGCTGCAACCGGCCATGGTGCTCGTGCTGGGCCATGTGGCCGCCCGGGCCGCCCTGGCCAGCACCGAACCACTGGGCCGCCTGCGCGCCGGCCCCCACTCCCTGGCGGGTTGCCCGGCCGTGGTCACCTACGACCCGGCGTTCCTGCTGCGTTCGCAGGACAGCAAGGCCGCCGCCTGGGCCGACCTGTGCCGGGCACTGGCCACCGTGCGGGCGGCAACCGCGTGAACTTCCCAGCGCCAGCGCAGTCACAGACAGGCCGCGTGCCCGGTGCGATAATCCGGCGCTTGCATTTTTAACGGAGAAAGCTCCTTGGAAACCTACCCGAGTTGGTAGCTTTCAGCTCCCCGGCCTGCCGTGGGGTTGAAAGCAACCCCTGACCCCCACCGCAGACGCCAATCACAAGGGAGTGAGCCCATGCTCAACATCTTTACGCTCGCCAATGGCCGGCTGTTCCAGGAAGAAATCGAATCCCTGGAAGAGCTCGCCAAGTTCCAGCCGATCTGGGTGGACCTGGAAGCCCCCACGCTCGAAGAAAAGCGCTGGATCAAGCAGCACTATGGCCTGTCCATCCCCGAGGATGCGATGGACGAGGACATCGAGGAATCCGCCCGCTTCTACGAAGAAGACAACGGTGAGCTGCACATCCGCAGCGACTTCCTGATCGACGATGACGAGAACCCGCGCTCGGTGCGTGTGGCCTTCATCCTGAACCAGCACAACGCCAACCTCAAGAGCCGTGGCGTGCTGTTCTCCATCCACGACGAGGATGTGCCCGTCTTTCGCCTGCTGCGCATGCGTGCACGGCGTGCACCCGGCCTCATCGAGGACGCCAAGGAGGTGCTGCTCAAGCTGTTCGACGCGGACGCCGAGTACTCGGCCGACACGCTGGAGAACATCTACGACGAGCTTGAAGCCGTGAGCAAGCAGGTGCTGGCCGGCGACGTGACCGACGCGCGTGCCGGCGAGGTGCTGGCCGCCATCGCACGCCAGGAAGACTTGAATGGCCGCATCCGCCGCAACGTCATGGACACGCGCCGCGCGGTGAGCTTCATGATGCGCAGCAAGATGCTCAACTCCGAGCAGTTCGAGGAGGCGCGCCAGATTCTGCGCGACATCGAGTCGCTGGACAACCACACGGCCTTCCTGTTCGACAAGATCAACTTCTTGATGGACGCGACGGTCGGTTTCATCAACATCAACCAGAACAAGATCATCAAGATCTTCTCGGTGGCCAGCGTGGCCCTGCTGCCACCCACGCTGATCGCCAGCGTGTACGGCATGAACTTCGAGTTCATGCCCGAACTCAAGTGGACCTACGGTTATGCCTACGGCATCGCGCTGATGGTGGCGAGCGCGCTCGGACCGATGTGGTACTTCCGCAAGCGGGGCTGGTTGAAATAGGCTCCCCCCTGTGGCGCTGCGCGCCTTCCCCCCTGAGGGGGGACGCCACCCCTGGACCGGCAAAGCCGGATCCACGGTGGCGCTGGTAAGTGCACCTCAGGCGCTTCGCGCCTTCGTGCGATAGGGCGGGGTTTTTCGAAACGCCTGCGCCATGTAGCTGCTCATGGGACCGTGAGCCCTTGTGCTACAGGGTCACAGCGCTCGCATCAGGGCCAGCACCATGTGCTCGGCGTAGCGGCTGGCGACGGTCTGGATGAAGACGGGGAAGTCGACGTGGGCAGTGTCGTCGGCACGGTCGGAGATGGTGCGGATGGCGGCGAAGGGGACGCCGTAGTCCAGGCAGACCTGGGCCACCGCAGCGCCTTCCATCTCGACGGCGAGCACGGTGTGGCCGGCTGCGCCGAGGGCCTCGCGCAGTCGCAGGGCCTCCTGAGCACCCGAGACAAAACGGTCGCCGCTGGCCACCAGGCCCTGGTGCACGCAGTGGGCACCGTCCTGCAGTTCGGGCAGCCGGTCGGCGCCGGACAGGCAGTTGCGGGCTGCGTCCTGCAGCAGGGCGGACAGGCGCGCGTCGCAGTCGAAGCGCGTGCGCGCATAGCCGGGCACCTCCCAGCGCGGGAACAAGGGGGAAGCGTCCATGTCGTGCTGCAGGAAGCTTTCTGCCACGACGACGTCGCCCACGCCAACGCCCTCGCCCAGGCCTCCCGCCACGCCGGTGAACACGATGCGTGCCACACCGAAGTGCTCGGCGAGTGCCGTGGCCGTGGTGGCCGCCGCCACCTTGCCAATGCCTGAAAGCGCCAGCAGCACAGGGCGACCGCACAGCTCACCCTTCCAGAAGGAGCGGCCCGCATGGGTGAGGCGCTGGGCGCGCTCGAGCCGGGCAATGAGGCTGGCCTGCTCTTCGGGCAAGGCACTGAGGATGGCAGTGGTCATGGCAATGGAACGGACAGATGGTTTGCGGGTCTTCTCCCCCGCAATGGCCTGGCAGCGGCCCCGAGGGCGCCGCGCAGAAAGGGCTGGCAGTGGAGCGATTATCCCGGCGTGCAGATGGCGAAGGAACTGTGGCCTGCGGCCGCCATGGCCAGCACCGCGCCCGGCAGGGGAAGGGGCACCGCCTGGCGCAGCAGGTCTTCACCCCCTTCACCGTTGCCCAGTGCACCGCATTCGACCCGGCCGAAGCCGTGGGCACCACCCTGCGCATCCACGGCAAACCCATGGTGCTCACCCAGGAAGAAGTGCGAGAACCGGTCGAGTTCGGGCAATCGGTGCATGGCGCCATCGCCCTCCTGGGCATGGCGCGCCAGCAGGTCCGCCAACCCGATTCCGGCGCCATGCAGGGTGCCCGCCACCGTGCGGTAGAGGGCCAGATGGCCCCCCACCCAGGCCTGCTGCACGGCCGCCCCCAGATCCTGCACGGGCACGGGCTCCAGCACCCGCAGCGTGCGCCGCGTGGGGGGCAGAAAACCGATGCCGTCCTGGGCATTTCCCCAGCCCCAGGCACGGCCGTCCTCCTGCACGGCCAGGGCACAGAAGCTGCCGGCAGCCAGGCTGCGCACGGCGGCCAGGCCCGGGATCTGCGCCGGGACGGGATCGTTGCGCCGCTTGCCGTGGCCCAGCTCGCCCTCATGGCCATTGCCCCAGCTCCAGGCCTGGCCAGTGGTGTCGATGGCATAGGCCGCGAGGCCCTCGGGGTGGATGTGCACGCTGCGCAGGGCCGGCAGGCCTGGCACGCGCACAGGGGTCCATTGCACCGGGGTCTCGATCTGGTGCTTCGGCCAGGGGTGGCCGGTGCCTATGCCGGAGCCCCAGGCCCAGAGCTGCCCCTGGTCATCGAGCGCGTAGCCGTTGTCGCTGCCCAGGGCAATCTGCACGGTGGGTGGCAGGCCGGAGATGCGTGCGGGCGGGCAGGCGCCCTGGAGCACGAACGCCGCCGGATCCGAAGGGTCCGGGGGTTGCATGCGGTGGCCGCGCCGGCGCAGCGCGGTGGGTGGCCAGATGGGTTCGGCACCGGGCGGCTGCGGGCCACGCCCCAGCATGCCCTGGTGGTTCCAGCCCCAGCTCCAGACCAGGCCTTTGCCATCGAGTGCCAGCGCGGCACCCGCGCCATTGCAGCACACGGCCTGCACGGGCGGCAGGCCGGCCACGGGTGCCGGGGTCCAACGGTCCTCGCCCGGCCCGGCACCGGCCTGGCCCAGGTGGTTGGCGCCCCAGGCATGGAGCGTGCCCAGGGGCATGCGGCCGCTTTGCCTTGGGGATTACTTCTTGTCGCGCAGTTCGCGGCGCAGGATCTTGCCCACCGGGGTCTTGGGCAGTTCGGTGCGGAACTCGATCACGCGCGGCTGCTTGTAGCCCGTGAGGTTGGCCTTGCAGAACTCCTTGACCTGGGCTTCGGTGAGGGCCGGGTCCTTCTTCACGATGACCAGCTTGACGGCCTCGCCGGTCTTCTCGTCGGGCACGCCGACCACCGCGCATTCGAGCACGCCAGGGCAGTTGGCAACCACTTCCTCGACTTCGTTGGGGTAGACGTTGAAGCCGCTGACCAGCACCATGTCCTTCTTGCGGTCCACGATCTTGAAGAAGCCGCGCTCGTCCATGATGCCGATGTCGCCGGACTTGAAGTAGCCGTCCTCGGTCATGACCTTGGCGGTCTCATCGGGGCGCTGCCAGTAGCCGGCCATGACCTGCGGGCCCTTGATGGCGATCTCACCGGGCTGGCCCAGGGTGGTGACCTCGTGGCCTTCGTCGTCCAGCAGCTTCATCGTCGTGCCGGGAATCGGCACACCGATGGTGCCGGTGTATTCCTTGGCCGTCACGGGGTTGCAGCTGGCCGACGGGCTGGTTTCCGACAGGCCATAGCCTTCGCAGATGGGGCAGCCGGTCTTCTCCAGCCAGAGCTTGGCCACGGCGCCCTGCACGGCCATGCCGCCACCCACCGAGACCTTGAGGTTCTTCCAGTTGACGGTGTTGAAGTCGGGGTGGTTGGCCAGACCGTTGAACAGCGTGTTCACGGCCGGGAAGCTGTGGAAGGTGTGCTTGGACAGTTCCTCCAGCACGGCCTTCAGGTCGCGCGGGTTCGGGATCAGGATGGTCTTGCCGCCCGTGCGCATGGACAGCATCATGTTCACCGTGAACGCGAAGATGTGGTACAGCGGCAGCGCACAGACGCTGGTGGGCTGCTCACCGGCAGGCACCTTGGCCATCACGGGCGCGTTCCAGGCCTCGGACTGCAGCACGTTGGCGAGCACGTTGCGGTGCAGCAGCACCGCGCCCTTGCTCACGCCGGTGGTGCCGCCGGTGTACTGCAAGAGGGCGATGTCGTCGGGGCGGATGTCGGGCTTCTTGAAGCTGCCGCGCGTGCCGCGGGCGATCGCGTCGTTGAAGCGCACGGCACCGGGCAGGTCGTAGGCGGGCACCAACTTCTTGACGTTGCGCACCACGTAGTTCACCAGCGTGCCCTTGAGCAGGCCCAACTGGTCGCCCATGGCGGCCAGCACCACGTGCTTGACGGGCGTGTTGGCGATGCACTGCTGCAGCGTGGTGGCGAAGTTCTCGATGATGACGATGGCCTTGGCGCCCGAGTCCTTGAGCTGGTGCTCGAGTTCGCGCGGGGTGTACAGCGGGTTCACGTTGACCACGACGAAGCCGGCGCGCAGGATGCCGGCCACGGCCACGGGGTACTGCGGCACGTTGGGCATCATGATGGCCACGCGGTCGCCCTTGACCAGGCCCAGGCCCTGCAGGTAGGCCGCGAACGCGGCGCTCAGCGAATCGGTCTGGCCGTAGCTCACGTCCTTGCCCATGAAGCTGTAGGCCACGCGGCTGGCGTACTTGCTGAACGCCTCGTCCATCAGCGCCACCAGCGAGGGGTACTGCGAGGTATCGATATCTGCGGGAACACCTTGCGGATAGGCGGCCAGCCAGGGACGGTCGGTCATAGTACGTGTCTCTCCAAACTTCTGATTGCGATGGAACCCCGGCATTGTCCCTGCCGGTGGTGGCTCCGTGGGTGCTTAGTTTCCCCTAGGCGACAGGGCTTTTTGCCGTAGCGCCCGAAGGGTCTTTCGCCGTGGGAAATGGCCTGCCCGGCTGGCCTACTCGATGGCCTTGCCGATGTCCTCGACGACCTTCTTGGCATCGCCGAAAACCATCATGGTCTTGTCCATGTAGAACAGCTCGTTGTCCAGGCCGGCGTAGCCCGCCGCCATGGAGCGCTTGTTCACGATCACGGTCTTGGCCTTGTAGGCCTCCAGGATGGGCATGCCATAGATCGGGCTGCCCTTGGTGTGCGCGGCGGGGTTCACCACGTCGTTGGCACCGAGGATGATGGCCACGTCGGCCTGGCCGAACTCGCCGTTGATGTCTTCCATCTCGAACACCTGGTCGTACGGCACCTCGGCCTCGGCCAGCAGCACGTTCATGTGGCCGGGCATGCGGCCCGCCACGGGGTGGATGGCGTATTTCACCGTCACGCCCTTCTCGGTGAGCTTGGCCGCCAGCTCCTTGACGGCGTGCTGGGCACGCGCCACCGCCAGGCCGTAGCCGGGAACGATGACCACGGTCTCGGCATTGCCCAGCACGAAGGCCGCATCGTCCGAGCTGCCGCTCTTGACCGGGCGCTGCTCCTTGGCGCCCGAAGCGGCGCTGGTGGCATCGCCGCCGAAGCCGCCCAGGATCACGTTGAAGAACGAGCGGTTCATGGCCTTGCACATGATGTAGCTCAGGATCGCGCCCGAGCTGCCCACCAGCGAGCCGGCGATGATCAGCATCGAGTTGTTCAGCGAAAAGCCGATGCCCGCGGCCGCCCAGCCCGAGTAGCTGTTGAGCATGGAGACCACCACCGGCATGTCGGCGCCACCGATGGGGATGATGATGAGCACGCCGAGGATGAAGCCCAGGGCGATCACCAGCACGATGTCGATCCAGCTTTGCGAGTGCCAGAAGCCGAAGCAGAAGAACAGCACGGCCAGGCCCAGCACCAGGTTGAGCTTGTGCTGGCCCGCGAACTGCACGGGTGCACCCTGGAACAGGCGGAACTTGTACTTGCCCGAGAGCTTGCCGAAGGCGATCACCGAGCCGCTGAAGGTCACTGCACCGATGAAGGCGCCCAGGGCGAGTTCGATGCGGTTGCCGCCGGGGATGGGCGCATCCTTGGGCACGATGGCAAAGGCCCAGGGCTCGGCCACCACGGCCACGGCGATGCACACGGCCGCCAGGCCGATCATGCTGTGCATGAAGGCCACGAGCTCGGGCATCTTGGTCATCTCGACCCGGTTGGCCATGATGGCGCCGGCCGCGCCGCCCACCACCAGGGCGCCCAGCACATAGACCATGCCCTGCGCCTTGCCGCCCGACAGCTCGACGATGAGCGCCGCCGTGGTGAGCACGGCAATCGCCATGCCTGTCATGCCGAAGATGTTGCCGCGGATCGATGTCGTGGGGTGCGAGAGCCCCTTGAGCGCCTGGATGAAGCAGACGCTGGCCACCAGGTACAGCAGCGTGACGAGGTTCATGCTCATGCCTGGCCTCCTTCGGCCTTGGGCGCGGCAGCCTTCTTGTCCTTCTTCTTGAACATCTCGAGCATGCGGCGCGTCACGAGGAAACCGCCGAACACATTGACCGCGGCCAGCGCCACGGCCACTGCGCCCATGCTCTTGCCCAGGGTGGTCTCGGTCAACGCGGCGGCCAGCATGGCCCCTACGATGACGATGGCGGAAATCGCGTTGGTCACCGCCATCAGCGGTGTGTGCAGTGCGGGGGTCACCGTCCAGACCACGTGGTAGCCCACATAGATGGCCAGCACGAAGATGATGAGGTTGATGAGGGTGGGAGAGACGGCATCCATGGAAATGTGTCCTTCTTCAATCAATGGGCGTTAGCTTGCGGCCGACCAGGGGCCTTTGGCAGCGTTCTTCTTGGCGAAATAGGCATCCACAGCGTCGATCAGCTGTTGCTGGGCCGCGTTGATGGGCGGCTCGATCAGAGCTGCCGATCGCATCACGGTCTTGAGCGTTTGCACGTGGTAATCGGTGAACTTGTCGGCACTGCGCGCGAGCACCTCGGGCAGCTCGCTGAGCGCCAGGGCGCGGTTGCGCAGCATGTGGGCGCTGGCCACCCAGAGGCTGCCGGCATCGCCTTCGGTCAACGCCAGGTGTTCCTGCAGCAGCGCCTGCACCCCGGTCTTCTGCTGCACGGTGATGGCCCCCGTGGTCTGCACCGTGGCCAGGGCCAGCACGGCGACCACGTCCACCGGGTGGTCGAGCGCGTACAGCGGTGGCGTCGTGACCTTCTTCTTCCAGGCGCGCCGGTGGAAGAAGGTCAGCGGGTTGAGCCAGCCCACATCGATGCCAAAGCGCCGCAGGGCCTCCATGGCCATGGTGAAGGTGATGACCAGGCCCAGGATTTGCAAAATGATCCCCATGTTCCGTGCCTCCCTTGGCGGTGTTGTTGTGCGTTTATTGCGGCAGTGCGGCGGGGAACGGCGGCACTGCCAGGAATCCATCCATCATGCCGACACTCACGCGCGCGGCCCGGGCCATCTGCTGGCTCCAGTCCTCGGCCGCAGTACCGGCGCGCAGGTAGTCGGGCGTATTGCCTGCGGGCAGCTTCAAAAGGCGCAGGTCCACCAGGGCATCCACCTCGATGTAGGCACCGCCCTCGGTCGCGTAGCGGTAATTCAGGTGCGAATGCGGCTGCGCAAGCGCCACACCGTGCTCCTGCACCCAGCGCACCAGGCCGGGGTGGGCCTTGTCCAGGAAGCGGTCGCTGGTATGGGCCCAGCGCTTGAAGCGCAGGCAGTCCACGCGCAGGGGGCTGCCTGCGGCGGCGTCCCGGACCCACAGGCCCTGCTCCTCCTGGCACGAAGCCGTCCACAGCGTGCGCTCGCGCGGATCGCTGCGCTGGTGGGACTGCACCAGCATCACCGCCAGCACTTCGTTGCGCGCGCCGCGCAGCACCGTGGCACGCGTCTGCAGGGGCACACTGGCCGGCGGCGGCAGCGCCGACAGGGTTTCGCTGAAACTGCCCAGGTCTTCCCAGGCGGGGGACGGCAGCACCACACGCGTGCGCCCGGCGCTGAACTCGGCCGGGCCGGCAGGCATGGGGGCACAGGCGGACAGAACCGCCAGGGTCGCCGCAGCGGCCAGCAGGCGGGGCAGCAGCGCCCTCATGCGCGCTTCACCGTGCCTTCGTGGGCCATCAGGCAGGCCGCCACGATGTCGTCCTGCAGGTCCATGTGCAGGGCGCCCTCCTTGTTGACGATGAGCTTGAGGAAGTCGAGCACGTTGCGCGCATAGAGCGAGGAGGCATCGGCCGCCACCAGGGCCGGCAGGTTGGTCTCGCCCACCAGGGTCACGCCGTGCTTGACCACGGTCTGGCCGGGCTCCGTGAGCGGGCAGTTGCCACCCTGCGGGGCGGCGAGGTCGACGATGACCGAGCCGGCCTTCATGGACCGGACCATCTCCTCGGTTACCAGCACAGGCGCCGGGCGGCCGGGAATCAGCGCCGTGGTGATGACCACGTCGGCCTGGGCCACGCGCTTGGCGACCTCGGCCTTTTGGCGGTCGAGCCAGCTTTGCGGCATGGGGCGCGCATAGCCGCCCACGCCTTCGGCGGCGTCCTTTTCTTCCTGGGTTTCGTAGGGCACGTCGATGAACTTGGCGCCCAGCGATTCGACCTGTTCCTTGACGCTGGGACGCACGTCCGAGGCCTCGATCACGGCGCCCAGGCGCTTGGCCGTGGCGATTGCCTGCAGGCCCGCCACGCCCACGCCCAGGATCACCACGCGCGCGGCCTTCACGGTGCCGGCGGCCGTCATGAGCATGGGGAAGAAGCGCTGGTAGCGGTCGGCCGCGATCATCACGGCCTTGTAGCCGGCGATGTTGGCCTGGGAGGACAGCACGTCCATGCTCTGGGCGCGCGTGGTGCGCGGTGCGGCTTCGAGTGCGTAGGCGGTGACACCGGCCGCGGCCAGGCGCTGCAGGCCTGCCGCGTCGAAGGGGTTGAGCATGCCGACCAGCGTGGCACCCGAGCGCAGGCGCGGGGTCTCGGCCTCGGAGGGGCAGCGCACCTTGAGCAGCAGGTCGGCGCCCCAGGCGCCGGCGGCATCGGTGATCTCGGCGCCTGCGGCCTCGTAGGCCGCATCGGTGACGCTGGCCGCCACCCCGGCGCCGGCTTCGATGCGCAGGGTATGGCCCTGGGCCTTGAGCTTCTTGACCGTCTCGGGGGTCACGGCAACCCGCGTCTCTCCTGCCATGGACTCTGCAGGCACACCAATCAGCATGTCGTCTCCTTGCTCAAGGTCGGTTGTAAGGTCAGTGAAATTACTTACTTGCTGACCGCGAGCTTACATGAAGAAACTTTGATGGCTGTCGCTTTCGCCTGATGTAGAGGCAGCTCCCCATCGCAAAGGAGACACTTCGGGCGCAAAAAAAGCCCGCAAGCACAAGGCTGGCGGGCTTTTGGCGCGGGGGTCGGTTGCTCAGTGAACGACTTGTGCGAGCGTGCCTGCGGCGTACTGCTGGGCCACGTCCTTGAGGCTCAGGCCCTTGATCTTGCTGCCCTGGCCTTCGCAGCCGAATTCCAGGTAGCGGGCCTTGCAGACCTGCTTGGCGGCTTCGCGGGCGGGCTTGAGCCATTCGCGCGCGTCGAACTTGTCGGGGTTCTCGGCCAGGAACTTGCGCACTGCGCCGGTCATGGCCAGGCGGATGTCGGTGTCGATGTTGATCTTGCGCACGCCGTACTTGATGGCTTCCTGGATCTCCTCGACGGGCACGCCGTAGGTTTCCTTCATCTTGCCGCCGTACTGGTTGATGATGGCCAGCAGTTCGGCCGGCACCGAGGAGGAGCCGTGCATCACCAGGTGGGTGTTGGGAATGCGCTGGTGGATTTCCTTGACGCGGCTGATGGCCAGGATGTCGCCCGTGGGCTTGCGGCTGAACTTGTAGGCGCCATGGCTGGTGCCGATGGCGATCGCCAGGGCGTCGAGCTGGGTGGCCTTGACGAACACGGCGGCCTCTTCGGGGTCGGTCAGCATCTGGCTGTGGTCCAGCTTGCCTTCGGCGCCGATGCCGTCTTCCTCACCGGCCTCACCGGTTTCCAGGTTGCCCAGGCAGCCGAGCTCACCCTCCACGGTGACGCCGACCTTGTGCGCCATCTCCACGACCTTGCGCGTCACGTCCACGTTGTAGTCGAAGGACGAAGGGGTCTTGCCGTCTTCCATCAGCGAGCCGTCCATCATCACCGAGCCGAAGCCCAGGTCGATGGCGCCCGAGCAGACCTTGGGCGAGGTGCCATGGTCCTGGTGCATCACGAGTGGAATGTGCGGGAAGGCCTCGACGGCGGCCTGGATCAGGTGCTTGATGAAGGGCTCGCCCGCGTACTTGCGCGCGCCGGCGCTGGCCTGCAGGATCACCGGTGCGCCCACCTCGTCGGCAGCCGCCATCACGGCCTGGACCTGCTCCAGGTTGTTGACGTTGAAGGCAGGGATGCCGTAGCTGTTGGCTGCGGCGTGGTCGAGCAGTTCGCGCATCGAGACGAGAGGCATGGTCGTGAGGTCCGTACAGGGGTTGATGGGGTGCCGGGCGCCCGCAGGCAGGCGCAGCGCGGTCGGTAACCGCTTGGTAACCCGTGATTTTACCCGGCCGCCGCCAAGGGGGCTGCAGGAAATTCCAGCCGGTAGCAGGTGGTAAATGGCGCGGGTGCCGCGGCCGCCCCGAAACGGCCGCCATGGGCCTCGGCCACCCGGCGCACGATTTCGTGCCCCAGGTGCAGGCTGTCCACCGCCGCTGGCGGGGCGTTGCCACCTGCTTCGCGACCGCCGTCGTCGCACACCTGCAGCCAGGCCGCACCGCCGTCGGTCCATCCCATCTGCACGGCGATGTGCGTGCCCCGGGGAGTGTGCTTGAGGGCGTTTTCCAGCAGGTTGCGCAGCGCCAGGTCCAGCAGCACGGCATGGCCCGCCATGGCCATCTGCTCGGGCCCGGCCAGTGCGATCTCGTCGCCACGCTGCCAGGCGGCCTGCGCATAGTCGGCACAGACCGCACGGCCGATGGCCGCCAGGTCCAGCGGCGCCTTGGCCTCGTGCAGCTCGGCCCGGCTGGCGCGCGCCAGGGCCAGCAACTGGTTGAGCACATGGCCGGCGCGCAGCGCATCCTGCCCAATGCGCGCCACCGCCTGGGCCTGGGCCTCGGCGTCCAGCCCCTTGTCGAGCGCACTGGCCTGCAGGGCGATCGAAGACAGGGGCGTGCGCAGCTCGTGCGCAACCTCGTTGGCCAGGCGGCGCTCGCGTGCCATGGCGGCCTGCTGGCGCTCCAGCAGGGTGTTGATCGATGCCACCACCGATTCGAACTCGCTCCAGGCACGGCGCGCGGTCAGCCGCTCGGCACTGGCCGGGTCGAGCGCCGCCACATCGCGCGACAGTTCGTACAAGGGACGCAGACCCCTCCACAGCGCCAGACCCAGCGCCAGGGCCACGACGGGCAGCAGCCACAGGCCGGGCTCGACCATCTGCTCGGCAATGTCCTCGGCCAGATCGTCACGCTCATTGAGCTCCAGCAGCACGACCACCTTGCGGTCGCGGTCGGCCGACCATTGGGAAAAGCTGCGCCACACCACGGCCTTGGGGCCCAGGGTCAGGTTGGAAAAACCCTCGGCGGCACTGAAGGCCGGCAGGGGCGCGCTGCCCGTGTGCGCCAGCAGGCGGCCCTGGGCGTCCCACTGCACCACGCTCAGCGACTGCTGGTAGTCGTGCGCCTTGAGCCAGGGCATCGCCGCGCGCTGGGTGGTGTTCTCCACCGCCACCGACTCCGAGGCGCGCAGGTTGAGCAGCAGCGCTGCCACGCTGGCCAGGTGGCCATCGGTGAGTTCGTCGGCCTCATGGATGCCGGTCTGGTAGCCCAGGTAGACAAAGCTGGCCCAGACCAGGACCAGGGCCCCGAGCGACCACAGCAGCAGCTGGCGCGTGAGTGAGGCGCTGCCGGCCACCCGCAGCAGGCGCCGGCCCCAGGACTTCATCATCAGGGCTTCTCCTGCGGCATGAAGTAGCCCACGCCGCGCATGGTCTGGATGCAGGCACTGCCCAGCTTGCGCCGCAGGTGGTGGATGTAGACCTCGATGGCATTGCTCTCGATGGCCACGTCCCAGCTGTACAGGCGCTCTTCGATCTGCTGGCGCGAGAGCACGCGGCCACGCGCGTCCATCAGCACCCACAGCACCGAGAACTCGCGCGGCGACATGTCCACCGCCTGGCCGCCCCGGTGCACGGTGCGGGCACCGGGATCGAGCTCGATGTCGGCATGGCGCAGCGTGGGCGTGGCCCGCCCGGTGGCACGGCGCAGCATGGCACGCAGCCGGGCCTCCAGCTCATCGACGTTGAAGGGCTTGACCAGGTAGTCGTCGGCCCCCTGGTCCAGCCCGGCGATGCGCTCGGTGACATGGTCGCGCGCCGTGAGGATGAGCACCGGCGTGGCCGGGTCGGGCAGCGCCGCCACGGCCTGCGCCCCGGCCGTCGCAGCCGGGCTGGCACGCAGGCGGCGCAGCACCTCGCTGCCATCGCCATCGCGCAGCCCCAGGTCCAGCAACACGGCATCGAAGCGCTCGGCACGCAGGGCCGCCCAGGCGCCCGCCACGCCATCGCACACATCGACGGCGTAGCCGCGCTGCTGCAGGTTGGTCCGCAGGCCGCTGGCAATGCCGGCGTCGTCTTCCACCACAAGGATTCGCATGGGGGGCATTGTGGCAGTCCTGCACGCGGCGCGCCGCCTGCGGTCGGCAGGGGTTTAAGACGGCGTTAAGAGCGGCTTTCTATCGTCGCCGCATGCGCCTGCCGTCCTCTCCCCCTGCGTCCCCCCACCGCCTCCCACCCGAACAACGCCGCATCGCGGCATGGACCCTGGCCACACTGGCCCTGCTGGTACTGTGGGACTTTCTGGGACAGGACAGGCTGCTGGCCCGGGCATTCGGCAGCGCCTCGGGATTCCCGCTGCGCGACCAGTGGTTCTTCGTGCATGTGGCGCACGAGGGCGCGCGGCGCGTGGGCTGGCTGCTGGTGCTGTTGCTGGCGCTGGGCGTGTGGTGGCCCATGGGCCCGCTGCGCCGCCTGGACATGGGCGAGCGCCTGCAGTGGGTGGTGAGTGCGCTGCTCGCGCTCGCCGTGGTGGGCATTGCCAAGAACCTGAGCAGCACCAGTTGCCCCTGGGACATGGCCGAGTTCGGCGGCGTGGCGCGCTACGCCTCGCACTGGGCCTGGGGCCTGGCCGACGGGGGCAGCGGCCGATGCTTCCCTGCCGGCCACGCCTCGGCGGGCTTCGCCTTCCTCGGCGGCTGGTTCGCGCTGCGGCGCGTGCAGCCACGGGCTGCCTGGCTCTGCCTGGCCGCATCGCTGCTGGCCGGACTGCTGCTGGGCCTGGCCCAGCAGGCGCGGGGCGCGCACTTCATGAGCCACACCCTGTGGTCGGGCTGGCTGTGCTGGACGACGGCCTGGATCTGCGACCTGGCCGCACGCCGGCTGCGCCGACGCATGGCACCGCAAACCGGACACGTTGCCATGGCGCCCTGAAGGCGTGGGCGATCAGCCGGCCCGGCAGATCTTGAGCATGTTGGTGCCGCCCGGTGCGCCCATGGGTTCGCCGCAGGTGATGGCATAGACATCGCCCGTCTGCACGATGTTGCGGGTCTTGAGGTGGCCTTCGGCCTGCTCCAGCGCCGTGTCGCGGTCGGCACTCGTGTCCATGAGCAGCGGGCGCACATTGCGGTACATGGCCATCTTGCGCTGCGTGGCCACCTTGGGCGTGAGCGCATAGATCGGGATGTGGATGCGGTGGCGGCTCATCCACAGCGCCGTGGCACCGCTGTCGGTCATGGCCACGATGGCCTTGGCGCCCAGGTGGTGGGCCGTGAACAGCGCGCCCATGGCGATGGACTGGTCGATGCGGCCAAAGGTCTGGCCCGTGAAATCGGCATCCAGCGGGTGGTCCTCGGCAGCCTCGGCGGCGGCGCAGATGGTGGCCATCTCCATCACCGTCTCCAGCGGGTACTTGCCGGCCGCCGTCTCGGCGCTGAGCATCACCGCATCCGTACCGTCGAGCACGGCATTGGCCACGTCGCTGACCTCGGCGCGCGTGGGCACGGGGTTGGTGATCATGCTTTCCATCATCTGCGTGGCGGTGATGACGACCTTGTCCAGGTCACGCGCCATGCGGATCATCTTCTTTTGCAAGGCCGGCACGGCCGCATTGCCCACTTCCACGGCCAGGTCGCCGCGCGCCACCATAATGCCGTCGCTCACGCGCAGGATGGCTTCGAGGTGCGGAATGGCTTCGGCGCGCTCGATCTTGGCGATCAGGCCCGGCTTGTGGCGGAACTCGGAGGCCGCCACATTGCACAGCTGGCGCGCCATCTCCATGTCGGTGGCATTCTTGGGGAAGCTCACCGCCACGTAGTCGGCCTGGAAGCTCATCGCCGTGCGGATGTCCTCCATGTCCTTGGCCGTGAGCGCCGGCGCCGTGAGGCCGCCGCCCTGCTTGTTGATGCCCTTGTTGTTGGACAGCTCGCCGCCCAGCTTGACCGTGGTGTGCACCTCCTCGCCCTGCACGGCGTCCACGGTGAGCACGATCAGGCCGTCGTTGAGCAAGAGCACGTCGCCGGCCTTCACGTCGCGCGGCAATTCCTTGTAGTCGAGCCCCACGCCGTCGATATCGCCCAGCTCGGTGCGCGAGGCATCGAGCACGAACTTCTCGCCCGGCACCAGCTGCACCTTGCCTTCGGCGAACTTGCCGACACGGATCTTGGGGCCCTGCAGGTCGGCCATGATGGCCACTTCGCGCCCGGCGCGCTGGGCTGCAGCGCGCACCGTGGTGGCGCGGTCGATATGGTCCTGGGCCTTGCCATGGCTGAAGTTCAGGCGCACCACGTTGACGCCTGCACGGATCATGGCCTCCAGCAGTTGCGGGTCGCTCGATGCGGGACCCAGGGTGGCAACGATCTTGGTGGCGCGGCGAATTTGCATGGGCTTGTCTCTGCGGGTTATGTAATCGAATTTCAATTTTCACACGAAACCAGTTACATGCGGATTACCACCCGCGCGGCGGGCCCATCCGCCCCGGGCGACTATTTCCAAAACTGGAACAGACAGTTCGCGACTGGGTGGTTTTTCCCTGAACACCTGAGGCGTACAGTTCATCCCATCGATGAGCCGAACCCGCAAGGCGACTCACCGAACCCGGTTTGAAGTTGTTTTCGCTCCGGTTTTTTTGAGACGCTTTTTCTACCCAAAGCACTTTCATCATGAACACGACCGCCCGCTTCCTCTCCATCGCCGCTGTGGCTGCTTTCGCTTCTTTCGGCGCTTACGCTGACGAAGCCGATGCTTCGCAATTCGCCACCAAGTTCGAAACCAACCGCACCCGCGCCGAAGTGGCCGCCGAAGCCGCCACCGTCGCCCAGACGCGCAGCCTGGAGCCCGCTGGTTCCCGCGTGGTGACTTACAAGTCGACGGCTGACCGCGCTGCCGTGCGTGCCCAGGCTGCAGACGCTGTGCGCACTGGCCAGATCTCCTACGGCGAAGTCGGCGCCCTGTAATTCG
The DNA here is from genome assembly GCF_058783375.1 of Acidovorax sp. FW305-C-20-28. Taxonomy (NCBI): domain Bacteria; kingdom Pseudomonadati; phylum Pseudomonadota; class Betaproteobacteria; order Burkholderiales; family Comamonadaceae; genus Acidovorax; species Acidovorax sp. FW305-C-20-28. Next base: position 657,913 of record NZ_JBYSYM010000001.1, on the reverse strand, counting down.
CACGACGAGGTTGCGGACCGCACCGCAACCCCACGCCAAAGGCCGGGCCACCGCAAGGTGGTACCGGCCTTTTTCAATGGGTGGGAACGCTCGCCCTACGCGCCTTGCTCCACCACGTCGAAGTGGAACACCTTGCTCATGATCTGCCAGCGCCCCTCGGTCCGCACCAGCGTCAGGAAGTCGGTGAAGAAGCGCGGCGCAATCGCGCACTCCACCCGCGCAAAGGCCGTGACCGGGCCCGCGAACTCGATGGACAGGATGCGGTCGCGCCGGGCCTGCCCACGGCTCGCGGGCGAAGGGCGCTGCTCCACGACGGGAAAGTATTCCGCCATGGTCCGGTACAGCAATGGCCCCTCGGTGGCGCAGCAGTAGATGGCCAGCGGATGAAAGACCTGCGCCAGGCGGCCCGTGTCGCCGTGGTGCAGGCCGTCGAAGTAGGTGTGCAGAGCGGCGGTGACGCCGGCGAAGTCCGCGTCGGCGCTCATGGCTTGCGCTTTCGGAACTCGGCCACGGGCAGGCCGCCCACGCCCCAGTTGTCGAGGTCGATCTCGTCGATCACCACATGCGTGGTCGCAGGATTCTTGTGCAGCACCCGCACCAGCAACTCGGTGACGCCCGCGATGAGCGCGGCCTTCTGTTCGCGCGTCACCCCCTCACGGGTGACCTGGATGTTCACGCAGGGCATGGCGGCTCCCTTCAGCCGATGCGGCCCACGACCTGTGCAATGCGCTCGCCGAAGGCCCGGGCCGTGGCCAGGTCTCCAGCCACCATGTCTGCGGGCGAGGCATCGGAGGGCGTCGCCGTCATCAGCCCGGCAAAGGAGGCCAGGTAGTTCAGGTCGTCACGCACGGCGGCCTTGGTATTGCTCGGCGGCATGGCCGTGCCGGCCCAGAGCATGCCGTGCTGCTGCGACAGCGAGAACAGGGTGTACAGCGTGGTGAGCTTGTCCCCGTTGATCCCGGCACTGTTGGTGAAACCGGCGGCCAGCTTGTCCTTCCAGCCCTGGCGGGCCCAGACGGCGGAGCTGGCATCCACAAAGCGCTTGAACTGCCAGCTGACGTTGGCCATGTAGGTCGGCGAGCCGAACACGATGGCGCGCGCGGCATCGAGCTGCGCCCACCCTTGGGGACTGAGTTCGCCCTGGTCGTCGATGGCAAGCAGCGTACCGCCGCTGCCTGCCGCGACCGCCTGCGCGACCTCGCGGGTGTGGCCGTAGCCGCTGTGAAAAACGATGGAGATGGGAGAGGTCATGGGTTTCCTGGTCGGCACAAAAAGAGGAAACCGCAGGTTATTGAATACGCATGCATTGATAAACTCACAGCCATTCACTTCATCCATTACATGAGGTAATGCATGGCCCGCGAGTTTGGCGATGTGATGCTGGGAAGCATCGAACTGTTCTGCCTGGCGGCCGAGGCCCAGAGCTTCACGGCCGCGGCCCAGCAGGCGGGGCTGACCCCGGCGGCCGTGAGCCGCTCCATTGCGCGCCTGGAAGAGCGCCTGCAGGTGCGGCTTTTCGTGCGCAGCACGCGCAAGATCCGCCTGACCGATGGAGGGCTGGCCTACTTCGACCAATGCCGGCAGGCGCTCAACCGCCTCAGCGAAGCCGAGCGGGAGCTGACCGGTACGCAGGCCGAGCCTGCCGGCAAGCTGCGCATCAGCGTGCCCACCACGCTGGGGCACTGCCGGGTGCTGCCGGCGCTGGTGGGTTTCCGGGCGCGCTATCCCAAGGTGCAGGTCGAGGTGCAGCTGAGCAACCGCAATGTGGACTTCACGGCCGACGGCTTCGACCTGGCCGTGCGCGCACGGGTGCAGCCCGATTCAGGCCTCGTCGCGAGGAAGCTACTGGATGCCGAGCTGGTGGTCGTTGCCACGCCGGCCTACCTGCAATCGGCGGGCGTGCCGCGCCGCCTGGAGGACCTGGCGGCCCACGAATGCCTGCAGTTCGTGCTGCCCAGCACCGGGCAGGCCGTGCCCTGGGTCTTTTGCCACGAAGGGCGGGACATCGATGTCGCCACCGCCGGCAGCCTGACCTGCTCCGACGATCTGCTGGGCATGGTCACCCTGGCACGCCATGGCGCAGGGCTGCTGCAGACCTACCGCTTCATCGTGGAAGACGATCTGCGGCAGGGCCGGCTGGCGGAAGTGCTGCAGGAGCTGGGCGGCCGCTCCCGGCCATTTTCCATCGTCTACCCCGCCACCCGCCACATGCCGCTGCGCGTGCGGGTCTTCATCGACCACCTCATCGCCTGCATGTAGCGCCGGCGCCGTCAGGCACGCATCAGTGCCTCGATCTCGTCGGCGTCCACCGGCACGCCGCGCGTGATCAGTTCGCAGCCCGTGGCGGTGACGATGGCATCGTCCTCGATGCGGATGCCGATACCGTGGAACTGCTCGGGCACGCCCTCGGCGGCACGCACGTAGATGCCTGGCTCGATGGTCAGCACCATGCCGGGCTGCAGCACGCGGCTCGGGCGGTTGAGGATGGTCTCGCCCGACAGCGGGTCCTTGCGCTCGGTCACCTTGTCGGCCTCGCCGGGCTCCACGTAGCTGCCGCAGTCGTGCACGTCCATGCCCAGCCAGTGGCTGGTGCGGTGCATGTAGAACGGGAAATAGGCGCGCTTGTCGATCACGTCCTGCGCCGTGCCGACCTTGTTGCCATCGAGCAGGCCCAGGTCCAGCATGCCCTGGGCGAGCACGGCCACCGTGGCGTCGTGCGGATCGTTGAAGCGGGCCCCGGCGCGGGTCGCGTCCACCGCCGCGACCTGGCTGGCCAGCACCAGGTCGTACAGCGCGCGCTGCGGCCCGGTGAAGCGGCCGTTGGCCGGAAAGGTGCGCGTGATGTCGCTGGCATAGCCGTCGAGCTCGCAACCCGCATCGATCAGCACCAGCTCGCCATCACGCACCGGGGCGGCATCGGCGCGGTAGTGCAGCACGCAGGCATTGGCGCCTGCGGCCACGATGGAACCGTAGGCCGGGTACTGCGAGCCGCCCTCGCGGAAGGCATACAGCAGTTCGGCGTCAAGGTGGTACTCGCGCACGTCCTCGCCGGCACGCAGCATGCGGGCCGAGCGCTGCATGGCGCGGATGTGGGCGCGCGCGCTGATGTCGCTGGCGCGGCGCATGGTGTCCTGCTCGTGCGCGTCCTTGATGAGGCGCATCTCGTCGAGCGGGCCGCACAGGTCCTGCTGCACCGCAGGGCACTGGGCGCCGTAGCGCACGCGGGCGCGCACGGCATTGAGCCAGCCCTCCACGCGCGCGGCCAGGCCGTTGTGCGTGGCATGGGGGTACCAGACGCTCTGGCGGTTCTCCAAAAGGCGCGGCAACTGCGCGTCAAGCACGGCGCTCGAGAAGGCCGCATCCATGGCCAGCGCACCGGGCGCGGCCTCCGGGCCCAGGCGGTAGCCGTCCCAGATCTCGCGCTCCAGGTCCTTGGGGCGGCAGAACAGCGTGCTGTGGCCTTCGGCCGTGAGCACCAGGCAGGCACCGGCTTCGGTGAAACCGGTCAGGTAGTAGAAATAGCTGTCGTGGCGGTACAGGAAGTCGGTATCGCGGTTGCGCGGGTACTCCGGTGCCGTGGGGACGATGGCGATGCCCCCGGCACCCAACTGGGCAGCAAGGCGCGCGCGGCGCTGGGCATAGATGGATGGCGAGGACGGTGAGTTCATGCGCTATTTTTAACGCGAATCCGCCACCCTTCGGTGCCGTGGGCCATCGCGCTTGCAAACAATTCCAAAACCCGCCACCCGAATGGGTTGTTGACAAACGTATTCACGTGAATACCATCGCATTCAACACCACTTCGGATGGATGCCATGGTCACCACCTCCAGCACGATGGAGCCCCTCTCCGCCCGCATTCCGAGCGACCTCTACCTGTGGCTGGCACAGCTGCAGGTGGAGGGAGCCACCACCAACAGCGACAAGCTGCGCGTGCTGCTGGGCCAGCTCAAGCGCCACCACGACGGCGCCCTCGACTATGTGGCCGCCCACGCCTGGGCGCGCGACACCACGGCGCGACTGCGCGAGTCGCTGGTGCGCACCGAAGGCCAGACGGGCCGCCACTCGGATGTGCTCAACGCCATGCTGGACCATGTCACGACCTGCCTGGCCATCGTGGTCAGCAACGCGCCCGCGTCGGAGCAGGAAGCCGCGCGGCTCGAAGACCTGCTGGTGCGGCGGGGCTTTGCCCTCAGTGAGATGCTGCTGCGCCAGGCGACCACCACGCAGGCCAGCGCGTACGATCCGGCCGTCGTGCAGCGCCACGCCGCAGCGACCCTGGAGTTGGCCCAGACCATTCAATCCCCTCTTTCGAAAGGAGCCTGAGATGGCAGATTCGCTCAAGACCCGCGTAGGCCGCATCATTGCCGGCAGCGTGCATGCGCTGGTGGACCACCTGGAGAACCACGCCCCGCTGGCGGTGATGGAGCAGTCGCTGCGCGAGGCCGACACCGTGATCGGCGAGGTGCGCCATGAGCTGGGCCGCACCAGCGCCAACCGCCATCTGGCCCAGCAGCAGCATGCCCACCTCAACGGCCAGCACGCCACCCTGGCCGAGCAGATCGACCAGGCCCTGGCGGCCGGCCGCGACGACCTGGCGCGTGCCGCCGTGGCGCGCCAGCTCGACATCGAGGCCCAGATCCCGGTGCTGGAGACCACGCTGGCCGACCTGGCACGGCAGGAGAGCGAGCTCACGGGCTATGTGGCGGCGCTGCTGGCCAAGCAGCGCGAGATGGCCGATGCACTGGAGGCCTTTCGCCAAAGCCGCTCCACGGCGGCCCAGGCCCCTGCCGCGCCGCCCGGCGGCGCCAATGCGGTGCAGCAGCGCATCGATGCCGTGACCGGCGCTTTCGACCGCCTCTATGCACGCCAGACCGGCCTTGCGGGCACCGACCGCAGCCACACGCTGGACCAGGCCGCCAAGCTCAAGGAGCTCGATGAGCTGGTGCGCGACCACAAGATCGCCGAGCGCATGGCGCGCCTGAAGACGGGGCAGGCGTGATCACCGCGCTCTTCACCGCACCGGAAACCTGGCCCTTTGGCGTGGCCTTTGCGCTCATCGTCGGCATCGCGCTGATCGAGGGCCTGGGCATGCTGGTGTCGCTGAGCCCGAGCAACTGGCTCGACGAGCTGCTGCCCGACATCGATGGCGACACCGGCCTGGACCGGGTGCTGGGCTGGCTCTACATCGGCAAGGTGCCTTCGCTGGTGCTGCTGGTGCTGTTCCTCACGGGCTATGCCATCTTCGGCTACAGCCTGCAGAAGGTGGCGAACGGCCTGCTGGGCGGCTACCTCCCGGTCTGGATCGCGGGCCTGGCGGCCGTGGCACCGGGCATGGCCACGGTGCGCAGCCTGGGCGCACTGATCGCCCACATCATTCCGCGCGACGAGACCTCGGCCGTGAGCGAGATGTCGCTGATAGGTCGGCCCGGCGTGGTCTCCGCTGGCGCGGCACGCCGTGGCCTGGCGGCGCAGGCGCGGGTGCGCGATACCCATGGCCGCACCCACTACCTGATGGTCGAGCCCGACCTCGACGACGAGGTCTTCGACGAAGGCGCGCAGATCCTCATCGTGCGCAAGATCGGTGCCTTCTACCGCTGCATTGCCAACCCGCATCCGGGCTTGATGTAGCCGCCCGTTCCCATCAACATACCGACACCAACCGAGGGAGAAACCGAGAAATGAGCAACCTGATCGAAATGGGCGCCATCGCTGGCATTGCGCTGCTGGCCCTGCTGACCATCGGCATCGTCTTTGCGCGCCTGTACAAGCGCTCCACCAAGGAGACCGCCTTCGTGCGCACCGGCCTCGGGGGCCAGAAGGTCATCATGGACGGCGGCGCCATCCTGCTGCCGGTGTTCCATGAACGCGTGCTGGTGAACATGAACACCTTGAAGCTCGAGGTGGTGCGCCGCGCCAAGGAAAGCCTGATCACCAAGGACCGCATGCGCGTGGACGTGACGGCCGCCTTCTTCGTGCGCGTCAAGCAGACCGAAGAGGCGGTGAGCATCGCCGCCCAGACGCTGGGCGCGCGCACCATGAGCCCCGAGGAACTCAAGGCCCTGGTGGAAGACAAGTTCGTCGACTCGCTGCGCGCCACGGCCGCCACCATGACCATCCAGGAGCTGCAGGACAAGCGCCGCGACTTCGTGCAGGCCGTGCAGAACGCGGTGGCCGAGGACCTGGAGAAGAACGGCCTGGAGCTCGAATCGGTCTCGCTGACCAGCCTGGACCAGACCGAAAAGCAGTTCTTCAACCCCAACAACGCCTTCGACGCCGAGGGCCTGACGCGCCTGACCGAGCAGACCGAGGCCCGGCGCAAGCAGCGCAACGACGTGGAGCAGGACACCGAGGTGCAGGTGCGCACCAAGGACCTGGAGGCCACGCGCCAGAAGCTCACCATCGAGAAGGACCAGGAATTCGCCTCGCTGTCGCAAAAGCGCGAGATCGAGACCACGCGCGCCGAGCAGGCCGCGCTGATCGCCACGCAGCAGGCCGAGCGCAACCGCGAGGCCGAGGCCGCCAAGATCGAGGCCGAGCGCCAGGTGAGCCAAAAGCGCATCGAGGCCGAGCGCGAAATCAAGGCCGCCGAGATCGAGAAGAACCTGGTGATCCAGACGCGCGAGATCGAGCTGGAGCGCCACACCGAGACCAAGCGCGCCGAGCAGCGCAAGCAGGTGGAGATCGCGCGCCAGGACACGCAGATCGCGATTGCCACCAAGTCGCGCGAGCAGTCCGATGCCGACGCCACCGCCAACCTGGCGCGCGCCGAAGCCGTGAAGGCCGAGGAAGCCGTGAACACCGCGCGCCAGGTGGCCGTGGCCGAACGCGACAAGAACATCCAGCTGATCGAGGCCTCCAAGGACGCCGAGCAGAACGCCATCTCGATCCGGGTCTCGGCATCGGCCGAGAAGGAAGCCGCGATGGACCGCGCCGAAGCCATCACCATCGAGGCCCGCGCGCGCCAGGCCGCGGCCCTGGCCGAGGCCGAAGGCAAGCGCGCACTGAACGAGGCGCTCAACACCTTGTCGGCCGCGCAGGTGGACCTGCAGGTGCGCAGCCTGCTGCTGCAGCAGTTGCCCCAGATCATCGCCCAGGCCGTGCGCCCCATGGAGAAGATCGACTCGATCCGCATCGTGCAGGTGGGCGGCCTGCCCGGCGGCGCAGGAAGCCAGGGCACGGCACAGGGCGGCAACGGCGCCAGCGGCACCTTTCCCGAGCAGGTCATGAACTCGGCCCTGCAGTACCAGATCGCCAAACCCATCGTGGACGCGGTGATGAAGGACGCGGGCCTGTCCAATGAAGGCATCACCGGCATGGCGCAGAGCCTGGCCGGCATGCTGGGCAGCCAGCCCCAGGGCGGGCAGGCGCCCGCCGGCCACGCCGCCGAATGACGCTCCGGCCGCAGGCCGCATAGCCCGGTCTGGGCGGGCTCGGCGCCAGGCCACGTGGCGTGTGCGCCACGCAGGCTCCCGCCGGCCCGGCCGCCCTGGCCACGGGCGTGGCAGACTTGGGCACCATGCTCAACCTGCTCGCATCCCTGCTGAATTCCATTTTCACGCTGGTGCTCCCCGTGCTGGGGCTGGCACTGACCGGGGCCTTGCTGGTGTATGCCGCCTATGTCCGCTTCGTGGACATCCCGCAGAAATGGATGCTCACCCGGCGCGGCCTGCAGGTGCTGTGCGCCGTGGCCTTGCTGTGCCATGGACTGATCCTGCTGAACTGGTTCCTGTCCGTGCGCGCCGCGCAGGCGCGGCAGGACGGCGCCGTGGTGCGCGCCAGCAGGGAGCGCTTCGTGCTGCCCGCGGATTTCCAGTACGGCGAGCTGCTGGTCCCCGCAGGCAGCCTGGTCAACCGCAACGACCCCTTCGACAAGGGCGAGCCGGGCAAGCCGGTCGCGCTGCACGGGCTGGAGTCGGTGCGCTTTGCCCAACCCGTGCAGATCGCAGGCGCCTGGGTCAGCGCGCTGCAGACCACGCCGCTGCGCCTGGAGCTGGCGCAGGACCAGACCCTGGGCCCCGTCTACCGCTTCGACAGCACCACCCAGGGCTGGGTGGAGCACAAGCTGGTGCCGGCACTGGCCTGCCGCAAGGGACAGATGGCGCTGTACCAGGTACCGCCCATTCCCTACGACGTGCAGGCCGAGGTGGGCAAGCCCGCACCCGATGGGCCCGAAGCCCGTTTTCGCCCCAGCGAATGGCTGCTGCGCGCCTGCGAGAACGGCCCTGCCATTGCCGTGCAACCGGCCCACGCGGCCGCGGCAGCAGCGAGCCAATAGCAGCCACGGCACCGCAGCGCGACATGGCCAGTGCGCTAAAGCTGCGATGGGACCCGGAGGATGGCTTCTTCTGCGCTGTCTACCACCGACACGGGATGAAACTGACGCGGCCAAGGCCAGTGCCCCCGTGCAAGGGCCGCCATGTCGCGCAGGCGGCGCTTTGCTTGCGTGCCCCGGGGGCGTCCCCCTCCTGACTCGCGCAGCGCCTCAGGGGGTTCTGATCACTATCGGTTGAGTTCAGCCAGGCGCTCGGGAGTCCCCACATCGGTCCAGCGGCCCGTGTAGAGCGAAGCGCCCACGCGGCCCGCGTCCATGGCCCGGCGCAGCAGGGGCGCCAGCGGCGCCTTCAGGCCACCCGGGTTGCCCACCGGGATCTCGCACCAGGGCTTGAAGAACAGCTCGGCGTGCAGCAGCGCGATGGTGCTGTAGGTGTAGCGGGGGGCCGGATCGTCGGCCGCCAGGTTCAGCGCCAGCCCCTCGGGGGACAAGCCGAAGTCGCCGCGCGGGTTGTGCTCGGGGTTGGGCACCAGCCACAGGTGGGCCAGTTGCCGGCTGGCCTTGAAGGCCTGCACGGACTGGGCCTCGAACACGAAATCGGGCACGTACACATCCCCGGCCGCGAGCCAGAAGACATCGGACTCCACCAGCGGCAGCGCGCGGGCAATGCCCCCGGCCGTCTCCAGCGCGCCGCCGAAGTCGCGGCCTTCGCGGGAATAGGCGATTTCGACCCGGTGGTTGCCGCGGCGCGAGTGGTGCGTGCCAAAGCCGGTGCCGCAGTGGGCCTCGATCTGCTCGCCCAGCCAGGCGGTATTGATCACCACCTCGCCCACACCGGCCTCGGCCAACGCCTGCAGGTGCCATACCAGCAGGGGCTGGCCCTGTACCTGCAGGAGGGGCTTGGGCATGGTGTCGGTCAGCGGCCGCATGCGCTCCCCCCGGCCGGCGGCGAGCAGCAGGGCCGGCACCTGGGCGGCGGCGCTCATGCGGCCACCTCCACCACGGCGCCACGTTGCAGCGCGTGGCGCTGCACCTGGGCCGGCTCGAACAAGGCCAGCAGCGCCTCCATGAGCGCGCGCGCCTTGCCCGAATGGTCGGCACCGAAGTTGCAGACATAGACATCCAGCGTCACGGCACGCTGCTCGGGCCAGGTGTGCACGCACAGGTGCGACTCCGCGAGCAGCACCGTGGCCGTGACCCCGCCAGGCCCCTGCTCGGTGGCCGGAAAGCCATGGAACAGCTGGCCCACGGGCTGCAGGCCCGCGGTGCGCACGGCGTCCGTGCAGGCGCGGCCCAGGGCCGCGGGATCGAGCAGCCATTCGGGGGCGCAGCGGCAGCCGTGGAGGTCGGCGGTGAGGTGCAGTCCTTGCATCAGCCGCACTGTAGTGCATCGCCCAGTCACCAGAACACAAAGCCGTGTTTGCACGGGCGGAAACCGTTCCCAGGCGCTCACCGGTAAAATAGCGGGTTTCCCCTGAACCTCCCCCACCCGGAGCCGCTCTTTCCATGGCCAACACCCTGCACAACCAACCAATGGCAAACGCGATCCGCGCGCTGGCCATGGACGCCGTTCAACAAGCCAACTCCGGCCACCCCGGCGCCCCGATGGGCATGGCCGACATGGCCGTGGCCCTGTGGGGTCGCCACCTCAAGCACAACCCGACCAACCCCCAGTGGTTCGACCGCGACCGTTTCGTGCTGAGCAATGGCCATGGCTCCATGCTGCTGTACGCGCTGCTGCACCTCACGGGCTATGACCTGCCGATCGGCGAGCTCAAGAACTTCCGCCAGCTGCACAGCAAGACCGCCGGCCACCCCGAGGTGGGCATCACCCCCGGCGTGGAAACCACCACCGGCCCGCTGGGCCAGGGCATCACCAACGCCGTGGGCTTCGCGCTGGCCGAGAAGCTGCTGGCCTCCGAGTTCAACCGCGAAGGCCATGCCGTCGTGGACCACAACACCTACGTCTTCCTGGGCGACGGCTGCCTGATGGAAGGCATCAGCCACGAAGCCGTGTCGCTGGCCGGCGCCTGGAAGCTCAACAAGCTGATCGCCCTGTACGACGACAACGGCATCAGCATCGACGGCCAGGTGGCCCCCTGGTTCGCCGACAACACGCCCCTGCGCTTCGTGGCCAGCGGCTGGAACGTCATCGGCCCCATCGACGGCCACGACGCCGAGAAGGTGGCAGCCGCCATCGCCGACGCCAAGAAGCAGACCGAGCGCCCCACCCTGATCGTCTGCAAGACGCACATCGGCAAGGGCAGCCCGAACCGTGCCAACACCGCCAAGGCCCACGGCGAGCCTCTGGGCGCCGAGGAAATCGCGCTGACCCGCGAAGCCCTGGGCTGGAGCCACGAGCCCTTCAGCATCCCCGAAGACGTGTACGGCGCCTGGAACGCCAAGGACACGGGCCAGGCCGCCGAAGCCTCCTGGAACGAGCGCTTTGCCGCCTACAGCGCCGCCTTCCCCGAGCTGGCCGCTGAACTGACGCGCCGCATGCAGGGCCAATTGCCCGCCAACTTCGCCCAGGTCGCCGTGGACACCGTGGTGGCCGCCCACACCAAGGGTGAGACCGTGGCCAGCCGCAAGGCCAGCCAGCTGGCGCTGGAAGCCTTCACCGCCGCCCTGCCCGAGCTGCTGGGCGGCAGCGCCGACCTGACCGGCTCCAACCTCACCAACACCAAGAGCACGCCCAACCTGCGCTTCGACATGCAGGGCAACGTGGTCCAGACCGAAGTGGCCGAGGGCCAGAAGATCGGTGGCCGCCACATCAACTACGGCGTGCGCGAATTCGGCATGGCCGCCATCATGAACGGCATTGCCCTGCACGGCGGCTTCATCCCCTACGGCGGCACCTTCCTGACCTTCAGCGACTACAGCCGCAACGCCATCCGCATGGCCGCGCTGATGAAGCAGCGCGTGATCCACGTGTTCACGCACGACTCCATCGGCCTGGGCGAAGACGGCCCCACGCACCAGTCGATCGAGCATGTCGCCAGCCTGCGCCTCATCCCCAACCTGGATGTGTGGCGCCCCGCCGATACGGCCGAAACGGCCGTGGCCTGGAGCGTGGCCCTGAGCAACCGGGACAAGCCCACCGTGCTCGCCCTGTCGCGCCAGAACCTGCCTTACGCGCCCAAGCGCGACCTGGGTGACATCTCCCGCGGCGCCTATGTGCTGAGCGAGCCTGCCGACGTGGGTCTGAACAAGAAGGCTGCAGCCGTGATCATCGCCACCGGCTCCGAAGTGCAGCTGGCCCTCAAGGCCCAGCGCCTGCTGGCCGACCGCAAGATCGCCGTGCGCGTGGTCTCCATGCCCAGCACCACCACCTTCGACCGCGAAGACGCCAAGTACAAGAAGTCCGTGCTGCCCGCCGGCATCCCCCGCGTGGCGGTGGAGATGGGTGTGACCGACGGCTGGTGGAAGTACGGCTGCGCCGCCGTCGTGGGCATCGACACCTATGGTGAGTCGGCGCCGGCGCCGGTGCTGTTCAAGCACTTCGGCTTCACGGAAGAAAACGTCGCAACCACGGTGCAGGCCGTGCTGCAAGGCGGCCGCTGACCAGGGCAGGCGCCACGGGAAAGTAACATTGTGCAAACAAGCAGGGGTTTCGCGTGACTTACCGCACGTTGCCATGCTTTTGCGTGCTTGACGCCGCCCTGGGCGGCCGTCACGCTTGGCGGCTCCATTGAATCCCCTGAGGAGCCGCCCATGACATCGAACCTGTTCCCCCGCCCATCCCTGGCCGCCGTGGCCTTGCTGTTGTCGCTGGCCAGCCTGTCGGCCCAGGCACAGTTGCTGGTCACCGAGCCTGCGGAGGACTTCAACTTCGGCAAAGTCGCTCTCCATGCCACGACCGCCACCCAGAAGTTCCGGGTGGCCAACCGCAGCAGCATGCCGGTGTATGTGGCCACGGTCATCTCCAGTGGAGCGGCGGTGATGACCTGCGCAGGCCTCGGCTGCCCCGTGGTCGCACAGGAAGATTTCAAGATACTGGCGAGTTCGGACAGCTGTCCAGGCACCTACCTGCATGTCGGCCAGTCCTGCACGGTCGTGGTGAGTTTCTCTCCCTCCGCCCCCGGCGCACGTGTCTCCCAGCTGATTTTCCGCGGCAGCGACGGGGCAGCGCTCGCTACACGCATGGTGAACGGCACAGGCACCTCACAGCCGCTGGACTGCGTGCTCGACTGGGCCGAAAAAAGCTTCCCGCAGCTGCTGACCACGCCCACGGGCACGGCCACCGTGTCGCCCTTCCACGCGCGCTGCTATGCCAATGGCACGCTCTGCCTGGGCGCCGACACTGCCGTCCCCACCTTCGACCAACCCAGCGTGTACCTGTACCAGGCCCAGTCCACGCCCCCGATGCAACGCCTGGGCTATCTTTCGGCATTCGCGCAGACCGCGCAGTGCCAACCCTGATTCCTTGACAACTTTGGAGAACCTTGGAAATGACGATCAAGATTGGCATCAACGGCTTCGGCCGCATCGGCCGCAACGTGCTGCGCTCCGCCATCCAGAATTTCAGCGACATCGAAGTCGTTGCGATCAATGACCTGCTGGAGCCCGAGTACCTGGCGTACATGCTGCAGTACGATTCGGTGCACGGCCGCTTCAAGGGCGAGGTGTCGGTGGACGGCAACACCCTGATCGTCAATGGCAAGAAGATCCGCCTGACGCAAGAGCGCGACCCCGCCAACCTCAAGTGGAACGAGGTCGGTGCCGACGTGGTGATCGAGTCCACGGGCCTGTTCCTGGACAAGGTCACGGCCCAGAAGCACCTGGATGCTGGCGCCAAGAAGGTCATCCTGTCGGCCCCTTCCAAGGACGACACCCCCATGTTCGTGTACGGCGTGAACCACACGACCTACAAGGGCGAAGCCATCATCTCCAACGCCTCGTGCACCACGAACTGCCTGGCCCCCGTGGCCAAGGTGCTGCACGACAAGTGGGGCATCAAGCGCGGCCTGATGACCACGGTGCACGCGGCCACCGCCACGCAAAAGACGGTGGACGGCCCCTCCAACAAGGACTGGCGCGGCGGCCGCGGCATCCTGGAAAACATCATCCCTTCGAGCACCGGCGCTGCCAAGGCCGTGGGCGTGGTGATCCCTTCGCTCAACAAGAAGCTCACCGGCATGTCCTTCCGCGTGCCCACCAGCGACGTGTCCGTGGTCGACCTGACGGTGGAGCTGGACAAGGCCGCTACGTATGAAGAGATCAAGGCCGAGATGAAGGCCCAGTCCGAAGGCGCGCTCAAGGGCGTGCTGGGCTACACGGAAGACAAGGTGGTGGCCACCGACTTCCGTGGCGACACCCGCACCTCGATCTTCGACGCCGACGCCGGCATCGCCCTCGACGGCACCTTCGTGAAGGTCGTGAGCTGGTACGACAACGAATGGGGCTACTCGAACAAGTGCCTGGAAATGGTGCGCGTGGTGGCCAAGTAAGCCCGACACGCTCCAGCCCGAACAAGGCCGGCACCCCGCGAAGGGTGCCGGCCTTTTTTCATGGGCATGCGGGGAAAAGACGGCCTCCCTGCGCACCGGCGCCTCCCATGGCGGGGGGCGGGCGTGATCCATGGCACGCGTGCGCGTGGCAAACGACTTGACGCCGCCATAGCGCAAAGGCACGCTTGGCACTTTCCCCGACATTTCCCAAGGAATTGCCATGACCCTCCCCTTGTTCTTCCGCAAGTCGCTGGCCGCATGGGCCCTGTTGTCACTGGCCGCTGCCTCGGTGCATGCCCAGGATGTGCTGATCTCCGACCCGCCACAGGACCACACCTTCGGCAAGGCCGCGCTCAACTCCACGTTTGCAACCCAGTATTTCTCGGTCTTCAACCGCTCCAGCGCCGCAGTGCAACTGGGCACGGCCGGCGTGGATGGTGCCTTGGCCACATGCGCCGCGCTCGGGTGCCCGACCATTGCACCAGCCGAGTTCACCATCCCGGGCGGCTCGGACGGCTGCAGCAACGCCACGCTGCAGCCAGGCCAGGGCTGCTCTACCCTGGTGATCTTTTCTCCCAAGCAGCCGGGCTCTCGCCTGGCACGCCTGGTCTTTCCTGTCCGCGGAGGAACCACGGTGACGCGTACCGTGATGGGCACGGGCCTGGCCCAACCCACCGACTGCGTGCTGGACTGGGCCGAAAACTCCTTCCGCTCCATCCTGACGAGTCCTACGGCGACCATCACCGCCTCGCCGTTCTATCTGCGCTGCTACGCCAACGGCGCGCTCTGCCTGGGGGCCGATGCGGCCGCGCAGACCGCCGACCAGCCCAGCGTGTACCTCTACCAGCCCAATGCAACGCCTGCGGTGCAGCGCCTGGGTTACCTCTCGACTTTTGCGCAGTCGGCCCAGTGCCCGTGATCCCGCGAACCAGGCACGCCCTTTGACAACCGCGCCAGGCCGGCGGCCCGCAAGGGCGGCCGGCCTTCTTTCTTCTTCAGGACGGCGGCGACCTCAGGCGCTGCCGTGCAACAGCCACTCGAAAAGCCCATCCGCCCCCATCTGCCCCCCCTTGAGCATGATTTCCAGGCCATCGAGTGCCGGATGCTCGCTGTGCAACCGGCACAGCGCCACGCCAGGCGCGAGCGAGGCCCGGTAGGACAGGCCCCAGGCGTCGAGTGCCTGCACCGCCAGGCTGGAGGTGTCCCCCCCCGCAATGCCGATGCGCTTGAGCGGCACCTGCGCCAGCACCTGGGCCAACAGCCGGCCGCCGGCCTGCGCCACCGCGTGTGCCGTGGCACCGCCGGTCGCACTGCCCGCCGTCACGGCAAGCACGCTGCGACCTGCGCGCAACAAGGAGGCCAGGCGCCCGGCCACGGTCTGCGCTGCGGCCTCGCCGCCTGCGACCAAAGCGGCCACATCGATGGGCACCTGCACGTACGAGGTCGCCGCGCGCACCTGCTGTGCGGTGACCGGTGAGAGACTGCCGGCCAGCACGAAGACCGGTCCCTGCGCAGCGGGCAGGCCTTGCGCCGCCGATGGGTCCGCAGGGGCCCACTGGGTCGCCAGCGCCTGCACCACACTGCTCGGCCCCACGGCCAACAGGCGCGCCTGCTGGGCCCGGCGCCACACGAGCCGCCCCACCGCCTGCAGGTCTTCCGGCCGGCTGGCGTCCATCAGCACGCCAGCCGGCTGCCCCGCCAGCAGGGCGTCGAGTGCCGCCTCCTGCCCGGCGAGCGGCTGGGCATAGGTGGGATAGTCCATGCCCGCCACCGGCGGCAACCCCTGCTGGGCCAGGTGCAGGCGCAGGTCGCTTTCCTGCATGGGAGTGACAGGGTGTCGGCTCATGGTCGGGTGCCGGTCGATGCGGTGCACGGCCGGCGCACCGCCGGCGCGCGCGAACAGATGGCCGAAGACGCAGTAGCGGCCCAGGCTGGGCTGCCCGCCGACGATGGGCACGAAACGGTTTTCCACATGCGGGCGCAGCACCTGCACGGCCACGCCGATGCTGCCCACGTGCGGCGCGCTGTCGAAGGTGGAGCAGACCTTGTAGTGCAGCACGGGCACGCGCATCTGCGCGAAGAAGCGGCCCACGGGCTCCAGCTCCGCGCGCATGGCCTCGGGCGCCATGGCGCGCGCTGCGCCGGCGATACCAATGGCGTCGAGCGGCCCTGCGCGCTCCAGCTGCGCAGCGGTGGGCACGCCCATGAACAGCAGGGCGCGCAGGCCGACCCGGGCCGCCGTGGCCAGGGTGTCGGTGGCCCCGGTGAAATCGTCGCCATACCAGCCCAGGCGGGCAGTGGATGCAGCCATCATGGTGTACTCAGGCCTTGGAACCGAAGAAGCCGAGCGCGCGCTGCAGCTCGGGCGCATGCCGGGCGAAGTGGTCGAGCGGCGTGCCCGCTGCCACCGCCTCCCAGGCCTGCTGGATGCTGGCCACGCCGGCCGCAGGACCATCGGGGTGGGCGAGGATGCCACCACCCGACATGAACAACAGGTCGGTGCTGCGCAGGCGCTCCCAGGTCAGCGGCACGGTGCCGGCCCACTGGCCGTTGGAGACGGCGGGCAGCACGGCGTCGTCGAGCCCCGGCACGAGCGGTGCCAGCGTATCGTGGGCCGACTCGACCACCTCGTCGTCGGTCTGCGAGAACTTGCCTTGCAGGCCGTGCACGTGCATGTGGTCCACGCCGGCCAGGCGCCACAGGGCCTGCCAGGCCTGGAACGAAAAACCCAGCAGCGGGTGCCGCGACAGCGCGCCGTAGCCGTTGCGGTGGCCGTGCAGGGCCAGCGGCGTGTGGCGGCGCAGGGTCTGCACGGCCGAGTAGCCGCACCAGTTGAGGCTGGCCATCACGCAGCTGCCGCCCTCGGCCTGCACCAGGTCGGCGTGGCGGCGCATGGCGTCGGTCTCGTCCGTGATGTTGAAGGCCACCATGACATGCTTGCCCGTGCGGTCCTGGTGTGCGCGCACGGCGCGCATCACGGCCTGCACGCGCTCGCGCAGCGGGGCATGCGCGGGGTCGGCACAGACCTCGTCGTCCTTGATGAAGTCCACGCCCGCCGCGCACAGCCGCGCGGCCAGGGCACCCGTCTCCTCGGCCGACAGGCCCACATTGGGCTTGACGATGGTGCCGATGAGCGGCCGACCCTGCACGCCCGTGAGCGCGCGCGTGCCCGCGATGCCCTGGCGCGGCATGTCGAAGCGCTGGCGGTAGGCTGCCAGCAGGTGCAGCGATTCCAGGCGCAGCCCCGTGACCTCGCCCAGATCGAACAGGTTGCCCGACACCGTGGCCGCGAGCGTGGGCAGGTTGGCGCCCACGTTGGCCACCGGAAAGCGCACCCTGAGCCGTGCCCGGCGGAAGGGGCCGGCCAGCGGCTTGCCGGCCGCCGCGCGGCGCTCCAGCCAGCCGTTGGGCAGGCTGGGCGACGGCATGGATTCGAGCTCCTCGATGGATTCCACGGTGGCGCGGGCACGCTCGCGCAGCGCGTCGGTCTCACCCTCCACGCGCGTGAAGGTGCCGCAGGACTGCTCACCCGCCAGCACCTCGGCCACATGGGCCGGGTCCAGCGGCGTCTCGATCAGGTAGCGGGCTTCGAAATTCTCGGCGTCCATGGCTCAGAGGGTGTTGAGGTCGGGGAAGGGGCGCACCGGGTCCTTGCCGTCCCAGTCCTTGGCGGCCTCGCGGATCAGCGTGAACAGCCGGCCCTTGGGCCCTGCCACCTCGGACAGCTCGATCAGCGCGCCCGGGTGCAGGCCGGGGTGCTTGCCGTCCTCGAAGTAGACGAAGCGGCCGTTCACGCCCACCTCGCCGCTCATGCAGACCTTGAAGCCCGCGGCCTCGGCGCGCGCCAGGTCGGCGTCGAAGTCCTCGGTCCAATACGCCACATGCTGGCCGCCCACATGGCCGGCCTGCTGGAAGTCGCGGTACATGGAGGGCACATCGTTGCGCGTCTGCAAGAGCTCGATCTGCACGCCGCCCGCATTGGCCAGGGCCACCGAGTTGTGGGGCTCGTGGCGCTCGCCACGGTAGGTGTAGTTCTGGATCGGCACGCGCGGGTTGTAGTACCAGGGGCCCACGCCCAGCACGTTGGCCCAGTAGTCCATGGCGGCCTCGATGTCGGGCACGAGGTAGGCCACCTGGCGGATTTCACCAAAGAATCGGCTCATGGTTTGCTGCTTTCAGAAAGGGATGGAGGGAGCCCGGCGCTGCACGCAGCTGGACTGTGAAAAGGATGCAATTGGTTGACCACCTGTCGCGCTGAACGCCACCCGCAACCTGCACGACTGGCGCTGCGCAGGCCAGTGCCGCCGTGCAAGGGCCGCCCCGCCGCAGGGGCGGCGTCCCCCTGCAGGGGGAAGGCGCGAAGCGACTCAGGGGGGGTGCTTCATTTCAGAAACCCGGTGGAGAACCAGGGGATCGCGGCCACGATGACCAGGCCCACGAACAGCGCCATGACATAGCCGCCGATGTGGCGCAGGCCTTCGTTGGGGTGCACCTTGCTGATTGCGCAGGCGCCGTAGTAGCCCACGCCGAAGGGCGGTGCGAACAGGCCGATGCCCATGGCGAAGATCACGACCATGGCGTAGTGCACCTCATGGATACCCACGGCCTTGGCGATGGGGAACAGCAGCGGCCCGAAGAGCACGATGGCCGGGATGCCTTCGAGCACGCTGCCCAGCACCACGAAGGCGATGATGGACACGGCCATGAAGCCCCAGGCACCGCCGGGCAGCTGCTTCATCACCTGGGCCAGGTCGTGTGAGAAGCCCGACTGCGTGAGTCCCCAGGCCATGGCCGTGGCGCAGCCCACGATGAAGATGATGGCACCCGTGAGCGAGGCGGTCTCGATGAGCATGGGCCGCAGCCGGCGCCAGTCGAACTGGCGGTGGATGAACAGGCCCACCAGCACGGCGTAGGCGATGCCGATGGTGGAGACCTCGGTCGCGGTGGCCACGCCTTCGACCACGGCCGCGCGGATCACGAAGGGCAGGGCAATGGCCGGCAGCGCCGTGAGCAGAAAGCGCAGGATCTGCGCGCGGCCGAAGCGCTGCACCTGCGACAGGTCTTCGCGCCGGTAGCGCCACCAGACCACGGCGCACAGGCAGGCGCCCACCACCACGGCCGGCAGCATGCCGCCCGTGAACAGCGCTGCGATGGACACGCCCGTGACCGAGCCGATGGTGATCAACACGATGGAGGGCGGGATGGTCTCGGTCTGCGCGCCGGTGGCCGAGAGCAGGGCCACCAGGTCACCGGGCTTGGCGCCGCGCTTTTGCATCTCGGGGAAGAGCACGGGCGCAATGGCCGCCATGTCGGCGATCTTGGAGCCCGATATGCCCGAGACCAGGTACATGGCGCCGATCAGCACATACGACAGGCCGCCGCGCACATGGCCCAGCAGGCTGGCCAGGAACTGGATCATGGCGCGCGCCATGCCGGTCATCTCGATCAGCGCACCGAGGAAGATGAACAGCGGCACGGCCAGCAGCATGAGGTGCGACATGCCTTCATCGAGCCGGCCCACCAGCACCAGCATGGGCGCCCGCGTGGTGAGCGCCAGGTAGCCGAAGGTGGCCAGCGCGAACGAGAAAGCAATCGGCACGCCCGCGAACACACAGACCGCCACCACCACCACGAAGAAGATCACCAGGTTGAGCTTGCCCAGCGGTGCGAACACCGGCTGCGCGAGCCAGAAGGCAAGCACCAGCGCACCCACCGTGGCAGTGGCGGCCGGCATCACGGCCAGGCCGCCCTCGCGCAGCATGCGCAGGGCGCACACCAGCAGCATCAGCGCCATGCCGGTGGGCAGGGCCGAGGCGCGCCAGGCGTTGCTGATCTCCAGCGCGGGCGTGACGATCACGGCCTCTTCGGCCGCGTACTCGTAGGCATGGTGCAGGATGAGCAGCAGGAAGGCGAAGGAGGCGGCCATGGCCAGCGCCTCCAGGTAGGCGCGCGCGGCGGGTGGCACCTTGCCCACGAAGGCCGTCATGCGCATGTGCTCGCCGCGGCGCAGGGCCACCACGGCACCCAGCATGGACAGCCACAGGAACAGGATTGAGGCCAGTTCGTCCGACCAGACCAGCGGCGCATGGAAGACGTAGCGCGACACCACGCCGCAGAACAGCAGCACGATCTCCACCAGCACCAGCAGCGCAGCCACCGACTCTACCACCAGGCCGATGCCGCGGTCCAGAGGGTCGAGCGCGGCCCGCCAGCCCGTGGGCGCGGACCCGGGCAGGGCAGTGGCCAGCATCAGGACACCTTGCCGACGGAGGCTTCGAGCAGCGCCCAGGCCTCGTCGCCGAACTTGCCCTTCCATTCGGAGTAGTAGCCCGCCTTGCGCAGCTGGTCGCGGAAGCTCTGGGGGCTGGCATCGTTGAAGGCCATGCCCTTGGCGGTGAGGTCGCTGCGCAGCGTCTCGTTGAGCTTGGCCAGGTCGGCGCGTTGCTGCACACCAGCCTCGTCGAAGGCCCGGCCCAGGATGAGCTTGAGGTCGTCCGGCAGGCCGCGCCAGGCACGGCCGTTGACGACCATGTGGTAGCCATCCCAGCTGTGGTTGGTGACCGAGCAGAACTTCTGCACCTCGTAGAGCTTGGCGGTCTGTACGATGGCCAGCGGGTTCTCCTGTGCATCGACCACCTTGGTCTGCAGGGCCGAGTAGACCTCGCTGAACTGCAGGCTGGCCGGCGAGGCCGACAGGGCCTTGAACATGGAGATGCCCATGGGACTCACGGGCACGCGGATCTTCATGCCGCCCAGGTCAGCCGCGCTGCTCACTGCCTTGGTGCTGGTGGTCACCTGGCGGAAACCGTTGTCCCACATGCGCGGGAAGGTGTGCAGGCCGACCTTGGCAAAGGCCGCGCGGATGCTGTCGCCGAGCTTGCCGTCCACCGTCTTCCAGACCTGGTCGTAGTCGGCGAAGGCAAAGCCCACAGCCGTGATGGCGCTGATGGGCGCGAGCGTGGCGATCACCATGGTGCCGGCGTTGAAGATCTCCAGGCCGCCGCTGCGCACCTGCGAGAGCATGTCGGTGTCGCCGCCGAGCTGGTTGTTGGGGAACACCTTGAGCTCCAGCCGGCCCTTGCTCTCGGCCAGGATGCGGGCGGCCGCCTCATTGGCGCGCACGTTGAGCGGGTGCGACACGGGCAGGTTGTTGCCGAACTTGAAGCTGTATTCGGGCGCGGCGGCGCTGGCCAGCCCGGGCCAGGCACCGGCGACGGATGCGGCAGGCAGTGCGCACAGGCCGCGCAGCAGGCTGCGGCGCGAGGGAAGGTTCGAGGAATGGGCCATGGTCTTTGTCTCCTGTCTGTAATCGTTGGAATCGGCGCCCCGCAGGCGGGCCTTGTTCAGGGGCAGACCTTATCCGCGGTCCACGCCTGGAGCAAATCGGCAATCTGATGGGTTTTGATGGATCTGCAGGCCACGCTCAGTTGCAGCGCGCATGCATGCCGCCATCGACCAGCAGCTCCACGCCGTTGATGTAGCGGGCCTCGTCGGAGGCCAGGAACACCGCAGCGTTGGCCACATCCCAGCCATCACCCATGCGCCCCGTGGGCGAGAGCTTGTGGCGGGCGGCCACCATCTCCTCGTGGCTGGCGTAGAAGCCCGAGATCTGGCGGTAGATGTGCGGCGTGTCCATCACGCCCGGCAGTATGCAGTTGGCGCGGATGCCCTGCCCCGCGTACTGCAGCGCCACGCTCTGGGTGAAGGAGTTCACCGCTCCCTTGGAGGCCGCATAGGCGCAGTAGGCATAGCCGGTCCAGCGCACGCCGCCGAGCGCGCCGATGTTGACGATGGCACCCGACTGCTGGGCCTGCATCAACGGCAGCACGGCCTTGCAGGTGAGGAACATGCTCTTGACGTTGACCGCCATGACCCGGTCCCAGGTGTCCTCGGTGGTCTCCACCGGCCCGCCCTGCGAGGTGATGCCGACATTGTTGTGCAGGATGTCGATGCGGCCGTAGGCATCGGTGGCGGCCTGCACGGCGGCCTGCACCTGGGCCCATTGGGTGACATCGGCCGTGACGGCGATGGCCTCGTTGCCCTCGCCCCGGATGGTCTCGCATGTCACCCCGGCCGCGGCGCCATCGCGGTCCACGGCGACGACCCGGGCCCCAGCCCGCGCATACGCCGCGGCCGCAGCCTTGCCATTGCCCCAGCCGTCCCCGTCCGACCCGGCACCGAACACCAGGGCCACGCGGCCCGCGAGCCGCTTGTCGTTGTTGCTTGTCTCCATCATTCGTCCTTGTCTGGGCCGCGCCCTCTGGCATGCGGCAGGCTCTTACGATAGCCTCGGACCCGTGATGGACCAATCGCCAAACATGATGGTTTTTGATGGATTCGGAGGGCCCGCATGAACCGCGCCCTGCCCGGCGTAGCCGAAGTCGCCGCGCTGGCGGGCGTCTCCACGGCCACGGTGGACCGGGTGCTCAACCGGCGCGGCGGCGTGCGCCAGGCCACGGCGCAGCGCGTGGTGCAGGCCGCGGGCGAACTGGGCTACCTGCCTGCCGATGGCCTGGCCGCGACCCTGGCGCCCGCCCCGCTGCGCGTGATGTTCCTGCTGCCACGCAACACCAGCCGCTTCCTGACCATGCTGGGCGACATGGTCAGCTACTCGCAGGAGCACTGGGCGCCCTTCCATGTGAAGTGCCGTGCCGAGACGGTGGACAGCTTCAACCCCGAAGCGCTTGCGCAGGCGCTGCTGCACCACGGCAAGCGCTATGACGGCCTGGTGATGATGGCGCTGGAGCACCCCCAGGTGCGCGAGGCCGTGGCCACGCTGGCCGAACGCGGCGTGCCCGTGGTCACCGTGATCTCGGACCTGGGCAACTCGCAGCGCGTGGGCTATGTTGGCCTGGACAACCGGGCCGCAGGCCGCACGGCGGGCTACCTGATCGGCCGCTTCATCGGCGCGCGCGAGGCCAAGGTGGCGCTGGTAGCCGGCAGCCTGCGCTACGCGGCGCACCAGGAGCGCGAGGCCGGCTTCCTGCACGTGCTCGAAGAGCTGTTCCCGCAGCTCACCGTGGTCGGCCTGCGCGAGGGGCTCGATGATTCAGAAAAGAACTATCGCCAGACGCGCACCCTGCTGGAGCGCCACCCCGACCTGGCCGGCATCTACAACATCGGTGGCGCTTCGGACGGCATCGCCCGCGCGCTGCAGGAAGGCGGCATGCAGCACAAGGTGGTGTTCATTGGCCACGGCCTCACGCCCGACACGCGCGCCCAGCTGATCGACGGCAGCATGGACGCCGTGATCACGCAGAACCCCCTGAGCACCATCACCAGCTGCGTGCGCATCTTCGCCAACCTGCGCGACGGGCGGCCCGCGCTCTCGGGCGTGGAGACCACGCGCAGCCAGGTCGTGTTCCGCGAAAACCTGCCGTAGCGATGTGGCGAACGGGCCGGGATCGCGCCCAGTGCGATCCATCGCGCACACGTAAAACGATGTAAGACCGTGCCCACAGGCGAACTGTGGCGGGGACTACGCGGCCCGCGGGCGGGGCCGCGAACAATGCATCTCAACCCGCACCGTTCCGGGACCGAGCCCCGGCAGGCCTGCCTGCCCCCGCCATGCCCCTCTCAGGCCTCCCGGTCCCTTTCCTCCCAAGGAGCCCCCAGCCATGCATCCATCCTCCGCACTTCGCATCGCCATTTCCGCGCTGGCCCTGGCCGCATTGACCGCCTGTGCCTCCAAGCCGCCAGCCCCCACCGAGCAGATGGCCGTGAGCCGCACCACGCTCACCCGGGTGTCTGCAGCCCCCAACGTGACGGCCACTGCGCCCATCGAGTTGCAGCGCGCCCGCGACAAGCTCATGGCGGCCGAGAAGGCCATGGGCGCCGAGGACTACACGGCTGCGCGCCGCCTCGCGGCCGAGGCCGAGGTCGATGCCCGCGTGGCCGAAACCCGGGCCGACGCCGAACGCAACGCCGGCAACCTGGCCCAGGTGCAGGACGGCATCCGCGCGCTGCAGGAAGAGATCAACCGCCGCGCCTTGGCGCCGGCCCGCTGATCGGCGCCTTGCTTGCCTGCCGCCGACGCGCCCCGCCCTCCACCGAATACCGAAGGAACAACGACCATGCACCCCATTCTTCGCCGCACCTCCGCCCTCGCCACCAGCCTGCTGGCCGCCGGTTTGCTGGCCGCCTGCGCGACCACCGGCCCCTCTGCCGCCCTGGAGCAGGCCCGCGCCAACGTGAGCCGCGTGGGCGCCGACCCCATCGTGGGCCAGTACGCCCCGCTGGAGCTCAAGGAGGCCCACGATGCACTGCTGCGCGCCGACCGCCACTGGGCCGACAAGCACGACGAGGCCGAAACCAACCACATGGCCTACCTGGCGTCCCAACGCGCCCAGATCGCGGCCAATGCAGCCCGCGCCCGCATGCTGGATGCCAACCTGCAGAGCGCGAGTGCCGAGGCCGACCGCATCCGCCTCGAAGCGCGCACCCGCGAGGCCGACGAGGCCCGCCTGCGCGCCGACGCCCAGGCCCGCAACGCGCAGATCGCCCAGGCCCAGGCCCTGAGCGCCGAGCAGCGCGCGGCCCAGCAGCAGGCACAGGCCAATGCGGCGCTGGCCCAGGCCAGCGCCGCACAGGACCGGGTGCGCATGCTCGAAGCGCAGTTGCGCGAGATGGAAGCCCTGCAGACCGAGCGCGGCCTGATCGTGACCCTGGGCGACGTGCTGTTCGCCTTCAACAAGGCCGAGCTGTCGCCCCAGGCCGCACCGCGCCTGGACAAGCTGGCCAGCTTCCTGCAGCAGTTTCCCGAGCGCAGGCTGCTGATCGAGGGCTACACCGACAGCGTGGGCTCGGATACCTACAACCTGGACCTGTCGTCACGCCGCGCCGCCGCCGTGCGGGATGCGCTGGTGGCCCGCGGCGTGGACGCCGGCCGCATCACGGCACGCGGCTATGGCAAGGTCTACCCGGTGGCCGACAACGCCTCGCCCGAAGGGCGCGCCATGAACCGGCGCGTGGAGATCGTGATCGCCGACGACAAGGGCAACCTCAAGGGGCGCTGAAGCCTGTGGCAGGGCGGCCCAGCGCCCGGCCCCCCAAGAAAGACCGCGCCGCCCCGCCGCGCGGTCTTTTTTTGCGCGCCCGCCATGCGCCGGGCCCTGGGTCGAAAAAGGTGTTCCAGTCTAAGTAAGCGGCCACCCACTTGTAACATCCGCGCGCTTCCTGGGGCGCCTTGGAATGGTGCAGGGTCCACGGCTGGTAACAGGAATATCCCACAAGGGTAAGCCCCATGCGGGGCGGCACAGGTTTTGCTGTTCAATTTCTGCCACGGGCGGGTCATATGCATTTGTTACATATGGAGCCGATGCAGACCACGCCCACCAGCGTCTTGAAGGAAACAGCCACCATGCATCCCATGCTTCGCAGCACCACCGTTCTCGCCATCAGCGCGATGGCCGCAGGGTTTCTGTCCGCCTGCGCCACCGCACCCTCCATGGCCCTGGAGCGCGCCCGCGCCGCCGTCGGCACGGCCAGCGCCGACCCCACCGTCATGCGGCATGCGGCGGTGGAACTCAAGAAGGCCACCGATGCCCTGGCCACGGCCAACGGCATCTGGAGCAAGACCCACGACGAGGCCGAAACCAACCACATCGCCTACATGGCCGCCCTGCAGGCGGAGGCCGCCACCAGCGCCGCACGCACGCGCATGCTGGCCGCCAACATCCGCACCGCCAGTTCCGGCACCGACCAGATCAGCCTGCACACCGAGACCCCCTCGCGCCGCTGATGCGGCACGCCCTGCCATGGTGCAGGGCATCCCGCTGCTTCAAACAAACGTTTCGGTATCCACCTCGCTCGCGCTTTGCGCGCTGTAGCGGGGACCGACAACGTTGTGCTGGTTGATGGCTTCGTCGAGAGCGACCAGGGTGGCCGCGTCCAGCCGCACGCCGGCCGCCCCCAGGTCGTCGTGCAGGTGTTCCACACTGGTCGTCCCCGGGATGGGGATGATGTGCTCGCCCTGGTGCAGCAGCCAGGCGAGCGCCAGTTGCGCAGGAGTGCAACCCACCTGGCGCGCAATCGCAAAGTACCCCTCCAGCAGCGCCAGGTTGGCGGCATAGGCCTCGGGCGCAAAGCGCGGCATGGCGCGGCGGATGTCCTTGGCGTCCAGGGTGGAGACATCGGTCAGCCCGCCGCACAGGTAGCCGCGCGCCACCGGGCTGAAGGCCACGAAGGCCACGCCCAGCTCGCGGCAGGCATCGAGTACCGCGATCTCGGGATTGCGCGTCCACAGCGAATATTCCGTCTGCACCGCGGCGATGGGGTGCACCGCATGCGCGCGGCGCAGCGTGGCGGCCGACACCTCGGACAGGCCGATGCTGCGGATCTTGCCCGCACGCACCAGGTCGGCGAGCGCGCCCACGCTGTCCTCGATCGGCACCTGCTTGTCCCAGCGGTGCAGGTAGTACAGGTCGATCACGTCGGTCTGCAGGCGGCGCAGGCTGTCCTCGCAGGTCTGGCGCAAGGTGGTGGGGCGCCCGTCGATCACGCGCACCAGCTTGCCGTCGCCGGCCAGGTCCACGCCCTGCATGCCGCACTTGCTGGCCAGGGTGAAGCGGTTGCGGTGCTGCTTCATCACACGGCCCACCAGGGTTTCGTTGGCGCCGAAGCCGTAGAGGGTGGCGGTGTCGAACAGGGTCACGCCCGCGTCCAGCGCGGCCAGCAGCACACGCTCACCCTGCTCGGCAGAGACGGGTGCACCGTAGGCGTGCGAGAGGTTCATGCAGCCCAGGCCGATGGCCGAGACGGTGAAAGGTCCAAGGGTTCTTTGTTGCATGCCGGGAGCTTACGGCATGCACGGCAACCCCCCGAGGGGGTCGGGCTTGTGGCGGAAGCTACGGCGTGTCCACGCTGCGCCCCACCGCAGCAGGCCGCCTGGCCCACAGGTCCACACGCTCTCCCGCCGCACAGGCGGCGAGCAGTTGGGCGAACCGCGCTGCTTTCGTCTCGGGCCGCTTGGCGGATGCCAGCCAGTGCAGCATGGTCTTGCGGTAGCCCGGTGGCGTGGCCTCGAAGAACTGCCACGCCTTCTTGTGCCGTTTGAATTCGCGCAGTTGCGGCGCCGGCAACTCCGCCACCGTAGACTGCTCATGCGAATAGATGGCGGATTTGTCGGCCCTGCGGTGCGCAAACGCATCCAGCCCGGCCTGGGTCATGCGCCCCGCCGCCTGCAGCGGCCCCATCTTGGCGATGTTCACCGCGCTCCAGATGGACGACGGCTTGCGCGGCGTGAAGCGGATGCAGTAGCTGTACTCGTCCAGCCGCCGGCGCACCCCGTCGATCCAGCCAAAGCACAGCGCCTCGTCCACCGATTCGGACCAGGTCATGCAGGGCCGGC
Source organism: Acidovorax sp. FW305-C-20-28 (assembly GCF_058783375.1). NCBI lineage: Bacteria > Pseudomonadati > Pseudomonadota > Betaproteobacteria > Burkholderiales > Comamonadaceae > Acidovorax > Acidovorax sp. FW305-C-20-28. Next base: position 630,841 of record NZ_JBYSYM010000001.1, on the reverse strand, counting down.
CCGAGCCGACCTTGTGAAAGCCCACGAGCAGCTCCGAGGAGCTTGCAGCATGGGCCTGCAGCCACCGGCGGAAGGCTGCCTGCGTGGCGAAGAAGGTGGGGGTGGGCATGGCAAGGGCATTGTCCTCGACATCCACCGCCGCGCACAGCGCTCGCAGACTGCACGGGGCCCAGGCCAGGTGGGCTGCCACCACGTCCCTGCCCATCTCGGCCCAGGCGGCGCCCTGCACGGGCAGGCATTGCCGCAGGCAAGGCAGGAGGCAGCCCGTGGCCCGCGCCATGTGCATGGCATGGGCCGATGGGGCAGCCAGGCTCGCTGGTGGTGGTCGCGGCTCAGCCTGCGTTGAGCTGCTGCTCCAGGTCGTGCAGCACCTGGTAGCAGGCCAGCACCTGGGCCACGCTGGAATTGGGCTCGCGGCCCTCGCGGATGGCGGCGAAGAACTCGCGGTCCTGCAGCTCGATGCCGTTCATCGACACGTCCACCTGGCTCACGTCGATCTTTTCTTCCTTGCCGTTGACCAGGTCGTCGTAGCGCGCGATGTAGGTACCCGTGTCGCCGATGTAGCGGAAGAAGGTACCCAGCGGGCCATCGTTGTTGAACGACAGCGACAGCGTGCAGATGGCGCCATTGGCGGCCTTGAGCTGGATGCTCATGTCCATGGCGATGCCCAGCGTGGGGTGGATGGGGCCCTGCACGGCGTTGGCCTTCACGATGGGGCTGCCCGCCTGGTAGGCGAACAGGTCCACGGTGTGGGCGGCGTGGTGCCACAGCAGGTGGTCGGTCCAGCTGCGCGGCTGGCCCAGCGCATTCATGTTGGTGCGGCGAAAGAAGTAGGTCTGCACGTCCATCTGCTGGATGTTGAACTCGCCCGCCTGGATCTTCTTGTGCACGTACTGGTGGCTGGGGTTGAAGCGGCGCGTGTGGCCGCACATGGCGACCAGGCCGGTTTCCTTTTGCAGCGCCACGACCTCCTGCGCACCCTTCAAGCTATCGGCCAGCGGGATCTCGACCTGCACATGCTTGCCTGCCTTCATGCAGGCGATGCTCTGCTCGGCATGCATCTGCGTGGGCGTGCACAGGATCACGGCGTCCACCTCGGGCAGGGCCAGGCTGTCGGCCAGGTCGGTGGTGACGTGGCCGATGCCGTACTTGGCGGCGACTTCCTTGGTCTTGTCCAGGTCGCGGCTGATCAGCGACACGACCTCGACGCCGTCGATGTTTTGGATGCCGTCCAGGTGCTTGATGCCGAAGGCGCCGGCACCCGCCAGGGCGACCTTGATGGTCTTGTTGTTCGCAGTCATGTCAGGAGTTCTCCAGGATCAGGTGGCCCACGGCCGTGTTGGATGCGGGCACGTGGTAGAAGCGGTGCGCGACCTTGGGCGGCTTGCCGCCGGCCACGTCGGCCATGGCACCGCGCGCGATGAGCCACATCACGAGCTCGATGCCCTCGCTGCCCGCCTCGCGCACGTAGTCGATGTGCGGGATGCTGGCGGCGGCCTCGGGGTCGCTGATGAGCTTGTCGAGGAAGTCGTTGTCGAAGTCCTTGTTGATCAGTCCCGCGCGCGGGCCCTGCAGCTGGTGGCTCATGCCGCCCGTGCCCCAGATGTGCACGTTGAGGTCTTCGTCATAGCTCTCCACGGCCTTGCGGATCGCCTGGCCCAGGTTGTAGCAGCGCCGGCCGCTGGGCACAGGGTACTGCACCACGTTGACCGCGAACGGAATCACCGGGCAGGGCCAGGCGCCGGCTACCGGGTCGGGCTGGCCGCACATCAGCGACAGCGGTACCGTGAGGCCGTGGTCCACGTCCATGCGGTTGACGATGGTGAGGTCGAAGTCCTGCTGGATCACCGACTGCGCGATGTGCGAAGCGAGATCGGGGTGGCCGATGACCTTGGGCACAGGGCGCGGTCCCCAGCCCTCGTCGGCCGGCAGGTACTCGGCCGCCGTGCCGATGGCAAACGTCGGGATCATCTCCAGGCTGAAGGCCGTGGCATGGTCGTTGTAGACCAGGAAGACGACGTCGGGCTTGTTGTCCTTCATCCACTGCTTGGAGAAGTCGTAGCCCGCGAACAGCGGCTTCCAGTAGTCCTCCTGGGTCTTGCCCAGGTCGAGCGCCGCGCCGATGGCCGGCACGTGCGAGGTGAAGACGGAGGCGGTGATGCGCGCCATGCTCAGGTTCCTTTCTTTCCCGCAGCGCCCTGCGGCTGGCGGTGCGCCTGGGCATCGCCGTCTTCGCCAATGACGCGGTTGCCTTCGGCCGACCGGCCGCCTGCGATCATCATGGCGCGGTATTCGTCCTCGGTCATACCGGTCATGCTGCCGGCCATCTGCTGGAAGCTCCGGCCATCGGTCGCACCGATCTTGGCCAGGAAGTAGATGTTGCCGCCCAAGCGGATGCACCAGTTGAGGTCGCGCGCGAGCACGGCCTGTTTCTGCTCTTCGGTCATCGCCCAACCGTCAAGGTAGGCGCGCTCGTCCGCCTTGAAGCGGGCGCGGTTCTCGGCCTTCATGAGGCTCATGCAGAACTGGTTGAGCCAGTAGCCCTTGCGGCTTTGCTCCGCGTCGAAGATGGTCGTGCCGGGCACGTCCAGGTAGGGTTTGTCGAGGGACATGGCGTCAGCCTTTTGCTTCTTCCGGCCAATACAGCCGCATGGGATTGTCCACCAGCAATTGGCGCTGCAGCTCGGGCGTCGTCGCAATGTGCGGGATGAAGTCCACCAGCAAGCCATCGTCGGGCATGTGGTCCTTGAGGTTGGGGTGCGGCCAGTCGGTGCCCCAGAGCACGCGCTCGGGAAACTCCTCGACCACGCGGCGCGCAAAGGGCACCACATCGCGGTAGGCGGCCTGCTCGCCGTCCAGCGCCTTGGGGCCGGCCACGCTCAGCCGCTCGGGGCAGCTGACCTTGCTCCACACGTTGGGGTGCTCGCGCATGAACTTGAGGAACAACTCGAACTCGGGGCCATCGACGGGCTTGGTCACGTCGGGGCGGCCCATGTGGTCCACCACCACGGTGGTGGGCAGGGCGGTGAAGAAGTCCCACAGCTCGGGCAGGTCCACCGCTTCGAAGTAGATCACCACATGCCAGCCGAGCTTGTGGATGCGCGCGGCGATCTCCATCAGCTCGTCCTTGGGCGTGAAGTCCACCAGGCGCTTCACGAAGTTGAAACGCACGCCGCGCACGCCAGCGTCGTGCATGGCCTGCAGTTCCTCATCGGTGACCGAGCGGCGCACCGTGGCCACGCCGCGCGCCTTGCCACCCGAATGGACCAGCGCATCGACCATGGCGCGGTTGTCCGCACCGTGGCAGGTGGCCTGCACCACCACGTTGCGCGCAAAGCCCAGGTGGTCGCGCAGCGCATAGAGCTGCGCCTTGCTCGCATCGCAGGGCGTGTACTTGCGCTCGGGTGCGTAGGGGAACTCGGCGCCCGGGCCGAACACGTGGCAGTGCGCGTCCACGGCGCCCTCAGGCACCTGGAAGCGGGGCTTGCTCGGGCCGGCGTACCAGTCGAGCCAGCCGGGGGTCTTGGTGAATTCACTCATGTGCGTGCTCCTTGCCTGCAGCCTCAGTCCAGCGAGACGTTGGCCTTCTTGATCACCTCGCCGAAGCGCTGGCTCTCGTCCTTGACGAACTGCGCAAACTGGGGACGCGTGGTGGGGAACTGCTCGTAGCCGAAGGTCTTGAACTTCTCGGCCACATCGGCACCGGTCAGGGCTTGCTCGATGTCGCGCTTGATCTTGTCGGTGACGGCAGCGGGCAGGCCAGGCGGCACGGCAATGGCGTTCCAGCCCGTGACGGCGAAGTCCTTGGGGCCACCGGCTTCGGCCACGGTGGGCACATCGGGGAATTCGGCCGAGCGCTGGGGGCTGGCGAAGGCCAAGAGGCGCAGCTTGCCGGCGCGGTACAGCGGGCCCGCCGTGGCAGCGCTGCCCAGCGCGAAGTCGATGTCGCCCGTGGCGACCGAGGTGTACAGCTGCGTGGTCTCCTTGAAGATCACATGCTCCATCTGCGTGCCGGTGGCCGACTCGAACAGTTCGGAGCCCAGGTGCACCGGGTTGCCCACCGACCAGGAGCCGTAGTTCAGCTTGCCCGGGCGGGCCTTGGCGTCGGCCACGATGTCGCCCACGGTCTTGTACTTGCTGCCCGTGCCCACGGTGAAGAAGAAATGGGTCTTGAACAGTGGCAGCAGGGTATCGAAGTCCTTGGCAACGTCGTAGGGCAGCTTCTTGAAGAGGCTGGGGTAGGCGGCCAGGTGCACGTTGTCCAGCACGATCAGGTCATGCCCGTCCTTGGCGCCGCGCTTGAAGGCATCGATGGCGATGAAGCCATTGCCGCCGGGACGGTTCTCCACCACCACGGGCTGGTTCCAGATGCGGCCGAGCTTCTCGGCCACGATGCGGGCCACGCCGTCCGGGCCACCACCGACCGGGAAGGGCGTGATGATGCGCACGGCCTTGGTCGGGAACTGCTGGGCGGCAGCGTGCTGGGGCGCCAGGCCGGCCGCTGCGGCCACACCCAGGGCCAGGGCAGCGCGGCGGGAGAAGGAGGAAGAAAGAAGGCTCATGGTGTGTCTCAAGAAAATGGTTGGAACGCGCCGCACGCGGCGGCAGATCACCGCCTGCCGTGCAGCAGACGGTGCGTGTGTGGGACGCGGTGGATCAGTCGATGTACTTGAGCCCGGCCTTTTCGAGCCCGGGGCGCATGTTGTACATGTCCAGGCCGAGCACGCCCGAGGCGAGCTTGGCGCGCTTTTCGCCCTCGAAGCTCTCGCGCTTGCGTGCGGCTTCGAGCGTTTCGGCGGCACGCGCGGCGGGCACGCAGACCACGCCGTCGTCATCGGCCACGATCACGTCGCCCGGCGTGACCCACATGCCGGCGCACACCACGGGGATGTTCACCGAGCCCAGCGTGGCCTTGATCGTGCCCTTGCTGGAGATGGCGCGGCTCCACACCGGGAAGTTCATTTCCTGCAGCGTCTTCACGTCGCGCACGCCGGCATCGATGATGAGGGCGCGCGCACCGCGCGACTGGAACGAGGTGGCCAGCAGGTCACCGAAGTAGCCATCCGTGCATTCGGAGGTGACGGCCGCCACCACCACGTCGCCGGGCTGGATCTGCTCGGCCGCCACATGCATCATCCAGTTGTCGCCGGGCTGCAGCAGCACCGTGACCGCCGAGCCTGAGACCTGCTGGCCGGAATAGATGGGGCGCATGTAGGGCTTGAGCAGGCCCACGCGGCCCATGGCCTCGTGCACCGTGGCCGAGCCCAGGGCGGCCAGGCCGTCGGCGGCCGTGCGGTCGGCGCGGGTGATGTTGCGGTAGACAACGCCTAGTTCGTACATGTCAGAGCCCCTTTGCCTTCAGGCGTGAATCGAGTCGGGAGAACACGCGGCGCACATTGCCTTCGTAGATCTGGTGCTTGTCCTCGCCACTCAGGATCTTCGACGCCTCGATGTAGCGCTTGGTGTCGTCGTAGTAGTTGCCGGTGGTCGGGTCGATGCCGCGCACGGCGCCGATCATTTCCGAGGCGAACAGCACGTTCTTCACCGGGATCACGGTGTTGAGCAGGTCGATGCCCGGCTGGTGGTACACGCAGGTATCGAAGAAGATGTTGTTCAGCAGGTGGTCTTCGAGCAGGGGCTTCTTCATCTCCTGCGCCAGGCCGCGGAAGCGGCCCCAGTGGTAGGGCACGGCACCGCCGCCGTGCGGGATCAAAAACTTGAGCGTCGGGAAGTCCTTGAACAAATCGCCCTGGATGCACTGCATGAAGGCCGTGGTGTCGGCGTTCAGGTAGTGCGCGCCCGTGGTGTGGAAGCACGCATTGCAGCTGGTGCTCACGTGGATCATGGCGGGCAGGTCGTACTCCACCATCTTCTCGTAGATGGGGTACCAGTGGCGGTCGGTCAGCGGCGGGCTGGTCCAGTGGCCGCCCGAGGGATCGGGGTTGAGGTTGATGCCCACGGCACCGTATTCATGGACGCACTTTTCCAGCTCGGGGATGCAGGTCGCGGGGTCCACGCCCGGGCTTTGCGGCAGCATGGCCACGGGCACGAAATTGTCGGGGAACAGCGTGGAGACGCGGTAGCACAGCTCGTTGCAGATGGCGGCCCAGGTGCTGGAGACGTTGAAGTCGCCGATGTGGTGGGCCATGAAGCTGGCGCGCGGCGAGAACAGCGTGATGTCGCTGCCGCGCTCCTTCATCAGGCGCAGCTGGTTGCTCTCGATGGACTCGCGCAGCTCGTCGTCGCTGATCGAGAGGTCGGCCACCTTGGGCATGGCGGCCGGGTCCTGGATGCCGGCGATCTGCTGGTTGCGCCAGTTCTCCAGCGCCTTGGGGGCCGTGGTGTAGTGGCCATGGCAGTCGATGATGAGGCTCATTGCGTTGTGCTCCTTGGATCTTGGAATGGGGTATCAGGCAGGGTCCATGCCCTGGCGGCGCTTGGCATCCGCCGCTGCGGGCGAGGCCAGGAAGTCGAGCAGCGCCTGGGCCGCTGCGGGCTGCCCGCTGGTGGCGGCAACGCCCGACGAGAAGATGGTGGTGATCTGGATCGCCGGCGGCAGCGGGCCCACGATGGCGATGCCCTCCACGTGCAGCAGCTCGCTCAGTTGCTGGAATCCCAGCTCCACGTCGCCACGCGCGACCAGCGAGCCCACGGGCACGCCGGGCGGCGCCTGCACCATGCGGCCAGCCACCTCGCTGGCAATGCCCCAGCGCTCGAAGAGTTTGGCCAGCGCCACGCCGCTCGGGCCGGTGGAGTAGCTGATGCTGCGCGCGGCGAGCACGGCGCTGCGCACCGCGTCTTCCGAGCCGATGTCGGGCAGCGGCGCACCCGCGCGCACCGCCACGGCCACGCCAGAGCGCACCCAGTCGGTCCTACTGCCAGCCACGACAGCACCCGCGGCGATCAGCTTGTCGATGGCGTCGGAGGCCAGCACCACCACGTCGAAGGCCTCGCCGGCCTGCACGCGCTTGGCGGCGTCCACACCACCCACGGCCTCGATGGCCGCGCGCTGCCCGGTCTGCTGCTCGTAGGTTGCCAGCAACTCGGCCAGCACCTGGCGCGTGGCCATGGAGGAGATTCCGCGCAGGGCAGAAACAGGCGTCGTCATGCTGGCTCGATCAGGGCTGAATACATGCCCCCGATTGTGGTCAGGACAGGCCCCCGCATGAAGCCGGCAGGGGCACTACCAGATATATCATTCTTGTATTGTCGAATTGGAGCTATTGCAAATTACGGAGAGCAGGCCATGGACCTCAAGCAGATCGAATACTTCGTGCGCGTGGCCGAGCTGGGCAGCTTCACGCGCGCCTCGGTGGTGCTGGACATCGCCCAGCCGGCGCTGAGCCGCCAGGTGCGCCTGCTGGAGGTGGAGTTGCGCCAGAACCTCTTGGTGCGCAATGGCCGCGGCGCCATACCGACCGAGGCCGGCAAGCTGCTGCTGGAGCATGGCCGCGGGATCCTGCACCAGGTGGAGCGTGCGCGCGAGGAACTGGGGCGCGTGCGCGGGGCACTGGCCGGGCGCGTGGCCATCGGCCTGCCACCCACCATGGCCAAGGTACTCACCGTGCCGCTGACCCGCGCGTTCCGCGTGCAGATGCCCGACGCGGCCCTGGCCATCAGCGAAGGCCTGTCGGTCGCCATGCGCGAATCGCTGACCACGGGACTGCTCGATATCGCGCTGCTCTACAACACGCCGGCCTCCCCGGGCATCGAGATCACGCCGCTGCTGGAAGAAGACCTGTTCCTCGTGCAGCGCCAGACGCCGGGCGCAGACCCCGCGGAAGGGCTGGAGCCGGTCGCGCTGGAAGCCCTCACGCGCTATGCGCTGGTGATTCCCACGCGGCCCAATTCCATCCGCATGCTGGTGGAGTCGGAGCTGGCCGCCTTGGGCCTGCGCCCGCAGATCAGCCTGGAGATCGACGGTGTGGCCGCTATCCTGGATCTGGTGGCCGATGGCGCGGGCTGCGCCGTGCTGCCCATGAACGCGGTCACCACCTCGGGCCGGCCGGAGGCTTTCAGTACCCGGCCCATCGGTCAGGCGGGCGAGCCCCGGCTGCGCAGCAAGCTGTCGATGGCCGTGAGTTCGCAGCGCCCGGCCACGCTCACGCAGCAGGCCATGGCGGAGCTGATCCGCAGCACCCTCAACTCGATCTACAAGGCGCCCTGATCCTTCGCCAGGTGCTCCAGCACCCGGTCGGCATAGTCCTGCCACGGCGCATCCTTGGGCAGGCCGGCAAACACGCCCTCGCGCGCCATGGCGGCCACCGCGGCCTGCCGGTGCGCGGTGGCGCTGGCCATCAGCGGGGCCACACCGGCCTCGCGCACGGTGCGCGCGGCCTCGTGCATCTCTTCGGAGCGGCGCTGGCCGTGCTGCACCACGCGGCTGAAGAAGTAGCTGCCCTGTTTTTCCCAATCGATGGAGGGAAAGGTCTCGGCCAAGGTGGGCAGTACATGCGCCTCCACGCCGTACTGGCGCGCGGTGGTGTAGCTTTCGATCACCAGGGCTTCGAGGCCCTTGATCATCACGCTGCGGCACATCTTGATCGCGCTGGCCACGCCCAGCTGTTCGCTGACCGGCGTGGCGTCCATGCCCCAGGCCTGCAGCACGGCGGCCAGGGCCTGCGCCTGGGCACCGCCCAGCAGCATGGGCACGCGGATGCCGTAGGGCGGCACCGAGGTCATGACGCCCGCCTCGACATAGTGCGCGCCGCGCGCGTCGATCAGCGCCGCCGCCTGCTGCTTGGTGCCCGGCGAGGCGGAATTGAGGTCCAGGAACAGCGTGCCGGGGCGGATGTGGGCAGCCACCTCTTCGGCCACCTCCAACGTGTGCGAGGCGGTGACGGCGGAGATCACGAGGTCGCTGGCCGCGCACAGTGCCGCCGCCGAGGGATGGGCCGTGACGCCGTGCTGCGCGGCATGCGCCCGCTCGGCCTCGCGCGTGGCGGGCTGGGCGAACTTGGTGTCCCAGGCGCCTACAGAGGCCACACCGGGTTGGGACTGCAAGCCCAGGGCAAAGGTCTTGCCCACTTCGCCATAGCCGATCAGGCCGATGTGCTGGATGGTCATGGCGGGTTTCCAGTGAGGGTCTTACCGGGCCACACCCAGCAGCCGGTCCAGCAGCTCGGGCTGCGCGCTCAGGCTGGCGGCCGTGCCGGTGTGCACCACCGTGCCGCGGTCCAGCACGGCGGCCTGGTCCGAGATCGCGAGGATGGCCTGCGGGTGCTGCTCCACGATGATGGCCGACAGCCCTTCTTCCTGGGTGATGCGGCGGATGGCGCGCAGCAGCTCTTCCACGATGATGGGGGCCAGGCCTTCGAGCGGCTCGTCGAGCAGCAGCAGGCGCGGGTTGAGCACCAGCGCGCGGCCCACGGCCAGCATCTGCTGCTCGCCGCCCGACAGCTGCGTGCCCAGATTGGTCTTGCGCTCGGCCAGGCGCGGGAACATCGCGTACACCTTGTCAGGCGTCCAGGGCGCGGCCGTGGCACCCTTGCGGCCGGGCCGCGCCACCGCGGTCAGGTTCTCGTGCACGGTGAGCGACTTGAAGATGTTGCGCTCCTGCGGCACCCAGCCGATGCCCGCGGCCGCGCGCTCGTGCGCAGGCAGGCAGTGCAGCGCCACGCCGCCCAGCGCCACCGTGCCCGCATGCTGGCGCGTGGCACCGGCCAGGGTGTTGATCAGCGTGGTCTTGCCCGTGCCATTGCGGCCCAGCAGGGCCAGGGTCTCGCCCTCGGCCAGTGACAGGGACACGCCCTGCAGCACCACGGCCTCGCCGTAGCCTGCACTCAATCCTTCGATACGCAACAGCTCAGACATGCGCGTCCTCCCCATGGCCCAGGTACACCGCCTTGACCCGCGGGTCGTTGGCGATGGTGTCGGGGTCGCCCTCGGTGAGCACGGTGCCGTTGACCAGCACCGTCATGCGATTGGCAAAGCTGAAAACCAGGTCCATATCGTGTTCGATCAGCAGCACGGAAACATCGGCAGGCAGGGCCGCCACGGTCTGCAGCAGCTCTTCGCGCTCGCCCGCGGGCACGCCGGCCACGGGCTCGTCCAGCAGCAGCACGCGCGGCTCGCAGGCCAGGGCGATGGCGATCTCGAGCAGCCGGCGCTTGCCATAGGCCAGCACGCGCGTGGGCTCGGCCATCACGGCCGTGAGGTGGAATTGTTCGAGCAGTTGCTCGCAACGTTCGTTCACCGCGCTGCGCGCGCCGAGCTTTTGCCACCACTTGCCGCCCAGGCCCTGCTTTTGCGAGACCGTGAGCGCCAGCGTCTCCATGGGCGTGAGCGAATCGAACAACTGGTTGATCTGGAAGGTGCGCACCATGCCGCGCTGCACGCGCTGGTGCGGCGCCAGGCGCGTGATGTCCCGGCCTTCGAGCACGATGGAACCCTCGGTCGGCTCCAGCACGCCGGTCAGCAGGTTGATCAGCGTGGTCTTGCCCGCGCCGTTGGGGCCGATCAGCGCGTGGCGCGCGCCCTGGCGCAGGTTCAGCGTGACGCTGTTGGTGGCGGTGATGCCGCCAAAGCGCTTGACCAGGCCCTGCGCGGCCAGCACCACAGGCGCTTCGTTGTGGACTGCAGTGGTGTTCATGCCTTGCGCCCTCCGAACCAGGTCCAGGGGCGGATCAGGCGCTCGCGGCCCACCAGCACCAGCACCACCAGGAACAGGCCGATCCAGAAGGTCCAGTACTGGGGCGTCACGGCCGAGATCAGGTCCTGCAGGAGCTTGAAGCCGATGGCGCCGACCACGCCGCCGTAGAGCCAGCCCACGCCACCGATCACCAGGATCAGCATCACGTCGGCCGAGCGGTGGAACTCGAACAGGTCCAGCGAGGCAAAGCCCGTGGTCTGCGTGAGCAGCGCACCCGCGGCCCCTGCCAGCGCCGCAGCCAGTGTGTAGACCTGGGCCAGCTTGGCCGTCACCGGGATGCCGATGGCCATGGCACGCAGCCGGTTGTCGCGGATGGCCTTGAGCGTGGCGCCGAAGGGCGACTGCACGACGCGCCGCGCCAGCAGGAACATCACGAGCAGCACGCTCATCGAGTACCAGGCCGCCGTGCGGCCGTACAGGTCGAACTCGAACTTGCCGAGCACCGGACCCATGACCACGCCCTGCAGGCCGTCGGCGCCGCCGGTGAGCCAGTCGAGCTTGTTGGCCAGCTCCAACATGATGAGGCCCACGCCCAGCGTGACCATGAGGCGCGTGAGGTCGGTGCCGCGCATGATGGTGAACGAGGCCGCCGCGCCCAGTACCGTTGCAGCACCCACGCCCACGGCCAGGCCCAGCAGCGGGTCGGGCATCACATGCTTGGCGAACAGGGCGGCCGCATAGCCGCCCATGCCGAAGAAGGCCGCGTGGCCGAGCGAGACGATGCCGGTGTAGCCCAGGATCAGGTCCAGCGAGATCGCGAACAGCGCCACGATGGCGATCTCGTTGATGATGAGCGCATGGCTGGGCAGGGCCAGCGGCGCAGCGAAGGCCAGCAGCCACAACACGGGCTCCCAGGGCCGCATGCGGCGGGCCTGGAGCAGCGCATTGGGTCGGGAAGCGTCCATCACTTGCCCCCCTTGCGCACGAACAGGCCCTGGGGCCGCCAGATCAGAATCAGGATCATGAGGCTGTAGACGATGAAGGCCCCGAGCTTGGGGATGTAGTACTTGCCCGCCACGTCGGCAATGCCCAGCAGCAGCGCGGCCAGCAGCGGGCCGGTGATGGACGAGGTGCCGCCCACGGCCACCACGATCAGGAAATAGATCATGAACTTGAGCGGGAAGCTCGGGTCCAGCCCCAGCACCTCGGCCCCGAGTGCGCCACCCAGGCCCGCCAGGCCCGAGCCGAAGGCGAAGGTGGAGAGGAACACGATGTTCACGTTGATGCCCATGCCCGCGGCCACGCGCTGGTCGTCCACCGAGGCGCGCAACCGGCTGCCGAAGCGCGTGCGCGTGAGCACGTACTGCAGCCCGATGGTGAGCGCTGCGCACACCGCGATGATGAACAACCGGTAGTGCCCCATGCCCAGCATGAAGGCACCGCTGCCGATCTCGGTGCGGCCCTTGAGCCAGGCCGGCAACTGGATGATCTGGCCTGTGGAGCCCACGAAGTAGTCCACCGTGGCTACGGCCATGAACACCAGGCCGATGGAGAACAGCACCTGGTCCAGGTGGGCCTTGTGGTAGAGCGGGCGGTACAGCGTGCGCTCCAGCACCGCGCCCAGCAAGGCCGTGCCGATGAAGGCCAGCGGCAGGCAGACCAGGAAGGGAACATCCAGGCGCTGCATCAGCAGCACCGTGATGTAGCCCCCCGCCATGGCAAAGGCCCCGTGCGCGAGGTTGATGAAGTTCATCAGCCCCATGGTCACAGCCAGCCCCACCGCCAGGATGAACAGCAGCATGCCGTAGGCAACGCCGTCGAAAAGAATGGTCAGCATGCAATCACTTCAATAGAAAGCAGCAAATGCGCGGCGGGTGGCATCCATCCCGTCCGCTGAAGAAGTCCACTTGCCGTCGACACTGGCGCGCCCGAAGCCAGCGCCACCGTGGAACTGGCTTTGCCAGGCCACCGGTGGCGTCCCCCTGGGGGGAAGGCGCGAAGCGACTCAGGGGGGTACTTATTTCGTCTTGCCGGGATCCTTGACGTCCTTGATGACGTCGAATTCCACGTTGTAGAGCTGGCCGTTGACGCGCTCGACCTTGCGCAAGTAGACGTTCTGCACGATGTCGCGGGTCTGTGCGTCGACGAACACGGGGCCACGCGGGCTCTCGAAGACCTGGCCCTTCATGGCGGCCAACAGCGCATCACCACCGCCCGCGCCCTTGGTGGTCTTGAGCGCTTCGTAGATCACGCGCATGCCGTCGTAGCCGCCCACGGCCATGAAGTTGGGACGCAGGCCCTTGTTGGCCTTCTCGAAGGCCTCGACGAACTTCTTGTTCAGCGGCGAGGGGTGTGCGGCCGAGTAGTGGTGCGAGGTGACCACGCCCAGGGCGCCATCGCCCATGTCGTTGAGCTGGTCGTCATCGGTCACGTCGCCGGTGGCGATGAGCTTGATGCCGGCCTTGTCCATGCCGCGCTCCAGGAACTGCTTCATCACCGCAGCGCCTGCGCCCGAGGGCACGAACACGAACAGCGCATCGGGCTTGGCGTCGCGCACCTTCTGCAGGAAGGGGGCGAAGTCGGGGTTGCGCAGCGGCACGCGCAGTGCCTCGGTCACCTGGCCGCCGTTGAAGGCCAGGCGCTGGTTGAAGAACTTCTCGGCGTCGATGCCCGGGCCGTAGTCGCTGACCAGGGTCACGACCTTCTTGATGCCGTTCTTGGGCGCCCAGTCGGCCAGGGCCACCGACACCTGGGGCAGCGTGAAGCTGGTGCGCACCACATAGGGCGAGGCCTCGGTGATGCTGGACGTTGCCGCGGCCATCACCACCAGCGGGGTTTTGGACTGCGTGGCCAGGGGCGCCGTGGCCATGGCCGAGGGCGTGATGCCCATGCCCGCGAGCACGTTGACCTTGTCGTTGACCACCAGCTCCTGGGCCAGGCGGCGCGTCACGTCGGGCAGGCTGGTGTCGTCCTTGATGATGAGCTGCACCTTCTTGCCGGCCACGGTGTCGCCGTTCTGCGCCATGTACAGGCGTGCGGCGGCCTCGATCTGGCGGCCCGTGGTGGCTTGCTGGCCGGTCATGGGCAGGATCAGGCCGATCTTGAACACGTTGTCCTGCGCCATCGCCGGCAGGGTGGTGGCCAGGGCCATGAGGGCGGCGGCAGCGGCCGAGGCACGCAGAAGGTGGCGTTTGTGCATGGTGCTTGTCTCCTTGGGGTGTCGTTGTATACAGCGGTGGATTGGGCGGAGTCTCTATGGAGGTGCCAGCTTACACAAGCGGGATTTCCAACTTTTAGATATCGCCGTTTGTGATAACTTGCAACAGCTATCCATCAGACGTGATCCCGGATCAATTGAACCCCGGGTAAACCCTGAAACTGTGCGGCCTGCACGGCCGCGAGCAGGTTGCGCCGCGTGATGCGCGAGTGCTCGCGCATGAGGGCCTCGGCCCGGGCGCCCTCGCGCCGGGTGATCGCATCGAGCACCTGGCGGTGCTGGTCCTGGGCGATCACCAGCATGTCGCGCGCCTCGGGCGAATGGGTCTGCACCACGACGAAGGCCGAGGGCGACGCAAAAGGGAGGCCCTTGACGCGGTCGAGTTCGCGCACGATGACCTCGCTGCCCACCATGCGACCGAGCAGCTGGTGAAAGCGCGCATTGAGCGCCACATAGGCCGAGAAGCCCTCGTCGTCGAGCGCGCGCGGCACCAGCACGGCGTCGATCTCGTCCAGGCACTGGGCCGCCTCGGCCAGCACCGCAGCCTCCGCTCCGCGCTCGGCCGCCAGGCGCGCGGCCAGTCCCTCCATGGTGCCACGCAGCTCGATGGCGTCGGCCACATCGGTCTCGGAGAAGGTGCGCACGGCATAGCCGCCGCCGGGCAGGCGGTGCAGCAGGCCCTCTTGTTCGAGCCGCATCAGCGCCGCGCGGATCGGCGTGCGCGATACGCCCAGCATCTCCACCAGGGTGAGCTCGGCAATGCGCGCGCCGCCGGCGAGTTCACCGGCCAGGATCATCTCGCGCAGCCGCAGCTGGGCCTTCACCGATTGCGAGGCGCCCGCATCGGCGGCTTCACCAAGGGCGGCCAGCGCCTGGGGGTCTGGGTGGTTCATGCAGCAAATATCGGAAGGATCGGCGCGACTGTATACAGAAATTCGATCCACATCCATCGGCAATCGCTCCAGCCCCTTACAAAACAACGATCTAGGTGGTATGCCCAGCTGCGATAACTGCTTTTCGCGTTTTCGATGTATACAGAAAATCGGGTTTTCCGCAGAATAAGGCCCATGAACACGGCGATTTGCGGGCCGGCTGTATACCAAGCCTGCAGGCGCCAACAGATCTACCCCACGGAGAGAGACAAGCACCATGTTCCCGAAGAACGCCTGGTACGTCGCCTGCATGCCCGACGAGATTGCCGACAAGCCCCTGGGCCGCACCATCTGCGGCGAGAAGATCGTCTTCTACCGCCCGGCGCCGGACCAGGTCGCCGCGCTCGACGACTTCTGCCCGCATCGCGGCGCACCGCTGTCGCTGGGCAAGGTCTGCGATGGCGAACTGATGTGCGGCTACCACGGCCTGCGCGTGGGCTGCGACGGCAAGGCCGTCTCCATGCCGGGCCAGCGGGTGCAGGGCTTCCCGCGCACGCGCAGCTTTCCGGTGGTGGAGCGCTACGGCTTCGTCTGGGTCTGGCCCGGCGATGCGGCGCAGGCCGACCCCGCGAAGATCCACCACCTGCCCTGGGCCGAGAGCCCCGACTGGGCCTATGGCGGCGGGCTGTACCACATCGCCTGCGACTACCGGCTGATGATCGACAACCTGATGGACCTCACGCACGAGACCTATGTGCACTCCACCAGCATCGGCCAGAAGGAGATCGACGAAGTGCCCTGCAAGACGCGCGTGGAGGGTGACGAGGTCATCACCAGCCGCCACATGGAAGGCATCCAGGCGCCGCCGTTCTGGCAGATGGCGCTGCGCATGAACGGCCTGCCCGATGACCAGCCGGTGGACCGCTGGCAGATCTGCCACTTCACGCCCCCGAGCCATGTGCTGATCGAGGTCGGCGTGGCACTGGCCGGCCATGGCGGCTACGAGGCGCCGGCCGACAAGAAGGCGTCGAGCATCGTGGTCGACTTCATCACGCCCGAGACCGAGACCTCCATCCACTACTTCTGGGGCATGGCACGCAACTTCAAGCCCGGTGACCCGGCCCTCACCGCACAGATCCGCGAGGGCCAGGGCAAGATCTTCGCCGAGGACCAGGAGATGCTGGAGCTGCAGCAGCTCAACCTCACGCGCCACCCCGAGCGCAAGCTGCTCATGCTCAACATCGACGCGGGTGGCGTGCAGTCGCGCAAGCTGATCGAGCGCACCCTGGCGGCGGAGCAGGCAGCATGAGCGGCGCGCAGGACACCCTGCAGGTGCGCGTGGTGCGCAAGCAGCTGGAGGCCGAAGGCATTGCCAGCTTCGAGCTGGCACGCACCGATGGCGCACCGCTGCCCGCCTTCAGCGCCGGCTCGCACATCGACGTGCATGTGCCCGGGGGCATCACACGCCAGTATTCGCTGTGCAACAGCGCGAGCGAGCAGCACCGCTACCGCATCGCCGTGCTGCGCGACGCCGCCTCGCGCGGCGGCTCCGTGGGCATGCACGATGCCGTGCACGAGGGCGACCTGCTCACCATCAGCACCCCGCGCAACCACTTCGCGCTGCACCCGGCGCAGCGCACGCTGCTGCTGGCCGGCGGCATCGGCGTCACGCCGCTGCTGTGCATGGCCGAACGCCTCGCCAACACGGGCGCCGACTTCACGCTGCACTACTGCACACGCTCCGTCGCCCGCACGGCATTTGCCCGGGAGATCGCGGCATCGGCCATGGCGCCGCATGCGCAGATCCACACCGACGATGGCGATGCCGCGCAGAAGCTCGACCTCATGGCCGTGCTCGCCGACATCGCCCCGGACGCGCGCCTGTACGTCTGCGGCCCGGCCGGCTTCATCGACCATGTGGTGAACACCGCGAAGAACCTGGGCTGGCCGGCCGACCGCGTGCACCTCGAGTATTTCGGCGCGCCCGCCCAGGACACCTCGGGCGATGGCCCGTTCGAGGTGCGCATCGCCAGCACAGGCAGCACCTACACCATACCGGCAGGCATCTCCATCGTGGATGCGCTGCGCCCCCATGGGGTGGACATCATGACCTCGTGCGAGCAAGGCGTGTGCGGCACCTGCCTCACGCGCGTGCTCGAAGGCGAGGTCGACCACCGCGACATGTACCTGACCGATGAGGAAAAGGCCGTGAGCGAACAGTGCCTGCCCTGCTGCTCGCGCGCCAAGAGCGCACTGCTGGTATTGGACCTCTGATCGGCGCTGGCGTCAGTCGGCTGCCGCCGCCGTGCGGATGGTGTCACGGCCGCTGCGACCACCGCGGGCGCGTGCCAGATCGGTGTCGAGGGCACGCGCCAGCTTGTCGGTGGCCGACATGAAGGCCACGGGCATCTTGTCGGCATGGTCGGCCACGGTGATGGGCTGGCGGCCGTTCACGCGCGCCTCGATGCGGCAGCGCTTGTCGTTGCTGCCGGACTTGCCGGCATCCACGTCGGACAGGAACACCTCCAGCCGCGAAACATTGTCCTGAAAGCGCGAGAGCCTGCTCTGCGCCTGGCCGGAAACCCATTGCGCAAGGGCCTCACTGCCTTGGACATGGTCATCGGTGTGGACTTGGATTTGCATGCGGTGCTCCTTTCTCGGGGTTTCCAAAGACGGCGGCGGTGCCACGACGGAAGCCAGTGGAAGCGCCGCGCCATGAGTCTTCATGGTGGCACCAAATCACGGGTCTGCCAAATGGCATTCCAATGACCTGCGGGACACAGGTCTTAGCAAGTCCTTACAACTTGTCCAGCGCCACTGCGGTCTGCCAGGGAACGCCCACCGGCAAGGCCGCCGCCTCGGCCACCCGGGCCTGCAGTCGCAGCGCGGCAGGATCTCCCGGGCTGCGCTGCAGCAATTGGCCAAGGTGGGCTGCGGCGGCCGCTGCATCACCCGCGTGGAAGGCGTCCAGGGCAGCGGCAGACAGCGCCGAGACCTCGGCATCCGCACAGAGCGTGAACACGCGCACGGGCTCGGTACGGCCCTTGACGATGACTTCATCGAGCACACGCAGCGGCAGCATGTCCGGCAGCTGCCGTGCCGTGGTTTCCGACAGCAGGATGCCCGTGCCGAAGGCCTTGTTGGCCCCCTCCAGGCGCGCAGCAAGGTTCACCGCATCGCCGATCACGGTGTACGAAAAGCGCTGCTGCGAGCCCACGTTGCCCACCACCACCCGCCCTGTGTGCAGGCCGATGCGCATCTGCAGCGGCGGCAGGCCGCGCGCACGCAGCGCGGCCACCAGCGGCTCCATGGCCTGCTGCATGTCCAGGGCCGCGTGCACCGCATGCTCGGCATGCAGTGCATCGTCGAGCGGTGCGCCCCAGAAAGCCATCACGGCATCGCCGATGAACTTGTCCACCGTGCCGCCGCTGGCATGGATGATGGGCGTCATGGCATCGAAATAGCCCGTGAGCAGTTCCACCGTCTGCTCCGCGGTCAATTGCTCCGACAGGGTGGTGAAGTTGGCCAGGTCGGTGAACATGATGGTCACTTCGCGCACCTCGCCGCCCAGGCGCATCAGCCCGGGCTCGGCCACCAGCCGCGCCACCACCTCGGGCGGCACGTACTGCGCGAACATGGCACGGGTCTGCAGGGCGCGCTGGCGCACCGTGGCGTAGATCACCAGTGCGGTGGCACCCGTCACGCCAATGGCCGAGGCCATGGGCACCAGCGGCGGCCACCACAGCCGGGCGTAGGCAAACAGCAGCCAGGCGGCCAGCGCCATGGCCCCGACCAGGGCCGCCATCAGCACGACCGCCCAGCCCGTGTGCAGACGCCGGCCGGCCAGGATCACCAAGGGCACCATGAGAAGCACCAGCACCGGCGTCCAGTGGCCAGGCGCGCTGCGCAGACCATCGCCCGCCAACAGGTTGTCGACCTGCGTGGCCTGCAACTCCACGCCAGGAAAGAGGCGCTCGCCCCCGGCCGAACCGAAGGGCGAGTTGAAGAGATCGGCCCGCGCGTTCTCCAGTTCGGAGGCGCTCAACGCGGAGCGCCCGACCAGCACGATCTTGTCTTTGAAGAACCCCGGCGGCAGCAACCCCGGCTCCAGCGCCTGGTAGTACGAGCGCGTGTCGAAGGTACCGCGCGGGCCCCGGTAGGCCAGCCATTCGGCAGGCCGCAGGTCCCGCGTGGCGCCAGCGACCCTTCGCGCCAGCTGCATGGCCAGGCTGTCCGCCTCGCCGAAGGCGCGGCGCACCACGAAATCGTCGTCGGGCAGAACCAGGGCACTGCCGGCCTGCCCTCCTGCCGCCAGCAGGCGGGGCAAGGGAGGCACATCGGTCCACAGGGTGGCGTTCGCGCTGTCGACCTTCTCCCGCGCCGAGGCCAGCGCCACCGGGGCCGCCGCGGCCACCGCGCGCTCCAGCGCAGCGTCCTCCTCCTCATCGCCCGGGTCGGCGAACACCACGTCCATGCCGATGGCGGCGGCACCATCGGCATGGACGCGCTCGATCAGGCGCGCATGCAGGCTGCGCGGAAAAGGCCAGTGCTGCTGCAGCTCCTGGAAGGTGGGCTCGTCGATGGCGAGGATCACCACCGGGAAGGCCGCACGCTGCGGCGCGGCCCATGACGTGAGCACATCGAAGGTCTTGAACTCCAGCGCATGCCAGGGCCGCGTGAACGTGGCAGCCCAGACCAGCAGCAGCACCAGCGCGCTGGCCCCCAACGCCAGCGCCGTTTCGCGCCAGACGCCCCTAGAAGCGATAGCGCGCATCGATCACGTACCGGACGGTCTGGCGCGGCGTCCGGTCTCCGAACAGGTTGAGCACCCCCGCGCCCAGCACCCAGTGCTTGCCCTGCGTCTCCCAGTAGCCCACGAGGTCCAGGCTCCAGCCCGGCGGGCGGCGCGTGAGGTTCTGCTTGTCCTCGAAACGCTCGGACCGGTACACGGCCCGGGCGCTAAGGTACACGCGCTGCGCGCTGGCCCAGGTGGCCCCGACCACGGCCGTATGGCGCGGGATGTAGGGAATGCGCAGGCCACGCACCATGCGGTTGCTGGTGCTGTCCAGGTACTGGCTGCTGCTGTGCTGGTAGAGGTACTTGGCATAGCCCGACCACTGGCGGCTGAACATGCGGTTGACGCCGGCCCCCAGGGCCTGCAGCGTGCCCTCGTCGAAGCCCGGTGTGCCTTCGAGTACATCGGTGGTCGAGAGGTTGATGAGCTGCGCATTGCGCATCTCCTCCAGGAAGGGCATGCTCGGTGTGCGCAGGTCGACCCCGATCACGCCGGGGTTGCGCACGCGCAGGTGGTCGGCACGCAGGTTCAGGAACGTGTGCTCGTCGACCTCCATGCCCAGTTGGGCCACCGTGCGGCGATGCCGCCCGCCAGCCTCCACCATGCGGTCCTCGACCGGGATGCCGGCCGTCTCCACACTGGTGAGGGTGGACGCGCTCAGCGGGCGCAGCCAGTCCTGGTAGGCCATGCGCAACGTGGTCCCGGCCACCGGCGTGAACACCACGCCCACGCGCGGGGTGACCGCCCTCTCCGTGTCGTTGCGCCGGGCCTGGGTCGATTCGCTGACGTCGCGGATCAGCAGGCCCACTGCATTGCCGCCGCGCACCCGGTGGCGGATCTGCTGCAGCCCCAGGGCGCCGTCGAGCAGCAGTTGCGCAGTGAACTGCTGGCTGCCCGCCAGGGTCAGGCCGGTGTAGCGCCGGTCGATCTCGTTGACACCGGCAAAGACCAGGATGTCCGGCACGGCGCCGCTGTCCTGGCGGACCAGGGGGCCGTAGCCGCTCACCTCGCTGGACTGCTTTTCGGCCACATGCTCCAGGGCCACACTCCAGCGCTGCCCGGGTTGCGGATCCACACTGTGGCGCAGTTGCAGATCGGTGAAGGCCTTCTCGGGAGAGGCCTTCAGCCCGCCCAGGGCCGCCAGCGGCTCGAAGAGGAACACGGTGGGGAAACTGTCGGCGCGGTTGCGCTCCCGGCTGCGCCCGATCTTGGCCCAGGTCTGCTCCACAGGGCTCCAGCGGTACGACAGGCCGGCCACCCCCAGACGCGCGCGGTTGTCCGCCGTGGTCTGGCGCACCTCGGAGCCATCGCCCCACAGGTCGAGCCGGTTGCGGCCCTTAAGCGACACGTCGTACTGGTTGGCATAGGCGAACAGGTTCAGGCGTTCATGGGGCTGAAGGCCCAGGCCGAAGGTCAGCACCTCGGCACCGATGTCCCCCGTCCCCGAGGGATCGTGGAAGGCCGGCACGTTGAACACCCCGACGTCGATCGGCGAGCGCTTGGCCCGTGCGCCCTGCGCCTTGAGGAACCAGGACACCGGCAGGCGGCTGTTGTCCATGCCATTGAGCGTGAGCGAGGGCGCGTGCATGCGGTAGAAGTCGCGGTCCAGCAACAGGCCCAGCGCGCCATGGCTGCCCGGGCGCTGCAGCAGCGAGGAATGCAGCTGGCTGGCGCCAAAGGCCATGGGGTCGGTCAGAAAACCCTGGAACAGCGCCGAGTTCTTGTTGAACTCGCCCCGGTAGCGATCGGCCAGAAACAGGTGGCTGCCACCCCAGTAGGGTGAGAAGCTCTTTTGTGCCAGCTCCAGCGCCCAGTCCTCCATGCCGAAGAAGGCCAGCGAGGCCCCGAGGTTGGCACTGCCCTTCTGGTCGTTGGCCACCTGGTTGAGCGATTTGAGGTAGGGCATGCGCTGCACGGCCGCACGGGCGGATTCGACGGCATCGCCGGGCTGGAACAAGTCGGTCTGGATCTGCGCCAGCAGCAGGTAGGGCAAAGGGTCCTTGTCGTCGAGGGCACTGGCCTGGCGCAGCGTGGCCAGCGCATCGGCGGTGCGCCCGAGCTGGTAGTAGGCCACCGCGGTCCAGACCTTGGCGCGCGCATAGCGCGGCTCCATCACGCCGGCGCGCAAAAAGTCGCCGAGTGCGGCCTGCGGCTGGCCCTGCTTGAGGTGCATCAGCCCCTGGCCGGTCAGCGCCACATAGTCGGCCGGGTTGTCGCGCAACGCGATCTCGAAGGCCTGGCCCGCTTCGGTGAACTGGTTGACGAAGGTCTCGAGCGTGCCGCGTTCGCCTTGCGCCCCGGGGACCTGGCCATCGAGCGACAGCGCACGGCCCAGGGCGGCGCGCGCGGGCCCGGTCTCCTCGCGCTCCACCTGCGCGCTGCCGAGGCCTTGCCAGGCCCGGGCGTCCTGTGGCGCCAGGCGCGTGGCCTCGGTGTAGGCGGCAATGGCGCCAGGGCCATCACCCTGGCGCCGGGCCAGCTCGGCGCGCACCACGGCCAGGCCGGGGTCGCCGGCTGGCGCAGGCCCCAGGGTGGCGGCGGCCTCCGGAACCCGGTCGGTGAGCAGTTGTACGCGTGCCAGCTGGGCCAGCAACGCGGGATGTCCCGGCCAATGCCGGGACAGGGCGGCCTGCAGGGTGCGCACGGCAGCAGGGCCGTCACCATCGAGCAATTGCAGGTCCGACAGCATCAATTGCGCGGCCAGCACGGGAGGCCGTGCATCGGCCTGGCGTGCCAACACGGCCCGAGCGGACTGCAGGTCGCCCGCCTGCAGGGCCACGGCGGACTCCATCGTCGCCACCCAGCCCGCAGGCGCCTGGCCGCGGGCCGCGGCCAGCGCGGCCGCAGCGGCCGTCCCATCGCGTGCGGCCAGCGCCCATTGCACGGGCTGCAGCACGGCCGGCATACCGCCATCCGTATTGCCCTGGGCTTCCAGGTGCGGCAGCGGATCGGCGCGCAGCGCATTCACCCATTGGATGCGGTCGCGCGGCTGGCTCAGCACCATCTTCACCGGTGCCTGGCCGATATCGGCGTAGGCCGCTTCGTTGGCCGCCACCACGACCTGCCCCTGCGCATTGCCGAACTCCACCGTGCCCGAGAGCACGGTGATCAGCGTGCGGCCATCGCCCGCCACCTCGATGTCCCAGTCGGTGCCGCGGATCGCCGCCGTCGCCGCTGGTGTCTCCAGGGTCAGGCGGCTGCCATCGGGCCGGCGCGTCTGCGTCCAGGCGCGGCCGGCGCTGAGCACCAGCGTGGTCATGGGCTGCGTGGGCGTGGCCACGGCCTTGACCTGCAGCACTGTGTTCTGATGCAGGCGCAGCTGGGTGTCATCGGCGAACAGCAGGGCCATGCGCGCCGCTTCGCGTGTGCGCACGAAGTCGCCCGCAGCCAGCGCCTGGGCCTGGCGCGCGGGCTTCCAGTCCGCTGCGGCCGCCGTGCGCTGGTCACCCGGTCCCTGCAGCCCCACGATCTCGGCCGCAGCGCCTGGCGGCACGGCGGCCTGGCTGCCGTGCCAGGGCCAGGCCAATGCCACGAGCGTGGCCAGGGCGGAAAGGTGCAACGTGGGATGGCGCATGGCGATGGGCTCTGCTCTCGTCGGGGATGGACAACGGCGTTCGGCACGCGGGCACGAACCCGCCCGCGTCGCTCACACCTGGTTACGGAAATTATCGTGAGCAGGGCCGGCCGCAGCGCAGGCGGTGCACGCCCGCAGACCGCCATTTCATGAAGAAAGCCACATTTCATAGCACCGCGTGGCGCCAACAGGGCGTGCACGGCCCTTTCCTACAGACGGCTCTTGGAGCGGGTGCTACAACGTTATTACCTATTGCCTTGCATCTACAGCCCGTGCTGTAGATCCCGTGGAGCCCCAACCCATGTCCGCCGCACCCCGCCTCAAGATCGGCCTGTCCGCCTGCTTCCAGCATGCCGACCCCAACCGCCCGCTGTTCACCGGCAAGACCCTGCAGTATGTGGAGCAATCCATCGCCCACTGGCTCATGTCCGCCGGGGCCATGGTGGTGATGGTGCCCTGCCCCACGGGCGAGACGGCACGTGGCGACGTGACGCTGGCGCACTACGCCGAATGGCTCGATGGCGTGGTCATGCATGGCGGCGCCGATGTCTGGCCGGGCAACTACGGCGAGGAGCCGCTGCGCGAAGAGTGGATCGGCGACCGGGTGCGCGATCTGTACGACCTGGCCGTGGTGAAGGCGTTTGCCGAGGTGCGCAAGCCCATCTTTGGCGTCTGCCGGGGCCTGCAGTTGATCAACGTAGCCTTCGGCGGTGCGCTCTACCAGGACATCGAGTTCCAGCACCCCGGCGCGCAGCAGCACCGCAATGCCACCACCTACGACCAGCATTTCCACGACATCCAGATCGTTCCCGGCTCACGCCTGGCGCAGCTGTACCCCGATGCCCCGCGCGCTCGGGTCAACAGCATCCACCACCAGGGCATCAAGCGGGTGGCCCCGGACTTCGAGGTCGAGGCCCTGAGCGAGCCGGACGGCGTTCCCGAAGCCATCCGCCTCAAGCCCGCGCCAGGGCGCGGCTACATCGCCGCCACGCAATGGCACCCCGAGTTCCACAAAGTGGGCTCCGACACGCTGGACGACACCGCCATCCTCGAAGATTTTCTCGCGGCCTGCACCAAAGCCAAGGCGCAGGCGCCCTCCGAGCACCCGGCTTCACCCCTGCGTGACCGCGCCACCCGGCTGCTGCGGCGGGCCCTGCGCAAGGACCGGCAAAAGGCCGGTGCGTAGGGCCCAAGGCGCCGCGCATGCAGGTGCGGCAGCGCCACACAGCCCCAAAAGCGCCGACTTTCTCACGGAACCAGGCCCCCGAAGCGCCAGGATCTTCTGCCCAGGCCCAAGATCCTGGATACTTGGGGTCTGCAGAGCCCTACCCTAGCGAGAAGCGAGCCCGCACCATGAGTATCCTGGACCGCCTTCTGGGCGGCGTGCGCAAGCCGACAGCCCATCCAGAAGCACCCCACGCCGCTGCGGCCGTGCCCGTGGAGCGGCGCAGGCGCAAGCGCGTCAACGCGCGCAAAGGCACCAAGGTGCTGATCATCGACGACTCGCCGACCGTCGTTGCCGTGCTGCGCAAGACCCTTTCCTCGGCAGGCTATGAAACCCGTGAGGCACTCGATGCCGAGCAGGGCCTGGCGCTGATCGCCGAGGCCCCGCCCGATCTGGTCTTTCTCGACATCATCCTGCCGGGCATGAACGGCTTCAACGCGCTGCGCACCATCCGCAGAATGCCCGCCTCACAGCACATCCCGGTGATCATGATCAGCGGCAACGAGCACGCCACCGAGCAGTTCTATGCCAACCGTATCGGTGCCGACGATTTCATGAAAAAGCCGTTCTCGCGCCACGAGATCTTCGCCCGCATCGAGGCCCTGCTCGACGGGCAATTCGTGCCCCGGCGCCGGGGCGCTGCTGCCGGCGTGCCGCTGCCCCCGCCCTGATCTCCAGCGCCCCGCGTTCCCTTGGGTTCGGCGCCTCCCGGAAATCCCTGGCGTGTGCCAGTTGGCAAAAAAAAACTGGACGCCCGCCTGACAACAGTGCAAGGTCGCTTGTAGCTTTGGCAGGCAGGGCGCTCTCGAATCGGCGTCCCTCTGCCTATCTTCCGGCTTTGAGAGGAGGACACCATGCGAGCACCTGAGCGAAAACGAGAGGCGCTGGAGGGCCTGCGCCGCCCCCTTACCGGTGGGCCAGCGCCCCATCGGAAGCAGTACGCAGCAGCACTGGTCCTAGCGGCCGGCCTGCTGGCATGGCCCACGCAAGCCGGCACGCTGACCGGCACGCTGCAGTCGCAGATCCAGCTCACGGCGGGCTGTGTGATCGCCGGCAGCTCGGGCAACGCCTCGGGCGTGAACTTCGGTCTGCTGGACTTCGGCACCAAGCCCAGCACCTTCACGGGCATCGTCACGGCAACGGCATCCGGGGGCGAGAGCGTCTCCGGCCCCACGCAGATCGTCTGCTCACCCGACGTGCTGGGCATCAGCATCCAGGTGGGCGCAGGCTCCTTTCCCGGCCAGGGGGGCTCCATCGGCGTCGGCAGCCGCGCCATGCGCAACGGCAGCACCGCGGCCTATATTCCGTACGAGGTGTACCGCGACGCGGGCCACACGCTGGCCTACCCGACCGGATCGGCCGTCACCGGCATCACGGTGCCCGCCAATGGCGTGGCCTTTGCGCTGCCGATCTATGGCCAGATCAACAAGTCTGACCCCTCGGCCCTGCCGGCGGGCATGTACACGGATACGCTGCAGATCACACTGACCTACTGATCTCCGGGCGCCGGACCACCGGCCGCACACACCAGGAGACAGAGGCAGCAGGGAAGGGGTGGAAGAGGAGCGCGCAAGCGCTCACACCAGGCCGTGGCGGCGGCCGAGGGAGCATCATCGATGGTTCAAGAAATGCATGCGCGTGCAGGCAGGGGCTTGCACGCCAAACGCAGGAGCAGTCCGCAACGGGCCGTCGCACTGCCGCTGCTGTGCGCGTCGCTGGCCCTGTCCGTGGCAGCCATGGCCGCCACGGTGCCCACCAGCCCCTCCTTTGCGGTGAATGCCTCCATCGTCACGGGCTGCATCGTGTCCGGCAACTCGTCGCAGGTCACGGGCGTACCCTTCGGCTCGGTGAACTTCGGCACGCACTCCGCCGTCAGCACCGGTGCGGTGAGCGCCATGGCCAGCAATGACATGGGCATGCAGGCCAAGCTGGTGTGCACGGCCGGCACAGCCGCCCAGGTCAGTGTGAATGGCGGCCTGAACCTGCAGGGCGCGCAGCGCCGCCTGTCCAATGGGGCAGGCCAGTTCATTCCCTACACGTTGTCGCTGGTGGCCGGCACGGTGACCGCCCTCGCACCCAATGTGCCGGTCGGCATCACCATGGGGACGACGGCGACGGCCCTGCCGATCCGGGGCAACCTGGTTCTGCCCGGCTCCTCGGCCATGGCCGGGACCTATGTGGACACGGTGCAGGTGACCGTGACATGGTGAGCGCGCACGCTCCTGCCCCCCACACCGCAGCAGCCTCCTGGCTGCGCACCACGCGCCGCATGGCCTGGGCGCTCGCGGCCTGCGCCGGCTGGGCGCAGGCTGCGACCCCGCTGATG
Source organism: Acidovorax sp. FW305-C-20-28 (assembly GCF_058783375.1). NCBI lineage: Bacteria > Pseudomonadati > Pseudomonadota > Betaproteobacteria > Burkholderiales > Comamonadaceae > Acidovorax > Acidovorax sp. FW305-C-20-28. The sequence goes on along the minus strand of NZ_JBYSYM010000001.1, from coordinate 604,241 downwards.
ATCTGGCCGGTCGATCCCGTGATCACCGAAGAACAGCCGGCCGTCGCCGTCTGGTTGGAGAACCGCGGCACGGCCTCTGCCTCGCTGCAGGTGCGTGTGCTGGACTGGACCCAGACCGACGGCGAGGACGTGTTCTCCACGCAAAAGGATGTGGTCGCCAGCCCACCCATCAGTGTGGTGCCTGCGGGCAAGCGGCAGATGGTGCGCCTGATCGCCACCCGGCGCCCGCCCCCCGGGCTGGAGGAGGCCTACCGGGTGGTGATCGATGAACTGCCGGCCCCGGAAGACCTGGCGCAAAAAACCCCAGGATCCGAAGCCGGCATGGGCATCCGCCTGAATGTGCGCTATGCGATTCCGCTGTTCGTCTACGGCGAAGGGGCCCAGCCGTTTCGCCCGACCAAGCCCTTGTTCGGCAACGGCAAGGGCAAGCCCTTGCCGCCCGCCCTCACCTGGCATGCCATGAAGCAGGGCCCGCGCCACCTGCTCGTGGTGCGCAACCAGGGCGCAGGCCATGCCCGCCTGACCTCCGTGCAATGGAACGCCGGCAGCCGAGGCGCCGTCCCCATCAACGAGGGGCTCATGGGCTATGTGCTGCCGGGCAGCCAGATGCAATGGGAGCTGGAGGCCACGCCGCCGGCCAACCCCGAGCTCAAGGCCACGATCAACGGGGTTGAAACCCTGGTTCCCCGTGCACCGCGATGACCGCCCTGGCCTCTGGACCCGCGCTGGCCGAGCCCTGGTGCTCGCCGCCTTCCTCCCTGCCCAGCTGTCCGCGGGCACCTATCCAGCGCTGCCTTCGGCGCCCGAGGCGGCCGCGGAACCCACGGTGCTCTACCTCGATGTCGAGGTCAACGGCCAGGCCTTCGGCACCCTGGTGGAGGTGCGGCAGAACGGCCCCCATTTCGAGATCGACGCGCAGACCCTGCGCCAGATGCATGTGCAGAACGGCCAGAGCGCCGGCACACGGGTCGCGGTGGACACGCTGCCCGGCGTCACGGCCGACTACGACGCCCTGGGCCAGCGGCTGCGCCTTTCCGTGCCCGCGCAGTGGCTGCCCATGCAGCGCCTGGCCGATGAGACGCCCGAGGAGACGCCCACCGCCGCCGCGGGCAGCGGTGTGCTGCTCAACTACGACCTCTATACCAGCCACTCGCGCCTGCAGTCGCTCACCTCGCTGTGGTCCGAGCAGCGCTATTTCCGGCCGGACGGCGTGATCTCCAATACCGGCATCGTGCGCCTGCAGTCCACGGGCGGCAACCGCGGCTACATACGCCACGACACGCGCTGGACGCGCACGGACACCGCCAACGCCACGGAGACCACCTACGGCGACCTCGTGACCAACTCGCTGCCCTGGACCACCTCGGTGCGCATGGCCGGCGTGCAATGGGCACGCAACTTCGGCGTGCGCCCCGACCTCATCACCTACCCGTTGCCTGAGTTCGCGGGCCAGGCGGCCCTGCCATCGGCCGTGGACCTGTTCGTCAATGGCTTCCGCGCCGCCAGCCACCGCGTGGCGGCAGGGCCGTTCACGCTGGGCGAATTGCCCGTGGTCAGCGGTGCCGGCACGGCCTCGGTGGTGACCACGGACGCCCTCGGGCGGCAGGTGCAGACCACCATTCCGTTCTATGTGAACCGGGAGCTGCTGCGCCCCGGCTGGACCGACTACTCCGTCTCGCTGGGTGCATTGCGCCGTGCCTACGGATTGCGCAGCTTTGCCTATGGCCGACCGATCGCCACGGGGGTGTACCGCCAGGGCCTGTCGGAGCGCATCACCATCGAAGCCCAGGGACAGCTTGGCAAGGGCCTGGGCGTGGTGGGCATCGGCGGCATGGCCGGCCTGGGCATGCTGGGCATCGCCAATGCCTCGCTGACGCGCGGCCACACGGCGCGCTCCGGCAGCGGCTGGCAATACTCCGCCGGCTGGCAGTACAACACGCCACGCGCCGGCTTCTCGTTCCAGCAGACCGGCCGGGGCGCTGGCTTTGGCGACGCCAGCACCTACGCCGACGACGGTTACCAGCTGTCCCGGCGATCGCGCCAGCTGAGCGCCAGCTGGAACCTGGGAACGGGCTCGGTCACCGGGGGTTGGCTGGACCTGCTCAACGCCCGCAACGAGCGCACCCGGCTGGCCTTTGCCAGCTACAACCTGCCGGTGGCCCGCAACACCTTTCTCTCGGTCACGGCCGGGCGCACCCTGGAGACGCGCGAGAACCAGCTGCGGCTGCAGCTCACCTACTTCCTGGGCGACCGCTCCACGGCACAACTGGCTGCGTCGAAGAACCGCGACGCCCCCCAGACCTATGCCAGCTACCAGCGCACCATGCCGACCGAAGGCGGCTACGGCTGGAACGTCGCCCAGACGCTGTCGGGCGGTCCCCAGCGCTACAGCCAAGCCTCGCTGCAGTACCGCAACAGCACGCTGAGCGTGGAAGGCGGCATCAGCGCCAGCCCGGGGCAGACCCTGCAGTGGGGCACGCTGTCGGGCTCGCTGGGCAGCATCGACGGCCACCTGTTCGCCGCCAACCGCGTGTACGACGGCTTTGCGCTCGTCTCCACCCAGGGCATGCCCGGCGTGCCCATCCTGTACGAGAACCAGCTGGCCGGCTACACCAATGCCCAGGGCTACCTGCTGGTGCCCAGCGTGCCCGCCTACTACCCCGGCCGCTATGCGGTGGACCCGCTCACGCTGCCGGCCGACGTGGACATTCCGGCGCTGGAGCGGCGCATCTCCGTCTCGCGCAACGCCGGCATGCTGGTCGAGCTGCCCGTGCTCAAGCTGCGCACCGCCACCATCACGCTGGTCGATGCCCAGGGAACGCCCATGAAGGCCGGCAGCACGGTGCTCCACACGCCCGGGAACATGCAGACCGTGGTGGGCTGGGACGGCGTGGTCTACCTCACCGTGCTGCGGCAGCAGAACCTGCTGCAGGTGCGCACGCCCGAAGGTGACGCCTGCCAGGCCGAATTTTCCGAAGCGGCCTACGCATCGGTCCGCGACCTGATCGTCCGGTGCCTGCCCGTCCCGGCACGTGCCTCCACAGGAGCCGCAGCGAAATGACAAGAGCCTTCTTCCCCCTTGTTGGGCTGCTGCGCCGCTGGCGCCCGCTGTGGGCCGCGCTGCTGCTGGCAGCCTGCGCGCTGCCTGCTGCCGCAGTCTGCACCAACACCGAGACCGGTGGCGCGCTGGGCAGCTACCCGTCGCAGCGAGTGCAGAGCGGCACGCCCATCACGACCACGGCCGATTTCAAGCTCGGCTGCGGCACCGCGGTCGTCTCCCTGCTGGGCACGCCCACCCTCAAGGCCAAGATCACCACGGCCACCACGGGCCTCACGCTCAAGAACACCACCAACACGGCCCTCACCATCCCCTACACGCTCTCGCAGCTGGGAGGTGGCAGCTACACGCAGGGCCTGCTGTTGATCGACCTCAACGGCACCAACGCCGTCGCGCTGCTGAGCAACAACAACGCCACCATCAGCATGCGCATCACGACCCAGGTGGGCGCCAACATGCCGGCAGGCACCTACACCGACAGCATCACCGTGAACTGGAACTACGCCAACATCTGCGAGGGCGCCGCGGTGGGCAGCACCTGCGTGGGCAACAACCGCTCGGGCGACGTGGACCGCACGCTCATCGTCCAGCTCGTCGTGATCAACGACTGCACCATCACCGCTCCCGACATCAACTTCGGCTCGGCCCCGCTGCCCAGCGCCTTTCCCACGGTGTCGCAGAGCATTTCGCTCAATTGCACCAAGGGCATGACCTACACCGTCGGGCTCGACCCCGGGGGCTTCATCAACGGCACGCGCCGGCAGATGGCCAGCGGCGCCAACCGGCTGCAGTACAACATCTTCAAGGGCGATGCCAGCGTGTGGGGCAGCGTGGGCACGGCGCGCGTCTCCGGGCTGCCGGCGGCCGATGGCCTGACCCTGCAGACGATTCCCTACACGGCCACGGTCTACCCCGACCAGCCCAACCCGCCCGCGGGCGCCTACAGCGACACCGTCAAGGTGGACGTGCAGTTCTGACACCGGCCCACGCACACCAATAACCCTGCACTGGCCAAAACCCCCAAATAACTGTAAATTTATACAGTGATTTTGCAATCCAAACTCGCCATCCTGGCCGACGCCGCCAAGTACGATGCCTCCTGTGCGTCGAGCGGCGCTGCGCCGCGCGATTCCGTGGGCGGGCGCGGCATGGGCTCGACCGAAGGCATGGGCATCTGCCACAGCTATGCACCCGACGGGCGCTGCATCTCGCTGCTCAAGATCCTCTTGACCAACTTCTGCCAGTACGACTGCCTGTACTGCGTGAATCGCGTGAGCAGCAACGTACCGCGCGCCCGCTTCACGGTGCAGGAGGTGGTGCAGCTCACGCTCGACTTCTACCGTCGCAACTGCATCGAAGGGCTGTTCCTCTCCAGCGGCATCATCCAGAGCCCTGACTACACCATGGAGCAGGTGGTGGAAGTGGCGCGCGTGCTGCGCGAGGAGCACGATTTCCGCGGCTACATCCACCTGAAGACCATTCCCGACGCCTCGCCCGAGCTGATGGAACGCGCCGGCCGCCATGCCGACCGGCTGAGCATCAATGTGGAGCTGCCGACGCAGGAGGGGCTGGCCGCCCTGGCGCCGCAGAAGGACGGCGCGGCGATCACGCGCTCCATGGCGCGCATGGCGGTGCACATCGAGGATGCGCGGCAGGCGCGCAGGGAGCAGGCGAATGCCAGCGCTGTGTCCATGCCAGGCACGGCCCTTGCCCGGCGGGCAGCCGCGCCGCATTTCGCGCCCGGGGGCCAGAGCACGCAGATGATCGTGGGTGCCGACGCCACCGACGACCGCACCATCCTCGCCACCAGCGCGGGGCTCTACGGCGTGCACCGGTTGCGGCGCGTGTACTACTCGGCCTTCAGCCCCATTCCCGACGCCGCGCGGGCGCTGCCGCTGGTGGCGCCGCCCACGGTGCGCGAGCACCGGCTCTACCAGGCCGACTGGCTCATGCGCTTCTACGGCTTCACGCACGGCGAGATCGTGCCCGCGGGGCAGGGCGGCATGCTGGCGCTGGACATGGACCCCAAGCTGGCCTGGGCGATTGCCCACCGCGAGCGCTTCCCCGTGAACCTGAACACCGCGCCGCGCGAGCTGCTGCTGCGCGTGCCCGGCTTCGGCGTGCAGACGGTGGACCGCCTGCTGGCCGCGCGCCGCGTGCGCCGCCTGCGCCATGCCGACCTGGCGCGCCTGCATGTGCCGATCAAGAAAGTGCTGCCCTTTGTGGAGGCAGCCGATTACCGCCCCGGCCGCACGCTGGACGCCGCCGACCTCGCAGCCCGCCTGGCACCACCGCCCACGCAACGCAGCCTGTTTGACTGACCCCCTTCCCATGGCAAGCCACACCGTCACCCTCGCCCACCCCACCGACTGGACCGGTTTTCGCCAGGCCGCACGCACCCTGGTGCAGGCCGGTGCCGCGCCACAGGAGGTGGAATGGCTCACCCCACAGGCTGCCGCCAATGACCTGTTTGCAGGCCCCGTGGACGGCCTGCACGCCACAACCGCCGTGCCATCGCCTGCGGACCCGAGCGCGGTGCTTCGGGTGCCCGAGGCCTTTGTGCAGCTGTGCGAACGCCTGGTGCTGCACCGCAACCCGGCACGCTTTGCGCTCATGTACCGGCTGCTGTGGCGGCTGGCGCGCGAGCGCGGGCTGCGCCACGATCCGCTCGATACCGACCGCCTGCAGGCCCACCACATGGTGCGCGCCGTGGCGCGCGACATGCACAAGATGCACGCCTTTGTGCGCTTCCGCCCGGTGACCGACACTGCCGGCCAGACCGTGCAGGTGGCCTGGTTCGAACCCGACCACTTCATCGCCGAAGCCAATGCCGGTTTCTTCGTGCGCCGCTTCACGCAGATGCACTGGGCCATCCTCACGCCCGATGCCAGCGTGCGCTGGGACGGCTCGGCGCTGCAGGTCGGCCCCGGCGCGCAGCGCAGCGATGCACCGCCACCCGATGCGGGCGAAGCCCTGTGGCTCACCTACTACCGCCACATCTTCAACCCCGCGCGCCTGAAGACCACCATGATGCGCAAGGAGATGCCCCAGCGCTACTGGCGCAACCTGCCCGAGGCCACGCTCATCAGCGAGCTGACCCACGGCGCGCACGAGCGCAGCGGGCGCATGGTGGCGGCGCCGGCCACCACGCCACGCAAGCCAATTGCGCCGCTCATCCCGTCGCACGCGCACGCATCGCACTGAACTGCGGCGCGGGCTCGGCCACCGTCCAGCGCCAGGGCAGTGCGTTGGCACGCCACAGGCCACCCTGCACGTGCAGGCGCAGCACGCGCTGCGCGCCGGGCCAGCGCGCACGCGAGGCCTCGTCCCACAGCAGTTCGGCGCGGGCCGCCACATGCAGCAGGCCGCCCTCCTCGTAGTCCACCCACAGCAGCCCGGCCTGCGGGTGCAGCGCGAGGTTGCCCAGGGTGTTGAAGAACAGGTTGCCCGGGTAGTCGGGCAGGCTGAGCACCACGCCCTCGGCCGTGGGCTCGGCATGCACGAAACCGGGCTCGCCGCCGCGGTGGGACACATCTACCCCCTCGTTGCGGCGGGAGCCCGGGTGGGCCGCCGACGCGCTGGCGATGAACATCGTGTCGCTGCGCGCGATCAGCGCCAGTGCGGCGGCATCGAGCCCCGCGCCCAGGGCCTGGGCCGGGGCGGGCGGCGTCACCTCGGCACGCAGGCCGGGCGCGCGTGCCTGGATGTACTTGGGGCAGTTACCAAAGCTCTGCACCACATCCATCACCAGGCCCTCGCGTGCGCCGAAGGCGGCCACCCGCCCGTTCATGCGGTTGCGCCGGCGCGTGTGCGGCTCCAGGCCCAGCACGCCCACCAGTGCCCCTGGCGTGAGCTGCGCCAGCACCGGGTCGGCTGCATCGGGTACCACCGCCATCTGCATGCTGCGCGCATCGGGCGTCTGCACGAAGCCGGGTGCGCCAGCCACCATGGTGGCCCAGGGCTGGCCCTGGCCATCGAGCGCGCCGAGCAGCAGGGTGGGCAGTTTCTCGAACAGTTCACGGTGCTGGTCGGGCATGTGGTCGCGCAGCACCACGGGGCCGACCGCGGCCATGCGCTCGCGCACGCCCACGCGCTCCTGCAGCGCCTGTTCGCCCACGTGGAAGGCGGCAGCGGCCCCGGCGCTCATGCTGGCACCACGGCGTCAGGGGCGGGCAGGCGGTCGGCCAGCGGCACATAGCCCGGCAGCGCTTCGGTGCGCGCCACCCAGGCCGCGATGCGTGGGTAGCCGTCCAACGAGAGCCCGCCGATGGGCGCCTGCGAGGTGTAGCTCACCATCGCGATGTCGGCCAGCGTGGGCCGGGCACCGCCCAGCAGCCAGTCGCGGCCTTCGAGCGCCTGCTCCATGAAGTCGAACAGCCTGCGGCCGATGGCCAGCGCGGCCTCGCTGGGCTCGCGCCCGGTGATCGCGGCAAAGCGTGCGCTCGACGCCCCGGGCGCCAGCATGCCGGCCGCCAGGCTGAACCAGCGCTGCAGGCCGGCCTGGCCCACCGGGTCCTGCGGCATCCAGTGGCTGCCGGGCGCATAGCGCTGCACCAGGTAGACCAGGATGCCGTTGCTGTCGGACAGCACCAGATCGCCATCGACCAGCACCGGGATCTGGCCCAGCGGGTTGCGCGCCAGGTGCGCGGCCTGGCGGTGCTCGCCGGCGATCACATCCACATGGACCAGCTCGTGCGGCAGGCCGAGCATGGACAACAGGAGTTCGACGCGGTGGCTGTGGCCCGAGATGGGCATGCGGTAGAGCGTCAGGGGAGCAGAGGGTGCCATGGCAAAGGTCCTTGGGAAGTGGAGGAACAGGAATGCCTCCACGATATCCATTGCCAAATCCGCCGTGAATAGCCATAGTGCGGCAATCAAAATTGCGGATATCGCAACAATGGACCATCTGGACACCTTGCGCTGCTTCATTGCCGTGGCCGACGCGGGCGGTTTCGCGGCGGCGGCGCGGCGCCTGGGGGTATCGGCCACCGCCATCACGCGCGCCATTGCGGCGCTGGAGGCGCGCCTGTCCGTGCTGCTGTTCCAGCGCAGCACGCGCACAGTGCGCCTGACCGAGGCGGGCGAGCGCTTTCTGGCCGACTGCCGCCCGCTCCTGTCCGACCTGCACGAGGCCGAGCAGGCCGCCCGCGGCGCCCAGGCCGAGCCCCAGGGCCTGCTGGCCATCACGGCGCCGCACATGTTCGGCATGCGCCACGTGGCGCCCGTGGTGCAGGCCTTTTTGCACGCCCAGCCGCGCGTGCAGGTGCGCACCCTGTTCGTGAACCGGCTGGTGCATTTGCTTGAAGAAGGCATGGACGTGGCGGTGCGCATCGCCCACCTGCCGGATTCTCGCCTCACGGCCGTGCAGGTGGGTGCACTGCGCCGCCTGGTGGTGGCCGCGCCCGGGTACCTGGCGCAGCAGGGCGAGCCGCAGCACCCCGGCGACCTGGCCGCACACCGCGCCATCGGCTTCAGCTTCGACAACAACAGCGTCTCGCCCTGGAAGTTCAGGGACGGCGTGGTCGGCCAGCCGCAGTTCAGCTGGATCAGCAACAGCAACGAGGTGGACATCGCCGCGGCCGAATCGGGCCTGGGCCTCACGCGCTGCCTGGCCTACCAGGCGGCGCCGGGTCTGCGCGCGGGCCGGCTGCGCATTGTGCTGGCCGCGCACGAACCACCACCGGTGCCCGTGCACATCGTCTACCCGGCAGGGCGGCGCGCGCCGGCCAAGGTGCGGGCCTTCGTGGAATTTGCGCGCGAGCGGCTGTCAGCAGAGCCCGTGCTGCAGGGGCGCGGACTCACCCGCAGGGGCTAAGAATGTCTGCCGGTAGCGCGTGGGTGCCGGCAGGCGGTGCAACCGGAAGTGGCGCCGCAGTGACTCGGGCGAGCCCAGGCCCGCGAGGTCCGCGACCTCGTCGATGGGCATGGCCGGATGTGTCTCCAGCAGGTCCTTGGCAATGCCGATGCGCTCGCGCACCAGCCAGTCCTGCGGCGACAGGCCCGTGCTCTCCTTGAAGCGGCGCTGCAGCGTGCGCCGGCTCATCTGCGCGAATTCCGCCATGGCATCCACCGAATGGTCCTGGCGCGCGTTCTCGCGCAGCCAGTCGAGCAGGCGCGCAATGGGGCTGACCTCGCTGCTAGCCATGGGCCGGGGCACGAACTGCGCCTGCCCGCCATCGCGGTGCGGCGGCATCACCAGCCGCTGGGCCACCACATTGGCCACGCGCGCGCCATGGTCGCGGCGCACCAGGTGCAGCAGCATGTCCAGCCCCGCGGCAGAGCCGGCCGAGGTGATGGCCTGGCCTTCGTCGATGTAGAGCGCCGAGACGTCCACGGTGATGTCGGGGAACTCGCTGGCCAGGCGCTCGGCATAGCGCCAGTGCGTGGTGGCGCGCCGGCCCGCCAGCAGGCCCGCATGCGCCAGCACAAACACACCCGAGCAGATGGAGCAGACGCGCGCACCGCGCCGCCAGGCGCGCTGCAGGGCGCGCAGCAGCGCCTCGGGTGGGCGCTCGGCCGCATCGCGCCAGCCGGGCACCACGATGGTGTCGGCGCGCGCCAGCATGGCCAGGCCATGCCGCGCCTGCACCTGCAGGCCGCCCATGGCGCGCAGCGGCCCGGGCTCCACCGCGCACACGGCATGGCGGTACCAGTCCACCTGCAGCTCGGGCCGCTCCAGCGCGAACAGCTCGACCGCGCAGCCGAATTCAAAGGTGCACAGCCGGTCGTAGGCCAGGATCGCGACAAGGTGGGGCATGGCGCAATGTTACCGAAGATTGTCCCTTCGGCCACTGGCCCGAAAGCGCTCCGATGGCGACACTGGAGCCATCTCACCAGCCATCCATTCAGGAGCACTTGACCATGACCTCTGCGCACAGCGCCGTTGCCGCCATCCCCGCCGCCCCCAGTGACCAGGCCCTCGCCCACTTCGAGTCGGCCTTCGCCTTCGAGACCGATTGCTGGGATGTGCACGATGCCATGGACCGCAGCGTGCAGGATTTTGTGCTGCTCGACGTGCGCAGCCACGCGCTGTACGAGGCCGGCCATGTGCCCGGCGCGGTGAGCCTGCCGCACGGCAAGATCATCGAATCGAAGATGGCGGCCTATGCCCCCGGCACGCTGTTCGTCGTCTACTGCGCGGGCCCGCACTGCAACGGCGCGCACCGCGGCGCCGTGCGGCTGGCACGGCTGGGCCGGCCAGTCAAGCTGATGATCGGCGGCGTGACCGGCTGGGTGGACGAGGGCTTCCCCCTGGAGAAGGGCGCCCAGGGTGCGTGAAAGCGCCTGTATCCGCGAGGCCCGCCCCCAGGACGCAGCGCAGTTGCTCGCCATGATGCGCGCGCTGGCGGTGTTCAAGGGCTATGCCGATGAGTTCCAGGTGACGGAGCGGGATCTGCTGGAGCGCGGGCTGGCCTGCAGCGGGGCAGACCGCGAGTTCGGCTGCCTGGTCGCGCAGGCGGATGCAAGCGCACCGCTCGCCGGCTATGCGGTGTGGGTGCAAACGCGCTTCACCTTCGACCTGAAGCCCACGCTGGTGCTCAAGGAGTTGTGGGTGCAGCCCGCCCACCGGCGCAGGGGCCTGGGCGAGCACTTGTTCGATGCGGTGCGCGCACAGGCCACCGCCATCGGTGCTGCGCGCCTGCAATGGCTGGTGCTGCCGGGCAATGCCGCGGCCCAACGCATGTATGCGCGCTGCGGCGGGCGCCGCGACACGCGCTGGGAACATTGGGAACTGCCGCCCGAGGCGCTGCGGCAGCCCGGCTGAGACTATCAGTGGTGGTGGCCGTGGTCGCCGTGCACGTGGCGGTGGGCGATCTCCTCGGCGCTGGCGGCGCGCACGCTGGCCACCTTGCACGAGAAACGCAGGGCCTGGCCGGCCAGGGGGTGGTTACCGTCCAGGTGCACTTCCGGCCCCTTGATCTTGACCACGTTGAACACGGCGGGCTGGCCATCGTTGCCCACACCCTGCAGTTGGCCGCCGACCTTCACGCCCGGGGGGAATTCGGCCTTGGGGATGGTGCGCACCAGGCCCTCGTCGCGCGCCCCGAAGGCATCTTCCACGGCCAGGTCCAGCGTGGTGCTGAAGCCGGCGGCCTGGCCTTCGAGGGCGGCCTCGACCTTGGGGAAAATGTTCTCGTAGCCGCCATGCAGGTAGGACAGGTTGCCCGCATCCAGGGGCTTGCCCTCGGGCGTGGTGACCTTGTAGCTGATGGTGACGGCGGTGTCTTTGGCGATGTTCATGGATCTGCGCTTTCGTTGACGAAGGAATGCGGGCGGTACGGTGGCCGCCTGCACTTTCCGGATGGCGCATTGTCCACGACCCGGCGCACCCCTGCCGGAGCAGGGGCTGCGGGCGCTCAATCAGGCGGCCGCGGGCACCTCGTCCTCAGCCTGACCGGGGTAGCGCGCAAAGCGCCGCGCCTCGGTGCCGTGCACAGGGTCGCTGTCGGGCCAGGGCCAGCCGCCGAACTGGGTGCGGCGGTAGTCCTGCATGGCCTGCATGATTTCCTGCTGCGTGTTCATCACGAAGGGACCGTACTGGGCCACCGGCTCGCCGATGGGCCGGCCCTGCAGCACCAGCAACTCCATCACGGTGGGGCCGGTATTGGTCAGCAGCCATTCCTGGCGTGCATCGATCTCCAGCGCGGCGTGCTCGCGCACCTCCTGCGGGCCCACGCGCAGGCCATCGCCCACGAAGAAGTAAAGCATGCGGCGCGTGCCCTCGCCCTGGGCTGCGGGCAGGGTCCACTGGGCGCCCGGCTCCAGGCGCAGCGTCCAGATCGCCACGTCCGCGCCGGGCTGCGAGGCCCAGGACTCGGGCGGCGGTGCCAGCGGCGCAGGCGCGGCGGGCAGGGCCCCCGCCACGACGGTCACGGTGGTGGCTCGGCCGGCCTCGTCGTTGTGCACCAGGCGCGGAATCTTTTCGTTCCACAGCATGGTGAAGTGCGGCTCCACCATCTTGTGGCGCGCGGGCAGGTTCAGCCAGATCTGGAACAGTTCCAGCGGGTTGGGCTCGGAGGCGTTGAGCAGCGGGAACATCTCGGAATGCACGATGCCCTTGCCGGCCGTGACCCACTGCACATCGCCGCCGCCGAAGCGCGCAGCCGCGCCCAACGAATCGGAATGGTCGATCAGCCCCTTGCGCACCAGGGTCACGGTCTCGAAGCCGCGGTGCGGGTGACCGGGAAAGCCGGGCACGGTGTCGCCGTGGTACATGCTCCAGCCGTCCTTGCGGCTGAAGTCGCTGCCGATCTGGCGGTCGTCCACGGGCACGGCCGGGCCGAAAGACGCATTGCCCGCGGGGTAGGCATCGTCGTGGTGGGCACAGAACAGGAACGGGTCGAGCGTGGGCCACAGCGGGCCGAGCGGCTGGCTCTGCAGGACGGGCGTGGGATGGGTGTTCGACATGGGGCGATGACTCCTTGTGTGGTGCGCCGCTCGGATTGTGAACGGCTTGCACCTGCAAGTGAGGCCACCGCGCGCAAACAGAAGTCCCATGCATGGAACGGTGCGGTGCCCGCCACAGGACAATGCTTGCCTTCAGGCGTGCACCGGCTGTGCGCCGTCGTCGGAGACCGGCACCGGCCGCAGCGCCAAACCACCCAGCACCGCGGCCACGCCCGCCGCCACGGCCGATACCCAGAACGCCAGCTGGTAGCCGCCATGCAGGGCCACGGCGGTGTCGGCGCCTGCCGCGCGCAGGCTGCCGGTGCGTGCATCGGCCAGGCTGGCGAGGATGGCCAGGCCCAGCGCGCCGCCCATCATGAAGGCGGTGTTGACCACGCCCGAGGCGAGCCCCGAGTCCTCGGGCTGCACATCGCCCATGGCGGCCAGCAGCAGCGGGTTGAGCGCAATGCCCGCCCCCACGCCGAGCAGCAGCATGCCCGGCAGCACATGCGGCGTAAAGCGGCCCTCCACCGGCGCCAGCGCGAACAGCACCAGCCCTGCGGCGGCCATCACCAGCCCCCAGCCCAGGGTGCTGCGGATGCCGAAACGCATCACCACCCAGGCCGACAGCCCGAGCGAGCAGCCCGCCATGATGAGGTTGGACGGAAGGAAGGCCAGGCCTACCTGCATAGCGTCGTAGCCCAGCACCAGCTGCATGTACAGCGCCGACAGGAAGAACCACGCGAACATGGACGCGGCCCAGAGCACGCCGACCACGTTGGAGATGGCCAGGTTGCGCAGGCGCAGCAGGGCCAGCGGCACCAGCGGCGCCGCCACGCGCGACTCGATCACACCGAACGCGGCGAGCAACAGGGCCGAGCCCCCCAGCAGCCCCAGCGACTGCACCGAAGTCCAGCCCGCCTCGTTGCCGTTGACGATGGCATACACCGCCAGCATCAGCGCCGCCGTCACAGTAACGGCACCGGCCACATCCAGCCGCTGGCCGCCGGACTGCCCCTTGCCACCGGGCAACAGCACCAGGCAGGCAGCGTAGATCGCCACGCCCACCGGGATGTTGACCAGGAAGATCCAGTGCCAGCTCAGCTGGCTGGTGAGCACGCCGCCCAGCAGCACGCCGATGCTGCCACCGCCCGCACAGACGAAACCGTAGACACCCATGGCCTTGGCCCGCTCCCCGGGTTCGGTGAACAAATTCATGATCAGCGACAAGGCCACGGCCGAGACCACCGCGCCGCCCACACCCTGCACCGCGCGCGCCGCCACCAGCAGGCCCTGCGTGTTCGCCAGCCCGCAGGCCAGCGAGGCCACAGTGAACAGCGTGATGCCGGCCAGAAACAGCCGCCGATGGCCATACAGGTCCCCCAGGCGCCCGCCCAGCAGCAGGCAGCCGCCAAAGGTGAGCATGTAGGCGTTGACCACCCAGACCAGCGAGGTTTCGCTGAAACCCAGGTCTGCCCGGATGCTGGGCAGGGCGACGTTGACGATGGTGGTGTCCAGCACGATCATGAGCTCGCCCAGGCACAGCAGGATGAGCGCAGGCCAGCGTGCGCGGCCTTCGATGCGAAGCGTCATGGTCTGTAGTGCGCCTTCAGGAGGTCTTGCGTCGGTACACGGCCTTCATGAACTCCTTCCAGCTGCCATCGGGCTGCTGCGTGGACGAGGTCAGCGTGCGTTCGTTCGGTCCGACGATGGTGATGGTGTCGCGGTACTTCGCGGTGCTGCCGTCGCCGGCGAAGCTCGGGCCTTCGGTCTCGAGCGGCAGCACCTTTTCGCTGGCGTCGAGCGTGCCGCGGTAGACCCACATGTGGGTCATCATCGAGCCGATCCAGGTGCCGATGAAGGCCTTTTTCTCGGGGTCGTAGCCCAGCGTGATGAGCATGCGCGCCTCGCCGCCGCCGGGCATGGTGCCCGTGCCTTCGCCCAGCACCCACAGATCGCCGAGCTGGCGCACATGCTCGGTACCGGTGGTCGTCATGGGCGGCTCGCCGGGACCTGCGTCGCAGGTGGACTCGCAGGTCCAGTCGCCCAGCAGTTGCTGCAGCCAGCGGTGCTGTGCCTGGGGTTCAGGATTCATCATGGTAGGTCTCCTTGGGGGTTACATCGCCAGGCCATCGTGGTGGTGCACGGGGATGGCGTCGAGGTCCACGCCGTCGAGCGTGCGCAGGTTCACCGCAGCCATGCGGTAGCCCGCGGGGTGCGTGCCTTCGCCATGGGTGTGGATGCCGCAGGCCGGGCAGAAGCGGTGCTGGATGACATGCTTGTGGAAGGTGTAACTGGCGAGGTCCGCCTGCGGCGTGGTCAGCCGGAACTGTCCATGCGGCACGAACCACAGCAGCGAGCCGCGCCGGCGGCACATGGTGCAGTTGCAGGCGAGGGCGCTGTCGATGCTGCCCTCGACCTCGAAAGCCACCTTGCCGCAGTGGCAGCTGCCCTGGTAGCGCACTGGTGCGACTGCCGCGGTCATTGGGGCACCACCACCATCCATGACACGCCGAAGCGGTCGGCCACCATGCCGAAGGCGGGCGAGAAGAAGGTCTTGCCCAGCGGCATCTGCACCTGGCCGCCATCGGCCAGCGCGTCGAACAGGCGCTTCGCCTCGGTCTCCGTCTCGGGCGCCAGCGACAGCGAAATGCCCTGGAAGCTCGGCCTGCCCGAGCCCATGCCGTCGGACGCCATGACCTGGGTGTCGCCCACATTGAACGAAGCGTGCATCACCATCTCGGGCTGGGGCCCGGGGCCGGCGCTGCCGTCCACGGAGCAGCCCCCACCCGCGGCGGGCTCGGGGTTGTCCTTGTAGCGCATGAGCATGGTCACCTCGGCGCCCAGGGCGGTGCGGTAGAACGTGAGCGCCTCTTCGCAGCGGCCTTCGAAGAACAGGTAGGGTTCGACTTTCATGGGGAATCTCCTTGGATGGAAGGGGTCGAGAGCGGACGCCCATGCATTGTGGACACCGTTCACAAACAATAACAGAGATAATGGACAGTGTCCACATTGCAATCCCGATGTCCGTAACCACCCGCAACAGCGCTGCTACTGCCAGTCCTGCCGCCCGCAGCACCTACCGCCATGGCGACCTGCGCCGCGCCCTGCTCGACGCCGGCATCGAACTGGCACGCCAGGGCGGGCCCGATGCCGTGGTGCTGCGCGAGGCCACGCGCCGCGCGGGTGTGGCGCCCAATGCCGCCTACCGCCATTTCGCCAACCGGCAAGACCTGCTGGCGGCGGTGCGCGCCGCCGCCGTGGCCGCCGTGGCCCAGTCGATGGAAGTCGAGATGGCCCACGTGCCCACCGAAGGCACGCCCACCGAGCAGGCCCATGCCAAGGTGCGCGCCGTGGGCGCGGGCTACATGCGCTTTGCGCACGCCGAGACGGGGCTGTTCCGCACCGCGTTCGGCGGGCAGTTCAGCGTGGAGCAGGACCCCGACCCCGCCATGGGCGGCCTGACCGGCCTGAACCCCTTCGAGCACCTCTCGGCCGCGCTTGACGACCTGGTGACCGCGGGCGCCCTGCCGCCAGAACGCCGCCCGGGCGCCGAGTACCTGGCCTGGTCCACCGTGCACGGCATGGCGCTGCTCTCCATCGACGGCCCCTTGCGCGGCACGCCCGCCGACATGCTGGCGCTGCTGGGCCAGCGGCTGCTGGACATGGTGGAACGGGGGATCTAGTGTGCTGTCCCGCCAATACGTGGCACAAAAACCGTGTCTTTCACACCATGGCGGCGTTGCAAATCCTCGCGATAGCACGCGCTATCGCTGCGGTTTGCGCCTTGCCATGGCGCGAAATCCATCGGTTTTAGTTTTGCCACCTACTTGCGGGACAGCACACTAGCCCAGCTTGTACAGCCGCGCCGTCGCCTGGACGCGCTCCACCAGTGCACGCCGCAGCGCGGCCGGGCGCAGCACCTCGACCTCGGGCGACTGGCGCATGAGCTGGCCGCAGGCATGGGCCACCGATTCGATGGGAATGGTGAGCGCCACCCGCCCGTCCTTGCGGCGCGAAGGCGGGGCCGCCGCCACCGCCCGCGCCACGGCGCTGCTCAGGGCGCTCAGGCCCTTGAGGCCGGCAGGCGTGGCCAGCACATCGGCCTCGCCCGTGTAGAGGCTGGACTCGAAGCGGCGGATGGATGCGCTCCAGTACGCAGGCAGGTCAAAACGCGCCGGGCGGCGCACGGGCGTGCCCAGCGCGGTGACCGCGCGGATGTTGGCGACCCGGTAGGTGCGCGGGCCGCGGGCCGCCGAGGCGGTGTCCGCCGGCTGCGCCACCAGGTACCAGACACCGGCCTTGAGCACCAGGCCCAGCGGCGCCACCGTGCGCTCCACCGTATCGGCCCAGCTTTCGTAGCGCAGGGCCAACTGCTCGCCGCTCCAGACGGCAGCCGCCACAGCGGCCAGATGGGGTGTGGGTGCGCTCTCGCGGTACCAGTCCACCGGGTCGAGGTGCAGGCGGGCACTCACGCGCTGGGCATCTTCGCGCCAGGGCGCGGGCAGCGCGGTCAGCAGTTTGAGGCGCGCGCCCTCCACATCGCCGCCCAGGCCCAGGTCGCCGGCCGGGCCGGGCAGGCCGCTCAGGAAAACGGCCTGCGCCTCGGACGGGGTGAGGCCGGTGAGCGTGGTCTTCCACCCCGGCAACAGCGCAAAGCCACCGCTGCGGCCGCGCTCGGCATAGATGGGCACGCCCGCCGCCGTGAGCTGGTCCACGTCGCGGTAGAGCGTGCGCACCGAGATCTCCAGCGCCTCGGCAAGCGCCTGCGCACTCATGCGCCCCCGGGTTTCGAGCAGCATCTGGATGGACAACAGGCGGCTGGCACGCATGGCATGGCTTGGAACAACGACAGCTGCAGTATGCCGCGAATACCTGCCATGCCTTGTCATGTATTGCACCGCACACTGCGGCCTTCCCTTTCGTATCCAGCCAAGGAAGACCGCATGCCATCCACCCCATCCCTCCCAGACTGCCGCATCGTCGAGCTGCGCCAGTACACCCTGCACCCCGGCCAGCGCGAGGTGCTGATCGAGCTGTTCGACCGCGAGTTCCTCGAAACCCAGGAGCGCGAAGGCATGCGCGTGATCGGCCAGTTCCGCGACCTCGACCAGCCGGACCTGTTCGTCTGGCTGCGCGGCTTTGCCGAGATGCAAGCGCGCCGACAGGCACTCGAAGCCTTCTACGGCGGCCCGGTGTGGGCCGCACACCGCGATGCGGCCAATGCCACCATGGTCGATTCGGACAACGTGCTGCTGCTGCACCCGGCGTGGCCGGGCGCAGCCGATGGATTGCCCGCGGACCGCGCTCCCGTGGGCGCCAGCGACGCGGCACCAGGCCTGCTCGATGCCACGGTGTTCTACCTGAAGGAGCCCGCAACGCCCGGGCTGCTGGACTACTGCCGCGAGCGCATGGACCCCACGCTGCGCGCGGGCGGTGCGCGCCACACGGCCTGGTATGCCAGCGACCCCAGCCCCAACAGCTTTCCGCGCCTGCCGGTGCGCGAGGGCGAGCACGCACTGCTGGGCCTGGCGCTGTTCGACGATACCGACGCGCTGAACGCGTTTGCGCAAGGCGGCACCTGGCAACGCGATGTGGCGCCCGGCCTGGCGCAATGGCTGGCGCGCGCGCCCGAAGCCCACCGGCTGCAGCCCACGGCGCGCTCGGCCCTGCACGCATGACGCACCCCCATCTCGGAGACACCGCCATGTCGATCACCCCACCCACTGGCGCTGCCAGCGACTTCGACTTTCTGATGGGCCCCTGGCGCATCCGCAACACCCGCCTGGTGCAACGGCTTGCCGGCTGCACCGACTGGGAGACCTTCGACGCCACCGGCACGGCGCGGCCGCTGCCTGGCGGCATCGGCAACTGCGATGACTTCATCCCCGAGGCCTGGAATGCCGGCTACGTGGGCATGGCGCTGCGCCTGTTCAATCCCCAGGCGCAGCGTTGGAGCATCTACTGGCTGGACAATGTGACGGGCGGGCTGGACACAGCGACCGGCCTGCTGCAGCCACCCGTGAGCGGCGGCTTTGCGGGCACGGACCGGGGCGTCTTCTTCGGTCAGGAGCTGTTCGAGGGCCGGCCTGTCCTGGTGCGCTTCGAGTGGGCCAAAAACCTCGCCACCGGCACGCCGCGCTGGGAACAGGCCTTCTCGGACGATGGCGGGCAGACCTGGGAGACGAACTGGGTCATGGAATTCTCGCGTCCGGCACAGGCGGGCTAACGCGCATTCGCCATCACCTCGGCCAGCCAGTCCACGAACACGCGCACGCGCGGCGAAAGCTGGCGGCTGTGCGGATAGAGCACGGTCACCGGCATGGGCGGCGGGCGAAAGTCGGCCAGCACCTCCACCAGGCTGCCATCGACCAGCTGCGGCTCCAGGTGGTAGCGCGGCACCTGGATGATGCCCAGCCCGGCCGTGCAGCAGGCCACATAGGCAAACGCATCCGTCACGGAGACCGCGCCCTTGAGCTGCACGCTGCGCGGCACGCCGTCGACCACGAAGTCCAGGGGCATGGGCTTGCCCGTGCGCGAAGACAGGTAGTTCACCGCGCGGTGGCCACGCAGCTCGTCCACGGTGCGGGGCACGCCATGGCGCGCGAGGTAGGCGCGGCTGGCGCAGGTCACTTGCGCGAGCTGCGCCACGCGCCGGCCCACCATGCTGGAGTCGGCCGGCTCGCCACCGCGCATCACACAGTCCACGCGCTCGCGCACCAGGTCCACCAAGCGGTCGCCCATGCCCAGTTCCAGCTCCACGCCCGGGTAGCGTGCAAAGAACTCGCCGATGCGCGGCAGCACGAAATAGCGCGCCAGCGTGCCCTGCAGGTCCGCACGCAGCTTGCCCTTGGGCTGCTGGCCGGCCGTGGCAAAAGCCGCCTCGGTCTCGTCGAGGTCGGCCAGCAGCTGTTGGCAGCGCGCATAGTAGGCCTCACCGTCCTGGGTCGGGGAGACGTGGCGCGTGGTGCGGTGCAGCAGGCGCGCGCCCAGCCGCTTTTCGAGCTGCTGCACGGCCAGTGTCACGGTGGCGCGGGGCAGTTGCAGGTCTTCCGCCGCCTGGGTGAAGCTGCCCAGCTCCACGATGCGGGTGAACAGGCGCATGGCGTCGAATCGGTCCATGGGGAGCAGGGCTTGATTGTTTTGGTGCGTTGAACAGTCATGGCAATTCACGGGTCTTTATCAAACCCGGCGCCAACAGAACAATACACCCATCACCACTGTTCTGGAGTTCTCCATGGCCACCAACGACACGTCCACCCCGTCCACCCACCGCCCTGTCGCCATCGTCACCGGGTCCTCACGCGGCATCGGCGCCGCGATTGCCCAGCGCCTGGGGCGCGATGGCTTCAATGTGGTGGTCAACTACGCCGGCAATGCCGCCGAGGCCGCAGTGGTGGCGCAGTCCATCACGGCCGCCGGTGGCCAGGCCATCACGGTACAGGCCGATGTGGCAGACCCTGCGGCCGCAGCGCGCCTGTTCGACCAAGCGACCGAGGCCTTCGGCCGCGTGGACGTGCTGGTCAACAACGCGGGCGTGATGCCTGCGCACCTGCCGCACCTGGCCGATACCGACGATGCCACCTTCGACCGGCTCATTGCCATCAACCTCAAGGGCAGCTTCAACACCCTGCGCGAGGCCGCGCGCCGGCTGGAGCCGGGCGGGCGCATCGTGAACTTCTCCACCAGCCTGGTCGGCACTGCCATGCCTGGCTATGCGGTGTATGCCGCCACCAAGAGCGCGGTGGAAACCATGACGCTGATCCTGGCCAAGGAGCTGCGCGGCAGGAACATCACCGTGAACGCCGTCGCCCCCGGCCCCACGGCCACCGCGCTGTTCCTCGATGGCAAGACGCCCGAGCTGGTGGAGCGCCTGGCGCAGATGAACCCGCTGGGCCGCCTGGGCACGCCGGAGGACATCGCAAGCACGGTGGCCTTCCTGGTCGGGCCCGATGGCGCGTGGATCAACGGACAAACGTTGAGAGCCAATGGCGGCATGGTGTGACCCCACCGCCGGCGCGAGCTCACGCCGCAGCCTGGGCGGGGAAATCCGTGGACGCCGCCAGATCACGCCAGGCGGCGGTTTCCTTGCCCACGAAGGCATGCTTGTCGGCAATGGTCTGCAGCGTGTCGGTGCCCAGTGGCAGGCGCAGCGGCGGTGTGGGGCTGGCCACCAACTGCATCACGGCCTGGGCCAGACGCACCGGGTCGCCGGGCTGGTTCAGGTTGATGCGGCGGGCGGCTTCGCGGATCGCGCCGGCGCTGGGGGCGTAATCGTCCAGCACGCGCGGCGACACCGAAAGCGAGGCCGTGTCGAGGAACTCGGTGCGAAAGTAGCCGGGCTCCACCACCGTGGCGTGGATGCCCAGGGGCGCCAGTTCGGCGTGCAGCGCCTCGGTGATGCCTTCCACCGCGAACTTGGTCGAGCAGTAGACGCCAAAGCCGGCCGCCGAGCGCACGCCACCCAGGGATGAAATGTTGATGACGTGGCCGGCGCGGCGCGCGCGCATCGAAGGCAGCACAGCGCGCGTCACATGCAGCAGGCCAAAGACATTGGTCTCGTACAGGCTGCGCACCTCGTCGGCGGTGGCCTCCTCCACCGCGCCCAGCAGGCCGTAGCCGGCGTTGTTGACCAGCACGTCGATGCGGCCGAAACGCTCCAGTGCGGCGCCCACGGCGTGGCGGGCCTGGGCCTCGTCGGTCACGTCCAGCGCCAGGGGCAGCAGCGCATCGCTGGCGCCCAGGCGGCGGGTGATGGACTCGGCGCTGCGCGAGGTGGCCACCACGGCATCGCCCTGGGCCAGCGCGGCCTCGGCAATGCGCGCGCCGATGCCGCGCGAAGCGCCGGTGATCAGCCAGATGCGGGGGAAGGAGAAGGAAGAAGCGTGAGCGGTCATGGCAGAAGTCCTTGGAAGAGTTGAATTTCGGGGTTCTGGCAGACGCGGCGCGTTGCCATGGGGATGAACTTTAGGCAAGCCATTGCCATCGCACTAGCCCATAATCACTCACTTCATTGACAAGCAATACTTGTCAAAAAAAGGAGCCTTGCCATGGCCATCAACGAACTGCGCGCGATTTCCACCTTTGCCAAGGCGGCCGAACTGGGCAGCCTGCGCCAGGCAGCTTCGGCCCAGGGCATCACGCCGCAGGCCGCCAGCCTGGCGCTGGGGCAGCTCGAATCGCACCTGGGCGTGCGCCTGTTCCACCGAACCACGCGCAGCCTGAGCCTGACCGAAGAGGGGCGCCAGTTCCTCGACGCCGCCCAGCCCGGGCTGGCCACGCTGCAACGGGCCGTGCATGGCGCGCGGCGCGGGCGCGAGGAGATTGCGGGGCCGCTGCGCATTACCGCGCCGCGCTCCATGATGCTGGAGGTGATCTGGCCCGTGGTCGACGAGTTCGTGCGCCGCTACCCGCTGGTGGAGCCCGATGTGCAGCTCGAGGACCGCATCGGCAACTGGGTCGAGGACCGGGTGGACGTGGGCTTTCGCTCGGGCTACCCGCCCGAGGGCGGGGTCATCGCGCGGCGCCTGCTGTGGCTGCAGCTGGTGGTGTGCGCCACGCCGGGGTACCTGGCGCGCCACGGCACCCCCACCCGCATCGAAGACCTGGCGCAGCACCGCTGCAGCGGCTTTCGCCACCCGGCCACAGGCAAACCCATGCCCTGGGAGTTCCAGGTGGGCGAGGACATCGTGGCGCACGCCATCCCGCCGGCCTTCTGCACCAACGACATCGAACTGGAGGCGCGCGCCGTGCTGGGCGGCCATGCCATCGGCCAGCTCGTCGGGGTGACGGCCGCGCCCCTGGTGCGCAGCGGGCAGCTGGTGCCGGTGCTGACCGGCTTCATCCCTCGGCACCTGGGGCTGTATGTGTACTACGGCAGCCGCGCGGCCCAGCCGGCGCGCGTGCGCGCCTTCATCGACCTGGCGGTGGAGATGCTGGCGGACCAGCCGGTGTTCAGCCTGGGCGCCCAGGAGCTGGCTGGGGCACAGCGCAAGCCCCGGCGGCGGCCATCCCCGGTCTGAGCCCCGTTTGCCCAGAGTTTTCTCGGCACGGGAAGGGGCAATTGTTCACGGTTTGGCAAACAGTCCGTTTGGGAAAACGGTATTTATCGTTTCCGGCTTCCACAATACATTCGATTCACCCTGCAAGAACCGGACGCCGCCACCATGCCCACCTTTACCGCCACGGTCCAGACGCATATCAAGGCCTCGCCTGCCCAGGCGTTCGGGTTCATCGCGCCCGTCGACCCGACCACACTGTTCACCGGCTACGGTCCCCTGCCGGCCGTGACCGGAACCCGCGACCAGACCGGCCCCTGGGATGCCCCGGGGCAGACGCGCACGGTGGCCATGTCCGACGGCAGCAGTGTGCAGGAAGGACTCAAGCACTACCGCCCGGCCCAGTACTTTGCCTACACGGTGAGCGGTTTCACGGGCGCGCTGCGCTGGCTGGCCACGGGCGCCGACGGTGCCTGGTGGTTCGACCCCGAGGCCAATGGCACGCAGACCACGGTGCGCTGGCGCCATGCCTTCCATGCGCGCTCCAAGTGGGCCGCGCCAGTACTCTGGCTGCTGGCCAGCGTGCTGTGGCGCGGCTACATGCGCAAGGCGCTGCGCCTGGCCAAGGCGCAGATCGAGAGGGCCCCGCGCGCTCCGGTGGGAGCCCTGTCCGCCTGAGCAGGCCCCTTACTTGCCCTTGGCTTCGAAGAAGGGCTTGCCCTGGATGGCCGAGGGGCTGACGGTGAAGATCTTCACCGGCTCCAGTGGCTTGCTTTGCCCCTCCTTCAGGGGGCGCGGCACGTCGGGCTTGAGTGCAGGGTCGATGCAGCCACTGCGCACGGCCTTCAGGATGTCCGGGTTCAGAGGACGGCGCTGGCCCAGCCGGGAGCCGGAGAGGAACAGCACCTCGCCCTTGAGCTCGGCCCGCTGGTCCATGAGGGGCATGGCCTGCAGCTGGTCGAATCCCACCCGCACGGCATTGCCACCCTCCAGCCGGTATTGCACCACTTTCACGACCGGGGGTTTGCGGGACGACTCGTCCTCCACCAGGTCCCCGAGATAGAAATAGCGCACGGCGTCCGCTGCCACGAGGGGCAGCTTGTAGTTCTCGGACCACTGGTTGTTGTCTTCGGTGAACAGCGGGCGCAGGGTGGCCGGCAACTTGTCGTCGGCCGAGAACGCGAACACCGGCGCCCGGGCATTGGAGAGGGTGTAGCCGTGGAAGTCGAACTCCACCATGGCACCCTGTGCGTCCACCTGGCGGGCGAAGGCCGGGAACAAGGGGTACTCCTGGCGCACCTGCTGCAGCCGGATGCCCGAGCCTTCGGCCTTCCATCGACCGGCCGCCACCATGTCCAGTGCACCGCCCGTGAAAGCGAAGCAGTAGGTGTTGTCGTCGAGCAGCGCGAGCTGGGCCACGGTGTCGACGGAGCCCCCGCGGTACTCGCCCACATAGCCAGACTCGGCCGGGGTGACGGCACCGGCGGTGAAGGCGGCCCACAGAGTGGCCAAGGCCGCCGCAGTGGTGCGGGCATTGCGCAGGAATTGGGGGGTGTGGTGCACGGCAGGGTCCCGGGTGGAATGGTGGGCCACTATAAGGCCCCGGGCTCCTCGAACCCGCGGTAGCGCGCCAGGCCCTCGGCCAGGAAGTCCACCGCCGCGCGCACCGAAGGCAACTGCCCGCGCCGGTGCGAGATCAGCAAGGTGGTGGTCATGCTCGCGCCATAGCGGAAATCCGCCAGCAGCCGCACCAGGCGGCCGGCCTCGATGTCGGGCTGGCACAGTCCGCGCGGCAGGCAGCCGATGCCCACGCCCGCCAGGGCCGCACGCAGCAGGGTCCAGGGCTCGTCGGCAAAGAAGCGCGGCACCGGCCGCACGCCCATGGCCTCGCCATCGCGCAGAAAAGTCCATACCTGGGCCGATGGCGCGGGCGACAGCAGCAAGGCATCGTGCCCGGCCAGTTCGCCCGGGTGGACGGGGGTACCGCGGGCCGCCAGGTAGGCCGGCGCAGCCACGGTGTAGAACGGCTCGTAGCCCACACGCCGCTGCACCAGGTCCGAATCGGGCAACGGGGCCGAGTGGTCGCGCACGCCGATGTCGAAGCCCTCCTGCACCAGGTCCACGAAGCGGTCTGTCGCATGCAGCATCACCTGCAGCTTCGGGTAGCGCACAGCCAGGCCGGGCAGCAGCTCGGCCAGCACCAGCTGCGCCGTGGTGACCGAGGCCGTGATGCGCACGATGCCTGCCGGCTCCGCCTGCAGGCCGCGCACCACGTTCTCGGCTGCCTCGGCCTCGATCAGCATGGCCGCGGCATGGCGGTAGAAGGCCTGTCCGGTGTCGGTCACCACGAAGACGCGCGAACTGCGCTGTATCAGGCGCACGCCCAGCGTGGCCTCGAGCTGCGCCACGCGCTTGCTCAGCGTGGACTTGGGCACCTCCAGCGCCCGCGCGGCCGCGGCAAAGCCGCCATGGTCCACCACGCGCACGAACCACTGCAGGTCATTGAGATTGAGCACGGTCATCGTCCACAAAAAGAGACGATGAGTCTACTTTTGCCTGACTACACAGGCAAAGGCCACATCCGTATCTTTGCAAGGTCTTCTTTTGATCTTCTTTTCTCAACCAAGGAACCTGCAATGACACCGACCCTTTTCTATGGCGTGCCCCAGGGCTGTTCGCTGGCCAGCATCATCGCGCTCGAATGGCTGGGCGCGCCCTACGCGCTCTCGCGCATCGAGATGCTCGAACACCCCTGGCCCGCGGCCTTTGCACGCATCAATCCGCAGAACCTGACGCCCGCCTACGTGACGGCCGAAGGCCAGTTGCTCAGCGAAAGCGTGGCCATCCTGCTGCACCTGGCGGCGCAAAAGGGCCACCAACTCGGCTACCCGCAGGGCAGTCCGGAGCATGACCGCCTGAACCAGACCCTGGCCTACCTGGCCACGGACTTCTTCGCGGCGTTTGCGCCACTGGGGGCCGCCTACGAAATGGCCACGGACCCGCCGCGCCAGGAGGCGCTGCGCGACCTGGGCCGCCCCCAGGTCGCCAAGGGCTGCGCCCACCTGGACCGGCTGCTCGCCGGGCGCAAGTGGATCGACGGTGGCAGCAAGAAGACCGTGGCCGATGCCTACCTGGCCGCCGTGGCCCGCTGGGCCGAGTACCACGGTGTGCTGCGGGTCGAGGACTACCCGCACCTGGCGGCCCACCTCGCCAAGCTGCGCGCCGACCCCGCCGTGGTGTTCGCCGATGCCATCGAGCGCCAGCGGCCCGCCACCAGCAGCGGCGGGTTCCAGGGCCATGTGGCGTTGGACGACGTGGTCGAGCAGTTGCCCAGGTAAGGTCAGGCGGCAAAGCCTCCGTCAATGAGCAGGCTGGCGCCTGTGACCATGCCCGACTCGGGCCCGGCCAGGTAGGCCACCATGCCGGCGATCTCGGCCGGGTCGGCGTGGCGGTCCAGCGCCATCAGGCCATGCATGTCCTTGGCCATGGGGCCGTCGGCGGGGTTCATGTCGGTGTTCACCGGACCGGGCTGCACGTTGTTCACGGTGATGCCGCGCGGCCCCAGGTCGCGTGCCAGGCCCTTGGTGAGCCCCACGATGGCGGCCTTGCTCATGCCGTAGACGCTGAAGCCGGCCCAGGGCAGGCGCTCAGAATTGGTGCTGCCGATGGTGATGACACGGCCATAGGCACCGCCCTGGCCCATGTGGCGCACGGCGGCCTGGGTGGCGACGAACACGCCGCGCACGTTGATGGCGAGCGTGCGGTCCAGGTCTTCGAGCGTAACGCTGCCGACCTCGCCCATGATGGCCACGCCTGCGTTGTTGACCAGGATGTCCAGGCGGCCCAGCTCACGGGCCGCACCATCGATGGCCGCGGTGATGGCGCTGGCATCGGCGCTGTCGGCACGCAGTGCCAGGGCGCGGCCGCCTGCGGCCTCGATCTCGGCAGCCAGGGCCCGGGCAGGGGCCTCGTTGCTGGTGTAGGTGAAAGCGACGGCAGCGCCGTCGCGCGCCAGGCGGCGCACGATGGCGGCGCCGATGCCGCGCGAGCCCCCGGTGACGAAGGCGGCCTTGCCGGCCAGGACGCGGGTGGACGAAGAAGAAGCAGGGGCAGAAGAGGTGACAGACATGGTGGATCTCCAGTGAGGTGGACCAGTGAATGCACTGGCAACACCTGCAGTGTCGGTAAACCATTGCATTGCCGGTAGCCATGAATGGGCTGTTCCTGTTTCAACCGCTGGTTGAAAATAGAGGCATGCAACCCTTGAGCCATCTCGAATCCTTCGTCCAGTCTGCCGAGTCCGGCAGCTTCTCGGCCGCCGCGCGGCGCATGGGCCTCACGCCCGCTGCCGTGAGCAAGAACGTGGCGCGGCTGGAGGCCAATCTCTCCGTGCGCCTGTTCCAGCGCAGCACGCGGCGCCTGGTGCTCACCGAAGGCGGCCAGCGCCTGCTGCAGCAGATCAGCGGTCCCCTGTCCACGCTGTCCGATGCCGTGGAGCATGCGGCCGAGGCCGACCGCGCCCCGGCGGGTACGCTCAAGGTCAGCATGGGCCAGGCCTTCGGCCGTGCCTACCTGGTGCCGCTGCTGGGCGAGTTTTTGCAGCGCTACCCGGCCATCCAGCCCGACTGGCGCTTCGAGAACCGGCAGGTCGACCTGATCGGCGAGGGCTTTGACGCGGGCATTGGCGGCGGGCTGAACCTGAACCCCGGCATGGTGGCGCGCACGCTGGGCACCATCCACATCGTGGCGGTGGCGTCTCGTGCGCAACTGCAGGGCCGCAAGGCGCCGCGCCACCCATCGGACCTTGCGCAATGGGACGGCATTGCGCGCCGCTCGATCCAGACGGGCCGCATCCACGTGGTCACGCTGCGCAACAAGGCCGGCGACGCGGCCGCAGCCGAGCTGCGCCCGCGCATCGTCTTTGACGACCCCGAGGCCATGTGCCAGGCCGCGCTGATGGGCCTGGGTGTGGCCCTGCTGCCCATGCCGTTTGCCCAGCCCTGGCTGGCCAGTGGCGACCTGGTGCGCCTGCTGCCGGGCTGGTGGTCCGACGCCGGGCCGACCTCGCTGTACTACCCCGACAAGAAGCTGTTGCCCGCGCGCACGCGGGTGTTCGTGGACTTCATCATCGAGCAGTTCGGCCAGCGTGGCTTTGCGCAGCGGGTGCGGGGGGATTGAGCCTTCGTCAAGGCACCGGCTTGCTCACGAACGCGATGGACAAGCCCCTGGGCGTCACGGTGATGGCGCCTGGCTGCAAGCCCATGCCGTCGAGCAGCCCCAGGTCCTGCGGGCGCAGCCGGTGCAGCACCACCTCGCGCAGCGACTGCTCCGCCAGGCCCGGGCCATAGCCATTGAGCAGCGCCACCACCTCAGACCGCAGGCTGGGAAAGTCCAGCCGCACCAGGCGCAGCTGGTGGGCGCGCAGGCTGCGGTCGCTGGCTTCGTAGCGCAGAGCGAATTCGACCTCCAGCGTGCCGCTGTGGCTGCGGCGCAGCGCCGGGCCGGCAGCGGCGAGCGGGAAAGCCGCGCCCAGCCGGTTGCTTGCGGGCAGCAGGGACAGGCGCGGGGTCTGCACGTCCACATCCACCAGCCC
This sequence comes from Acidovorax sp. FW305-C-20-28, assembly GCF_058783375.1. Taxonomy (NCBI): domain Bacteria; kingdom Pseudomonadati; phylum Pseudomonadota; class Betaproteobacteria; order Burkholderiales; family Comamonadaceae; genus Acidovorax; species Acidovorax sp. FW305-C-20-28. Next base: position 576,205 of record NZ_JBYSYM010000001.1, on the reverse strand, counting down.
GGCCATGGGGTAGCGCAGCGGAAAGCGCTGCGCTACTGCCTCCTGCAGCTGTTCGAGCGACACGGTGTAGCCCGGCTGGGCCTGCGCGGCGCGCGCGCCCAGCAACGCCAGGCTGCCAAGCACCCATGGGCGCGCTCCAGTGGCAAGAAAAAATCGGCGGCGCATTCAGCAGCTCCTTGGATGGATGGCAGGCAGACCCGGGAATAATGGACGGATGGTGACCACAACGCCAACGCCCGCCCACCGTGCCCAGGTCTTCGGATCGCCCTGGGAAGGTGTGTATGCCACGCACATCGAAAGTTCCCGCCACTATGGCAGGCATTGGCATGCCGTCTATGGCCTGGGGCTTCTCGACCACGGCGCGCAGAGCTCGGCCAGCGGGCGCGGCCCGGTGGATGCCTACGCGGGGAACATGATCACCACCAACCCCGGCGAGGTGCACGACGGCCAGCCCCTGGGCAGCCCTTCGCGCCGCTGGCGCATGGTCTATCTGGAGCCCTCGGTGGTGCAGGCCATGGCCGACGACCTGGCCATCGCTTCGCCCCAGGGGCTGGCCCTGGCCCGCCCGGTGATCCAGCACGACCAGGCGCTGCGCACGGCCCTGGACCAGTTGCTGCAGCGCCTGGCGCACTGGAACGCGGGGCCGCAGGCGTCCACCAGCGTCGCCGCCCTGGCCTGCGAAGAGGCGCTGGCGCACACGGGTGCCCTGTTGCTGGGCCGGCATGCCAATGCGGCACCGCCGCAAACAAGCGCCGCCGAGGCAGCGGCTGCCATGCGCCAGGTGCGCGACCGGCTGGCCGATCTGCTGCGGGCACCGCCCACGCTCGCGCAGCTGGCCACCATGGCCGGCCTGGGCAAGTACCAGCTGCTGCGCCGTTTCACCCAGGCCTATGGGCTGCCGCCCCATGCCTGGCTGCAACAACAGCGCGCCGAACATGCCCGCCACCGCGTGCTGCGCGGTGCCAGCCTGGCCGATGCGGCGGCCGACAGCGGCTTTGCCGACCAGAGCCACATGACGCGCATCTTCACGCGGCAATTCGGCTTCACGCCCGGCGCCTGGCAGAAGGCCACGGCGGGCCCCCGGCGCAGCCCGCAGCCGCAATAACGTTCAAGACCCCGGGCGCCCGCCTCGCCACACTGCCTGCAGTTCTTCAACACGGGCAAAGGGGCAGGTGATGGGCGTTTCGGACGCGTGGAGGGGCCAGCTGCTGTGCAGCCTGGCCATGGTGCTGGTCGGCAGCACGGTGGTGGTCAGCAAGGTGATCGCACAGGACATCGAGCCGTTTGCGGCCACCGTGCTGCGCCATGCGCTGGCGCTGCCTGTGTTCTTTGCGCTGATGCGCTGGCGCGGCCAGCGGCTGCCATACCTGGGCCGGCGCGATGCGCTGCTGCTCACCGTGCAGGCGGCGGCGGGCAGCGTGGGCTACTCGGTGCTGCTGATCCTCGGGGTGCGGCTCGCCAGCGCGTCGGATGCAGGCATCGTCGCGGGCACGCTGCCCGCAGCCGCAGCGCTGTTCTCGGCCCTGCTGCTGGGCGAGCGGCCCGGCCGGCGCCTGGTGGCGGCCATCGCGCTGGCCACGGCCGGGGTCATGGCGGTCGCGGCCAGCCCGGGAGAGGGTGCGGCCGATGGGAGTGGCGGCACGCGCCTGGCGGGCATCGCACTGGTGCTGGCGGCCGTGGCCTGCGAGGCGGTGTTCATCCTGGCCAGCAAGCGGCTGTCTGCGCCCGTTCCGGCGCTGGCCCTGTCCGCACTGATGTCGGGGGGAGGGCTTTTGCTCTCCATTCTGCCGGCGTGGTGGATGGCACAGGCTTCGCCCTCCACGTTCACGCCACCGGCGTTGGCCGCAGTGCTGTACTACGCCTGGATACCGACCGTGGGCGGCTTTTTGCTATGGTACGCGGGCAGTGCTCGCACCAGCGGCGTGCGCGCATCGCTGGCCACCGTCTGGCTGCCGGTGTCGGCCCTGCTGCTGTCGGTGGCGTTCCTCGGTGAATCCATCCGCAGCTGGCAGTGGCTGGGCCTGGGCTGTGTGGTGGCGGCGATGCTGCTGGCCGCCCTGCCCACCCCAGCGGGGCGGCAGGACTGAAGGAGGTACCCGGTCAGCGCCCGACCACCGACCAGCCAGCGTGCAGGTTGGTCTTGTCGTTCTCGTACTCCCAGGCGGTACCGCAGCGATCGCACTGGTAGCGGGTGAAAGTGACCTGGCCGTGGTCGCGGTCCTCCTTGCGGCTGCCGCGCTGTACCAGCTCGGCATGGCCGGGCGCGCGGCGCCAGTTGCGCTGGATGCCCTTGCAGGAATCACACAGCTCCATGGGCTTGAGTTCGGTGTGCCGTTCGTGTTGCTTGGTCATGGGAAGGGCCTTGCCGTTCTGGAGAGGGGAGGGAGAAATGCCGGGGGCGCTATTGTCCCACCACTCCAGCGGCACCTGGCAGCCACTTGGCCATGCGCGCATTGGGAAGCACCACGCCGTGGCATTCCACCTGCTGGCGGGCTTCGACGGCAAAGCCGCTCTTGGTGAAAAAAGGCTCGGCCGTGAGACGTCGGCCCACGGGCGCGGGATGCCGCACAGCGCGGTCGGTGGCAGTTTACCGACGCAGGGCGCGCAGGCGCTCGTGTACTTCGTCGCCCGGGTCCACCGACAACTGGTGCTTGGACTGCAGGTAGTGGTTGGTGAACACGTCGAGGTAGGCTTCCAAAGTCTGCGCCGCATGGCCCTCGCCCGCGAGTTCCATGCACAGGGCCGCCACTTCGGAGGTGCAGAAATGGTCGTCGCGCGTGCTGCGGCGCAGGCGGTAGCGCGAGAGCTGCTCACCAGCCAGGCTGAGCACGGGGAAGCGGTCCAGGTAGGGGCTCTTGCGGAACATCTTGCGCGCCTCGGGCCAGGTGGCGTCGAGCAGCACGAACAGGGGCCGCTTGCCGCCCTGTGCGGGTTCGACGCTCGCCACCACGCGCTCCGGCGCCACGAATTCGCCGGGGAACACCACATAGGGCTGCCACTGCGCATCGGCCAGCAGGGCGAGCAAGGCCGGGTCGACCTCGGTGCGCGCCCAGCCGAAGGCCCAGGTATCGGCCACCACGTCGGCGATCAGCCAGCCGGTGTTGCTGGGCTTGAGCGGCTCGATGTCGGCCATCAGCAGGCACACGCCGGCCTGCGGGGTGAGCAGCGGGCGCAGCGCGCACAGGCAGTGGCTGGGCACCAGCCGGCAGCCCGGGCAGCGCGCGCCACGCGGCCCGCCCCGGGCCAGGAAGGGCTTGGCACTGCGTGCCAGGCGTGCCGCGCGCAGGCGCGACACGGCATGCGGCAGCGCCGGCACGGGCATGGCAGCGGCCGTCACCGACCACCCATGTGTTCGAGGGCAAACAAGGGCAGTTCGGCCTTGGGGCTGAGCCACAGGCCGCCGCCCAGTTCGGTGAAGCCTTCGCCCAGCGTGCGCCGGTACAACTGCGCGGGGTGGCGGAACATGCGCGGATCGGTCAGCGTCTCGTCCACGACGTCCTGCTCCCAGTCCTCGCGCGCGACAGCCTCCACGTACAGCGCGCCGCGGCTGAGCCCGGCGAGGTTGCGCATGGCCTGTTGCACATCGGCCTCGTTGAGGTAGGGCAGCACCCCCTGGCAGATCACCAGGTCGTAGGGCGTGCGGGCCTGGTAGTCGACCACCGAGCCGCGCTCCCAGCCGAAGCGGCCGCACAGGTACTCGCTGAACTCAACGCCATGGAACGAGGCCTTGGGGAAGTGCCGGGCCACGATGTCACGCCACAGCCCGATGCCGCAGCCCAGGTCCAGCACACGCCGCACCGGCACACGCAGGTACTGCAGGTAGCTGCAGACGAAGGCGCCCAGCCGCTCGGTGTGCGCCGGGTCGACCACGCTGGTCTTCTTGTCGAAGTAGAAACGCTCGTAATAGGCCGCGTCGAAGCCATCGGCGCTGGCGCTCTGGCCGGCACGGTGTGCAGAGGTCACTGCCATTCCTTGTTGTAGCGGCCCGGGCGGGGGATCACTTGCCCTGCGGCGTCCAGACCGGATTGAGCAGGCGCTCCAGGCGCGCTCGCGACGCGTCGAGGCGGGCCAGTTCCTTGTCGATGACGGCATGGGTCATCGAGACCTTGTTGCCGCCTATCTCGAACGCCTGGCCCTTGGACACCGGCACCAGCGACTCGCGGAACGCCTTGTCCTTGGCCAACACGGGGTCGGTGGACAGCTTGCGCATGCGCATCATCTCCACCCGGGTCATCAGGGCCTGCTCGTAGCTCTTGTCCACCACCGGCTTGCGCTGCTGGATGCTGGCCTTGTAGCTCACCAGCGTGGCGCGTTCAAGCTCGATGGTGTTCTGCAGTGCAAACGCCACCCGTTCGGTGGAACTGCGGCTGACGGCCGCCTCGGGGTCCTTGAGGCCCGACCAGAACTCACGGTGCACGTCTTCCGTCAGGGTGGCGCCGTCCTTGAACATGGACAGGATCACGGCCTGGCGTTCCGCATCGGTCTGGGCCGCCATGGCCAGGGGCGACAAGGCGCCCAGCGACAGTGCCAGCACCAAGCCGGCACGCAGGCATTGCTTGCGAAGATTCATTCAAAACTCACTCAAAAACAGTCGACGGGAGGAAGGCGTGGACTATGCCACCACCCGCATGCCGCAGCAGGGCCGCCAGGTATCCGGGTGTAAACCGATATCCGGGCGCCTACGCCGCAGCCTGCAGGTACAGCCCTGCCAACTGCCGCTGCGCGGCCGCATCCACCCCGAGCACCTCCACCAGGTAGGTCTGCACGCCGCCGTAGTCCTGGTCCACCATGTGCAATGCGGCGTCCAGGAACTCCTCCTGCACGCGCCAGAGCACGGCCAGCACTTCCTCGGGCGCATGGCTGCCCATGCCGGGGGGGCGGCGGTAGAGGTTGTTGGTGAGCAGGTAGTCCTGCATCACGGTGTCGCGCGGCACGCCCAGCGCGAGCAGGATGAGCGCGGCGGCAAAGCCGGTGCGGTCCTTGCCGGCGGTGCAGTGGAACACCGTGGGCGCATCGCTGGCCAGCAGCAGGCGGAACAGCTCGGCAAAGCGCGGCGCGTTCTCGTGCACGAAGCCGCGGTAGGTCTGCTGCATCAGACCCACCGCATCCTGCGCGGTGAGCGTGCGGCCGGTGGCCTGCAATTCGAGCGCGCGCTGCACCACGGTGGGCTCGATGACCAGCGGGTGGTAGGCCACGCCGGGGATGGCATAGGCATGGGCCGCGCCCTCGGCCTTGCCGCGAAAGTCGATGGCACGGCTGACGCCCAGCTCGGCCAGCAGCGCCTGGTCGGTCGCGGTCAGCCCGGCCAGGTGGTCCGAGCGGAAGATGCGCCGCCACTTCACAACCCGCCCATCCTGGCCGGCATAGCCCCCCAGGTCGCGGAAGTTGGTGGCACCGGCCATGGGCAGGGAACGGGTGGGATCTTGGGACATGGCAGCTGGCGAATGGCGGGGAAAGATGCGGGAACGACGAGCTTAGCCCAGCACGGTGACCCCTGCTGTCGCCCCCGGGTTGGCCCCGCCAGGCCCGGGGCCAACCCGGGGCCCCATCCGCCCGGAGCGCAGGCCAAGGCAGCTTTTCACAGTATGAATGATAATTACTATCATTGCATTTGTAAGAACAGGTTTCTCGCTGGCGGCCCCGGCGGCGAAGCCATCCGCACCGGGGAAATACGACATGACGACGACACCACACAGCCTGGCGCCTGCCGGCCTTGCACCCAACCGCTGCGCAGCCGCTGTCGCGCTGGCCTGCCTGGCCATGCCGCTGGCACTGCATGCGCAGGACGCCAACCAGGCCTCGCCCGCGCTGGAGACCATCCAGATCACGGGCAGCTGGCTGGGCACGGGCCTGCAGAACAGCGTGAAGAACTTTGCCGGCGCGCGCACGCAGGTGGACAAGGAAAAGATCGAGGCCACGGGCGCCGCCAGCATCGGCGAGGTGATGCGCCGCATTCCCGGCGTGCAGGCCAGCGAGAACTCGGGCACCGCCGGCAGCGCGATCTCGCTGAACATCGGTGTGCGCGGCCTCACGGGGCGCTACAGCCCGCGCTCCACCATCCTGCTCGATGGCGTGCCGCTGGCCGTGGCGCCCTACGGCCAGCCCCAGCTCTCGTTCGCGCCGGTGAGCCTGAACAACATCGAGTCCATCGACGTGGTGCGCGGCGGCGGCGCGGTGCGTTATGGCCCGCAGAACGTGGGCGGCATCATCAACTTCACGAGCCGCGCCATCCCGTCCAAGCCCGGCCTCACGGGCGACGTGACCGTGCGCCACAACCACTACAGCGAAGGCGGCCAGGACAACACGCAGTACAGCACCTTCCTCGGCTCGCAGCTGGACAATGGCCTGGGCCTGGCGCTGCTGTATTCGGGCATGACCGGCAGCAGCTGGCGCCAGGGCAGTGACGAGAAGGTCAACGACCTGGCCTTCAAGTTCCGCTACGAACTCACGGGCAGCTCCGAGGTCTACGGCAAGGTCTCCTACTACGACGTGAACTCGCGCACGCCGGGCGGGCTGACGGTGGCGCAGTTCAACGCCAACCCCTTCCAGAACACGCGCCCCAGCGACTACTGGAACGGCGAGCGCAAGGGCCTGGACCTGGGCTACATCAACACGATCTCGGACAACCAGGAGTTCGAGGTGCGCGCCTACTACAACGACAGCACGCGCAAGAGCACGCTCATCAACGCCACCAGCACGCAACTGGCCCACCAGCCGCGCGACTACGAGGTGCTGGGCATCGAACCGCGCTACACCCAGCGCGTGCAGCTGGGCCCCACCACGCACGACGTGACGGCCGGCTACCGCTTCCTGCGCGAGCGCGGCAACGACCGGGCCTACAACCAGACCATCGCCACCGGCGTGAACAGCACCACCACACGCTTCGACAACGCCACCGATGCGCACGCGGTCTACATCGATGACCGCATCGCCTTCGGCGCCTGGCGCGTGACGCCGGGCGTGCGCTTCGAGCACATCGAGACGAACCGCGAAGACCGCGCCACCACGCAGCGCTTCGACACCACCAACAACAAGGCGCTGCCTTCGCTCAACGTGGCCTACCTGGTGAACCCGGCGCTCACGCTGTTCGCCAACTACGGCACCTCGTTCGGCCCGGTGCAGAACATCCAGCTGAACTCGCAGACGGCCACCAACCCGCTCAAGCCCGAGCTGGCCAAGACCGCCGAAGTGGGTGCGCGCTGGCAGACCCCGCAGATCCGCGCCGAACTCACGGCCTTCAAGATCCGCTTCGACAACCAGATCCTGCAGGTGCCGGGCATCACGCCGGCCACCTTCCAGAACATCGGGGCTACCAGCCATGAAGGCATCGAGGCCGCCATCGACTACACGTTCGACAAGGCCAGCGCGCTGGCGGGCCTGAACGTGTATGCCAACTACAGCTACACCAAGGCGATCCAGAAATCGGGCACCACGGCCGGGCTGGACGTGCCCTTCTACTCGCGCAACACCGACACGCTGGGCGCACGCTACCAGCTGGGCGACTGGTCCTTCAACCTGGCCAGCACGCACCAGAGCGCGCAGTACGCTGACACGGCCAACACCGTTGCCGAAACGGCCGACGCCCGCCTGGGCCGCATCCCCGGGTTCCGCCTGTGGAACATCCAGGCCGACTGGAAGCTGCCTGGTTACAAAGGCAGCAGCATCGCCGTGGGCGTGAACAACCTGGCCGACAAGCGCTACTACACGCGCAATGTGGACGGCAACCCGGGCCGCATGGTGGGCACGCCGCGCATGCTGTACGTGCAAGGGCGTTTCGCGTTCTGATGCCGCTGACCCAGGGCGCGCGCTGACATGCAGCGGCTGCGCCAACTCTGGCTGCGCATACACCGCTGGACCGCACTCAGCCTGGGCTGGGTGCTGATCCTGTCGGGCCTGACCGGGGCCGTGCTCGTGGTAGCGCAGCCGCTGGACCGCTGGGCGCACCCGGAGCTGTTCCGTGCCCGGACGCAGTCCAACGCGGGGGCGCCCGATGCGGCCCTGCAGGGGGTGCTGCAGTCGCTGAAGGCCGAGTGGCCCAAGGGCAGCTTCACGATGCGGCCGGCCCGCGAACCCGGTGAAAGCCTGTGGGTGCTGGTCAGCGGCCCCTGGCGCGGCACGGTCTACTTCGATCCGGCCACCGGCCTGGAACAAGGCCGCCGGGGTGAGACCGAGGGCTTCGTCAACGCGCTGTTCAAGCTGCACAGCTCGCTGTGGTGGCAGGACACGGGCAAGGCCATCCTGGCCTGGGTGGCGCTGGGCTACCTGTTGCTGCTCGCCACCGGGCTCATCCTGTGGTGGCCGCGGCGCTGGCCGCCGTCCTGGCGCATCGTGCTGGACAAGGGCCTGCTGCGCGCCTTCTTCGACCTGCACCGGGTGGGCGGTGCGGCCCTGGGGCTGCTGATCGCAGTGTCGGTGGCCAGCGGGGCCTGGATGGCCTGGCGGCCGTTGGGCGGCTTTGTCACCACGCTCAGCGGGGCCGCGCCCACCAAGGCCCCCACGCTGCCCAAGGGCTCCGCATCGGCCCCCGCATTGCCGCTCGACACCCTGGTGGCCCAGGCACAGGCGCAGTTTCCGGGTGCGCCCATCGGCTATGTGCAGGTGCCTGCACAGGCCGACCGGCCGCTGCGCGTGCGCATGCGGCTGGCAGACGACCCGCACCCCAATGGGCTGACCTCGGTGTGGCTGCACCCCGCCACGGGCGAGGTGCTGGCCACGCACCGCTGGAACGAACTGGACCCTGGGGCCCGCGCCACGGCGGTCATCTACCCGCTGCACACCGGTGTGCTTGGCGGCGTGGTGCTGGAGGCCGTGGTGGCGCTGGGCGGCCTGGCTCTCTCCACCATGGGCATCACCGGTGCCTGGCTCTGGTGGAAGCGCCGGCGCCCACGCTGACCCCGCCTACAAGGGGCGGCGCGTGGCGTAGCGCACCACCGTCACGCCGGCACGTGCCTGGCGCACCGAGGGCATCACGAGCACGCAGTCGTCGTACGGTGTGGTGACGGGCACGCCATCGTTGTCGCCGATCACGGTGCCGGCTTTCTCGATCACTTCCAGCCCCGTGTAGGGCGCCACAAAGCGGAAGGCTGTGCTGGTGGCCACCACGGGGCCAGTGACCTCCAGCGCCCACTGGCGCGGGGCATCGGGCAGGCGCCAGCCGGGCAGTTGCTGCGCCAAGGCATCGGCACTGAGCACGCCCGACTGTTCGAGAAAGCGCACGCACTGGTCCTGCGCCACGGCGCGGCTGGCCGGATCGCCATGGAAACCGCACTCGATGAGCAGCGAGCGGGTGTCTCCCGCCTCCGTGTCGCCCAGGCCGAAACGCTCGTAGTCGCGCATGCGCACGCCGTCCTTGTGGCCCGCATCAACCACGACATGCTCGGGCGAGCGCATGGCGCGCGCGAGCTGCAGGTTGCGCGGTTGCACCCCAGTGAGCAGCAGCGGGGCCGAAGGTTCGTGCATGGAATGGATGTCGAGCAGCCAGTCGGCCTGGGCGACGAAAGGCCGCAGGGCCGCGGCGCGCCGACGCTCATTGGTGTCGCCTGCGTCCATGCGATCGTCGAGCCACTGGCGGTTCAGGTCCTCGTCGGTGAAGCGCGAGGCGTCGTGGCTTTGCGGGTCGAAGCGGTCGAAGGCCGTGAGGTTGCAGAAGGCCAGCGTGAGCTTGCCGCGCGCAGGGCGCAACCCGGCTTCGAGCAGGCCCTTGAGCGCCCAGGCGCCACACAGCTCGTTGCCATGCACCAGGGCACTGAGCATCACGTGGCGGCCCGGCACGCCCGAATCGAAATGCCAGACGCCTTCGGTACCGGTGTTGCCGGCGCGCCAGGCGCCGATGTCGGGCGCGGGCAGTTCGAAGACCAGGGGCTGGGGGGTGATCTCTGCAGTCATGCCGCTCATTCCTCGATCTTGGCGAACTCGACGATCTTCTTGTACTTGGCCACTTCGGCCGCCAGGTACTGGTCCATGTTCACCGTGGTCGCCGCCACGGTGGAGCCGCTGGCCTCCATCTTCTTGCGGAAGTCGGGCGATTGCAGCGTGTCGTTGAGCGCCTTCTTGATCTTGTCGAACACCGGCTTGGGCAGGTTGGCCGGGCCCAGCAGCGCGAACCACACACCGATGTCCACGTTCTTGAACTGGGGCGACTCGGCCAGTGCGGGGATGTCGGGCGTGGTGAACGAGCGCTTGGCCTCGGTCGTGCCCAGCGCGACGACCTTGCCGCTCTTGATGTGGGGCAGGCCGCTGGAGAGCACGAACACGCCGAATTCGAGGTTGTTGCCCAAGAGGTCGTTGGTCAACGGTGCCACGCCGCGGTAGGGGATGTGGGTCATGAACAGCTTGCCCTGCTCCTTGACCATTTCACCGGCCAGGTGCAGCGAGGTGCCCACGCCCGAGCTGCCGTAGCTGTACTTGCCAGGGTTCTTGGCGACCTTCTGCGTGAACTCGGCCAGGTTCTTCACGCCCGCGCCCGGCGATGCCACCAGCACCAGGGGCTGCGAGGCCACGAGGCCGATGGCCGTGAAATCCTTGACGTCGTACTTGACCTTCTTGGTCACGAGCTTGTTGATCGCGATCTCGTTGCTCGCGCCCACGAGCAGGGTGTAGCCGTCGGGTGCTGCGCTGGCCACCTTCTGCGCGCCGATGGCACCGCCGGCACCCCCGATGTTCTCGATCACCACCGGCACGCCCAGCTTGGCACCCAGCTCCTGCGCCACGGCGCGGCCCGTGAGGTCGGTGCTACCGCCTGGTGGATAGCCGACGACGATGGTGATGGGCTTGGAGGGGTAGGCATCCTGCGCCAGGGCGGGGGTGCTGGCAAAGCAGGCGGCGAGAGCACCCAACAGGGCGGCGCGGCGCGCGAAACGGGCGGGGGTTTTCACAATGGAACTCCTCATCGGGTGGGGACTGGGCTTGGTATGTAAGCCATTGTGAGAATGCAGGCCGGCCCTGGCGGTGCTGAAATGGCACCAGAATGTGCCGTTTTGGTTGAGCTTGCGGGTGCCTCAGCGCTGCGCGAACGCCTGCCAGAAGGCCTCGGCCAAGGGTGTCAGCCGGCGCTTGGGGCGGTACAGGCGCACGTCAAAGCGCACCTCCATGCGCGCATCGCCCGCATGCGCCAGGCGCTGCGCCTTGCAGTCGGCATGCACCAGCGACCAGGGCAGCCAGGCAGCGCCCACGCCGCGCAAGGCGTATTCGTACAAGGCATCGGGCGAATCGCACTCGACCACGCGCTGCAGCCGCGGCGCATGGGGGTGGTTGGCCAGATGGTCTTCGACCAGCCGGCCCAGCGCGAGCTGGGGCGCATAGGCCAGGTAGGCCGTCGCCGGGCCGTCGGAGCCGAGGCGGTGCTGGGGCTGGCCCTGGGTGGCAGCGCGCGACACGGGTACCAGGCGGTCGCTGGCCACGGTCACATGGCTGAACTGCCGGGCATCGAGCCGCACGGCCAGCGCGGTATGGTGGTAGACCAGCGAGAAATCGGCCTCGCCGCGCTCGAGTTGGGCCACGGTCTCGGCCAGGGAGCCGGTGCGTATGCACAGCTCGCTGGCATGCAGCGCGCGCGGCAGCCGCACCAGCCAGTCGGCCAGCAGGGTGCGCGCCAGGGTGCGGCCGGTAACGATGGTCACGGTGCGCGCGGTGCGCCCGGCCATGCTCTGCAGTTCTTCGTGCGACTGGGCCAGGCTGTGCGCCATCTGGCCGGCCGTCTCCAGAAAGCGCTTGCCCGCGGGCGTGAGCGTCACCGGACCACCGCCCTTTTCCACCAGTGGGGTGCCGGCCCATTCCTCCAGCGCCCGGATGCGCCGCCCGAAGGCCGGGTGGGTAACATGCCGCAACTCGGCCGCGCGCGTAAAGCTGCGCTCCTGCGCGAGCACGATGAAGTCCTCCAGCCACTTCAGTTGCATCGAAGGGTCCTCGCAGCGGTGGGCGTGCGCGCCGGAACGCGCCGGGCGGTCAGGCCTTGGCGGCTTCCAGCACGGCCCGGGTGCGCTCGGCTTCGGTGCGCGCAGCGCTGGCGAAGTCCTCGCCACCCGAGGCATAGAGGATGGAGCGCGAGGAGTTCACGATGATGGGCCCGCCTTCGCGCAGGCCGGCACGCACGGTGGCGACGGCATCACCGCCCTGGGCGCCGACGCCCGGGATCAGGAGGGGCAAGGTGGGAGCGATGCCGCGCACGCGCTCGATCTCCTGCGGGTAGGTGGCGCCCACCACCAGGCCGAGCTGGCCGTTGCGGTTCCAGGGGCCCTGGGCCAGGCGTGCCACATGCTCGTACAGCAGGGGCTCGCCTTCGACGCTCGATAGTCGCTGGATCTGAAGGTCGTCGCCGCCCGGGTTGGAAGTGCGGCACAGCAGGAAGGCGCCCTTGCCGTGGTAGGCCAGGTAAGGTTCGATGGAGTCGAAGCCCATGAAGGGCGAGAGCGTGACCGCGTCGGCGCCGTAGCGCTCGAACGCCTCCTTGGCGTACTGCTCGGCCGTGGAGCCGATGTCGCCGCGCTTGGCGTCCAGGATCACGGGCACATGCGGCGCGTTGGCACGCATGTGCTGCATCAGCCGTTCGAGCTGGTCTTCGGCGCCATGGGCGGCAAAGTAGGCGATCTGCGGCTTGAAGGAGCAGGCCAGGTCGGCCGTGGCATCGACGATGGCGGCACAGAAATCGTAGATCTTGCGCGCATCGCCCTTGAGCGCTGCAGGAAAACGGGTGGGCTCAGGGTCCAGGCCCACGCACAGCATGGAGTTGTTCTGTGCGGACGCGTCGCGCAGCATGTCGAGAAAAGTCATGGGACCTGATTTTAGGCGGCCCGCGGCAGGAAAGCCCTGCGCGGGTCGCTGCGGCCTGCCCCGAAGACCGCTGCAGGCACAAAAAAAGGCCGTCGCAACGGCCTTGATTCACAGCGCGAAAATGTAACCAAAATGGTTAATTTGCAACCGCGCGTTTTTCCAATATCTCGAAGGCCGGCAGGGTTTTGCCTTCCAGCACTTCCAGAAACGCGCCGCCGCCGGTGGAGATATAGCCCACCTGTTTTTCGATGCCGTATTTGGCGATGGCCGCCAGAGTATCTCCGCCGCCAGCGATGCTGAATGCCGGCGATTCGGCGATGGCCGCGGCAATCTCGCGCGTGCCATTTTCAAACGCGGTGAACTCGAACACGCCGACCGGCCCGTTCCAGACGATGGAGCCGGCCGACTTGAGCTTGGCCGCCAGCTGGGCAGCCGTCTTGGGGCCGATGTCCAGGATCATGTCGTCGGCGCCCACGTCGGCCGCGGCCTTGGTGGTGGCGGGGGCATCGGCCGCGAAGGCCGTGGCCGTCACCACGTCGGTGGGGATCGGCACCTCGGCACCACGGGCCTTCATGGCCTCCATCACGGCGCGCGCCTCGCCCACCAGGTCGGGCTCAGCCAGGCTCTTGCCGATGGGCAGGCCGGCGGCCAGCATGAAGGTGTTGGCAATGCCGCCGCCCACGATGAGCTGGTCGACCTTGTCGGCCAGGCTCTTCAAGATGGTGAGCTTGCTCGACACCTTGGAGCCGGCCACGATGGCCACCAGCGGCCGCTGGGGCTGGGCCAGGGCCTTGGTCAACGCGTCGATCTCGGCCGAGAGCAGCGGGCCAGCGCAGGCGATGGGCGCAAACTGGGCGATGCCATAGGTCGTTCCTTCGGCGCGGTGGGCGGTGCCGAAGGCATCGTTCACGAAGATGTCGCACAGCGCGGCCATCTTGCGCGCCAGCTCTTCCTTGTTCTTCTTCTCGCCCACGTTGAGGCGGCAGTTCTCCAGCAGCACGATCTGGCCCGGGGCCACGCTCACGCCATCGACCCAGTTGGAGACCAGGGGCACATCGCGGCCCAGCAGTTCGCCCAGGCGTGCGGCCACGGGGGCCAGGGTGTCCTCGGGCTTGAACTCGCCCTCGGTGGGGCGGCCCAGGTGGCTGGTGACCATCACCGCGGCGCCAGCGTCCAGGGCCATCTGGATGCAGGGGATGGAGGCACGGATGCGCGTGTCTTCGGTGATGGCGCCACTGTCGTCCTGCGGCACGTTCAGGTCGGCACGGATGAAGACGCGCTGGCCTTGGGCCTTGCCCTGGGCACACAGATCGGAAAAGCGGAGGATGTTCATGGAGGCAGGGTTCCTGGATGGGGGCACTGAAGCCCTACATTTTAAAGGGGGCGGCCGTCGCCCCTTACAGACGCCTACCAGCCCCAGCCGATGTGCAGCGGCAGGTAGACGGCCATGCCCACCACGATGGTGCCCAGGATGCCTCGCTTCCAAAAGTAGTAAGCACTCGCCAGGATCGCGGCGGGCAGGCGCGCATCCTTGAAGGTGTCGAGCAGCTCCCCCTGGGTCATGAGGATCTCGGGCGCGATCACGGCGGTGAGCGCGGCCAGCGGCGCGTACTTGAGGCCGCGCTTGAGCCAGTCGGGCAGGGGCAGCTCGCGCTCGGGGATCATGAAGAACGCGCGCGACACCACGGTGATCACGGCAAGCCCCAGGATGGCGATGGCGGTGAATATCCAGTGGCCGCTCATGGGTGGCGCTCCTCACGCAGGGGGACCACCTCGCCGTCCTTCATGTGCTGGCGCTCCTCGGGGGGCATCACGCTGTCGGCGGGCACCAGCAGCATTTCGGGGTGGCGACCCTTGCGCCGGCGGTCCATGGCCTCCATCAGCAGGCCGGCAGCCACCGCCGCCGCGATGGCCACCAGGATGTTGAGCTTGAGCGGCAGCGCAAACGCGGCCACCGCCGCCGTGGCGGCCACGCCCGTGGCCAGCCAGGTGGCCCGGTCGAACAGCAGCGACAGCAGCACGCCCAGCAAGGCCAGCACGCCCGCGAACCCCAGGCCCCAGGACAGAGGCACGGCATTGGCCAGCAGGATGCCGGCGATGGAAGGCACCTGCCAGGCCACCCAGTTGGTGGTGGCCGCGCCCCAGAAATAGGGCACCTGCTCGGGCCGGGGCTTGGGATCGGGGAAGCGGTTCATGAACGAGACATAGATCACATCGCCGCTGAAATAGCCGATGGCCAGGCGTTCGCGCAGCGGCCGGTGGGCAAAATAGCTGCGCCACATGCTGCTGAAGATCACGAAGCGCAGGTTCACGCAGGCGGCCGTGAGCCAGATCACCCACAGCGGGGCGCCCACGGTGAGCAGCGGGATCACCGCCAGTTGCGCGCTGCCGGCATAGACCACCAGCGACATCAGCAGGGCCAGCGGCACGGACATGCCGCTCTTGACCATGGCCACGCCGGTTACCAGGCCCCAGGCACCAATGCCCAGGGAGGTACCGGCCATGTCCTTGGCAGCCAGCCGGAAATGCGGGTCGCGGACGGTGCGGGAGATGCGCTCGGCCAGCGCGCTCATGGCGCACCGCCACCCAGCACGACCCCGGCGCCCAGGTCGTCGAAGCCGCGCAGGAAATCCGCGGCCGCCAGGCGCTTGCCCCCGGCACGCTGCAAAGCGGTCAGGCGCAGCCGCCCCGTACCGCAGGCCACGGTGACGCCCGAACCGTCGGCGGCCAGGACCTGCCCGGGTCGGGTCCCGGTCGGGGCGTCCCCGGCCTCGGGCTCACCCGCCCACAGCTTGATGGTCTCCTCGCCCAGGCGCGTGCTGGCGCCGGGGAAGGGGTCGAAGGCACGGATGCGCTGGCCGATGGTCTGGGCGGGCAGCGACCAGTCGACGGCGCTCTCGGCCTTCTCGATCTTGTGCGCATAGGTCACGCCCTCGGTGGGCTGCACCACGGGAGACAGGCCGCCACAGGCCGCCATTTCCAGGGCCTCCACGACCATGCGGCCGCCCAGGTCCGCCAGCCTGTCGTGCAGGCTGGCCGTGGTGTCGGTGGCTGTGATGGCCGTGCGTTCGGTGAGCAGCATGTCGCCCGTGTCCAGGCCGGCATCCATCTGCATGATGGTGACGCCGGTCTCGGCATCGCCGGCCTCGATGGCACGGTGGATGGGGGCCGCGCCGCGCCAGCGCGGCAGCAGGCTGGCATGGATGTTCAGGCAGCCCAGGCGCGGCAGGTCCAGCACCCACTGGGGCAGGATGAGGCCGTAGGCGGCCACCACCATGGCATCGGCCTGGGTTGCCAGCAGGGCCTCGCGGGCGGCCGCAGCATCCTCGGGGTACTTGCCGTCCAGGCGCAGGCTGCGCGGCTGGGCCACGGCAATGCCATGGTCCAGAGCGCACTGCTTGACGGGCGAGGCCTGCAGCTTCATGCCGCGGCCGGCAGGGCGGTCGGGCTGGGTCAGGACCAGGGGGACGGTGAAGCCGGCCTTCAGCAAGCGCGCGAGGGCCACGCGGGCGAACTCGGGCGTGCCGGCAAAGATGACGTTCATGGGATTTTCTGCAACAGGGATGGTCAGTCGCGCCCCTTGTCGGTATTGGGGATGTCGTCGGTGAAGCCGATGCGGCGGACCACGCCGGCGGGATCGAGGTGCACGTGGGCAAAACGCGGGTCGGAGCCCTGCTTGAAGCGGTAGGTCCAGATGTCCCCGTCCCAGCGCGCCACCCGCTCCACGCGCAGCGGCGGGCCGAAGGTGCGCGCGAGGTCGGCCCGGGTCCACTGGTCCAGCGGGATGCTCTCCAGCCGGGTCTGCGTCAGGACCTGCTCGGAGCGCACTAGGCGGCCGGCCGCATCGAAATCGAGGTTGTAGACCTCGGTGCCGGCGGGCAACTGGGAGTACAGCAGCCGCTCGCCCTGGGGCAGGGGGTGAACGGAGGTGGGCTGGCCTAGCCGCGCCAGCACCTGGGCGCGCGGTGTACCCAACGGCTCACGCAAAGGCACGGCACAGGCCGACAACGCTGCCAGCAGGGCCAGCACAGCGGCACCACGCAACACGCGGGGCGCCACCACGGCCATCAGCGGTTCTCCCGCTGCTGCTTGACCATCTTGGTCTTGATGCGGTTGCGCTTCAGGGGGGACAGGTATTCGACGAAGACCTTGCCCATCAGGTGGTCCATCTCGTGCTGGATGCAGACCGCCAGCAGGCCTTCGGCCTCGATGGTGCGCGACTGGCCCTCGCCATCGAGCGCCTTCACGTGCACGGCGTCATGGCGCTCGACCCCGTCGTAGATGCCGGGCACCGAGAGGCAGCCCTCGTCGTTGACGTGCTTTTCGGCGCTGGCCCAGACGATTTCGGGGTTGATCAGCACCATGGGTTCGTTGCGCCCCTCGGAGACGTCGATCACGATCAGGCGCTCATGCACGTCCACCTGGGTGGCTGCCAGGCCGATGCCGTTGGCGTCGTACATGGTGGCCAGCATGTCGGAGACCAGGGTCTTCAGGCGCGCATCCACGGCCTCGACCGGCCGGGCGATCTTGTGGAGCCGGGGGTCCGGGTAACAGAGAATGGGGAGAATTGCCATGGAATCGGGTAATAGATGTCGCTATTTTCGCCACTTTTGCCCCAAGCTGCAGATACTCAACTCAATAATCGTTGCCGAATCAAGGGCTTGAGCAGAGAATCTAAGAAGGTTTGTAACGTATTCGTCCGGCTGCTTGCATGTGCAACACAGTTCGGACGCCAGTGAGGGGGCGTTTCACAATGCATCAGAAAAGGAACCACATGACGGCATTCACCAGCGCGCGGCGAACCGCCCTGGGCGCCCTGACCGTGGCCGCAGGCGCTTTGCTCGTCGCACCGGCCCAGGCGCAAAATCACCCCATTTCCGGCCAGCAACGCGCCACGGCGCAGGACGTGTCGCAGCGCGGCATCCCCGTGGCCGACCTGGCACCCAACGCACCCGATGTCTACGTGGTCAAGCGCGGCGACACGCTGTGGGGCATTTCCGGCCTGTACCTCAAGAGCGCCTGGCGATGGCCCGAGCTGTGGGGCATGAACATGCAGGCCCTGCCCAACCCGCACCTGATCTACCCCGGCCAGACCCTGTACCTGGACAAGGACGGTGGCTATGCCCGCCTGCGCACCACGGCCCCGGGCGGCGGCTCCGCTTCGTCCGGCACCGTGCGCGTTTCGCCCGCCACGCGCGCCGACAGCCTGTCCAGCACGGCCCTGCCAACGCTCAAGCCGCACCTGATCGAGCCTTTCCTCGTGGAGCCGGTGGTGGTGGATGCCAACGTGCTCCAGCGCGCACCGCGCGTGATCGCCACCCAGGAAGAACGTGTGCTCATGGCCACGGGCGACCGTGCCTATGTGCGCGGCGATGCAGCGGCTCCCCTCACGATGGAGCCGGGCGAACCGCGCCAGTTCCGCGTGTTCCGCGACGCCGTGGCCCTCAAGGACCCGCAGACGGGCGAGGTCCTGGGCTACGAAGCCCAGTACCTGGGCAAGGCCGAGTTGGTGCGCGGCGAAAACTTCGAGAAGTCCTCCGACGGCAAGGGCGGCATCCGCACCGACTACGTGCCCGCCACCGTGGACCTGAGCGGCAGCAAGGAAGAAATCCGGGCCGGCGACCGGCTGCTGCCCGCACCTGCACGCGAGTTCATCAGCTACGTACCCCGTGCGCCCCGTGAGGGCACCGAGGCCCGCGTGGTCTCCATCTACGGCAGCTCCGCCTCCGGCGCATCGGCCGGTTCGGCTGGCCAGAACCAGGTGGTCGCCATCAACCTGGGCTCCCGCAATGGCATCGAAGCCGGCCACGTGATGCGCCTGATGACCAAGGGCGACGTGATCAAGGACAAGACCGATCCCAAGCTCCCCATGATCAAGCTGCCCAGCGAAAGCAACGGCCTGGCCATGGTGTTCCGCACCTTCGACCGCGTGTCCTACGCGCTGATCCTGGAGATCCGCACCGGCGTGCGCGTGGGCGACCGGCTGGTCAGCCCGCAAGAGTAACAAGTCGCCGGCGCAGCCGCCCTGCAGCAGGCACTAGGCCCCGCCTGCAGGGGAATGCGCCTGGCTTGTGAAGCCACCGGGCCACGACGCCATGCCCATGGACCACGACGAGTTGCAGGCCTGGCTCAGGCTGACGCTGTCGCGCGGCGTGGGCAATGCCGCTGCGCGCCTGCTGCTGGCCCGATTCGGCCTGCCGCAGGCCATCTTCGAGCAATCGGAAGCGGCCTTGCTGGAGTGCGTGACCCCGGCGCAGGCCAAGGCCTTGCGCACCCTCCCGCCCACCCTGGCGGACCTGGTGGAAACCACCTGGGAATGGCTGCAGGATGCGCCCGAACCCGGGGCCGCAGCCCGGACGCTGCTCACCCTGGGCGATGCCGGCTACCCGCGCACCCTGCTGAACACCGACGATCCGCCGCTGCTGCTGTACCTGATGGGCCCTGCAGCACGCCTGTCGTCCGAGCACCCGTTGGGCGAGCGGCCTTGCCTGGCCGTGGTGGGCAGCCGCAACCCGACGGCCCAGGGCGCGGAACACGCCCTGCAGTTCGCCAAGTCCCTGCACGCTGCCGGCCTCACCATCGTCTCGGGCCTGGCACTGGGCGTCGACGCTGCGGCCCATGAAGGCGCACTGGAAAGTGCCGGCCTGGACGAAAGCCATCCGGCGACGATTGCGGTGGTGGGCACCGGCCTGGACCGGGTCTACCCGGCCGCCAACCGGGCGCTGGCCCACCGCATCGCCCGGCAGGGGCTGCTGGTGAGCGAGTACCCACTGGGCACGCCACCACTGGCGCCCAATTTCCCCAAACGCAACCGCATCATCTCGGGGCTTTCGCAGGGCACGCTGGTGGTCGAGGCCGCCCTGGCCTCGGGCTCGCTGATCACAGCCCGACTGGCGGCCGAGCAGGGCCGCGAGGTGTTCGCCATCCCGGGGTCCATCCACTCGCCCCAGTCCCGCGGATGCCATGCCCTGATCCGCCAGGGCGCCAAGCTGGTGGAGTCTGCCCAGGACGTGCTGGAGGAGCTGCGACTGCCCGGTGCGGCCGCCGCCCCGGCGAGCGCTGCGGGGGGCGCGCAAGGCCTGGGCCGCGGGCATTCGCGGCAGGACAGCCCCTTGCTGCAGGCCCTGGGATTCGACCCCATGGGCCTGGATGCGCTGCTGGCGCGCACCGGCATGGATGCGGCCAGCCTGCAGGTTCAGCTGCTAGAGCTCGAACTCTCGGGGAATGTGGCGCGCCTGCCCGGTGGCTTGTTCCAGCGCATGGGCACGGCATAGGCCTCTGCCCGGCAGCGGCAATCAGCCCAGCAGGCGCTCCGGATTGGCATCCAGCTTGGCCAGCGCGTCGCGCGTGGCGCGCGTGGTGATGCCTTCTTCGTCCTGGGCCACGAGCAGGCCTGCCTGCAGGTAGGCGGCCAGGCGCCGCAGCTGGATCAGGTAGCTGCTGCCGTCCACCGCGGCGAACAGGTGCAGCTGCTTGCGCTGGCTCTGCCAGGCGTACTGCACCTGGGCCGATGCACCGTTGTGGTCCAGCGTGTACCAGGTACCGGGCTTGAGCTCCTGGGCCCAGACGACCATGCCTTCGTCCACCGGCGCGCCGTTGTCGGCCACGACGTGGATGGACGAGGCGTCGATGCCCAGCATCATCTCGATGTTGTCGGCATTGAGCGGCATGTCGCCCAGCGTCGCATCGTTGATGAAATCCTCGAGGTTAGCCAGGCGCTTGGCCATGGCCTCGATGTGTGCCTGCGGAATCGACGCTGTCTTGGACAGGAAGGCATCGGCCAGCGTGTCGGTGAGCGTCTTGATCAGGGCATCCTGCGGGGCATCGTGGATGCCCATCAGCGCCAGCCCCTGGCGCAGGCGCTGCAGCAGGCCCGGCAGGTTCTGGATGACCTGCGCACGGTCGCTGCGGTTGGGCTTGGCACTGGCGGCCCACACCAGGTCGGCCGCAGTGCGCTTCAAGGTGATGGTGTCGGCATGCTGGGCGCCATCGCGCACGGCGGACAGGGCCAGCACCTCGGCCCAGGTCTTGAACAGGAACTCGCGGATCTCGTCGCGCACCGGCATGTCCTTGAGCATGGTGCGCAGCTCGATGGTGTACTGGATGGCCAGGGTTTCCTTCTGCTCGACCTGCTGGGCCACGCTGACCAGGCGCGAGGTCGCCTGCTTCTCGGTGAGGAACTTGGACAAGAACTTCTCGAACTCGTCGTAGACCAGCTGGAACACGCGGCGGCCGGTCTCCGGGTACTGTTCGATCACCTGCACCACGCGGCGGATCTCGGCCTCCAGGGCGCTGCCGTTGATGCTGGTGGAGTCGAAGCCCATCACGCAGGCGCCCATGCGGTCGATCAGCTGGCGTGCGGGGTGGTCCAGGTTGCTGAAGAACTCGGGCTCGGCCAGCGCCACGCGCAGCACCGGCACCTGCAAGCGCGCAAACCACACGCGCACGGCCGGCGGAATGCGGTCTTCGGCCAGAATGCTCTGGAACATCAGGGCCACCACCTCGATGATGGCTTTTTCACCGGCCGTGGAGGCCTTGTTCTTGAACTCGGTGGAGCGCTCGCGCACCGCACCCGCCACCTGCACCACGGCGGCCGGGCTGTAGTCCTCCATGAGCGTGGCGATGCCGCTGTAATAGGTATCGGCCTGCACGCGCTGGGCCGACAGCGCGTGGGCCAGCGCTGCCGAGGCGGGCGGCGCCTTGATCATGTCGTAGCCCGTCGCCGGCTGGGTGAGCAGGCGCCGCAACTGGCCCATGACACCCTGCGCGCGCTGGCGCGCACGGATCAACGGCGTCATGCCCGTGGCAAAGCCCATGCCGCCCGGGGGCATGGGGTAGCCCGGCCCCTGGGGCATGCGCTGCCCCTGCATGTGGGGGCCCGGTTGCATCTGCTGCGGGTACATGCCCGCGGGCCCGCCACCCTGGCGTCCCGCCGCCACCATCGCTTCGCGCGACTGGGCCAGGGCCTGCGATGCCAGTCCGCCCGGGCCTGAGTCGCCACCGCCCGGTGCACCACCGCCGCCCCCCGCACCGGTGCGCCGCACCCGCGAGCGCAGGTCGGAAGGCACGGCCACGCCCTGCTCCACGTAGAAGGCATTGGTGGCCTGGTACTGCTTTTGCAGCACATTCGCCAGTTCCCGCTGCAAGGGGTCCACGACGGTGAGCAGGTCGGTGCGCGGCAGGCCCACCTCCACCCACTGCTGCACCAGCAGCAGGCAGATGGTTTCGGGGCGCAGGATGTCGCCGCTGTCGATCTCCTGCCCTTCGAGCACCTGGGTGCGCTGGCGCAGCGCATCGAACTGCTGGCCCGCCTGCTCGGCCACGGTCAGCGCCATGCGCGAGGCGACGATCTTGTTTTCCACCACATCGTCGCTGAGCAGCTCGAACGACAGGTTGTTGCCGCCACCTGCCGCGGACAGGCCCGAACGCGCGCTGGTGTGGGGCGCCAATGCCTCCTGCCAGGCGTTGCTGGTGGCCGACACCCACTTGGCATGGTGCTGCTGGTAGAGCATCCAGGTGTCGCGGCGGGACTGCATCTCGCGCGCCGTCCCGGTCTGCGCGATCAGCACCCCGAGAAAGTCAGCGACAGCCTTGTCGACCTCTGCCAGCCCTGCACAGAGCCCCTCAACGAACCGCTGGCGCGCCAGGCGTGCCAGGCGGCGCTGCGGTGAGGGGGCAGGGGAGTTTTGCATGCGCCAATATTAGCGGTTCAGACGGTGGCCCCGGCGTTGGGATCGTTGGGATCGCCGTCCTTTTTGGTGTTGGTCTTGATCAGGTCTTCGCGCTTGACGCCGAGCCACATGGCAATCGCCGCGGCCACGAACACCGAGGAGTAGATACCGAACAGGATACCAATGGTCAGCGCGAGTGCAAAGTAATGAAGGCTTGGACCGCCGAAGAAGAACATCGACAGCACCATCGCCTCGGTGGAGGCGTGGGTGATGATGGTCCGGCTCATGGTGCTGGTGATGGCGTGGTCGATCACCTCGTGCGTCGTCATCTTGCGGTACTTGCGGAAGGCCTCCCGGATCCGGTCGAAGATCACGACCGACTCGTTGACCGAATAACCCAGCACGGCCAGCACAGCCGCCAGCACCGACAGCGAGAACTCCCACTGGAAGAAGGCGAAAAAGCCCAGGATGATCACCACGTCGTGCAGGTTGGCGATGATGGCCGCCACACCGAACTTCCACTCGAAGCGGAAGGCCAGGTAGATCACGATGCCCAGCACCACCATGCCCAGGGCCATCAGGCCGCCGTGCACCAGTTCCTCGCCCACCTGCGGCCCGACGAACTCGGTGCGGCGCAGCGTGACCTCGGGGTCTGCCGCCTTGAGCGCAGTGAGCACACGCTCGCTCTGCTGCGCAGAAGTGACATCCTTCTGCACGGGCAGGCGGATCATCACGTCGCGCGCGGAACCGAAGGTCTGCACCTGCACGTCGGGGTAGCCCAGTGCAGCCACCGTCTCGCGCACCTTGGAGAGCTCGGCCGGCTGCACATAGGCCACTTCCATGACCGTGCCGCCCGTGAACTCCACCGACAGGTGCAGCCCGCGCGTGAGCAGGAAGAACACGGCCAGCGCGAAGGTCAGGAAGGAAATCGCGTTGAAGATCAACGCGTGCTTCATGAAAGGGATGTCTTTTTTGATGCGGAAAAATTCCATGGCCGCTGTCCTTAGTTCGTTTTGGCCACAGAGTTCGCACCGTCGGCATCGGGTTTCCAGACCTGGCCGATCGACACGCTCTTGAGCTTCTTCTGGCGCCCGTACCACAGGTTCACCAGGCCGCGCGAGAAGAACACGGCCGAGAACATGCTGGTCAGGATGCCGATGCAGTGCACCACGGCAAAGCCGCGCACCGGGCCGGAGCCGAAGGCGAGCAGCGCCAGGCCGGCGATCAGCGTGGTCACGTTGGAGTCCAGGATGGTCGCCCAGGCACGCTCGTAGCCCGCATGGATGGCCGCCTGCGGCGACAGGCCGGCGCGCAGTTCCTCGCGGATGCGTTCGTTGATCAGCACGTTGGAGTCGATGGCCACGCCGATGGCCAGGGCCATGGCGGCAATGCCGGGCAGCGTGAGCGTGGCCTGCAGCATCGACAGGATGGCCATCAGCAGCAGCACATTGACGGCCAGCGCCACGCTGGAGAACACGCCGAACAGCATGTAGTAAAAGCACATGAAGGCCGCAATGGCCACCAGGCCCCAGACCACGCTGTGGATGCCGCGCTCGATGTTGTCGGCACCCAGGCTCGGGCCGATGGTGTATTCCTCAATGATCTCCATGGGCGCTGCCAGCGAGCCGGCGCGCAGCAGCAGCGCCGTGTCGTTGGCCTCGGCCGTGGTCATGCGGCCCGAGATCTGCACCCGGCCGCCGCCGATTTCGCTGCGGATCACGGGGGCCGTGACCACCTCGCCCTTGCCCTTTTCGAAGAGCACGATGGCCATGCGCTTGTTGATGTTCTCGCGCGTGACGTCGCGGAAGATGCGCGAACCCTTGGCGTCCAGCGTGAGGTTCACGGTGGGCTCCTGGGTCTGGCCGTCGAAGCCGGGCTGGGCGTCGGTGAGGTTCTCGCCGGTCAGGATCACCTGTTTCTTGACCACGATGGACTGGCCGCTGCGATCAGGGTAGCGCTCGGAGCCGAACGGCACCGGGCCGCGGCCCGATTCGGCCGCGCGGGCCTCGGTGCCTTCGTCGACCATGCGCACTTCCAGCGTGGCCGTGCGGCCCAGGATGTCCTTGGCCTTGGCCGTGTCCTGCACACCCGGCAACTGCACCACGATGCGGTCCAGACCCTGCTGCTGGATCACGGGTTCGGCCACGCCCAGTTCGTTGATGCGGTTGTGCAGCGTGACCATGTTCTGCTTGAGCGCCTGCTCCTGCACGCGGCGCGTGGCCTCCGGCTTGATGGTGGCGCGCAGCTTGAACTCGCTGCCGTCGGGCACGCTGGTGGCCACCAGGTCGGGGAACTGGTCGCTCACCAGGTTGCGGGCGGCCGTGAGCGTGGCTTCGTCGCGCAGGCGCACTTCCACGGCCTGGCCATCGCGGCTGATGCCGCTGTGGCGGATGTTCTTGTCGCGCAGCAGGGTGCGCAGGTCGCCGGCATAGGACTCGGCCTTCTTGGTCAGCGCGGCCTGCATGTCCACCTGCAGCATGAAGTGCACGCCACCGCGCAGGTCCAGGCCCAGGTACATGGGCATGGCATGGATCGAGGTCAGCCACTTGGGCGACAGCGAGAACATGTTGAGCGCCACCACATAGGAGGCATCGGCCTCATTGGGAACCAGGACCTTCTGGATCGCGTCCTTGGCCTTGCCCTGGGTGTCCACCGAGTCGAGCTGGGCCCGCACCGAGTTGCCCTCCAGGCTCACGGAAACGGGCGTGATGCTGGCGGCCTTGAGCGCCTCTTCCACCCGCTGCAGGACCGCAGTGTCCACTTTCACGGAGGATTTGACGGCAGACACCTGCACCGCAGGGGCCTCGCCAAAGAAATTGGGCAGGGTGTACAGGGTCCCCACCAGCAGCACGATCACCAGGATCGCGTACTTCCACACCGGATATCGGTTCATGATCGCGCTCTTGCCTCTTGGAAAGCTTCAGAGGGCGCCGGCCTTGCACCGGGCGCCCTGGACACACGGGGCTCTCTCGGGCCTTACTTGGCCGTGCCCTTGGGCAGGACCTGCACCACGGCGCTGCGCTGCAGCTGCACTTCCACGCCGTTGGCGATCTCGATGTGCAGGAAGCCTTCGGACAGGCGCGTGACCTTGCCCACGATGCCGCCGGCCGTGGCCACCTCATCGCCCTTGGCGATGGCGTCGATCATGGCGCGGTGTTCCTTCTGGCGCTTCATCTGGGGGCGGATCATGACGAAATACAGCACCACGAACATGAGCACCAGGGGCAGCATGCCGGTGAGCGAGGACATCATGTCGCCACCGCCCGCAGCGGCGGCGGGAGCGGTCTGGGCAAAAGCAGAAGAAATAAACACGGACGGAACTCCACAACGGATGGTCAAAACACACTGAAAACCGCCTGCAGACAGCGCCTGCGCGCTCACCGGGCGGAACAGGACATTGTATGCGGGCCCCCGCCACGCCCCCAAGGGGTATGACCCAAGGTGGCAGCGGGTGTTTGTTGTCCTCCACAGAATGCCTGTTTTGGCAAGCCTGCAAAGGATCAATTGCTACACCCTTGATAGCAAAAAAGCCCGCGCAAGCGCGGGCTCTCGATACAAGGTGCGGCCAGGCCGCCGGACTTCAAGCGGCCTGGCGCTCGGTCCGCGCCGCACCGCCCTGGCGCCATTGGGCCATCAGGCCCTCCCACTTGGGGCGGGCCGCCGCCAGGTGGCGTTCCTTCACATGGCCGTAGCCGCGGATCTCTTCGGGAATGCGGGCAATCTCCACGGCCAGCGCCAGGTTGTCGGCGGTGAGGCCCTGCAGCAGCTCGTCGATCGAGGCGCGGTACTCCACGATCAGCGCGCGCTCCATGCGGCGCTCCTCGGTGCGGCCGAAGGGGTCGAAGGCGGTGCCGCGCAGGCCCTTGAGCTTGGCCAGCACGCCGAAGGCGCTGCGCATCCACGGGCCGAAGGGTCGCTTGACCAGTTCACCGCGCTCGTTCTTCTTGGCC
Source organism: Acidovorax sp. FW305-C-20-28 (assembly GCF_058783375.1). Taxonomy (NCBI): domain Bacteria; kingdom Pseudomonadati; phylum Pseudomonadota; class Betaproteobacteria; order Burkholderiales; family Comamonadaceae; genus Acidovorax; species Acidovorax sp. FW305-C-20-28. The sequence continues at coordinate 549,816 of NZ_JBYSYM010000001.1, read as the reverse complement.
GTCATGGGCGGGGCCAGGTGGTGCACCAGCTTGTAGTCGCCCTCGAACATGTTCGCGATCTTGTCCGTGAAGGCCTTGTCGGTGTGCAGGCGTGCCACCTCGTACTCGTCCTTGTAGGCCATGAGCTTGAACAGGTAGCGCGCCACGGCCTCCGACAGGCGCGTCGTGGTGCCCAGTTGGCCTTCGGCAGCGCGCACCTTCTCTACAAAGGCCGTGTACTCGGCGGAGTAAGCAGCGTTCTGGTAGTCCGTGAGGAAGTCCACGCGTTTGGACAGCATTTCCGTGATGGACGGCTTCTTGACGAACTCGATCACCTGTGCCGCCTGGAACAGCGACTGCACGGCCTTCACGTCGTGGGCGCAGCGGCGACCCCATTCGAAGGCCGCCTTGTTGTTGTCCACCTGCACACCGTTGAGCTCCATGGCGCGCATCAGCGAGGCATGGGTCAGCGGCACGCGCCCTTTTTGCCAGGCGTAGCCCAGCATCAGCGGGTTGGTGTAGATGCTGTCGCCCAGCAGTTGGGTGGCGACCTGCTCGGCATCGAAGCTGCCCACGCCACCGGCCCCGACGGCCGCCGCAATGGCGCTGTCGCAGTTGGCGCCAGGGAACTGCCAGTTGGGGTTGGTCACAAAGGCCGCCGTGGGCGTGCCGTGGGTGTTGAGCGCCACGAAGGTGCGGCCCGGCTGCATCACGGCCAGCGTGTACTTGTGCGCCGCAACGATGGAATCGCAGCCGATCACCAGGTCCGCCTTGGCGGTGTCGACCTTGGTGGTGTAGATGGCCTCGGGCCGGTTGGCGATCTGGATGTGGCTCCAGGTGGCGCCGCCCTTCTGGGCCAGGCCACCAGCGTCTTGCGTGATGACACCCTTGCCATCGAGGTGGGCCGCCATGCCCAGCAGCGAGCCGATGGTGATCACGCCCGTGCCGCCCACGCCGCCGACCACGATGCCCCAGGCCGATTCGGCCACGGGCAGCACGGGATCGGGGATGGCCGGCAGGCTGGCCAGGTCGCCCTTCTTTTCCTTCTTGGGCTTCTTGAGCTTGCCGCCCTCCACCGTGACAAAGCTCGGGCAGAAGCCGTTGACGCAGGAGTAGTCCTTGTTGCAGGTGCTCTGGTTGATGCGGCGCTTGCGGCCGAACTCCGTCTCCACGGGCTCCACGCTCAGGCAGTTGGACTTGGTCGAGCAATCGCCACAGCCCTCGCACACCAGGTCGTTGATGACCACGGTCTTGTCGGGCGTGGCCAGGGTGCCGCGCTTCCTGCGGCGGCGTTTTTCGGTGGCGCAGGTCTGGTCGTAGATGATGACCGTGCAGCCCTTGATCTCGCGGAACTGGCGCTGCAGCGCGTCGAGTTCGTCGCGGTGGTGCACCGTCACGCCCTCGGCCAGCGCCACGCCGTCGTACTTCTGCGGCTCGTCGGTGACGATGATGAGCTTGACCACGCCCTCCGACTTCAGGCTGTTCATGATCTGCAGCACCGAGTGGCCTTCGGGCCGCTCGCCCACCTGTTGGCCGCCGGTCATGGCCACGGCGTCGTTGTAGAGCACCTTGTAGGTGATGTTGGTACCCGCCGCGATGCTCTGGCGGATGGCCAGCAACCCGCTGTGGAAGTAGGTGCCGTCGCCCAGGTTGGCAAACACGTGCTGGTCGGTGGTGAACGGTGCCTGGCCCACCCAGGTCACGCCCTCGCCGCCCATCTGCGTGAAGGTGGAGGTGTTGCGGTCGGGCATCCAGTTGGCCATGTAATGGCAGCCGATGCCGGCCACGGCACGCGAGCCCTCGGGCACGCGGGTGCTGGTGTTGTGCGGGCAGCCGCTGCAGAACCAGGGCGCACGCTCACCCGTGTCCACCTTGAGCTCGGCCATGCCGCGCTCGCTGGCTTCGATGACGGCAATGCGCGCGTCCATGCGGGCGATGATGTCGTCCGAGACCCCCAACTTCTTGAGCCGCTTGGCAATCGCCTTGGCAATGATGGCCGGCGTCAGGTCGGCCTTGGCGCGCAGCAGCCAGTTCTGGCTGGGGTTGGGCATGGACCACTCGCCGCCCGTCGCATCGCCCTCGGGCTCGTCGAACTTGCCCAGCACATTGGGGCGCACGTCGGCGCGCCAGTTGTAGAGCTCTTCCTTGAGCTGGTACTCGATGACCTGGCGCTTTTCCTCGACCACGAGGATCTCCTGCAGCCCTTGTGCGAAGTCGCGCGTGATGGTCGCTTCGAGCGGCCACACCACGTTCACCTTGTGCACGCGGATACCGAGCTGGCGGCAGGTGGCGTCATCGAGGCCCAGGTCCACCAGGGCCTGGCGCGTGTCGTTGTAGGCCTTGCCGCTGGCGATGATGCCGAAGCGGTCGTTCGGGCCTTCGACCACGTTGTAGTTGAGCTTGTTGGCGCGGATGTACGCCAGGGCCGCATACCACTTGTAGTCCATGAGGCGCGCTTCCTGCTCCAGCGGCGCATCGGGCCAGCGGATGTGCAGGCCGCCGGGCGGCATCACGAAGTCCTCGGGCATCACGATCTTCACGCGGTCGGGGTCCACCGAGATACTGCTCGACGACTCCACCACCTCCTGGATGGTCTTCATGCCCGACCACACGCCCGAGAAGCGGCTCATGGCGAAGGCGTGCAGGCCCATGTCCAGGATTTCCTGCACGCTGCTCGGGAAGAACACCGGCGTGCCGCAGGCCTTGAAGATGTGGTCGCTCTGGTGCGCGGCCGTGCTGCTCTTGCTGATGTGGTCGTCGCCCGCGATGGCGATCACACCACCGTGCTTGGCCGTACCCGCCATGTTGGCGTGCTTGAACACGTCCGAGCAACGGTCCACGCCCGGGCCCTTGCCATACCAGATGCCGAAGACGCCATCGAACTTCTTGGACTGGGGGTACAGGTCGAGCTGCTGCGTGCCCCAGACGGCCGTGGCGCCGAGCTCCTCGTTCACCCCGGGCTGGAAGACAATGTTGTTGGCCGCCAGGTGCTTCTTGGCCGCCCACAGGGCCTGGTCGTAGGTGCCCAGCGGCGAGCCGCGGTAGCCGCTGATGAAGCCGGCGGTGTTGAGCCCTGCCACGGCATCGCGCTGGCGCTGCAGCATGGGCAGGCGAACCAGGGCCTGCACCCCGCTCATGAAGGCTCTGCCGCTGTCCAGTGAATATTTGTCGTCGAGCGTGACGGTCTCGAGGGCCTTGCGGATGTGCTCGGGCAGCGGGGCATTCATGGCTATGTCTCCAATGGCTTTTGTGGGGTGCGCCTCTTGTGGAAGCGGTGGTTCATGGCCGCGCCTCCCGTTTAGGGCGGCACCTCCAGTGTGGAGACAAGTGTATGCCCGCGTCGCTGATATGTCTTTGCGTTGTGTGCCGAATTTAGGCTATTCTGAGAAAGGATCTTTCTCAAACCAAGCACTTTGTGAACACTCTCGACAAATTCGACCTGGCCATCCTCAACGAGCTGCAAACCGATGCCCGCCTGACCAATGCCGAGCTGGCCCAGCGCGTGGGTCTGTCGGCCGCGCCCTGCTGGCGCCGCGTGCGTGCGCTGGAGGAAGAGGGCTTCATCAAGGGCTACCGCGCCGAGATCGACCGCAACAAGATCGGCCTGGGGGTGCTGGCCTTCGTGCGGCTCGATGCCGACCGCAGCACCGGCAACCTCACGCGCGAGATGGAGGACGCCATCGCCCAGATCCCCGAGGTGATCGCCTGCCACTACATCAGTGGCACCGGCACCTTCGAGCTGCAGGTGGTGGCGCGCGACCTGGAGAGTTTTTCGCAGTTCGCGCGCAATGTGCTGCTGAACCTGCCCAATGTGAAGGACATGCACACCAGCTTCTCGCTGGGCGAGGTCAAGGCCAGCGGGGCGCTGCCGCTCACGCACCTGGCCCGGCCGAAATGAGGACGCTACTGATTTCGCAGCAAAGCGCGCTGGATGGGCATGCGCCAAAGTAACAAGGCGTTCGGGCGTGCACTTACCACAGGGTGTGCTGTATAAGCCTGCGACGCCACTGCACAACCACCGCAGAACCACCCAGCTGCCGCGCGCACCCTTTGCACGACCGGGGCGCCTTGTCGCAATGCTCAGGGGGTTGCGCGTTGTCCGGTGGGGCTAAAAATACGGTGGCTTCTTTCGCACAGGCAGGCCGCCTGTCGAAGGAAGTCCCAAAGAGGGAGCGAGCGGCATGATCATCTGGGGCATTTTTTGGGGCGCGGTGCTGGGTTCGTGGTTTGACGGCCATGGCGACTTCGGACCGTTTGTCGGCGCCATCCTGGGCTTTTTTGCCGGACTGTCGTTGCGCTGGGCAGTGCGCTCCGCCATCCGTACGGAGTTGCAGGCGCAGGCCGCGAAGGCTGTCACCCCGCCCGCTGCGGCGGTGCACGCGGCGCCCACAGCCGAAGACCAGGCACAGGTGGCCTCGCCCTCGCCCTCGCCCTCGCCGCCGCCCCCGCCGGAGCCCCTGGACAAACGCCCGGACGCGGACGATCCGTTCTGGACTGGCGAACTCACGCCGCACGGCCTGCCGACCGCCCCGACCTCGGCCTCCACCTCGGCCCCGGTGCCTCCCCGCGCCGATGTACTTCGCCAGCCCGCCCCACCCAACGCCTTGGAGCAGGCCGTGCTGGCCGCCAGGAACTGGCTCCTGGGCGGCAACACCATCGTGCGGGCAGGCCTGGTGATCTTGTTCATTGGCCTGTCCTTCCTGGCGCGGTATGCCGCTTCGGCCGGGCTGTTGCCGGTCGAATTCCGCCTGGCTGCGGTCGCGGCGGTGGGCATTGCGCTGCTGGTGGTGGGCTTCCGCAAGCGCGCTGACAAGCCCGCTTTTGCGCTGGCCCTGCAGGGCGGTGGCGTGGCGGTCATGTACCTCACCGTCTTCGCCGCCTTCCGGCTCTACGGGCTGCTGCCACCGCTCTATGCCTTCGGTCTGATGATCGCGGTTTGCGCGGCCAGCTGCGCGCTGGCGCTGCTGCAGGACTCGCGCGCACTTGCCGTGGCTGCGTTTGCCGGTGGCTTTGCCGCACCCATCCTGCTGTCCACGGGCCAGGGCAGCCATGTGGGCCTGTTCAGCTACTACACCCTGCTGAACCTGGCCATTCTCTTCATTGCCCACAAGCGCTCCTGGCGCATGCTCAACGTGGTGGGCTTTGTCGCCACTTTCGGCGTCGCCTCGGCATGGGGTGCGCTCAAGTACCAGCCCGAGCACTACGCCAGCACGCAGCCCTTCCTTGCGGGCTTTGTGCTGATCTACCTTTGTGCGGCCATCCTCTATGCCCGCAACACGCCCACCAAGCTGGGCAATGCCGTGGACACCATGCTGGTCTTCGGCACGCCGCTGGTGGGTTTTGGTCTGCAGGCCGGGCTGGTACAGCCTTTCGAGCTGGGCGCCGCCTTCTCCGCCATGGCCTTTGCCGCGCTGTACCTGGTGGCTGCGACCGTGTTGGCGCGCCGCGCGCTGGACAGCTGGCGCCTGCTCGTCGAATGCTTCATTGCCGTTGGCGTGGGCTTTGCCACCCTGGCCGTGCCGCTGGCGCTGGACGCTCAATGGACGTCTGCGGTCTGGGCGCTCGAAGGCGCAGGCGCTTTCTGGGTCGGCATGCGCCAGGCCCGCTGGATGCCGCGCGCCTTCGGGCTTGTGCTGCAGGCCGTGGCCATGCTGGCTTTCCTGGGCAGCACCTCCAGCATCTCGCCGCTGCCGCTGGTCAACCCCGCCTTCCTGGGCGCGTTGCTGATCGCACTGCCCTCGCTGCTCCTGGCCTGGTGGCTGCGCCAGCCGCTGCCGCACAGCGGCTCCGCCTGGGCCCGGGGTTATGCGGGTGTGGAGGCGCGGCTGTCCAACCCGGCCTATCTCTACGGCTTTGTGTTCTGGTGCCTGGCCTGGCTCATGGAGATCACGCGGCATGTGCCCGGCTTGGAAGCGGGCCAGTGGCCCACGCCGGTGTTCTCCGAACAGGTGACCGAACTGCTGGCCATGCTGGCCGTCGTGCTCAGCGCCGCGCTGTCGATGGTGCTGGGCCTTCGCACGCGCTGGGCAGTGGCTACCTGGCCGGCGCGCGGCACCATTGCCGTGCTGGCGCTGGGCTTGGTCGTGCAGGTGGCCGATGGCTACCGCGTGCTCGCCACCCCCGCCTGGGCCGTGTGGCCCGTCGTGCTGGCGCTGCATGTGTGGATGCTGCGGCAGACGGACCGGCTGCAGGTGGCGGCCGATGTGGATGGCAAGCCGGGTGCTCCCAGCCCGCTCGCTGGCTGGTTCCATGCCGCCACGGCATGGCTCGTGACTTTGCTGCTGGCCGACTGCCTGTGGTCCGGCATCGGCAAGGCCGAGCTATGGCGTACCTCTTGGGCCGGTGTGGTCCTGCTGGTCAGCGCCATTGCGGTGTTGATGCTGCTGGCGCTGTGGGCGGGTCGTGGCAACCGGCCGGCGGCGCGTGCAGCGCTGCCTTGGCCGCTCAACCCGCATGCCGAGGCCTACTACTGGCTGGCGGCCCTGCCCATGGCGTTGACGGTGTTCTGGGGCGCGCTGTTGGCGGCAGTGCATTCGTCGGGCCACACCGCGCCGCTGCCCTACATTCCACTGCTCAACCCCACCGACCTGACGCTCGCACTCGCGCTGGGCGGCCTGGTGTTCTGGCGGCGGGCACTGCTTTCGGCGCTGCCGCTCCCGGCCCGCTCGGGCTGGGTCACCGGGCGCCATGCGCTGCAGGCGTTGGCGCTGCTGGCCTTCATCGTGATCAACACCGTGTGGTTGCGTGTGGCCCACCACTTCTTCGGCGTGCGCTGGAATGCGTCGGCGCTGTTCGACAGCTTCGTGGTGCAGACCGGCTACGCCATCCTGTGGACGCTGCTGGCGCTCGGCATGATGGTGCTGGCGCACCGGCGCGCGCAGCGGCCGCTGTGGCTGGTGGGCGCGGGCCTGCTGGGCGGGGTGGTGGTCAAGCTGCTGCTGATCGATCTGTCCAATGCCGGCGGTGCCGAACGCATCATTGCCTTCATCGCCGTAGGTGTGCTCATGCTGGTGGTGGGCTACTTTGCGCCGTTGCCGCCCAAGGCGGCTGCCCGCGCGGAGCCTGCTGCGCCGCCGCTGGCGCCATCGCAACAAGAAACACTGCCATGAAGCCTGCTGCTCTGAACCTGCCCCTGGCGCTGGCCGCTGCCGCCCTGTCCCTGTGTGCCGGTGCGGCCCACGCGGTGAGCGATGCCAACGACCCCGCGGCTTACGCCATCCGCCTTCCCGTGACGCTCGCGGCCGATGCGCCGCTGCAGCGCATCCTGCTGCCCGCCGAGGTGCTGGTGCGCCTGCAAAGCCCGGGCTACGCCGATCTGCGCCTTTTCAACGGCCTGGGCCAGCCCGTGCCCATGGCACTGGCCGGTGTGGCGGCGGCCAGTGCCCCCGAGGGGTCGGTGACCTTGCCCGCGTATCCCATCCTGGGCGCAGCCAGCGCGGGGACGGCAGGGCTGGAAGGCCTGTCGCTGCGCATCGAGGAGCGCCAGGGCCAGCGCGTGGTGCAGATCGACAGGGCCGGCACCGCAAGTCCTGCAGCCACACAAACCGTGTGGGGCGCGTTGCTCGACGCGCGCGATGTGCAGCTGCCCGTGGCCCGCATGGCCCTGGACGCGGATCTGCCCGCAGGCCAACCCGTGACGTTCCGGGTGCAGGCCAGCAAGGACCTCCAGCACTGGCACCCGCTGGCCGAGACCGTGCTGTACCGCGCCAGCGCTGCGATGGCACCCACGGCACCAGGCCGCCTGGGCAGCGAGCAGATCGACCTGCAACGCACCGACCTCAAGGGCCACTACCTGCGCGTGACCTGGGGCGATGCTGCGGTGACCTTGCGCGGCGTCCAGCTGGCTACCTCGGCCCAAACGGGCCCGCGCGAGCGCGTCAGCGCCAGCATGGCGATGCCGCCACTGGGCAACAACCCGCGCGAGCTGGTGTTTGCACTGCCGTTTGCGACGCCAGTCGCCGCGCTCCAGATCAAGCCGCCCGGCAGCAATGTGCTGATTCCTGTGCGTGTGCTGGGGCGCAACCACCGTGAGCAGCCCTGGTCGCCGCTGGCGAGCGCGGTGGTCTACAAGATGACCATGGGAGGCAAGGAGCAGGCCAGCGGCCCCGTCGAGCTGGGCGGAGCCTCGGTGCGCGAGATCAAGGTCGAAGCCGACCCCAAGACCCCCGGCTTTGTCGCCGCGCCCGAGATGGCGCTGCAGTTCGAGCCCGCGCAGCTGGTGTTCCTGGCCAGCGGGCAAGGGCCCTTCACACTGGCGGCCGGGCTGCCCGGCGCCAGCGCGGCGGCCAGTGCCTTCCTGCCCCTGGCCAGCCTGGTGCCGGGCTACCAGCCCGCTCAAGAGAACCAGTTGCCCATGGCGCTGGCCGATGTCGCCCGTGCCGACATCACCGGTGGCAAGCCCCAAGACAGCGCGCAGGTGCCTGCTGCAGCCGCCAGCGGCGGCATCTCCACGCGCAGTGCCGTGCTGTGGGGCGTGCTGCTGGCAGGCGTGGGGGCGCTGGCGCTCATGGCCTGGCTGCTGCTGCGGCAGACCAGGCGGGCGGGCAACCACGCACCGGCTGAGCCGACCGATGCGGTGTGAAGGTGTGCCGGAGGAGGGGACAGGCCTGCAGTCGGCTATTTGGCGCTGATCCGGCACGGCCACTCCAACCGGCGCACAATGGCGGGACATGCCACCATTGCCGTCCCACGAAAGCACGCGCAGCGTCGCACCCGAATCCCTCCCCCCCTCCAGCGCCGCAGGGGCCGGATCTGCCCAGGGAACGCCCCAGGCCGATGCGGCCACGCCCCCCGCCGACCCGAACCCGGCATCGCTCTCGCCGCTGGCCCCGCTGTCGGTGCCGGTGTTCCGCATGCTCTGGCTCACCTGGGTGGCCGCCAACACCTGCATGTGGATGAACGACGTGGCGGCCGCCTGGCTCATGACCACGCTCACCACCTCGCCCATCCTGGTGGCGCTGGTGCAATCGGCCTCCACCCTGCCCGTGTTCCTGCTGGGCCTGCCCAGCGGCGCGCTGGCCGACATCCTGGACCGGCGGCGCTACTTCATGGCCACGCAGTTCTGGGTCGCGGCCGTGGCCCTGGTGCTGTGCGTGGCCATCCTGGCCGGCGGCATGACGGCACCGTTGCTGCTGGCCCTGACCTTTGCCAACGGCATCGGCCTGGCCATGCGCTGGCCGGTGTTCGCCGCCATCGTGCCCGAACTGGTGAGCCGGCCGCAGCTGCCCGCCGCGCTGGCACTCAACGGCGTGGCCATGAACGCCTCGCGCATCATCGGCCCGCTGCTGGCCGGGGCCATCATCGCCAGTGCGGGCAGCGCCTGGGTGTTCGTGCTCAACGCCGTGCTGTCGGTGGGCTCGGGCCTGGTGATCATGCGCTGGAAGCGCACCCACGTGCCCAGCCCGCTAGGCCGCGAGCGCCTGCCCAGCGCCATGCGCGTGGGCCTGCAGTTCGTGCGCCAGTCGCCGCGCCTGCGCGCCGTGCTCTGGCGCATCTCGGTGTTCTTCCTGCATGCCACGGCGCTCATGGCCATGCTGCCCCTGCTGGCCAAGGGCCTGGAGGGCGGCGGCGCCGGCACCTTCACGCTGCTGCTGGCCTCCATGGGCGCGGGCGCGATTGCGGCCGCCATGTTCCTGCCGCGCCTGCGCCAAGCCATGCCGCGCGATGTGCTGGTGCTGCGCGGCACCCTGCTGCAGGCCGCCGCCACCGGCGTCATGGCCATTGCGCCCAACGTCTATGTCGCCGTGCCGGCCATGGTGGTGGGTGGCATGGCCTGGATCACCACGGCCAACACGCTCAGCGTCTCGGCCCAACTGGCGCTGCCCAACTGGGTGCGCGCGCGCGGCATGTCGATCTTCCAGATGGCCATCATGGGCTCCACAGCCCTGGGCGCGGCCGTCTGGGGCCAGGTGGCCACGCTGACCAGCGTGCACCTGAGCCTGGGCATCGCAGCCGTCACCGGCTTCACCGCCATGGCCGTGGTGCAGCGCCTGGTGGCCGACCGCAGCATCGAGGAGGACCTGAGCCCCTCGCAGGCCTTCAAGGCCCCCGTGGCGCCCACCCCCCCCGAGCGCGGCCACGTGGTCGCCACCATCGAATACACCATCGACCCCGCGCGCGCCGCCGACTTCCGCGAGCTCATGCAGGAAAGCCGCCGCAGCCGCCTGCGCCAGGGCGCCCTGTCCTGGCAGTTGCGCCACGACATCGCCGACCCGGCGCGCTACGTGGAGCAGATCGAAGACGAATCCTGGACCGAGCACCTGCGCCGCTTCGACCGCGTCACCGCCTCCGACGTCGCGCTGCGCGAGCGCAAGCTGGCCTTCCACATCGGCGACGCCCCGCCCCTGGTCTCGCGCTTCGTGGTGGAGCGCTGAACACCCCATGTACCTCCTGATCCTCAGCTACAAGCAGCCCCTGTCCGAAGTGGACCGCTTCGTGCCCGAGCACCGGCAATTCCTGGAGCGGCACTACGCCTCTGGCCACTTCCAGCTCTCGGGCCGCCGGGAGCCCCGCACGGGCGGTGTGATCCTGGTGCGCGCCGCCAGCCGCGACGAGGTGCTCGCCATCGTGCAGCAAGACCCCTTCCACCGCGAGCAACTCGCGGACTACGAGCTCATCGAATTCCTGCCGTCGATGGCGGCCGCCGGGCTCGACGGTCTGCGCGAGCTCTGAGCCCCGGGTTCAACGGGGCCAGAGCACCCACAGGCGCAGGCCCTGCTTGAGCCGCCCGGCGATGTCGCCGGCCTCCTGCCCCCAGCCCGTGAAATAGTCGGCCCGCACCGCGCCCAGGATGGCGCTGCCCGTGTCCTGCGCCAGCACCAGCCGGCTCAGTTGCACCTGCGGCCCGCTGGAGGCCAGCCACACCGGCGTGCCATAGGGAATGCTCTGGCGGTCCACAGCGATGGAGCGGCCCGGCGTGAGCGCCACGCCCTGCGCGCCCTTGGGGCCGAAGCCGGCCTCCATGCCATCGAGGGTTTCTTCGCGGAAGAACACATAGCGCGGGTTGGCCCAGAGCAGCTCATTGGTGCGCTGGGGGTTCTGCGCCAGCCAGGCGCGGATGCCAGGCCAGGTGGCATCGCGCGTGGCGCCCTGGTCCAGCAGCCAGCGGCCCACGCTCTGGTAGGGCTGGTCATTGGTGCCGGCATAGGCCACACGCACCAGGCTCACCGAGCCATCGGGCTCGGCCACGCGCAGGCGGCCCGAGCCCTGGATGTGCAGCACCATGGACTCCACCGGGTCGCGCAGCCAGGCGATGGCCCGACCCTGCAGGGCGGCCTGCGCCTCGGGCAGGGTGTCGATCTGCTGGCGCGTGTACCAGGGCTTGCGTGCGCCATGCCCCGCGGGCAGCCGGTACACGGGCACCGTGTAGCCGTTGCCGGGCTGGCGCGCGGCGTCGATCAGGGGCTCGTAGTAGGCGGTGAGCAGGCCCTCAGGGTTGCCCTCGGCCGACTCCACGCGGTAGGGCTGCAGCCGCGCCACCATCCAGGCGCGCTGCTCCTCGGGCGTGGCGATGCTCAGCTGGCGCACCTCGCCACACAGTTGCACGAACTGTGGGGCCGGACGCTCGCAGCTCTTGATCCAGGCATTCCAGGCCTCGTGCAGCGCGTCGTTGGCAAAGCCCGGCAGCTCGGCCCAGCGCACCGGGATCCAGCGGCTCTTGGGCTGGGCCATGGCCGGCGGCAGCGGGCCGTTGTCTCCAGGAATGGACACCGCGCCCGGCGGCAGCGCAGGGGAGAGGACCGCGGGGCGGGAGGGACTTGGGGGCGGTGTGCTGGAGCAGGCGGCCAGCGTTCCTACAATCAGCGCCGTCGTCACAAGGCGCAGGAGTGTCAATTTCATGGGGCTGATTTTGCTTGAAGCGCTGCTCGCGCTGGTGGTGCTGGTGGCCATCGTCTGGTGGACCATGTTTTCCGGGCGGCGTGGCGGCGAGCTCAAGTCCCCGGAGCAGGAGGAGGGCAAAAAGGCCCCTCCACCGCCAGGCAAGGACTGAGCGCCAGGCTCAGTGCCCTTGGCGCAGCAGGTTGGCCAGTTCCACGGCCGACTTGACCTGCATCTTGTCGAACACGCGCGCGCGGTGCACTTCCACCGTGCGCACGCTGATGTCGAGCTGGTCGGCAATGAGCTTGTTGGGCAGGCCTTCGACCACCAGGTCCATGACGTCGCGTTCGCGCTCCGTCAGGTCGGCCAGGCGCACCTGCAGGTCGCTGCGCTCGCGCAGCGCGGCCAGGTGGGCCGCCGATTTCGCGAGCGCCTGCTCGATGCGGTCGACCAGGGCATTGTCCGAGAACGGCTTCTCGCAGAAGTCGAAGGCGCCGCGCTTGACCGCGTCCACCGCCGTGGGCACATCGGCATGGCCGGTGAGGAAGATCACCGGCATGGTCGCCAGATCACCGCGCACGATGAGCAGGTCGAACAAGGCCAGGCCGCTCATGCCCGGCATGCGCACGTCCAGCAGCAGGCAGCAGGGCTGGCGCTGCGCGGGGCGCGACTGCAGCGCAGCATCGAAGGCTTCGGCGCTGTCGAAGGACTCGCTGGGCAGGCGGCGCGAGCGCAGCAGCCAGGCCAGTGCTTCGCGCACGCCCGCATCGTCATCGACGATGTACACGGTGGCATTGGAGACGGGTTCCATCAGGAGGCAGTCGAAGAAGAGGAGGCGGGAGGTTGGTGGACGGGCAGCGTGAAGGTGAATACCGTACCACGGGGTTCGTTGGGCGCAAAGCCGAGGAAGCCGCCATGCTGCTCGATGACGGTGCGGCACAGGCTCAGGCCCAGCCCCATGCCCTCGGCGCGGGTGGTGAAGAAGGGGGTGAACAGGCGCTCGGCCACCTCGGGCTCGATACCGGCGCCCAGGTCGGCCACGGCGAACTCGATCCAGGCCTGGTGCGCGTTCGATGCAGCGCGGCGCGCGCGGATCTCCAGCACCCGCTTGGAGACGCCGGGCACGTCCATGGCCTGCATGGCATTGCGTGCCAGGTTGAGCAGCACCTGCTCGACCATGGTGCGGTCGCACAGCGCGGGCGGCAGGTCGGCCTCCACCGCCGTGTGCACGCGCACGCCGATCTTGCGCGCCTGCAGGCTCACCAGCGGCATGATGGCGTCGAGCAGCTGCTGCGCGCTCACGGCCTCGCGCGCCTGGTCGCGCCGGCGCACGAAGTCGTGCACGCTCTTGATCACCTTGCCGGCCCGTTCGGCCTGGCGCGCAATGGCCTGCATGGCCATGCGCACGTCCTGCAGGTTCTCGGGCGGGGGAGGGTGGGCATCGCCCACACCCACCGGGGCTTCGAGCAGGTTCATGGAGCCCGTGGCATAGCTCGATATGGCGGCCAGCGGCTGGTTCAGTTCATGGCTCAGCAGCGAGGCCATTTCGCCCACGGTGGCCAGGCGCGCCGTGGCCTGCAGGCGTTCCTGCGAGGCGCGCGAAAGCTCCTCGATGCGGCGCTGCTCGCTCATGTCCAGGAAGGCGCTCATCCAGCCCGTGTGCAGCCCCTGGGCGTTGATCAGCGGCGCCTCGATGATGAGCACGGGAAAGCGCGTGCCATCCTTGCGCATGAATTCCGACTCGAAGCCTTCGCGCGGCGGCATGTAGCCCGCAAAGCGGATGGCCTGGCGCTGCTGGTACTCCTCCACCCGCTCGGGCGGCCAGTAGGGGGCCGACGCGCTCAGGCCCAGGAGCTCCTGCGGCGCAAAGCCCACCATGTCGCAGAAGGCCGGGTTCACGTAGGTGATGCGGCCCTCCAGGTCGCGCGCGCGCAGCCCCGTGACCAGCGAATCCTCCATGGCCTTGCGAAACGCCAGCGCATCGCCCAGGTCGCGCTCGGCGCGCAGGCGCCGGCGGTTGTCGCGCACCAGCACCACCATCACCGTGACCAGTGCGATGGACATGGCCGTGACCAGCGCCGTGAGCACGTTCGGGAACAGGCTCGGGGCACTGTGCCAGGTGTCCATGCGCAGCACCAGGGTGGCGCCGGGCAGGTCCAGCAGGTGCGTGGCCGTGAACATGCGCGAGCCGCGCCGCGCCGCGCCCAGCACCGCCAGGCGCGTGCCGTCGGCCTCGGTGAAGGAGGCTTCCTGGCTGCGCGTGAGGCCATGCCCCACCAGGTCTTCGAGCATGGCGTTGAGCGCGTAGGTGGCCACCAGGAAGCCGGTGTTGCGCCCGCCCGAAGTGATGGGCAGGCACAGCTCCATCATCTCCGAGCCCAGGCCATCGCCGTGCGGCTGGAAGTAACTGCTCGAATAGGCCGGCCCGCTCAGGCGGCGCGCATTGGCACAGGCCAGCGAGGCGTCGGAGTGCGCGCTCTCGCGCGTGCCGCGGTCCCAGTACACGGGGCGGTAGGGGGTCTGCACCTGCGAGCGCAGCCGCATGCCGGTGTCACGCCATTCCAGGCGCACCAGCTCGCGGTGGCCGCGCAGCAGCTCGGAGGCATTCACCTCCCAGGCCAGCACACCCGGGTCTTCGGCATGCAGGGCCTGCAGGCTCTGCAGGTTGCGCGTGAGGGCCACGCGCACGTCCGAAACGGCATCGGCCGTGTCGCGCTCCAGCCGGCTCTGCACCTGGCTGGCCTCGTAGCGCCCTGCCAGCCAGACCACGGTGACCAGCATGGCCACCACCAGCGCCACGAGCAGGGTCCACAGCGACCAGCGCCGCCACGCGCCGCGCCAGCGCTGCCACAGGGTCTTGCGCGGCTTGCTGCTCACAGCACGCGGTGGCCCAGGGCCGGCAGCTGGCTGCGCACCTCGCGCAGGCGCGCCTTGGCCAGCGTTCCCAGGGCGACGCCGACACCTTCTTCGTGCACCGCCGCAATGCCACCCCAGGGGTCCACCAGCATGCTGTGGCCCCAGGTGCGGCGCCCGTTTTCGTGCACGCCGCCTTGGGCCGGGGCCAGCACATAGGCCAGGTTTTCGATGGCCCGGGCGCGCAGCAGCACCTCCCAGTGCGCCTGGCCCGTGGTGTGGGTGAAGGCGCTGGGCACCAGCAGCAGATCGGCCCCGGCCTGGGCATGGGCGCGGTAGAGCTCGGGAAAGCGCAGGTCGTAGCACACGCTCAGGCCCACGCGCCAGAGTTCGCCCTCGCGCGAGCGCAGGTCGAACTGCACGACCTCGTCGCCGGGCTCGATCACCCGGCTTTCGTGGAACTGGTCCTGGCCGTTGTCGAAGTGGAACAAATGGATCTTGTCGTAGCGCGCAACGCAGGCCCCCTCGGGGTTGAAGGCCAGCGTGGTGTTGCGCACGCGCACGGCGTCGTTGCCGCGCAGCGGCAGGGTGCCTCCCACGACCCACAGGCCGAGTTCGCGTGCCGCGCGCGCCAGGAAGTCCTGGATCGGGCCTTCGCCATGCGCCTCCTGGAGCGCCAGCTTGTCCGTGTCCTGCCGGCCCATGATGCAGAAGTACTCGGGCAGCACGGCCAGTTCGGCGCCCGCGCGCGCCGCCTGCTCCAGCAAGGCCCGGGCGGCGACCAAGTTGTCGTCCAGGTGGGTTCCGGACACCATCTGCAGGGCAGCGACTTTCATGAGGACTCTCCGGTTCGAGGAGCGGTGGGTGATGGCCCGTTGTCCGCGGCATTGCCCGACACGCGCGCACGCCGGGGCACGCGCACCACGCGCGGATCGGACCAGGAACCATCGATGCGGAACTCCTGCGTCGCCGCCTCGATCAGCGGGCCGCGCAGAAAGACCTGGGCCAGGAAGCTGCCCAGGCCGATCACGGGGTTGATGGCCGTGGCCACCAGCGAGGCCGTCATGGCATTGATCTCGGGCACCACCACCACGCGCAGGTCCTGCGTCTCGCGGTCGATGTCGGCACTGCCCTCCATGAGCACGGCGGCGTTCACGCCCTTCATCTGCAGGTTGTTGGTGGTGGCCACGCCCTGCTCGATGCGCAGGTCGCCGCGCACGAAGTCGAAGGCGAAGCCTTCGCTGAAGACATCGCGGAAATCCAGGCTCAGGCGGCGCGGCAGCGACTGCAGGCTGAGCACGCTGAGCAGCTTGGCCAGGCCGGGGTCGGCCTTGAGGAACTGGCCGGCCTCGATGTTCACATTGACCAGGCCGGTCATGGAGCGGTAGTCCGGGCTGAAAGGCGCCCCCATCCAGGCCACCTGGCCCTCCATGCGGCCCTTGCCGCGCCGTATCACCCCCGGCATGGCGAAACGGGCCAGCAGGTCGCCCGAGTCGCGGATGTCGAGCCGGAAATTGAGCACCGTGCGGCGCTCGCCGCCGCTGCCGCCGGCACGCGGCTGGTTGAGCAGGGCCCAGTTGCCGTTGGCCGTGAGGCTGCCCTCGGGCGAGGTGATGTTGAATTTGGAGAGGCGCCACTCGCGCGGCGTGCTGTCGCTGCCGCGGTTCTGCGCCTCGATCTCCACCCGGCCGAGCTTGCGGCCACGCAGCTCGAAGTCATCGACCACGATGTCCAGCGCGGGCAGCGAGCCCGGCTGCTCTTCAAGCAGCGCCTCGACCTGGTTGGCGTCGCTCTGCGGCATGTTCAGGCGCGACAGGCGCGCATAGAGCCGGCCGTTGCCCGAGTCCCCGCCCCCTCCTTCACGGAATTCCACGAAGCCGCTGAGCTCGGCCGCATCGATGTTGCCCTTCCAGACCGGGCCATCGCGCTGCCCGCCAGCCACCACGTTGTGCAGGGTGCGCCCCTGGGCCGACAGCTCGCGGGCGCGCAATGCCACGGTGGTGGGCAGGTAGTCCTGCGTGGCGCTGGTGGCCAGCGCGCCGCCCGCCGGGCGGGCCGGCGCTGCAGCCGCCGCGGCCGATGCGGCCGCCGGGCGCGGCGGGCTGAGCAGGTCTTCCCAGGCATCGATGTCGAGCCGGGCCAGCTGGATGTTGGCCGCCACGCCCTCGGTCGGCATGGGCGCCGACTCCCCGGGCGCCAGGCCCACGCCGATCGCGCCGCGCAGCACGCGCGGCTGGGCGCCGCTCACGTCGCGGTGGTAGGTGGCCGAACCCAGGGCCCCCAGGTCCAGCGTGATCTGGTCGCGCAGCGGCGGCGCGGTGCCGGCGGCGGTGACCGCGCCGGTCAGCGATTCGCGCGCCAGCGAATTGTCGTAGCGCAGCGGCAGGCTGCTCTCGGCCGTCTTGCCCAGCGGGGCCGGCAGCGCCAGCGCCAGCCCCTGCAGGCTGGTCGTCACCTGCACCTCGGGAACGCCGCGGCGAAAGGCCAGCGCCAGTGTGTAGGGCGCGCTGCCCGTGGCCCGGCCGGCCAGCTGCGACAGCAGCCCCAGCTGGGGCGCCTGCTGCAGCCCTTCGGCCGTGGCCGTGCCCTGCGCGCGCAGCTGGATCGCGGCTTCCGTGGCCGGGGCATTGGCGGCCAGGGCGCGCATGCCCCCTTCCAGGCGCACATCGCCCCCCAGGGCCCGGGCCTGCATGCCGACCAGCGAGAACCCCGTTTCACTGAACTGCACCACGCCGCGCGCGCGCCCGAGCATCGGTGTATCGGGCGTAATGCGCACGTCGTTGCCCGCCAGGGTGACACTGCCCTGCACCCGGGACTTGTCGATCTGGCTGATGGGCAGGCTGAGCTTGAGCTGCAAGTCGGCGTTGCCCGTGCCGCTGGCCTGCGCCAGGGCGTTGCCCGTCATGCGCGACAGCGGCGAGGTGTTGACCACGCCCAGCAGTTCGGGCAACGGCCCGCGCGCATCGGCATTCACGGCCACCACGGTGTGCGACAGGTCGGGGATGGAGGCCTCCACGCGCGCGACGCGCACCCCGGATGTGCCGGCAAAGCTGCCGCTGGCGCCACGCACGTGCATGGAGGAGCGCTCGAAGATCAGCTCGCCCTGCAGCTGTGTGAGGGCCGGCCAGCGCAATGGATCGTTCGGGTGCAACTGGGGCGGCACGAAGGCGTAGGTCACGTCCTTGACCCGCGCGGCGATGCGGAACTCACCTTGGCGCGGGTCGTTGAACGGCATGTCGTGCAGATCGCCCCGGACCTTGAAGTCGACGCCGCTGGCCGTGCCGGCGACCACGGCATCCCGCACGTAGTGGCGGGCCTCTTCACCCACCGACAGGGGCAGGTAGCGGTGCACGCGCGTGCCATCGGCCCGCGTGAGCTTGCCCGAGAGGTCGAGCACGCCGGGAAAGCGCGAGCGGGCCGGGCTCTTGGTGGGATCCGCGGTGTGCCAGGTTGCGCGCGCCTCGCCCTGGGCATCGGCATTGGCGAACTTCACCTCACTGGCCTGCACCGCGATGCGCTCGCCCTCCAGCTGCCAGCGCACCTCGGCGCTCAGGCGGTCCAGCGGCAGCACGGGGTCTTCGAACACGCCGGGCAGCAGCAGGGCACCCGATTCGATGGCGAGCTGGGCCTTGCCGCCGCCCTGGGTCATGTCCAGGTCCACCGTGGCGCCGCGCAGTCCCAGGCGCTGCGCCACGCCGCTGTCCAGCTCCCCGGCCAGCGCCAGGCCCTGGATGCGGCCGCGCACCTGGTATTGCTGCAGCGCATCGAGCGGCCCCTTCCAGGTGGCCTGGATCTCGTTGACCAGGCCCTTGGGGGCGTACTGGCGCACGGCATCGTGCGCCGTGCTGCCCAGGGGCAGGCGGCTGGCAATCTGCGCCAGGGCCGCCAGCTCCAGCCGGTCGGCCCGGAAATCGCCCTGGGCGGGCGCCTTGGCGGTGGCGTCGGTGTAGACCAGCTTGACGTTGCCACCGGGCCAGCGCAGGCCGTCGTCGGTGGTGAATTGCAGGCCTTGCGTGGAGAATTCGAAACCGCCCTTGAGCTGCCGTCCGCCCAGGCGCCCGGCGATGGAGGGCAGCGCCAGGGGTTCCAGCCCCGGTCCCAGGGTGGCATTCACATCGGCCAGGGCCAGGTCGGCCGTACCCCCCACGATCTGGCCGCTCCTCACGTCGGCCCAGGCCCGCAGGGCGCCACGGCCCTGGGCCACGTCCACCCCCAGGTCGGCATGGTGGCGCAGTTGGGACACGTCGACCCGCGCAAAGTCGGCGTAGACCTGGCCGTTCCAGTGCTGCCAGTTGCCATCGCGCGCGCGCAGCAGCGGCGCGCGGAACAGGCCGACCAGCGAGAAACGGTCGCCCCAGTCGGGTGGTGGCGTGGCGTCCACGCGCATGCGGTGGCTCCAGTTGCCGTTGCGCACCAGCAGGTCCACCTCGGTCAGGGCCAGCTGGGGGGCATTGCGCATTTCATCGGTCCAGCGCAGGGTGCCGCCCTTGATCAGCACCTCGCCCTGCGAGAAGAACCAGTCGGCCGCGCCATTGCTACCGCCGCCGCTGTCCTTCATGGCCAGGCCGGCCACGGTGATGCGGCCATCGCTGGCGCGGCGGATGTCCAGGTCGGGCTTCTCTATATAGAGCTGCTCGAAGCCGAAGTTCAGCAGCGAGCGTGGCGACAGGGCCACGACCACGCGCGGCAGGCGCAGGGCCTCGCGGCCAGCGCTGTCCAGGAGTGCCACATTCACCAGCTGCACGGAGGGGATCAGCCCCTCGGAGCGCGCGCTCAGGGCGCCGATGCGCACGGGAACCCCTAGAGCCCGTGCGGCATGGTCTTCCAGCTGCGGGCGGAACTCGCCGATTCGCGGCACAATCCAGCCATGAAGGGCCCCCCAGGCGATGGTCAGCAGCAGCCAGAAGGCGACAAGCAACCCCAGTGACCACCGCGCAAAGCCTGCCACTGTCTTGAGCAGGCGTGAGGGGTGCGGGGTGGGATCGATCATGGTGGGATTGAATGTGGCAGGAATTATGACCCGCGGTGTGCTTGTGGGTTCAATGCGAACCCGTGTTCTTGTGTATGCAGCAGCCCATGGCCCCCTCCTGGCAGCCGGTTGCCATTCCCGCCATTCCCATGCCCATGGCCTGTAACGATCCCTTCCAGGACGGCCAGCCCCTGGCCGGGCATTCCCGTTTCCTGCAGCGCCTGCACCGCCGCTACGGTGGCGATCTGGCCCTGCTGCCGCCGGGCGCCCCCCGGCGCGACGCGATGGATGCGGTCTGCGATGCCCTGCTGGCGCGTGGCAACGACACCGGAACCGCCCTGCGCATCCTGCGCCAGCTGGTCATGGAACGCCTGATCCAGCTCGACTGCGATGGCCAGGCCCCCTTGTCCGACATCACCTGTGCGGTGACCGAGCTGGCCGAACTCGCCCTGGACCGGGCCTGCCGGCATGCGCGCCAGGATCTCGACGCCCGCCACGGCGCGCCCCGGGGCCCCGACGGCCAGCCGGTGCAGCTGTGGATCATCGGCATGGGCAAGCTCGGCGCGCGCGAGCTCAATGTATCGAGCGACATCGACCTGATCTACGTCTACGAGCACGACGGCGAAACCGCCGGCCTGGCGGATGGCCGGGGCAGGATCTCCAACCACGAGTACTTCGCGCGTGCGGTCAAGGCCATCTACAGCCTGGTCGGCGACACCACCGAGCACGGCTTCGTCTTTCGCGTGGACCTGGCGCTCAGGCCCAACGGCAATTCGGGCCCGGCGGCCGTCTCGCTGGCGGCGCTGGAGGAGTACCTGCAGGTGCAGGGCCGCGAATGGGAGCGTTTCGCCTGGCTCAAGAGCCGGGTGGTGGCGCCGCGCGAGTGCATTGCCAGCACCGAGGTGCAGGCGCTGCGCGGCGTGGTGCTGCCCTTCGTGTTCCGGCGCTACCTGGACTACAGCGTGTTCGATGCGCTGCGCCTGCTGCACAGCCAGATCCGCGACCATGCGGCCAAACGCAGCGCAGGCCACCCCGAGCGCGCCAACGACGTCAAGCTCTCGCGCGGCGGCATCCGCGAAATCGAATTCACCGTGCAGCTCCTTCAGGTGGTGCGCGGCGGGCAGTTTCCCGAGCTGCGCCGGCGCCCCACGCTCGACGCCCTGCAGCGCCTGGCCCAGGCCGGCCTGATGCCGCAGGAGACGGCCGACGCCCTGGCACGCGCCTATGTCTTCCTGCGCCGGGTGGAGCACCGCATCCAGTACCTCGATGACCAGCAGACCCATGTGCTGCCCACGCGCGACGACGACCTGGCCTGGATCGCCCGCACCATGGGCTACCCCGATTGCTGCGCCTTCCTGCACGAGCTCGACGCCCACCGCGAACTCGTGGCGCAAGAATTCGACACCCTGCTGGGCGGCAACGGCAAGAAGCAGTGCAGCAAGGGCGGCTGCGGCGGCCCGCGCGCGGCCGCGCCCCCGCCCCCCGAACTCGAAGCCCTGCTGGAACAGCTGCCCCCGGGCTTTCGCGAGCGCGTGGCCGAGTGGCGCAGCCACCCGCGCGTGCAGGGCCTGCGCGACGAGACGCGCGCGCGCCTGTTCCGCCTGGTGCAGCGCACCGCCCAGTGGCTCACCGAAGGCCGCGTGACCGAAGAGGCCGCCGTGCGCATGGCCAACTGGCTCGAACCCCTGCTGCGCCGCGACAGCTACCTGTCGCTGCTGCTGGAGCGCCCCTCGGTGCACGAGCAGATGCTGCACCTGCTGGGCGCAGCCCGCTGGCCGGCGCGCTACCTGCTGCAGCACCCGGGCGTGATCGACGAGCTGGTGGGCGACGCCCTGCTGGCCGAGCGCTTCTCGGTGGCCGATTTCGAGCGCGAGTTGGCGATGCGCCTGGCCTCGATCACCTCCACCGGCGAGGACGACGACGAGACCCTGCTCAACCTGCTGCGCCGCGCCCAGCATGCCGAGACCTTCCGCACGCTGGCGCGCGATGTGGAGCACCGCATCACCGTAGAGCAGGTGGCCGATGACCTCAGCGCCCTGGCCGACAGCGTGCTGCGCGTGACCGCCCAGTGGTGCTGGAGCCGCCTCAAGACCCGCCACCGCGAGGTGCCGCAGTTCGCCGTGATCGGCTACGGCAAGCTCGGCGGCAAGGAGCTGGGCTATGGCAGCGACCTGGACATCGTCTTCGTCTTCGACGACGACGACGAGCGCGCCCCCGAGGTCTACGCCGCCTTCGTGCGCAAGCTGATCAACTGGCTCACGGTGAAGACCGGCGAGGGCGACCTCTACGAGATCGACACTGCATTGCGGCCCAACGGCAGCTCCGGCCTGCTGGTCACGCGCTTCGAAGCCTACGCCAACTACCAGGAGCGGCGCGGCAGCAACACCGCCTGGACCTGGGAGCACCAGGCCATGACGCGCGCGCGCTTCGTGATGGGCAGCCCACAGCTGGAGACCCGCTTCGACGCCGTGCGCACAGCCGTGATCACCTCGCCGCGCGACCCCGTGGCCCTGCGCGAAGAAATCGTGTCCATGCGCGAGAAGGTGGCCCAGGCGCACCCCACGCGCGACAGGCAGTTCGACGTCAAGCACAGCCCGGGTGGCATGGTGGACGCGGAATTCGCCGTGCAGTACCTGGTGCTCTCGCAGGCGGCGGCGCACCCTGAGCTGGTGGCCAACGTGGGCAACATCGCCCTGCTGCAGCGCGCCGAACAGGTCGGCCTGCTGCCTGCCGGCGTGGGCCATGCGGCGGCGGATGCTTACCGCGAACTGCGCCGCGTGCAGCACCGGGCGCGGCTGGACGAGGTGCCCACCCAGGTCATGCCCCCGGCCCTGCAGGCCGAGCGCGACGCCGTGCTGGCTCTGTGGGCGGCGGTGTTCGGCTCCGCGCGCTGAGCCTCCACCCGGCCGGCGGCGGCCTGTTGCCGAATGTCACGCTAATTTAAACACTTGTTTGAATTATGGTGGTCTAATCCACCGCCATGCCTTCTGACCCGCCGATTTCCCCGCCTGCCGCCAAGCGCGCAGCGCGCCCGCCACGGGCTGCGCGCAGCGATGGCGACGACACGCGCGCACGCCTGCTGCAGGCCGCGCTGCGGCTGTTTTCCGAGCATGGCTTTGCGCGCACCTCGGTGCGCGCCATCGCGGTCGCGGCCGGCACCAACGTGGCCGCCATCGGCTACCACTTCGGCGACAAGGCGCAGCTGTACACGGCCACCTTCTACGAGCCCTTTGGCAGCGGCAGCGACCTCATCGAGGTGTTTGCCGCCCCCGGGCTCAGCTTGCAACAGGCACTCCAGAACTACTTCACGGGGCTGCTGGAGCCGCTCAAGCACGACGACCTGGTGCGCCAGGCCACGCGCCTGCATGTGCGTGAGCTGCTCGAACCCACCCACGTCTGGCCCGAGCTGATCGAGCGCGAATGCAAGGCCCCGCACCTGGCGCTGGCACGCCTGCTGTGCGAGCACATGGGCGTGCCCGAGATCGACGACGACATGCACCGCCTGGCGTTCTCGATCGGCGGCCTGGTCATGCTGCTGTGGACCCAGCGCGACGCCATCGCCGCCATTGCCCCCCAACTCGCAGGCCCCGCCACCGCGGACGCCTGGGCCGAACGCCTGACCGGCTATGCCATGTCCATGATCCAGGGCGAAGTGGCACGCCGCCAGGCACTGCGCGAACCGCGCGGGCACAACAACAAGGAGGAAGAGGAATGACATTGCTTGTTCGAACCCTGGGCGTTTGCAGCGTGCTGCTGCTTGGCGCCTGCAGCACGGCGCGGCCCCCCGCGGCGGTCGAGGCCCGGCCGCCCGCCAGCTGGACCGCGCCGCTGCCACACGGCGGCCAGATGGCCGACCTCGCGCAGTGGTGGCGCCAGTGGAACGACCCCGCGCTGGTGCCCCTGATCGAAGCCGCGCAGGGCATCAGCCCGAGCGTGGCCCAGGCGCGCTCGCGCCTGCTGCAGGCCCGTGCCACCCAGACCACGGCGGGCGCGGCCCTCCTGCCCACGCTCGATGCCCAGGCAACCTCCAGCCGCGGCGCCAACGCCCAGGTCGGCAGCCTGGCCACCACCTCCCAAGCCGGCCTGCAGGCCGCCTGGGAGGTGGACCTGTTCGGCGCCAATGCCGCCACGCGCGACGCGGCCAGCGAGCGCCTGGCCGGCGCCCAGGCCCTGTGGCACGAAGCCCGCGTGAGCGTGGCGGCGGAGGTGGCGCAGCAGACCAGCAGCCTGCGCACCTGCCTGCAGCAGCTCGACGTGGCCGAGCGCGACGCGCGCTCGCGCGGCGAGACCTCGCGCCTGTCGGACCTGAGCGAGCGCGCCGGCTTCACGGCACCGGCCACGGCGGCCCTGGCACGCGCCAGCGCTGCCGAGGCGACGGCGCGCGCCTCGCAGCAGCGCATGCAGTGCGATGTGGAGTTCAAGACCCTGGTGGCCCTGACCGGACAGGACGAGGCCGCGCTGCGCCAGCTGATCACGGCCACGCCCATCACCCCGGCACCGGACAGCCTGTTCGCCATCGCTGCCTTGCCGGCGCAGGTGATCTCCCAGCGCCCCGACGTGTACAACGCCGAGCGCGAGGTGGCTGCGGCCAGCGCCGAGGTGGGCAGTGCCCAGGCCCAGCGCTACCCGCGCCTGTCGCTCAGCGGCAATATCGGCAAGGCCTGGGTCCGCACGGGCGGCACCGGCAACGAGGTGGACGCCTGGACCCTGGGCCCGCTGTCGCTGAGCCTGCCGCTGTTCGACGGCGGCCGCCGCGCCGCCCAGGTGGATGCCGCCCGCGCGCGCTACGACGAGTCGGTGGCGCTGTACCGCGCCAGCATCCGCCGCGCCGTGAGCGAGGTCGAGCAGGCCCTGGTGCGGCTGCAGAGCACGGCCGAGCGCAACGCCAGCGCCCGCGCCGCGGCCGAAGGCTACCGCGTGTCCTTCGATGCCACCGACGCGCGCTGGCGCGGCGGCCTGGCCAGCCTGGTGGAACTGGAAGACGCGCGCCGCACCGCACTGGCCGCGCAGAACGCCGTGCTGGCCCTGCAGCACGAGCGCCAGTCCGCCTGGATCGCGCTGTACCGCGCAGCCGGCGGCGGCTGGGACAGCACCACCGTCCCGGGCCTGGCCGAGACCGCCCAGGCCGGCACCCGCTGAGCCCGTCTCCCCATTTCCTGACACCTTCCGGATGAACGGACCCTTTCCATGAACCAGTTCAAACTCTCCGCTTCCGCGCTGGCCGTTGTGGCCGCCTGCGTCCTTCTCGCCACTGGCGCCCTGGTGTTTTCCGGCGCCTCGCGCGCGGCCGACGAGCCCAAGGCCAACCAGCCGCGCCCCGCGCTGACCGTGACCACGGCCCAGCCCCAGCGCACCGCCGTGCCCCTGCGCCTGGCCGCCAACGGCAACGTGGCCGCCTGGCAGGAGGCCATCATCGGTGCCGAAAGCAACGGCCTGCGCCTGACCGACGTGCGCGTGAACGTGGGCGACGTGGTCAAGCGCGGCCAGGTGCTGGCCACCTTCTCGGCCGAAACCACGCAGGCCGAGGTGGCCCAGGGCCGCGCCAGCCTGCTCGAAGCCCAGGCCACGGCCGCCGAGGCCGCCGCCAATGCCGAACGGGCGCGCTCGCTGCAGGCCTCCGGCGCCTTGAGCCAGCAGCAGATCCAGCAGTACACCACGGCCGAGAAGACGGCCCAGGCCCGCGTGGAAGCGGCCCAGGCCCTGCTCAACGCCCAGCAGCTGCGCCTCAAGTACACCCAGGTGGTGGCGCCCGACAGCGGCATCATCTCGGCGCGCAGCGCCACGGTGGGCGCGGTCGTGGGGGCCGGCACCGAGCTGTTCCGCATGGTGCGCAAGGGCCGGCTGGAGTGGCGTGCCGAAGTCACCTCGACCGAACTGGCACGCATCCAGCCCGGCTCCAAGGTCAGCGTGACGGCGGCCAGCGGCACCACCGTGCAGGGCACGGTGCGCATGGTCGGCCCCACGGTGGACCCGCAGACGCGCAACGCCCTGGTCTATGTGGACCTGCCGTCGTCCGCCACGGACACGCCCGCCGACCCCAAGCTCGCGCTCAGCGCCATCCTGCCGGGCATGTTCGCGCGCGGCGAGTTCGCCCTGGGCAGCAGCGAGGCCATGACCGTGCCGCAGGAAGCCCTGGTGGTGCGCGATGGCTTCTCCTACGTGTTCGCGCTGGGCAGCGACCAGCGCGTGCAGCAGCGCAAGATCCAGACCGGCCGGCGCGTGGGCGACCGGGTGGAGGTGCTCTCGGGCCTGGAGCCCGCGACCGCCATTGCCGTGCGCGGCGCCGGCTTCCTCAACGATGGCGATCTGGTGCGCGTCTCCAACAGCGCGCCGGTCGGGGTGCAGGGCACGGCGACCGTGCCCACGGCGGCCAAGGCGGCAGCCCCGGCCTCGGCCACCAAGTAAAGCAGTACAAGGAGCATTCACCATGAATGTGTCTACCTGGTCGATCAAGAACCCCATACCGGCACTGATGCTGTTCGTGCTGCTGACCTTCGGCGGCCTGCTGTCCTTCAACGGCATGAAGGTGCAGAACTTCCCCGACATCGACCTGCCCACGATCTCGGTCACCATCTCGCTGCCCGGCGCCTCGCCCGCGCAGCTGGAGAACGACGTCGCGCGCAAGGTCGAAAGCTCGATCGCCACGCTGCAGGGCTTGAAGCACATCTACACCAAGGTGCAGGACGGCGGCGCCACCATCACGGCCGAGTTCCGCCTGGAAAAGCCCACGCAGGAAGCGCTCGATGACGTGCGCTCGGCCGTGGCGCGCGTGCGCGGCGACCTGCCCGGTGACGTGCGCGACCCCATCGTGACCAAGATGGACCTGGCAGCCCAGCCGGTGCTGGCCTTCACCATCGCCTCGCGCCGCATGGACGACGAGGCCCTGTCCTGGTTCGTCGACAACGATGTGGCCAAGAAACTGCTGGCCGTGCGCGGCGTGGGCGCCGTGAACCGCGTGGGCGGCGTGGACCGCCAGGTGCATGTGGCGCTCGACCCCGTGAAGCTGCAGGCCCTGGGGGCGACGGCGGCCGATGTCTCGCGCCAGCTGCGCCTGGTGCAGACCGAAAGCGCCGGCGGCCGCACCGACCTGGGCGGCAGCGAGCAACCCGTGCGCACCCTGGCCACCGTGCAATCGGCCCAGGAGCTGGCAGGCCTCACGCTGTCCCTGTCCGACGGCCGCCATGTGCGCCTGGACCAGGTGGCAACGGTGTCCGACACCTTCGCAGATCCGCGCTCCATGGCCCTGCTCAACGGCAAGCCCGTGGTGGGCTTCGAGGTGGCCCGCAGCAAGGGCGCGAGCGAGGTGGAAGTGGGCGCCGCCGTGCAGGCGGCCCTCACCGAGATGCGCGCCCAGCACCCGGACCTGGAGATCACCGAAGCCTTCAACTTCGTGACCCCCGTGCAGGAGGAGTACGACGGCTCCATGCACCTGCTGTACGAAGGCGCACTGCTGGCCGTGCTGGTGGTGTGGCTGTTCCTGCGCGACTGGCGCGCGACCTTCGTCTCGGCCGTGGCGCTGCCGCTGTCGGTGATCCCGGCCTTCATCGGCATGTACCTGCTGGGCTTCTCGATCAACGTGATCACGCTGCTGGCGCTGTCACTGGTGGTCGGCATCCTGGTGGACGATGCGATCGTGGAGGTGGAGAACATCGTGCGCCACCTGCGCATGGGCAAGACGCCCTACCAGGCGGCCATGGAAGCGGCGGACGAGATCGGCCTGGCCGTGGTGGCCACCACGTTCACGCTGATCGCGGTGTTCCTGCCTACCGCCTTCATGAGCGGCATCGCAGGCAAGTTCTTCAAGCAGTTCGGCTGGACGGCGGCGCTGGCCGTGTTCGCATCGCTGGTCGTGGCACGCGTGCTCACGCCCATGATGGCGGCCTACATCCTGAAGCCCATCGTGGACGAGCACAAGGACCCGCGCTGGATGGGCTGGTACCTGCGCTGGGCCGCCTGGTGCATCAAGCACCGCTGGATCACCTTCATCGCCACGGGTGCCTTCTTCATCGGCTCGCTGGCGCTGATCCCGCTCCTGCCCACGGGCTTCATCCCGCCGGACGACAACTCCCAGACCCAGGTCTACCTGGAGCTGCCGCCCGGCGCCACGCTGGCGCAGACCCGCGTGGTGGCCGAGGACGCGCGCCAGCGCGTGGCCGCGGTGAACCATGTGAAGAGCGTCTACACCACCATCGGCGGCGGCTCGGCCGGCTCCGACCCCTTCATGGGCAGTGCCAACGCCGAGACACGCAAGGCCACGCTCACCATCCTGCTGGCCGACCGCGGCGACCGGCCGCGCAAGCAGGGCATCGAGAACCAGATCCGCGCTGCGCTGGAGAGCCTGCCCGGCGTGCGCAGCAAGGTCGGCCTGGGCGGCTCGGGCGAGAAGTACGTGCTGGTGCTCACGGGCGATGATCCGCAGGCGCTGCAGACAGCCTCTCTCGCCGTGGAGAAGGACCTGCGCACCATCCCCGGCCTGGGCAGCGTGTCGTCCACCGCCAGCCTGATCCGCTCGGAGATCGCGGTGCGCCCCGACTTTGCGCGCGCCGCCGACCTGGGCGTGACCAGCAGCGCCATCGCCGAGACTCTGCGCATCGCCACCGTGGGCGACTACGACGTGTCCCTGCCCAAGCTCAACCTGGCCTCGCGCCAGGTGCCCATCGTCGTCAAGCTGCAGGACGGCGCGCGCCAGGACCTGTCGCTGCTCGAACGCCTGGCCGTGCCGGGTGCCAAGGGCCCGGTGATGCTGGGCCAGGTGGCGACGTTGGAGTTCAGCGGCGGCCCGGCGGTGGTGGACCGCTACGACCGCTCGCGCAACGTGAACTTCGAGATCGAGCTCTCGGGCCTGCCCCTGGGTGACGTGACGAAGGCCGTGGCGGAACTGCCATCCATCAAGAACCTGCCGCCCGGCGTGCGCCAGATCACCATCGGCGATGCCGAGGTGATGGGCGAGCTGTTCGCCAGTTTCGGCCTGGCCATGCTCACCGGCGTGCTGTGCATCTACATTGTGCTGGTGCTGCTGTTCAAGGACTTCCTGCACCCCGTGACCATCCTGGCCGCCCTGCCACTGTCGCTGGGCGGGGCCTTCGTGGGCCTGCTGATCGCGCAGAAGAGCTTCTCCATGCCTTCGCTGATCGGGCTCATCATGCTCATGGGCATCGCCACCAAGAACTCCATTCTGCTGGTGGAGTACGCCATCCTGGCGCGGCGCGAGCACGGCATGACGCGCTTCGAGGCCCTGATCGACGCCTGCCACAAGCGCGCACGGCCCATCATCATGACCACGCTGGCCATGGGTGCGGGCATGCTGCCGATTGCCGTGGGCTTCGGCGCGGCCGACGCGAGCTTCCGCTCGCCGATGGCGGTGGCCGTGATCGGCGGGCTGATCACCTCGACCTTCCTGAGCCTGCTGGTGATCCCGGCCGTGTTCACCGGGGTGGACGACGTGGGCCAGTGGTTCGGCCGCATGCAGCGGCGCCTGCGCGGCCTGCCGCCGCGCGCGCCGGCGGCCAAGCCGGAGCAGGCACCGGCCATTCCCTGAGGGCGGCGGGGAACCCGCTCATCCGCGTAAAAGGGCGCAAACCACCCGGGTTTGCGCCCTTTAACACGCACGGGGGCGGCAGGATAATGGTGCACCCCTATGAAGCTCGTCACCATCAACGTCGGATCCATCCAGCTCGGCCAACCGCTGCCCTTCGCCTTGCGGGGTGCCGATGGCACATTGCTGGCCCAAAAAGGCTTCGTGGTGAACACCCGGGACGAGCTGGGCAGCATGGTCACCCGGGGCCGCCAGCTGTGCGTGGACGTGGAAGAGTCTGGCGAAAGCTACCGCGCCTATGTGGCCCAGCTGCAGCGCATGCTGCGGCAGGACACCAACCTCGGTGAGCTCGCCTCCGTCAAGATGACCGCGGGCGCCCACGCCGCTTCGCGCGAGCGCGACGCTCCGCCCTACGTGGTGGACTGGCCCGCCCTGCAGGAACGCACCACCCAGCTGCTGCGCCACCCGCACGCCATCGATTTTCCGGACCGCTTCCAGCCCCTGCATGCCGAGCTGGCACGCAACTGCGAGCAATCGCCCGACGCCACGCTGCTGGCCCTGATCTACCTGTCGGCCCAGGAGACGCGCATGTACAGCGGCACCCACGCCATGCTGGTGGCCTGCGTCTGCATGGTCGTGGCCCGGGAGATGCTGCGCTGGCCCGCGAGCCAGGTCCAGGTGGTGGGGCAGGCGGCCCTCACCATGAACATCGCCATGACCGAGTTGCAGGACCAGCTGGCCCAGCAGGCCCAACCCCTGACCTCGACCCAGATCACCGCCGTGGAAAACCATGCGGCCCGCTCCGAAGCCCTGCTGCGCGAACTGGGGGTGCACAGCGAGATGTGGCTGGAGGCCGTGCGCCATCACCATCACCGCACCCCGGGGGCGTTCAGCCAGAAGAGCCCCGCCCTGCAGATGGCCCGGCTGATCCAGCGGGCCGACGTCTTCGGCGCACGGCTGGCGCCACGCGCAGCGCGCTCGCCCATGCCGGTGACGGCCGCCATGCAGGCCAGCTACTACGACGAGGAGCAGAAGGTCGACGAAGCCGGCGCTGCCCTGGTCAAGGCCCTGGGCATCTACCCTCCGGGCGCCTTCGTCAAGCTCGCCAGCCAGGAAGTGGCCGTGGTGCTGCGCCGCGGCAGCACCGGCACGACACCGCGCGTGGCGGTGGTCACCAACCGCCTGGGCATGCCCACGGGTGAGCTGATCCCCCGCGACACCGCCCAGCCCCAGTGGAAGATCGTCGGTGTGGTCGCGCACAAGGACGTGCGCGTCAAGCTCTCGCTCAACCGGCTGCTGCCGCTGGTTTGAGCCCCGCGCCCGCGGGCGCTCCTCTTTTTCTTTGTCGCTCTTCCCGGGTTTCCAGCAGCCCAGGGAGGTGCCGGCGCATCCGAGTGCTTCTTCGCTGCGTACTTCCCCATGCCAGCACCACCGTGGCGCCGCTGCAGGCCATGGCAGGCCAGAAAAACCAATCAGTACAAATAAAAACCTATCTGGACAAAATATGATTCATTGGTTAAATTGCTCCACAACAACACGGGAGGTGCTCTCATGACCCAGTTTTCGCGCCTTGGTACCCTGGCCCCGGTGGTGGCCCTGCTGTGGTTCGGTGCCGCACCGGCGGCCCTTGCCGCGCCGCCTGAATCCTGCCCGGCCACGCTGCAGCACACCTACCCACGGCTGCAGGACGAGAAGCCGCAATCGCTGTGCCAATACAGTGGCAAGGTCGTGCTGGTGGTCAACACGGCCAGCTTCTGCGGTTTCACGGGGCAGTACAAGGGCCTCGAAGAACTCCACGCGCGCTACAAGGACAAGGGCCTGGTGGTGCTGGGCTTTCCCAGCAACGACTTCTCGCAGGAAACCGGCAGCAACCAGCAGATCGCGGATTTCTGCGAAAACACCTTCGGGGTGAAGTTCCCCATGTTCGCCAAGAGCGTGGTCACGGGCCCCGAGGCCTCGCCCCTGTTCCGCCAGTTGGCCCAGATGTCGGGCCCGCCGCGCTGGAACTTCCACAAGTACCTTCTGGGCCGCGACGGCAAGCTCGTGGACAGCTACACCAGCCTCACGGCACCCGACAGCAAAAGCCTGGTCCGGGCCATCGAGCAGCAGCTGGCGGCTGCACCAAATCGGTGAGCGTGAAATGTTTTCTTTACATTTCTTCAAAAAATTGCAGGCGAACCTCTGGAACTTCTGCGGAACGTCCTTACTCTATCGAACGCAAGGACGTGATGAGCGTCCCTCCGTTTTACCGTTGCGAAGCCTTTCGGTCCCACAGGTTCCGACTGCCCTCCTGGAGCGCTTCTCCTCCCTCCCTCTCTTATTCGTTTCG
The DNA here is from genome assembly GCF_058783375.1 of Acidovorax sp. FW305-C-20-28. Taxonomy (NCBI): domain Bacteria; kingdom Pseudomonadati; phylum Pseudomonadota; class Betaproteobacteria; order Burkholderiales; family Comamonadaceae; genus Acidovorax; species Acidovorax sp. FW305-C-20-28. The sequence continues at coordinate 518,334 of NZ_JBYSYM010000001.1, read as the reverse complement.
GGACGCTTCGCAACTTTTTTATTCAGCCTGCCGGCCAGAGGGAGCCGGCCATGAAGATCGCCATCATCGGCGCCGGCATCTCGGGCCTGGCAGTGGCCCACCGGCTGCGCGGCCAGGCCGACATCACCCTTTTTGAAGCGGGCCGCTATTTCGGCGGCCATACGCACACGGTCGACGTGACCCTGCCCGGCACCGAGGGCCGGGACGTGGCCTGCGGCGTCGACACCGGCTTCCTGGTGTTCAACGAACGCACCTACCCGAACCTGATCCGCCTGCTGGCCGAGCTCGGTGTGGAGACGGCGAAGTCCGACATGTCGTTCTCGGTGCAGGTGCCCCGGGCCCTGGTTGGCGGGCAGCCGCTGGAGTGGAGCGGCACCAGCCTGTCGACCGTGTTCGCCCAGCGCGGCAACCTCGTGAACCCGCGCTTCCTGGGCATGCTCTACGACCTGCTGCGCTTCAACCGGCTGTGCACCCAGCTGGCGCAGCAGGGGGCCGATGCCGCGCTGATGCAGCCGCTCGGCGACTTTCTGAAAGAGCACGGCTTCGGCGAGGCTTTCCGCGACTGGTACTTCCTGCCCATGCTGGGCTGCATCTGGAGCTGCCCGACCGACCAGATGCTGCAGTTCCCCGTGGCCACCATGGTCCGCTTTTGCCACAACCATGGCCTCATCCAGGTGAGCAACCGGCCCCAGTGGTGGACCGTGGCCGGCGGCGCGCGCCGTTACGTGGACCGGATCGTCGCCGGCATCCAGGACAAGCGCCTGGCCACCCCCGTGCGCCGCATCGAGCGCGACGCCGCCGGCGTGCGCGTGGTGACCGCCGGCAACACCGAGCATTTCGACCAGGTGGTGCTGGCCACCCACTCGGACCAGGCGCTGGCGCTGCTGGCCCAGCCCACGCTGCAGGAGCGCGCGGTGCTCGGCGCCATCCGCTACCAGGCCAACCACGCCGTGTTGCACACCGACACCACGGTGCTGCCCACGCGCCGTGCCGCCTGGGCCGCGTGGAACTACGAGCGTGCCCCCGAGCGCAGCCGCGAATCGGCCCGCGTCTGCCTGCACTACCTGATCAACCAGCTGCAGCCTGTGCCCTTCGCGCAGCCGGTGCTGGTCTCGCTCAACCCGGTGTCAGAGATCGACCCGGCCCAGGTCATCGGTCGCTACGACTACGCCCACCCGGTCTTCGACCTGGCGGCCATCCGTGCGCAGAAGGGCGTGCCGCAGCTGCAGGGCCGCGAACGCACCTGGTTCTGCGGCGCCTGGACGGGCTACGGCTTCCATGAAGACGGGCTGAGTTCGGGCCTGGCCGTGGCCGAGCAACTGCAGGCCCGCCTGCCGGCACCGCTGGCGGAGGCCGCATGACGACAGGCACCCCGCGCACCACAGAGCCGCTGCTGGGCTTTGGCCAAGTGCGCCATACCCGGCTGCGCCCCGCGCGGCATGCCTTCGCCTACCCCACCTTCTTCCTCATGCTGCCCCTGCGCACCCTGGGCCGCGATGCGCAGGCCCCGGGCCTGCTGGCCATGAACCGGCGCGGTGCCATCAGCTTCCACGACGCCGACCACGGCGATGGCCGCGGCCCCGCGCAGGGCGGAGCGCTCGCCTGGATCGACGAATTGCTGCAGGCCGAGGGCATCACCGACGCCACGGGCGAGGCCTGGCTGCACTGCTACCCGCGCGTGCTCGGCTACACCTTCAAGCCCGTGAGCTTCTGGTACTGCCACCGCGCGGACGGCAGCCTGCGCGCCATCGTGGTCGAGGTCAACAACACCTTCGGCGAGCGCCACTGCTACCTGCTGGACGCGCCGCGCTACGGCGCCGAGCAGCATGCGCGCAAGGTCTTCCATGTCTCGCCGTTCTGCGACCTCAGCGGCGGCTACCGCTTTCGCTTCCTGCGCACCGGCCAGGACGGCACGGAACGCACGGTGGTGCGCATCGACCACGACGACGCCCAGGGGCCGCTGCTGCAGACCAGCGTGAGCGGCACGCTCGAACCCATCACCCGCGCCACGCTGCGCCATGCCCTCTGGGGATATCCCGCGATGACGCTGGCGCTGATCGCCCGCATCCACTGGCAGGCGCTGCGCCTGTGGACCAAGCGCGTGCGCTTTCACCGCAAACCCGAGACGCCCGCCTCCTTTGTGACCCGCTGACCCGGAAAGACCTCGCCATGCACCACAGCACCACGCTCCCACGCGCCCTGCCAGCAGGCACGCCGGCCGCCGCACGCACGGCCCTCCAGCTCATGCAGCGCCTGCAGCATGGCAGCCTCACCGTGCAGCTGCCCGATGGCACGCTGCAGCACTTCGGCGACCACCAGGGCGCCGGGCCGGCCGCGGCCATCACCCTGCGCAACTGGAACGTCTGCAAGGCGGCACTCAAGTCCGGCGACATCGGCTTTGCCGAAAGCTACATCGCGGGCGACTGGACCACACCGAACCTGACGGACCTGCTGCGCGTCTTCATCGCCAACCGCCAGCAGGTGGAGAGCGTGATCTACGGCTCCTGGGCCGGCCGCTTGCTCTACCGCATCAAGCACCTGCTCAACCGCAACACGCGTGCCAACAGCCAGAAGAACATCCATGCCCACTACGACCTGGGCAATGCCTTCTACACCCTGTGGCTGGACGACACGATGAACTATTCGTCGGCCTGGTTCGAGGGCGATGCCGGCGGCGACATGCGCACGGCCCAGCACGCCAAGGTGCGCCGTGCCCTGCGCATGGCGGGCGTGCAGCCGGGCGACCGGGTGCTGGAGATCGGCTGCGGCTGGGGCGCCCTGGCCGAGATGGCGACCACCGAATTCGGGGCCTCGCTGACCGGCGTGACGCTGTCGACCGAACAACTGGAATTCGCGCGCCAGCGCATGGACAGGGGTGGTGTGGCGGCCCAGGCAGACCTGCGCCTGCAGGACTACCGTGACATCGCCGACGGCCCCTACGACGCCATCTGCTCCATCGAGATGGTCGAGGCCGTGGGGCGCGAATACTGGCCCACCTACTTCCAGGCCGTGCGGCGCCTGCTCAAGCCCGGCGGGCGGGCCTGCATCCAGAGCATCGTGATCGACGACGGCCTGTTCGAGCGCTACATCAGCTCCACCGACTTCATCCAGCAGTACATCTTTCCGGGTGGCTGCCTGCCCTGCCCGCGCGAGTTCCGCCGCGAGGCCGAGGCCGCAGGGCTGCGCGTGGTGGACGAGTTCGCCTTCGGCCAGGACTATGCCGAGACGCTCAGGCGCTGGCGCGAGCGCTTCCTGGCCCAGCGCACGCAGATCCTCGCGCTCGGCTTCGACGAGCGTTTCCTGCACATCTGGGAGTTCTACCTGGCCTATTGCGAGGCGGCCTTCGCCATGGAGAACATCAACCTCGTGCAGTACACGCTGGTGCGCGACTGAGCCCATGGCCATGAAGCAAGTCGCCGTGCTCTCCCTGGCCCTGGCCAGTGGCGCCATGCTGCTGGGCCCCGGCCTGGCCATGGGCCAGGTGCCCGCCGTGGCACCAGTCCCTGCCATGGCACCGCTGCCCGGCCTGCGCCAGGCGGGCCAGGGCACGCTGCGCTTCCTGGGCTTTCCGGTCTACAGCGCCCAGCTGTGGGTGAGCCCCGGCTTCGAGGCCAGCGACTACAGCGCCCGGCCCCTGGTGCTGCAGCTGGAGTACCAGCGCGACTTCACGGCCGAGGCGATTGCCAAGCGCTCGATCCAGGAGATGCGGCGCGTGGGCCGCTTCACGCCGGCACAGGCCGCCCGCTGGCAACAGGCCCTGCAGGCCGCCCTGCCCGACGTGAAGGCCGGCGACCAGTTGAGCGGCATCTACCAGCCCGGGGCGGGCGCCGTGTTCCAGATGGGCGGGCAGGTGGTCGGTGAGGTCCAGGACCCCGAATTCGCGCGCCTGTTCTTCGGCATCTGGCTGTCGCCCCGCACCTCCGAGCCGGCCTTGCGCCAGGCGCTGATCGCGCCGCCGCCCGCCGCGCAGGCACCATGACCATGGCCGCAGCATTGCCCTGGCGCCAGGGGCTGGCCTATGGCCTGCTCGGGCTGCCGCTGGCTTTCGTGGCCCTGCCGCTGTATGTGCTGCTGCCCCACCACTATGCACGCGAGTTCGGCATGCCGCTGGCCACACTGGGCGGCGTGCTGCTGGCCGCACGCCTGTTCGACGCCCTGTCGGACCCGCTGCTCGGCCGCTGGGCCGACCGGCTGTTCGAACGCTCGCCGCTGGCCGTGCTCTCCACCGGGGCCGTGTCCGCGGTGGTGCTGGCCGTCGGGCTCACCGCCCTGTTCTTCCCCCGGGTGCAGGGCCAGGGGGCGCTCACCGCCTGGGCTCTGGCCTGCCTGCTGGTGAGCTACCTGGCCTACAGCCAGCTCGGCATTGCGCACCAGTCCTGGGGCGCGCGCCTGGGCGGGGACGAGTTGCAGCGCAGCCGCATCGTGGCCTGGCGCGAAGGCGCTGCGCTGGCCGGCGTGGTGCTCGCCTCGGTGCTGCCCGCCTTGCTGGGCCTGCCGGTGATGCTGGGTGTGTTTGCCGCCACCCTGGTGCTGGGCTGGCTGGCCTGGCTGCGCGCCCCCAGGCCAGCCCCATCGCCACCAGAGGCCACGGGCCTTGCCGACCTGTGGCGGCCCTGGGCCCGGCCCGCCTTCCGGCGCCTGCTCGTGGTGTTCGTGCTCAACGGCATCGCCAGCGCCATCCCGGCCACACTGGTGCTGTTCTTCATCCAGGACCGGCTGCAGGCCCCGCCGGGCCGGGAGCCGATGTTCCTGGCCGCCTACTTCCTCACGGCGGCGCTCTCGATCCCGCTGTGGCTGCGGGCCGTGGCGCGCTGGGGGCTGGCCCGCAGCTGGCTGGCGGGCATGCTGCTGGCCGTGGCGGTGTTCGGCTGGACGGCGCTGCTGGGCACGGGCGACAGCGGGCCCTTCCTGGCCGTGTGCGCGCTCTCGGGCATGGCCCTGGGCGCGGACCTGGCCCTGCCCGGCGCCCTGCTGGCCGGTGTGGTGGCGGCCGCAGGCGACAGCGGCCGGCAGGAGGGCGCCTACTTCGGCTGGTGGAACTTTGCCACCAAGCTCAACCTGGCGCTCGCCGCCGGCCTGGCGCTGCCCCTGCTCGACGCCCTGGGCTATACACCCGGCACGCGCAGTACGGAGGGCCTGCACACCCTCACGCTGGCCTATGCCGTGCTGCCCTGCGCCCTGAAGCTGGCGGCAGCAGCGGCGCTGTCTTTCCTGCTCCTGCGGCAGCCCCTTGCCGCAGCCCCTCTTCCATCGCTTGGAGGCCAGCCATGATGCAGCGGCGCCGACTTCTTCTCGCGGCCACGGCCGTGGCCACCCCTGTGCTGCTGCCCGGCTGCGCCGGCCAGAGCGTGGCCGACTATGCGGCCGAAAAGCCGGTGCTCGACCTGGCGCAGTATTTCAACGGCATCGTCGATGCGCACGGCATGTTCCAGGACCGCAGCGGCAAGGTCGTCAAGCGCTTCAGCGTGGTCATGCACTGCCAGTGGACCGGCGACCAGGGCGTGCTGGACGAAGCCTTCACCTACTCGGACGGCAGCACGGAACGGCGCATCTGGCGCCTCGTGCGCGGCGCCGATGGCCGCTACACCGGCACGGCCGGCGACGTGGTCGGCCAGGCCACGGGCCAGGTGCGCGGCAACGCCTTCCACTGGACCTATACGCTGGCCCTGCCCGTGGACGGCACGGTCTACCACGTGGACATGGACGACTGGATGTACCAAATGGACGAGCGCATCATGCTCAACCGCGCCACCATGCGCAAGTTCGGCGTGCGCCTGGGCGAGGTCACGCTGTCGTTCACGAAGCGGGCGGTGCCATGAGCCTCAACCCCGCCCTGCGCGACTGGCACGGCCGCCGGGCCTGGCTGATCGGTGCCTCCAGCGGCATCGGTCGCGCCACGGCATCGGCCTTGCATGCGCGCGGCGCTGCCGTCATCGTCTCGGCCCGCAGCGAGGCGGCACTCAACGCCTTTGCCGTGCAACACCCGGGCAGCCTGGCCCTGCCGGTGGACACGGGTGTGCCCGAGGCAGTGCGCACGGCCGCCGCCCAGGTGCTGGCCACAGGCCCGCTGGACCTGGTGTGCTACTGCGCCGGCACCTACCGCGGCATGCGCGCCACCGAATTCAACCTGGCCGAGATGCTGCACCACGAGCAGGTGAACTACACCGGCGCCTTGCACGTACTCGGCGCGGTGCTGCCGGCCATGCTGGCATCGGCCCGCGCAGGGCGTGCCGGGCACATCGGCCTGGTCAGCAGCGTGGCCGGCTTTCGCGGTCTGCCCAAGAGCCTGGCCTATGGCCCGACCAAGGCGGCGCTGATCAATCTGGCCGAGACCCTGTACCTGGACCTGCACGACCTGGGCATGGGCGTGAGCGTGATCAACCCCGGCTTCGTGGCCACGCCGCTGACCGAGGGCAATGACTTCGACATGCCCGCCCTGATCAGCCCGGAAGCAGCCGCCGCGGCGATCCTGAAGGGCTGGGCGCAGGGCCAGTTCGACATCCATTTCCCCAAGCGCTTCACGCGCGTGATGAAAATGCTGCGCGTGCTGCCCTATGGGTGGTACTTTCCAGCCATCCGCAAATTCACCGGACTTTGAAGCCCTGCATGCCCACCGACGCCACCGCAGCATCCACCGAAGAGGCCGTCACCCGCGTGGTGGCGTTTTTCGAGACCCTGGCCCCGGCCGACGTGGCGGCGCTGGGCCGGCTCTATGCGGCCGATGCGCGCTTCAAGGATCCGTTCAACGAGGTGCAGGGCGTGCCCGCCATAGAGCGCATCTTCGGGCATATGTTCGAGGCGCTCGACCAGCCGCGCTTCGTGGTCACCGGGCGCGTGGTGCAGGGGCCGCAGTGCTTTCTGACCTGGGAGTTCCTGTTCGCCTTCCGCAACTTCGACAAGGGCGTGACCCAGACCGTGCGCGGCGCCTCGCACCTGGTGTTCGACGACCAGGGCCTGGTCACGCTGCACCGCGACTACTGGGACGCCGCCGAGGAGCTGTACGAAAAGCTGCCAGTGCTAGGCGGGCTGATGCGCTGGCTCAAGAAGCGCGCCAACAGCTGAATCAAACCGCGCGCAGCCGCAGGTCCCCCGGCAACGGCACGGCACGCTGCAACACCCCTTCGGCCAGCCACACCGCGCTGTCCCAGGCGCGGCTTGCCACATAGGGCAGGGGCAGCTGCTGGTAGTCGTCGTTGAAGACCTCGAAGCTGTAGTCGCCCCGATAACCCATGGCATCGAGCGTGCGCACCAGCTCCACCAGCGCCTGGCTGTGCACGCCCTCGCCGGGAAACACGCGGAAGTGCCGCGCGGTCTCGATGCGCTCCTGCACCGTGCGCGTTTCCTGCCACATGAAGTCCGACAGCTGCACGAGGTAGATGCGCTCCGGGTCGATGCCGTCGAGGGCCGACAGGGGCGTGCCTGTGGCGAACTGGTGGTAGGAATCGATGGCCAGGCCGAGGTTGGGGCAGTCGGCCCGCTGCACCGCGGCCCAGGCCTGGTGCACTTCATTGATGTGCCGCCCCCATGACAGGCCCTCGAAGGCAATGCGGATGCCATGGGGCAGCGCCAGCATCGCGAGCTTGCGCAGGTCGCACGCAATGGCCTCGGGGTCGTCGGTGGCGTGCAGCGAGGTGGAGCTGCAGGCCAGCAGCACGCGCGTGCCCAGGGCCCGCGCCATGAGGATCATCTGCTGGGCGATACCCACCTTGTAGCTGTGCAGGTGGCCCGACAGCCCCTCGAAATCGCGCAGCACCTGGAAACCCGTGACGCGCAGGCCGCTTTCGCGCACGGCCTGCACAGCGGCATCGATGCCCGCAGGGTGGCCCACGAGATCGCGTGCGGCCAGCATGATCTGGCCGAAGCCGGCGGCCTTCACGGCGGCCAGCTTGGCCTCCAGCGGGCCGGCGAGGCTGATGGTGTCCATGCCGAAATCGGCGACATTGCGTTGCATGGCGTGGGCGTGCATGGTGAGGCAGTCCTTCAGCGGGGGTCGAGCACCAGCTCGAAGCTGGCGCCGCCGGATTCGGCCCGGGTCAGCGCGCCGCGCGTGCCGCTGTGCACGCCCGTGGGCGATTCGACGAAATCCACGCCCTGCGCGCGCAGCGCCGCCACGATGGCCAGCACGTCGCCGGTGCCGAAGGCCACGCGCTGCAGCTGCTCGCCCGGGTCGGCATCGAGCGCGTCAATCAGCGGCTCGATGAGCTGCCAGTACAGCGTGCCGCAGGGGCTGGCGAGGATGCGCCCCTGCGTGAGCACGCCGAAGGTCTGCTCGGGCGGCAGCTCGGCAAAGCCGAACAGTGCGCCATAGAAGGCCGTCCAGTCGGCCAGCCGGTCCAGGCCGATGTACTGCACCAGGCCGAACAGGTGCAGGCCGTGCTGCGCGGGCGGATGCGGGTCCACCGTGGGGATGGGCACGAAGTCCACGTCGTAGATAGAGAACTCGCGGTGCCTGTCGACAAAGTAGATGCGGCTGGTGCCCACGCCATGGATGGCAGGGATGTTGAGCTCCATCACCTGGACCTCGGTGTGCACGGCCCATGCGCCCAGTTCCAGCACACGCCGGTAGGCTGCGGCCGCATTGCCCACGCGGAACGCGATGGCGGACAGCACCGGAGCATCTCCAGGTGCGGGCGCACCTGGCGTGTCGCCCTCGGCCTGGTGGGCATTGACGATGATGTTCATGCCCCCCTGGCGGTACAGCAGCACCTCGCGCGAGCGGTGGCGTGCCACGGGCTTGAAGCCCATGCGCTCCAGCGCCTGGCCCATGGCCTGGGGGCGGGCCGTGGCGTATTCGATGAACTCCACGCCCTGCAGGCCCAGGGGGTTGGGCAGGGTGCCCAGGGATTCGCGGTCGGCCGCCATCGGTGTGCTCATGGCTTGTGCTCCAGAAGAAGAGGGGGTCAGCGGGCGGCCACCAGCCGGCGGAAATGGGAGTCCATGCGGGCCGCATCGGGCGCGGCGCCGGTGAACAGTTCGAAGGCGCCGACCGCCTGGCCCACGGCCATGCCGCCACCGTCCGAGACGCGGCAGCCCAGTGCGCGTGCGGCGCGCACCAGAGCGGTTTCCAGCGGAAAGTAAACGACTTCCGAGACCCACATTGCGGGGCGCAGGAGCCCCGCATCCAGGGGCAGGCCGGGCAGCTTGTCCATGCCCGTGGGCGTTGCGTGGATCAGCCCGGTGGCCTGGGCCATGGCGCTGGCGATGTCCGCAGCCCCGGCGCGCGCACCGTAGAGTGCGTTGACGTCCGCCGCGAGCTGCGCGGCACGCTCGGGCTGGGCATCGACGATGGACAGGCGCTGCGCGCCCAGCCGCAGCACGGCATGGGCAATCGCCGCACCGGCACCGCCGGCGCCCAGCAGCACCACATGCGCCAGGTCGGCCTGCGGCAGGGCGCGCTGGAAGCCCCAGGCCCAGCCGGAGCCGTCGGTGTTGTGCCCCACCAGCCGGCCCTCCTGCACCACCACGGTGTTCACCGCCCCCATGGCCCGCGCCTCTTCGGACAGGGCATCGAGGTGCGGGATCACGGCCTGCTTGCAGGGGTAGGTCACGTTGCAGCCCGCATAGCCCATGATGCGCGCAGCCGCGAGCAAGGTGGGCAGCTGTTCGGGCGACGAGGCGGAACGATCCAGATCGATCAACTGGTAGTGCAGGCGCATGCCGTGGTGGCGCGCCTCCTCTTCGTGCAGGGCGGGCGACAGCGACTGCTGGATGCCGGCGCCGATCAGCCCGATCAGCACCTTGCGGGGGCTCGTGGAAGACATGGCGGACAGGGGTTCGGGGTGCAATGGGCGCATGGGATGGGCAGCGGAGGCCAGGAAGGGCCCCCGCAATGCCGGCTTGCTTACTTGCCGCCGCGCAGCTTGGCCAGCGTGGCGTAGACCTCCTGCACCGTCTCGGCACCGACCTTGTCGCTGTGTTTCTCGACCACGGGCTTGACCTTGGCGCGCAGCTTGTCGAGCTCGGCGGGCGAAAACTCGGTGACCTGCATGCCGGCCTTCTTGAGGTCTTCCAGTGCCACGTCGGCCTGCGTGCGCGAGACATTGCGCTGGAAGGTGGTGGCCTCGGCCATGGCTTCGCTCACGGCCTTCTGGTCGGCGGCGTTCAGGCTGTCCCAGAACTTCTTGCTGACGATCACGGCCTGGGGGTTGTACATGTGGCGTGTGACCGTGAGGTGCTTTTGCACTTCGGCGAACTTGGACGAGAGGATGGTCGAGAACGGGTTCTCCTGGCCGTCCACGGCCTTCTGCTCCATGGCGGTATAGAGCTCTGGGAAGGGCATGGGCACGGCGTTGGCGCCCAGCGCATTGAACATGTCGATGTAGATCGGCGACTGGATCACGCGGATCTTCAGGCCCGCGATGTCCTCGGCCTTGGTGATGGGTTTCTTGCTGTTGGTGAGGTTGCGAAAGCCCAGTTCCCAATAGCCCAGGCCCACCAGGTTCTTGGCAGCGAGCTTGTCGAGCAGCTTCTTGCCGAAGGGGCCGTCGGTCACGGCATCGGCCTCCTGCGGCGTGGCGAACAGGAAGGGGAAGTCGTAGATGCCGAACTCCTTGGCCTGGGCCGAGAGGATGCCGGCGTTGAGTACTGTCATCTCCACCGTGCCGCCCTGCAGCGCCGACACGGTCTGCAGGTCGCCGCCCAGCGTGCCGCCGGGGAAGAGCTTGACCGCGATGCGCCCGTTGGTCTTGGCGGCCACGAGGTCGGCGAACTTCTGCGCGCCCTGGGCCTGCGGGTGCTCCTTCTGGTTCTGGAAGGCGAACTTGATGGTGCGCTCCTGCGCCTGGGCGCCGGGCAGCAGCGATGCGGCCACCAGGGCCGTGGCAAGCAGGGTCTTCAAGAGTTTCATGGATGTCTCCTTGGTTTTAGGACGGGCAGAAATGGGGGACGGCAGGGAGGGGCGGGCGGATCAGCCGCTGAGCCAGCGCAGCGGCACGGTGACGAGCGCGGGGAACATCACCAGCAGGAACATCACCACGAACTGCGCCAGCATGAAGGGCATGACGCCGCGCGTCACCTGGCCCATGGAGATGCGGCCCACGCCGGCCACGACGTTGAGCACGGTGCCCACAGGCGGGGTGATCAGGCCGATGGAGTTGTTGATGATGAAGAGCACGCCAAAGTAGACCGGGTCGATGCCGGCGGCCTTGACCACCGGCATCAGCACGGGGGTCATGATGAGGATGGTGGGCGTCATGTCCATGGCCGTGCCGATCACCATGACCAGCACCATGATGGCCACGAGCAGCAGGGTGGGGTTGCCCATGAAGGGTTCGAGCATGCCGATCACCTTGCTCGGCAGGTCGGCCACCGTGATGAGCCAGGCCGACACCATGGCGGCGGCCACCAGGAACATGATCACGGCACTGGTGCGCGCGGCGGCCTGGAAGATGCCCGCCAGCTCGCGCCAGCTGAGTTCGCGGTAGACCACCATGGAGATGATCAGGGCGTACATGGCGGCCACCACGGCGGCCTCGGTGGGCGTGAACACGCCCATGCGCAGCCCCACCAGGATGATGACCGGCAGACCCAGGGCCCAGCCCGCCTCGCGCAGCGCCGTGCGCAGCTCGGCCCGCGTGGCGCGCGGTGGTGGCGTGACCTTTTCGCTGCGGCCCAGCCACCACCAGGTCAGTGCCATGCCCACGGCCAGCAGGATCCCGGGAAAGATGCCCGCCAGGAACAGCTTGCTGATGGAGACATTGGCGGCCACGCCGAAGATCACGAAGCCGATGGACGGCGGGATGATGGGGCCGATGACACCGGCCGAGGCGATGAGGCCGGCCGAACGTTCCTTGGCATGGCCTGCGGCCACCATCATGGGCAGCAGTAGTGAGGTCAGCGCGGCCGCATCGGCCACGGCCGAGCCCGACACGGCCGACAGAATGACCGCCGCCATGATGACCACGTAGCCCAGGCCCCCGGGAATGTGCCCGACCAGCGCCAGCGCCAGCTTGACGATGCGCTTGGACAGGCCGCCCACGTTCATGATTTCGCCGGCCAGCATGAAGAAGGGCACGGCCAGCAGAGGAAAGCTGTCGGCCCCGTTGATCACGTTCTGCGCGAGGATCTGCGCGTCGAACAGGTCGAGATGCCACATCAGCGCCACGCCGCTGATCAGCAGCGCGTAGGCGATGGGGATGCCGATGGCCATGGCCAGCAACAGGGAGCCGATGAAGATCGCGACGGTCATGGTGTGTGTCTCTGGAGGGGTCGCTCAGGGATGCTTCGCGGGGCCGCCATCGCCCTCAGCGGTGTCGGAAGGAGGCTTGAGGCCAGGGTTGCTGCGCTCGAAGGCGGCCATTTCCTCGCTCTCCTGCACCATGACCAGCTCGTGCTCGGCGAGCGGCACGAGCAGCACGCGCAGCAGGTCGCGCAGCAGGATCAGGATGGCCGAGGCCCCCATGAGCACGCCACTGGCGTAGAAGATGCCGACCGAGGCCCCCGTGACCGGAGCCTCCGTGTCCCAGTTGATCACGGCCTGGGCCCAGCTGCCGGCCAACAGCAGCCAGGAGACATAGAGCATGGCCAGTTGAGCGATCACGAGGCAGACCTTCTTGCCCAGCACGGGCAACCGCGCGACGAAGGCATCCATGCCCAGGTGGCCATGCTCGCGCAGCGCCACGACCGAGCCCATGAAGGTCAGCCAGACGAAGAGCCAGCGCGAAAGCTCCTCGGACACGGTGATGCCCGAGTTGAAGGTGTAGCGCAGCACCACATTGCCAAAGACCAGCACCACCATGATGGCCAGGCAGATGCCCGAGAGCACATCCAGCACGCGGGTGTAGCCCCGCAGCACGCGATCGGCCAATGCAAACATCGTCTGTCTCCGTCTGGTTCGTTATGAATCAAATTTTGTACGAACTGGTTAGTATTTAATCTAGGTGCAAACCCTGCTCCGCCGCCACGAAGGCGCGGCAATACGCACTGCCCCTGGGCAGCAGGCGGGTGACGCGAAGAGGCGGGGGAGCTAGGGGCGGAGGAAGCGCACGATCATCTCGACGATGGAGGCGCGGCGCTCGGCCATGGCGTCGGGCGTGTCGAGAGAGCGCTTGAAGATCGCGCCGAAGGTGTGCCGGTTGGACACGTTGAAGAAGCACAGTGCCGAGATCGACATGTGCAGGTCCACCGGGTCCACGTCGGGCCGGAAGACCCCGCCCGCCACGCCGCGCTGGTAGACGTCGCGCACGGCATGGATGACCGGGATGTTGAGTTCCTGGATGGTGGCCGAGCGGCTGATGTACTCGCCGCGGTGCATGTTCTCGTTCATCACCAGGCGGATGAAGTCGGGATTGGCCAGCTGGTAGTCGACGGTGAAGCCCACCAGCGTGCGCAGCGCCTGCTCAGGGGCCAGGTCCTCCAGGTGCAGGTCGGATTCGATCTGCCGGATTCGGCGGTAGGCCTCCTCCAGCACCCGCACGTACAAGCCTTCCTTGCTACCAAAATAGTAGTAGATCATGCGCTTGCTGGTGCTGGTCAGCGCGGCGATCTCATCGATGCGCGCCCCGGCCAGCCCCTTGTCCGCGAATTCCGCCGTGGCCACCTGCAGGATGTTGGCCATGGTGCGGTCCGGATCGTTCACCCGCACGCGCTCGGCACCGGGCGTCGCGGCCGCCTGGCGCGCAGCCCGCTGCCGCGCGGGACGGCTGTCGTCAGCGGGAGGCGGGGAGCTTTGAACCATTTCGTCCATATGCGCCAAGCATACGGCAAGGGCAACGGGCGCCGGAGGCCCCGGGGGTGCCGTCAGGAGGGCTTGGTGTCCGCGAAGCTGGGGCGCAGGACGAGCTTGTCCATGAGCTTGGCCAGGTTCGGGTACTCGCTGCGCCAGGCGATCTCAGGGAAGCGGAATTCCAGCCAGCCCAGGGCACAGCCCACGGCGATGTCCGACAGGCTCAGGTGAATGCCGCTGCAGTAGGGCTTGTCGCCCAGGCCCTGGCTCATGGACTTGAGGCTGTCGTTGACCTTGCGCATCTGGCGGTCGATCCAGGCCTGGCTGCGCTCGCCGTCCTTGCGGTGGACCCAGGTGGCTTCCAGCCGTGCCAGCACGGCGGCGTCCAGGAGCCCATCGGCCAGAGCCTCCCAGGTCTTGACCTCGGCGCGCTCGCGGCCCTGGCTGGGAATGAGCTTGCCCACGGGCGACAGGGTATCCAGGTACTCGACGATGACGCGCGAATCGAAGACCGCCTCGCCGCCTTCCATCACCAGGCATGGCACCTTGCCCAGCGGGTTGGAGGTGGCAATCGTCGTGTCGTCGGCCCAGACGTTTTCCTGCACGAACTGGTAGTCGAGCTTCTTTTCGGCCATGACGACGCGCACCTTGCGTACATAAGGGCTGGCGGAGGCTCCGATCAATTTCATGGCGAGATTTCTTCCAGTGCGCGGGATGCGGGAACAGATGACAGGGTACGCGACCGATTCTATCGGCTGGCGCCCACAGGACGCGGCGGGCAAGCCCCCGCAAACGGGTGAGCAAGGCCCCGGCGGCGCCCGCAAGGGGGCAGCCGGCGGCCCCACGGCCCCAGTTGGTGCAAATTTGCAACACTTGCATCCAGTCCCCCGGAACCGGGGCATGGCACCCGCGGCGGGCCGTGCCCATCCCCCGGATGGGGGTTATCCCGCGGGCAAAGCCTACAATCCGGGTCCATGAGCCTGTCCACCATCACCGCCCTGTCGCCGCTCGACGGCCGCTATTCCAACAAACTCGCCGCGCTGCGCCCGATCATGAGCGAACACGGCTACATGCACCGGCGCGTGCAGGTGGAAGTCGCGTGGTTCATCGCGCTCTCGGACGCCGGCTTTGCCGAGTTCAAGCCGCTGACCACGGGCGCGCGTGCCTACCTGCTGGGCCTGGTGAAGAACTTCTCCGAGGCCGACTCGGCCGCGATCAAGGAGATCGAGAAGACCACCAACCACGACGTGAAGGCCGTGGAATACTGGATCAAGAGCAAGTTCGAGGCGCGCCCGGAGCTGGAGAAGGCTGCCGAGTTCGTGCACTTCGCCTGCACCAGCGAAGACATCAACAACACCAGCCACGCACTGCAGCTGCGCTCGGGCCGCGACCAGGTCGTGCTGCCGGGCCTGGACCGCGTGGTGCTCAAGCTGCGCGAGATGGCCCACGCCTACGCCGACGTGCCCATGCTGAGCCGCACGCACGGCCAGACCGCGAGCCCCACCACCGTGGGCAAGGAGATGGCCAACGTGGTGGTGCGTCTGCAGGCCGCCTGCGACCGCATTGCGGCCGTGAAGATCCTGGGCAAGATGAACGGCGCCGTGGGCAACTACAACGCCCACATGTCGGCCTGGCCCGACTTCGACTGGGAGGCCTTCAGCAAGAAGGTCATCGAGACGCCCGAGCCCCTGGGCCTGGGCCTGACCTTCCAGCCCTACAGCATCCAGATCGAACCGCACGACTACATGGCCGAGCTGTTCGACGCCGTGGCGCGTGCCAACACCATCCTGGTCGACCTGTCGCGCGATATCTGGGGCTATGTGAGCCTGGGCTACTTCAAGCAGCGCCTGAAGGCTGGCGAGATCGGCTCCAGCACCATGCCGCACAAGGTCAACCCCATCGACTTCGAGAACGCCGAAGGCAACTTGGGCCTGGCCAATGCGCTGCTGCGCCACCTGTCGGAAAAGCTGCCGATCAGCCGCTGGCAGCGCGACCTGACCGACAGCACGGTGCTGCGCAACATGGGCGTGGCCCTGGGCTATGCCGCGCTGGCCTACGCCTCGCTGCTGACCGGCTTGAACAAGCTCGAACTCAATGAGGAAGCCCTGGCCGAGGACCTGGACGCTGCCTGGGAAGTGCTGGCCGAGCCCATCCAGACCGTGATGCGCCGCTACGGCGTGCAGGGCGCCTACGAAAAGCTCAAGGAAGTCACGCGCGGCAAGACCGTGACGGCCGAGGCACTGCATGGCCTGATCCGCTCGCTGGAGATCCCTCAGGAAGAAAAGGACCGGCTGCTGGCGATGACGCCGGGCAGCTACACCGGCAAGGCCGCCGCCCTGGCGCGCCGGGCCTGATCGCAGGAGCCCTGCGGGAGCAGCAGGGCAGCGTGCCTTCCCCCGGGGCGGGCACGCCCACCACCGAAATCACCAGCGCCCTGGCGCATGGTGATTCTTTTTTTCACGGCCTCTGTTGCCTGCACCCAGGCAAAGGCAGCGGTCAATTGTTTTCAGTGAGACCGCATGGCCCTCAAATCCACCATCTTCAAGGCGCATCTGCAGATCGCCGACATCGACCACGGCTACTACGCGGACCACGCGCTGACGCTGGCACGCCACCCGAGCGAGACCGATGAGCGCATGATGGTGCGCCTGGTGGCCATGGCGCTGCATGCGCACGACCTCAACGACGTCTGCAATGGCGACGGCACCCTGGCCTTTGGCGCGGGGCTGTCGGACCCGGATGATCCGGACGCCTCGCTCACCGACTTCACAGGCCGCAAGCGCGTGTGGATCGAGGTCGGCCAGCCCGAGGACAAGCCGCTGACCAAGGCCTGCAGCAAGGCCGACAGCGTGGTGGTCTACTGCTTCAACCACGCCGCCGAGGTCTGGTGGAAGGGCATCGAAACCAAGCTCACGCGCCTCGAAAAGCTGCAGGTCTGGCGCATCCCCACCGAGGCCTCCCAGGCCCTGGCCGCCCTGGCCGAGCGCAGCATGCAGTTGCAGGCCACGGTGCAGGAAAACGCGCTGACCCTGAGCAGCAACCTGGGCAGCGTGACCGTGGAGCCGGTACGCTGGAAGTAACGAGCAGCCGCTGACAGCCTGCCTGCCCGCAGCTCAGTCCAGCGGCATCAAAGCGCCGCAGTGCCAGCACTGCTCGAAACCGCCTTCGACCATTTCTCCACAGCGGCACAACCAGCGGCGCTGCGGCAGATCCTGAAGCTGTTGCAGCAGGGTGCGCGCCCGCGCGGCGTGCTCGTCGTATTCGAGCCAGATCTCGGGCAGGCACTGGTCGGGCGGCAGGTGGCCGGCGGCGGCGCCCAGGTACTGGCGCTGCACCGATGCGCTCATGCCGGCTTCGCACAGGATGTCGGCCCAGAGCGTGGCGATCGCGATGTTGGGAGCCTGGGTCAATCGCAGCATGGGCCCACCATACCGCGTTGGCCGCGCGGCGTACAGGGCCTCAGGAATCTCAGGCCTGCGCCACCGGCTGCGGCCCCTCCGAAGGGCCCTCTGCAGCGCGCTCCGCATAGCGGTTGAAGCGCCAGGCGGAATGCTCGAGCGTGATGCGGCGCCACACGCTGCGCTTTTCGGCGGGGGTGTAGGCCAGCCAGTGCTGCACCTCCTCGAAGCTGCGGCCGCAGCCCTTGCACTGGTCATCGCCCTGGCTGGTGGAGCAGATGGCGATGCAGGGGGTGTCGGGCGTGGTGTCGTACCAAGCCTGCCATGCGGCCAGCGCGTCCAGTGGAAAATCCGCCTCGTCCATCTCATCCTCGTGCCCATAGACCATCAGCGCATACAACTCGGCCAGCGCATGCAGCTGGGGCGCCAGAGTGAAGCCGTCAGGCGACGGCAAGCGGGCGCGCCAGTGGTTGATGGCTGCTTCGATGTCGGTGATATGGATGCGAGAAGAGGGCATGAGGCAAAAGGCCCCCGCCAGGTTCGCCCGGCGGGGGCCCGGAGGATAACCGGCCTTGCCCGGCATGCGGGCAAGGGGGTTAATCGGGCTCAGTTGTTGCCCAGCGCAATGCCTTCGCGGCGCGGGTCGGCACCACCGGCGTAGGTGCCGGCCGCCGGGTTGCGCGAGAGCAGGCCGGCACTGCCGTTGGCACGCACACCGTTGTAGATCACTCCGTGCAGGCCGCTGGTGAAGGTGTCGGTCTGCGCCACGGTGTGGCCGCGGGCGCGCAGGCCATCGCGGATGGCGGCGGTGTCGATCACCGAGCCCTTCTCGATGGAGGTGGTGGCGTTGGTCTGGGCTCCGAAGTTGGGCAGGTTGATGGCCTGCTGCACGTTCAGCCCCCAATCGGTCATGCCCAGGATGCTCTTGGCGGTGTACTGGATGATGGCGCTGCCGCCGGGCGAGCCGATGGCCCCTTCGAAGTCGCCGGTGGCGGCGTTGAAGATGATGGTCGGTGCCATGGAGCTGCGCGGCCGCTTGCCCGGCTGCACGCTGTTGGCAATGGCCTTGCCGGCCGAGTCGGTGGCCGTGAACGAGAAGTCGGTGAGCTGGTTGTTGAGCAGGAAGCCACGCACCATCTGCAGGCTGCCAAAGCCGTTCTCGATGGTGGTGGTCATGGACACGGCGTTGCCCGAAGCATCCACGATGGACAGGTGGGTGGTGGAGGGCAGGTTCAGTGAGCTGTCGGCACCACGCGAGGCGACCAGGCCGGGCGGCGTGCCGGCCACCGGTGTGCCGATGCTGCGCTGCATGTCGATCAGGCGCGCACGGCCCTTGAGGTAGTCGGCGTTGATCAGGCCGGCCTGGGGCACGGAAACGAAGTCGGGGTCGGCCACGTACAGGGCCCGGTCGGCATAGGCCAGGCGATAGGCCTCGGAGACCACGTGCACCGCATCGAGCGTGTTGGGCTTCATCGCCGCGAGGTCGAAGCTCTCCAGCATGCCCAGCGTCTGCAGCACGGCGATACCACCCGAGCTCGGTGCGGGCATGCCGCAGACGCGGTACTTGGTGCGGTAGACGCCGCACACGGGTTCGCGCACCTTGGAGGTGTAGTTGCTGAGGTCGGACAGCGCGAGCTTGCCGGGGTTGGTCGGATGGCGGGTGACCTTGGCCACGATGTCGGCCGCGATGTCGCCCTTGTAGAAGGCATCGGCTCCGCCATTGGCGATGGCGCGCAGGGTGGCCGCGAGTTCAGGGTTCTTGAGCAACGTGCCGGTGGGCTTGGCCGTGCCATCGGCGCGCAGGAAATAGCTGGCGCCGGGCTCGCCCTGGGCCTTGATGCGCGCAGCCGAACCGGCAATCGAGACGCTCATGCGCTCGGAGATGGCAAAGCCGTCTTCGCTGAGCTTGATGGCGGGCTCGAACAGGTCCTTCCACGGCAGCTTGCCGTGGGCCTTGTGGGCCGCCTCGAGCATGCGCAGCACACCCGGCGTGCCCACGGAGAGGCCGCCGTCCACGGCGGTCAGGAAGGCCAGCGGATTGCCGTCGGCACCGATGAACAGGTTGGGCGTGGCGGCCATGGGCGCGGTCTCGCGGCCGTCGTAGGCCAGCACGCGGTTGGCCCCCTTGTCGAAGTGCAGCATGAAGGCACCGCCGCCTATGCCCGAGGATTGCGGCTCCACCAGGTTGAGCACCATCTGCACGGCAATCGCCGCATCGGTGGCGCTGCCGCCCTTGGCCAGGATGGCCGTACCAGCCTGCACGGCCAGCGGGTTGGCCGCGGCGACCATGTCCTTGTTGGCATAGGCAATGCTCTTGGGCGTATAGCCCGAGGGCGGCTCGGGCGGCACATACTGTTCCACCGGTTCTGCAACGGGGGCATCATCGTTGCCCCCGCAGGCTGCCAGTGCGGCAACGGCGACGGCACTGAGGAAGGCGAGCTGCCAGCGGCGCCCGTTCATGGAGATGGTCATGGGGTATCGGTCCAGTGGATGTGAAGGGACATGCAGCCTGCGGGGCGGCCCGGGCGCACGGCGAAACGCATGATAGTCACGGTTCTGTCACACCGTCCAGAAACACACGGCAGGGACCACCTGCCTGTGGGTGACCTGTGCTCGTTATCCCTTGGATGGCCTTTTTCGCACGCCGCGGGGCTTGCGCGGATGGCCGGGCGATGGTCCAATGGCGGCTTCGAAGGGGAGTAGCTCCCGCCAGGCATGTACAGCGCGCCCCGCACGGGCCGTGTCCCGTATCTGGCATCGGTCCTGTCGTCAGTACGAAGCATCGCTTCCGGCAGACCGGGTCAAGCGCGCATGGAAGGCGCTTGTCCGAGCAAGACCTTTGATGGGCCCTGTGCGGGGCTGATCAAGGCTGCCTTCCCGATGTCGATGCCCCGCGCAATGCGGGCAAGCCCTTGATTCCCCGACCCCAGGCCCCCTATCCCTTGGATGGACTTGGCGCTACATTGGCTCCAAGCCCTCCTCTCGCCTGTTTGACGTACTGAGGAATTTATGGACTTTTTGGCTTCGCCCGAATTTTGGGTCGCACTGGGGCAGATCATCATCATCGACATCCTGCTGGGTGGCGACAATGCGGTGGTCATTGCCCTGGCCTGCCGCAAGCTGCCGCCCGCGCAGCGCACCAAGGGCATCATCTGGGGCACAGCGGGCGCCATCATCCTGCGCGTCATCCTGATCGTTTTCGCAATGACGCTGCTGGCCCTGCCGTTCCTCAAGTTCGTGGGCGCAGTGCTGCTGGTGTGGATCGGCGTGAAGCTGCTGGCTCCCGATGAAGACGGCCATGGCGACGTGGCAGGCAGCGACAAGCTGCTGGCGGCCATCAAGACCATCATCGTGGCCGACCTGGTGATGAGCGTGGACAACGTGATCGCCATTGCCGGCGCGGCGCAGAACGCGGGCGAGCACTCGCTGCTGCTCGTGGTCCTGGGCCTTTTGATCTCGATCCCGATCATCGTCTGGGGCAGCCAGCTGGTCATCAAGCTCATGGAGCGCTATCCATTCATCATCACCCTGGGCGGCATGCTGCTGGGCTGGATCGCTGGCGGCATGCTGGTGACCGACCCGGTCTTCGCCAATCCCGACAAATGGCAATGGATGCTCAAGATCGCGCAAACCGATGTGATCCGGTATGGTGCGAGCGTGGCAGGTGCCGTGCTGGTGCTGGCCGTCGGCAAGATGGTGCTGGCGCGCCGCGCTGCTGCGGCCCCTGCACAGCACGGCTGAGCAGGCATTCCCTGGACTCTTCGATGAACCCGGGTGGCTCCCTCACGGTGGCCACCCCTGACAAGAAAGCGCATGCATATGGACAAAGTCATCGTGTACGTGGACGACGCGGCCCATGCGCAGCAGATCCTTGCGCCCCTGTTCGCGCGCGGCTCGGCCGGCAATACGCACTGGGTGCTGGTGGCCTGTGCGCCCCGCATGACCCATCGCATCAGCAAGTGGGTCAGCCACAGCGCGCGCGAGAACTGGCGCGCGAAGTGGGCTGACAAGTTGTTTGCCCAGGTGGTGCCCAGCCTGCGGGCCCATCCCGACCATGTCACCACGGTGCTGGCCAAGGGCCCGCTGCCGGAGCTGACCGACAAGCTGCAGGCCGACCTGGGTGGCACCCGGGCCCAGGTGGTGGACGCGCGCCGGCCCAAGCTCGATGTACCAGCCCCCGATACCGGCACTGCGGTGCCAGTGGGCGGGCGCTGGTCGCTGCCTGGCACGCTGAGCAGCCTGTTTGCCAGCGTGGGCCTGCTGCTGGTGCTGGGCACGGAGTAAACCGCGCGGGGCTTCGTGGGCGCCGGGGCACGCCCTGGCCTTCCTTCCCGCAAGCCGTTTGCCACAGGCCGGTGCTATCCTGTGGCCATGATCCGACTTCTTCTGAAATGGCTGCTCAGCGCCGCCGCGCTGCTGTTCGTGGCCTATGTCTACAGCGGTGTGGTGGTGCAGAGCTTTCCATCGGCGCTGATCGCGGCCTTCGTGATCGGGCTGTTCAACGTGGTGCTGCGCCCCATCCTCGTGGTGCTGACCTTGCCCGTGACCATTGTGACGGTCGGGCTGTTCCTTTTTGTCATCAACGCGCTCATGTTCTGGGCCGCGGCCAGTGTGCTCGACGGCTTCCAGGTCACCGGCTTTGCCGCCGCGCTGATCGGCTCGCTGATCTATTCGCTGCTGGGCGTGGTGATCGAGTCAGCGCTCGGCGGTCTGTTCGCGAAGCAGTGATTCCACGGCCTTGAGCCGGGTGTCGATGATGGACGCCTCGAAGTGGTCCGCCGATGCGCCGCTGCGCCGGGCCAGGTCCTGCCCGGCCTTGAAGCGGTCCACCGCCGCCGCATAGTCGTAGCGCGTGGCATGTGCCTCGGCCTCGGCGCGCACGGCACGCAGCGGCTGGCCGTTGGCCTGCCACACCGTGGCCATCAGTTGCCACACGGTGGCGTCCCTCGGGTGGTTGGCGATCCAGGTCTGCAGCGCGCCGGCCACCTCCCCGGAGCGTCCGGCCTTGAGCAGCGCGCGGGTGCGCAGCAGCAACTCTGGCCGGTGTTCATTGGCCCCGGGCGGCAGCGCGGCGAGTGCGGCGTCGGCATCCCCTGCGGCCAGTTCAATCTCGGCCTTGAGCAACTGCGCCTGGCGCTGGGCCGGCGCGTCGCCGCGCACCTGGGCCTCCAGCAGCACCCAGGTGGCACGGGCTGCCTTGGCATCGCGCAGCTGGCTGCTGCCCAGGGCCGACGCATAGAGGATGGCGGCCTTGCGTGGCGCGCTCTGGCCCGCAAAGCCGCTGCTGCCCGGCTCGGCGATCCACTGGCGCACCGTGTCCACCCCCGGGTTGGAGAGCACCCGCGCGCGTGCAGACGCCATGGCATGTTCCTGCGTGGAGGTCGGGGCCGGCTGCGCCTTGCCCGGGGGCAGGCGCGACTGCATGTCGGCCATGCGCTGGGTGGTCAGCGGGTGGCTGCGCAGGTAGGGCCAGGAGCCGTTGTCGTTGATGCGGTTGGCCTGCTGCAGCTTGTCGAACATGCTGACAAAGCCCTGCGGCGCAAAGCCGGCGGGCTCCATCAGGCCATAGCCGATGCGGTCCGCCTCGCGCTCCATATCGCGCGAGAAGTTGAGCTGGTTCTGCATGGCCAGCGCCTGGCCACCCACCACCATGGCCTGGGCAGCACCCGGGTTCTTGCTGGCGGCCAGGGCTCCGAGGATCATGGCGCCCAGCAGCAGGGGCGTCTGCTTGCTCTGCTGCGCGATCAGCCGTGAAATGTGGCGCTGCGTGACATGGCTTAGCTCGTGCGCGAGCACCGAAGCCAGCTCGTCGCGCGAGCTCACCACACCGATGAGGCCCAGGTGCACGCCCAGGTAGCCCCCCGGCAATGCAAAGGCGTTCACCGTGCGATCGCGCCCGAGCAGGATCTCCCAGGCAAAGCGCTCGTCGAGTTCCGGCGACAGTTCACCGCGCTTGCGCGCCGCGTCCATCAGCGGCAGCCACAGGCCCTGGACATACTCGGACAGCACGGCATCGTCGATGTAGTCCGGGTCGCGGTAGAGCTCGCGGATGATGCGGTCCCCCAGGCGCCGCTCGCCGCTGGTGGTGAGTTCGCTGCCATCGCCCAGCGTGGGCAGTTGCGCATGGGCCATGCGCACCGGAAGAACGACCGCCGCGCTGCAGGCCAAGGCAAGCACCAGGGGTGCCAGCGCCGCACGCACTCGCGCCCGCTCGTTGTTGTCAGGGAAGGCCGCCTTGCTTGGGAATTTCCGCATGGACCGTATGATGCCCTGACACTCCAGTGTTTCCCTGGGGATTCAACTGGTTACCAAGAAATTGCCAGCACAGGCGCCCCAAGCAACGAGCTCCCCATGTCCAACCCCGACCAACCCACCACGCCAACACTTACCCATTTCGACGCCCAGGGCCAGGCCCACATGGTGGACGTGGGCGCCAAACCTGCCACCCACCGCATTGCGGTGGCCACCGGCCGCATCGAGATGCAGCCTGCGACGCTGGCCATCATCGAGGCCGGCACCGCGAAGAAGGGCGATGTGCTGGGCATTGCGCGCATCGCCGGTATCCAGGCTGCGAAGAAGACCAGCGACCTGATCCCGCTGTGCCATCCGCTGGCGCTGACGCGGGTCGCGGTCGAATTCGAGGTGGCCGGTGTGCAATACCCTGGCGCAGTCGGCATTGCATGCACGGCCACGGTGGAGACTTTCGGCCAGACCGGGGTCGAGATGGAAGCACTGGCGGCCGTCCAAATCGCCTTGCTGACGATTTATGACATGTGCAAGGCGGTGGATCGGGGGATGGTGGTGGAGGGGGTTCAAGTGGTGGTCAAGCGAGGCGGCAAATCGTGGGGCCACCAGGCAGAAGGGACCACGCCTGCATAACCCCTCGCTCTCACAGACTACATACAATAGTTTTTCTGCAATGCTGTCGTGATCGAAGCGTGCGCCGCGCGCTTTCACTTGTGCCAGGCGATTTTGACAATTTTCTCAAGCTGTCTATGAAGCGCCACTGGCTATATCGGAGTGATTTTCTTGCGCTGACCTTGTTGGCACTGCTGGTCGCGATTCTTCACCACAGTGCACTGAATGGGTCTTGGCGTTGGGACGACGGGATGCACCTGCTGCATGCGACCCAGTACTCGTGGAGCAGCGTATTTCTTGATCCCGAGGTTTTGCGGTCGGTGTCTGGCAACCAGTTCACACCCTGGAACCTTTTCCTGTACTACGTCAACAATGGGCTTTTTGCGGCCAACGCAAGGCTCTACTACGCCCACCATCTCACGTCACTGTGGGCCTCAGCTGCGGGGCTGTACCTGCTCTTGCGGCAGTGGCTACCAGCGCATCGAGCCTGGATGGCACCAGCGTTGCTGCTCACGGGCGTTCCTACGTTTCAGATGGCCCAGCAGTTGATGGTGGGGCACTACATCGATGGCCTGCTATTCGTCAGCATTGGATTGACGCTGCAAGTTCGCGCCGTGAAGGTGTGGGAAACCTCCCATCGCACTGCTCTGGGCTTAAGCCTCGCGGGCGCTTTGCTATATGGGCTGGCATGCCTTTGCAAGGAAATCTACGTCCCGTGGATACTGATGTGGCTTGTCTTGCCATGGGTGCTGGGGCCACCACTGCGGAGGGTGTTTGTGTATGCCATCCCTGCACTGTTGGTGGCATTGGCTTACACCTTGGCACGCATCCAGCTTTTTGGCGGCACTGGCGGCTACTACGGAGGAGGCACCAGCAGTTGGGAGATATCTCATATTCTGCAAAGTTTGGCCTCTATCCCCAGCGCATTGTTTGGGGAGGGCATGCGCAGTGCAATACCTCTCGCACTCGCCCTTCTGGCGTTACTTGCTGGAGGACGGTACCAACGTTCCTGGGCGCTGGTAAGTGCTTCAGCGTTCGTCGTTACGCTGGTGCCACTGGTGTTTCTGGCAGGCAGCAGTCCTCCGTGGGAGTTGCATGCACGTTATCTCTGGGCACCATGGCTACTCTTCTGTCTGGTCTGGGCCATACCCTGGAACGGGGCGCTTCAACGGATTCAGTGGTTTTCCTGCCTGCTGTTCGCAATTTTTGCGGTTTGGCAAGTCGCCGTTTTGCGCCCGGCAGATCAGCAGCGCGAAGCACTGTTCGATGCCCACTCCCGGATGGTTCTCGAACACCCTTCTAGGGTATCGCATTGGGTTCCCGCAGAATTCAACGGCCCCGGATATGTGGCCTTTGTCGCCTACGCGACCCACGAGGCTCTGCGCCGCAACGGCCATGCCGCCGGCATCCCACCCAAGCTCTTGCGTACCGACCCGGGCCCGTCCAATGCACAAGAGGCTGTACAAGTGTGGGACGCTGAATGCAGCTGCTTTAGGTCATTCCTGTCACTGACACCCGACAAGCGCCATGCCATTCTCGCCAGGCAACAGGCCGAGAAGGGCCTGTTGTTGCCCGGTATTCACCCACTGGCTGATGCCTACCAAGGGCCTGCACCCGAGATCCGTGTGGAGGGCAGACATCTGCGCGTTTCCGGGACATCGCGCTCCGAAGGACCTGGCCATCTCCTAATGCTGGCCGGGTGGGCACCATCCAAACTGGTGGCATCCACCGTAACGACACAAGCTCCTTCTGCCGATGCCCCAGTCGACACCATGAAGTTTGAACTCCTGCTTGAGTCCGAAGATTCTGCAACAGCACACCAGACCCGAGAGCGCCTGTGTGTGTTGATGCAGAGCCAATCCCACCCCTACATTTATGTTGCACTAGGCGCAGCAGCCCCTTCAACCGCATGCCGCAAATTGCTCACACCATGGGCACTCAGGCAATCGCTTCCAAGCGATTGAAATGATCGTGCACTGCCTGCCCATGGCACAGCGCCATCGCCTTGTTCTGCTAGCCTGTGGTCAGGCTACCGGGCGCATTTGCACGATCACACAAAATCTGAGGTCAAGGGTTTTTGCCTAAGATCACATCCATCAACGGCATTCTGCAGGCGCATACTGCGCGGGCAAAGTACCCGGGCTACGATTGGTCAAACCGCGCGCAGCAGCATTGAGCGTCGTTGTGCTTGCACATGCCCAGTCCACAGCACCTGCAGATGTGGCTACCGGAGTGACGTTTTGTATGTTGGCCGAAAGCACTATCGTCAAGCCGTCCAAGGCCGTAGGAATGCCATTTCCCGCATTCGCAGCCACAGTCAGAACGATGGGCCAGGGGGTTGCCGCACCAGTGATCTGAATGTCTTTCAGGTACTTGCTGGTCTTCTGCGCAAGAGGGATGGCGTTGTAAGTGGCAGCCGCCGCATCCAGGCCCGCAATTCCACTGGCACTGAACGCCTCCGTCAAGAGTTCTTTGACCGGCGTTGCGGCAATCATGGCCTCCACAATCTTCGCCCTTACGGTGTATGTCTGGTACGCCGGAATAGCCACTGCCGCTAAGATCCCAATGATCGCAACCACTATCATGAGTTCGATCAAGGTGAAGCCACGTGCCTGGTTTTGACTCTGCATATGCGTACCTAAGATCATGAGTTGGGCGTGAAAAGCAAAAAATGTTCCCAGCCCGCGCTGGCTGCGTGAGTGCATCATGCAGACGTTAGCGACGCTTCCTATTTCTGGGTGAGCATTGTTCTTGCATCCAGGCTTAGTTCATCTCTATCCAAGTACAACTTCGGAGCTTTCAATCAATGGACTCCCCCTTCCGCGGCACTAGGCCCGGCCTGCTAGCTATTTTTGTCATTTCCGGCTTTGCCGGGCTGATTTACCAGTCAATTTGGTCACACTATCTAGGCCTCTTCCTGGGCCACGCGGCTTATGCCCAGGCTTTGGTACTCGCGATATTCATGGGCGGCATGGCCGCGGGGGCTGCCTGGATTGCCCGGGCAGGGCAACGCTGGCGCAATTTGATTCGAGGCTACGCCGTCATTGAGGCCATCATTGGCGTCCTCGGGCTGCTTTTTCATTGGATTTTCACGGGCGTGGCTGGCTTCAGCTATGACACGCTGATTCCAGCCCTGGGCACCCCTTTCGCGGTGGACATTGCGCGCTGGGGCATTGCAGCACTGCTGATCTTGCCGCAGACCATTTTGCTGGGAATGACCTTTCCGCTCATGAGCGGCGGCTTGATCAGGCGCTACCCCAGCAGTGCAGGCAATCTGCTGGGCGGGCTTTATTTCACCAACAGCATCGGCGCAGCAGTCGGTGCGCTGGCTGCGGTTTTCGTGCTTCTGCCCTGGGTTGGTCTTCCCGGCGCAATGACCACTGCGGGTATTTTGAACTTTGCCGTTGCGGCACTCGCATGGTGGCTGGCCCGGGAACCCGAGCCGGAGGCCCCAGCTGTGGATGCGGCCTCAAAAGGCCCAGAGCAATCTTTGAGCAAAAATCCCTTGCTGCGAACGGTGCTGTTTGGCACCGCATTGTCCGGCGCCGCGTCTTTTGCCTACGAAATCATCTGGATTCGCATGCTCAGCATGGCCGTCGGCAGCACCATGCATGCATTCGAATTGATGCTGGCCTCCTTCATCGCAGGCATTGCATTGGGTGGGCTTTGGGTGCGCAAGCACGCGGACGGGACCGAATCGCCGTTGCGCTTGGTGGGCTGGATGCAGATCCTCATGGGCATCGCAGCGCTCGCCTCCCTGGCTGTCTACGCAAACGCCTTTGCCTGGGTGGGTTGGCTCATGCAGGCCCTTGCCAAGACCGATGGGGGCTACGCACTGTTCAATCTAGGCACGGCCACCATCGCGATTGCCATCATGCTCCCCGCCGCATTCTTTGCCGGCACCACCCTCCCGCTTTTCACGGTGACGCTGCTGCGTGCAGGGCAAGGCGAGCGCTCTATTGGTCGCGTGTACGCGTGGAATACCCTTGGCTCCATCATCGGGGTATTTGCCGCCATTCACTTCTTGATTCCCGGTCTGGGACTGAAACTAGCCCTGTGCATCGCTGCCCTGGTGGACATCGGTATCGGCTTGTTCCTGCTGCGCAGCCAAGCACAAGACAGGCGCTCCATGTTGCGCTTTGGCTTGGCCGCCGGACTCGCCGCCATCACGCTCATGTTTGCCGTACGCGTGCCGTTCGACCCCATGACCATGGCATCGGGTGTATTCCGCCACGGCCGCACGAGCCTCCAGGCTGGTGACCGTGTGCTGTATTACAAAGACGGGAAAACCACAAGCGTGGCCTCCGTGCTTTCAAAGAGCGGCAGCGTGCATATCTCGACCAATGGAAAGCCGGATGCGGCCATTCAAATGACAGAGAGCGCTCCTGCCAGCGACGATGAGCCCACCATGGTCATGGCAGGAGCCTTGCCCTTGGCAATGCTGGACGCGCCCAAGCAGGTGGGCGTCATTGGATTCGGCTCGGGACTGACCACCCACACGCTGCTGGGTGATCCCCGCTTGGAACGGGTGGACACCATCGAAATCGAACCAGCCATGATCGAAGGCGCCAAGGCCTTCGGTCCACGCGTGGAACGGGCCTATACCGACCCACGCTCCCACATCGTCATTGACGATGCGAAGTCGTACTTTTCCGGCCAGAAGAACAAGTACGACATCATCGTTTCCGAGCCTTCCAACCCCTGGATCAGTGGTGTGGGCGCGCTCTTTTCCAAAGAGTTCTACCAATTTGTTCCGCGCCATTTGACGGACAACGGCTTGTTCGTGCAATGGGTGCAGCTTTATGAGATCGACGACCGCCTGGTCGCCTCCATCCTTGCGGGCCTCACCACCTCCTCTTTCAGCGACTACGGCGCCTGGCTTGCCAACAGCACCGATCTGCTGATCATTGCCTCCAAGAACGGGCCATTGCCGCCACTGGATGCGCAACGAATTCTTGCCTCACCGCAATTGAAGTCGGAACTGGCACGATTGAAACTGGACAGTACACAGCGCCTGGCGTTCCGCAAGGTAGCCAACGCCGATCTGTTGCGCGGCATGGCCCGGTACTACGCCGGACTGCCGGTCAATTCCGACTTTTATCCGGTGTTGAGCCTCCACGCTCCCAAGGCGCGGTTCATGAACTCAGCAGCCGATGGCACCTTGACCCTGCCTTTTCATTTGCCACAACTATTGGAAACCTTGGGTGTGCGCCCCCCCATGCCGGCAGACGTGCCGCCCTCGCCGCTGGATCACTTCATTGCAGACGTCTACACCTTGCGAGCTCGGGCTCTGGCCGCCGCCATGCGCAACCAAACCATCAAGGAAGAAACCGATGGGCGGCTGAATGACAAGGCCACCTTGCCCGCTCTGCAAATCAAAGCCCTGGTATCGGAATGCGCCGCTCCCTGGAGTGCTCAGCGCTCATCCTCCTTTTCCTTGCGCTTGCGTGAGTTGTCTGAGCTGACCATAGGGCACCTGACCACGAACGAACTGCAGGGTGTCTTCATCCAGCCTGCATGGGCTCAGTGCACCAGCATGCCCACGGAATTCCGCCCCGTCTTCGCGTTGCTCGATGCCCATGCGCGGCGTGACTATGCCGCCATGGAAAAGCTTGGCCGGCAATGGCTGGACAACCCCCCCCAAATTGCGGCCTTGCGCACGGACTTCGACCCACTGGCATTGAACGCCCTGCTGTACAGCTTGGCCCATGAGAACCGCTGGAGCGAGTTGCTTCAAGCGGCCAAAGCCTATGGCCCGAAAGTCAAGCTGGACGCCAACCAGACAACGGGGCTTGGACTGTTGGTGGCCGTGGCTGAAAACCACTCTGCAACTCCCGTGGGCACGGCAGCAGCTGCCGTGCGCTGAGGCCACAGGCGCCCCCGGGCACCCAAGCGATGCAAGGGTGCGACATGGGGTGGTGGTCAGGACCCGAAGCCATCTGCATGGACATGGCCGCGGATGCGCGCGGTCACGGGGTCTACCAGCACCACCCAGTCCATCGCTTGGCGGCTGACCAAGGGCAACCAGCGAAGCGCGTTGGGGCTGCTTGTTTCACCGGGCTGCGCCTCCCGAGCAGCCTGTGCCGCGGCAGTTTGTATGCGGTGTATTTGCCCAGGGTTGAGTTGCTCCAATACCGCCAATGGATGCGAGCGCTCAAGCACAGCGGGCGCACTCAGCGAATAATCCTGCCACCAGCTTGGCCTCTGACCCGGCTCTACTCCCTGCAGCGAAGCATCCACACTGCCAAGTTTTTCCACGCCTGAGCGTGCCGTGCGGGTGCCCAGCACCTGCGGTGGCTGGAAGCCCCACGCGCGCACCCATGCAGGCGCGGTCGCC
Organism: Acidovorax sp. FW305-C-20-28; assembly: GCF_058783375.1. NCBI lineage: Bacteria > Pseudomonadati > Pseudomonadota > Betaproteobacteria > Burkholderiales > Comamonadaceae > Acidovorax > Acidovorax sp. FW305-C-20-28. The sequence continues at coordinate 488,078 of NZ_JBYSYM010000001.1, read as the reverse complement.
AAGTCGGTCTCCAGGATATCGGCCAAAGCAACCACCCGAAAACGGTCCACCTCAAAAACCACCGCCAGAGGCCGTGCCTGGCTCAGGCTGTGCAATCCATAAGCCAGGGCACCCAATTGCAGACAGGCAATCAAAGCGAAATCTACCGCAAGCGCTGTGCGCGACTTGGCAGGATGCAGAAGCAACAAGGTCAGCAAAGGACCACACACCACATCTACGCCCAGCACCAATACAAACAGGGCCAACCCCCCTGAGATCTCCCGGTAAGGCGTAGGAAACCACACCCCAAAGACCAACAGCGCGGTCAACCCTGCCAGTGCCAGGGACAACAACAGATGGCGGAAGGCCCAGGGAAGGGTTTCTGCAAGACGGGTCAACACAGGAATATTTCTTGTGGTCATAGCTGGACAACGATCGACAAATCTTCTTCACAAAAAACAACGCCCGCAGATAGCGGGCGTTGTCAAACTTGGTTTTCCAGCGCCTTTTCAGCGCTAGAAAATTAACGGCACTCGGAAGGTGCGTACTTGGCAGGCAGGGTACCGGCCGAAACGTTGGCCAGCTTGCGGGCCACGGCATTCAGGGTCGTCACCGAACCGCAAGACCAGTCCACAGCACCTTGCGAGGTGGCGGCAGGGATTGCACCTTGCACGTTGGGTGCCAGGGTAATCGTTTGACCATTCAGACCCGTGGGGATACCGTTACCGGCATTGGCAGCCACGGCAACCGTGATGGTCCAAGGCGTACCAGCGGTCGTGGTGATGTCATCCACATACTTGGACTGCTTTTCTGCCTTGGCGACCTTGCCGTAGGCGGTAGCAGCATTGTCCAGACCGGTGATACCGTCGGTCTGGAAGGCTTCGCTGAACATGCTCTTGACGGACGAACCAGCAATCACAGCTTCAGAAATCTTCGCGCGGATGGTGTAGTCCTGGTAAGCGGGCAGAGCCACGGCAGCCAGGATACCAATGATCGCCACAACGATCATCAGTTCGATCAGGGTGAAACCCTTTTGCATGAAACGCTTCATAAATCTCTCCTCGGAGTTAGTTTTAATTGCACCCGCAGAAAATTCTCCAGGTTGACTCAACATCAGCAGGTTTTGTGCCACCCCTGCAAGCAGGCATTGCCCCCTGAGCCCATACTCAATAGGGGCAATCGTCCTCGAAGTGTTCAGGTTACCCTTCGAGGGCCTGCTGAAGCATTTTCCAGCGCCTTTCAGCGCTAGAAAATTAACGGCACTCGGAAGGTGCGTACTTGGCAGGCAGGGTACCGGCCGAAACGTTGGCCAGCTTGCGGGCCACGGCATTCAGGGTCGTCACCGAACCGCAAGACCAGTCCACAGCACCTTGCGAGGTGGCGGCAGGGATTGCACCTTGCACGTTGGGTGCCAGGGTAATCGTTTGACCATTCAGACCCGTGGGAATACCGTTGCCGGCATTGGCAGCCACGGCAACCGTGATGGTCCAAGGCGTACCAGCGGTCGTGGTGATGTCACTCACGTACTTGGATGCCTTTTCTGCCTTGGCGACCTTGCCGTAGGCGGTAGCAGCATTGTCCAGACCGGTGATACCGTCGGTCTGGAAGGCTTCGCTGAACATGCTCTTGACGGACGAACCTGCGATCACAGCTTCAGAGATCTTCGCGCGGATGGTGTAGTCCTGGTAAGCGGGCAGAGCCACGGCAGCCAAGATACCAATGATCGCCACAACGATCATCAGTTCGATCAGGGTGAAACCCTTTTGCATGAAACGCTTCATAAATCACTCCTTGGAGGTCAATTGCAATTGAGACCTGCAGAAAATTCTCCAGGCTGGCTCAACATCAGCAGGTTCCGTGCCACCCCATCCACCCTGTGGCATCGCCCGTGAACCCATCCCCCAAATGGGTCAATTGTCCTCGAAGTGTTTCCCGGCGCCCCTTTGGAGTTGCCCGCGACATTTTTGTCGTGCCACGAACGTCACCACCTGCAACACAGTGGTCAGAACTCGAACGCGTCCCCAGCCTTGAGCCAATAAATGTCATGGGGGGCGGCGCCCAGCGGCCCCACGCTCTGGTCGAAGCGGCGGATCTCTTCCATGATGAGCTCGGTCTCTGAGGGCTTGGTGTGGGTGATGTAGATGGGGCAGCGCTTGCCGGGCGTCAGCTGCGCCAGTTCCTGCGCCAGGGTGTGGGGCGAGAGGTGCAGGCTGCGTTGGGCCAGAGAGGTTTCGCGGTTGCTGAAGGCGGTCTCGATGACCAGCATGGCCACGGGCAAGGAATTGACGCGGGCCCAGAAGTCGGGGTTGCGGCCGGTATCGCCGCTGAACACCCACCAGCCGGTACGGCCTGCCACGGCGTAGCCCACGGCGGGCACCGTGTGCACGGCGGGCAGCACCTCCAGGTGCACACCCTCGACCGTCAGGCGTTCGCCGACTGCGATGGTCTGGTACTGCAAAAAGGGCTGGTCAGCGGTGGGGATGCTGCTGAAATCCGGCCAGATGACGTTGTTGAAGACATGCGCCTGTAAAGCAGCGATGGTGCCGGCCAGGGCATGGACCTGTACCGGGCTGCTGCGCAGCGACGATACCGCATCGAGCATCAGCGGCAGCGCAGCGATGTGGTCCAGGTGGGAGTGCGTGAGGAAGACATGGTCGATGCGGCGCATTTCGTCCAGCGTCAGGTCGCCCACCCCCGTCCCGGCATCGATGAGGATGTTGTCGTTGACCAGGAACGAGGTGGTCCGGCAGTCTTTGGCAATGGCCCCGGAGCACCCCAGTACGCGAACCTTCATGTCATGCAGTCCTGTTTGCTGTTGTCTCTTGGGTTGTTGGTGCCGGTTGCAGCCATTGTCCTACTTGGTGTCGAATTGGGTGGCACCATCCCAATCCGGCTGGAAGGGTAACACCCGCAAGGCCTCTATGCGTCCGGCATACAGCGAATACAGGATGTTTCCAGGTTCCGATGTGTGCAAATTCCGCAAAAGCAGGGCACAGGTGTCCCATTCCTGGGCCCGGTAGGCGGCCAGGAACTGCTGCCAAATCGCCAGCTGCTGTTGCCGCTCGGGCGCCAGCGGCTCGGCTTCCGTGCCCACGGGGGTGTAGATGGTGACGGCCTGGGCCTTGCCCTTGACGCGCACCCGGTCCAGTTCCTGCCAGATGAAGCCTGGCGCCAGGGCGCGGGTGGTGTCGCTGACCACCATGGTCACGCCGTAGGTCTTGGACAGACCCTCCAGGCGGGAACCGAGGTTCACCGCGTCGCCGATCACCGTGTAGCTGCGCCGGATGTCCGAGCCCATGTCGCCCACGCACATGGTGCCGGTGTTCAGGCCAATGCCCACCCCGATCTGCGGCAGGCCCTGGCGCCGGTGCTCCTCGTTGAGCAGGGCGACGGCCTGGGCCATTTCCAGCGCGGCCGCCACTGCCAGTTCCGCATGCCCGGGGGTCGCCACGGGCGCGCCCCAGAACGCCATCACGCAGTCGCCCATGTACTTGTCGATGGTGCCCTGGCGGCGGCTGCGGATGATGTGGGTCAGGCGACTGAACACGCCATTGAGCATGGCCTGCAGCTGCAAAGGCTCCATGTGCTCGGACAGCGCCGTGAAGCCGCGCATGTCACAGAACATCACCGTGAGTTCCTGGTTGGCGGCATCCATGCTGTAGCGCTCGGGCTCCTTGAGCATCTCCTCCACCAGCTCGGGGGGCACATAGGTGCCAAACAGCGCGGCCAGTTCCCGCTTGGTCCGGCTCTCCACGAAATAGCCATAGACCATGTTCAGCGTGAAGGCGGACAAGGCCATCACCAGCACCGTCGCCAGGGGCATGACCAGGCCCTGGACCTGGTACAGCCACAGGTTCAGGCCCACCAGACCGGCCAGCACCCCGGCGCTGAGCAGGACCGCCCAGCCCGCGGTCAGCAGGGGCAGAGAAAGCGCCAGCAGGAGCCCTGTGACCACCAACTGCAGCACATCGAAGTCGGGGGCGAAGTTGGGTTGGAGCACATTCGCGCCATCCAGAAATGCCGACAGCAGGTTGGCATGCGCTTCCACCCCGGGGTAGGTGCGGCCCACAGGGGTCACGCGCAGGTCGACCAGCCCCGGCGCCGTGGAACCCACCAGCACCAGCTGGCCCTTGAGGCTGGCTTCGGGCAGCCGGCCCTCCAGCACGTCGCTGGCGGAGATGTAGCGGTAGGAGCCGCCAGACACGTCGCCGGGCCCCCGGTAGGGGATCAGGGTCGCCAGGTTGGGGTCCACCGGCAGCAGGAGGCGGCTCTGGCCCTTGGCCAGGATGACGCCGCTCAGCACATCGTGGTCGAACTCCGAAAAGGCATCGTAGAGGGGCGACAGATCCGAATAGCCCGTGGCCACCCTGAGCATGGCCAGGGCCAGCGACTCGTAGTACTGCCCCTGGTACTCGGCCAGCAAGGGCAGAGAGCGCACCACGCCATCGTTGTCGGTGATGGAGTTGAAGAACCCCGCTGCGGGCGCCGCCTTCGCCAGCACCTCGATGTTGCTGCCATGGCCTTGCCAGGATGTCGCCCTCAAAGGCTTGCCCCGCAGCCGGTCCCGTGGCAGCGCGGGCCCCGGCAGCACACCGCGGGCCTGCCCATCCCGATCGCTCGTGAAGTAGTAGCCCAGCACCACGGGCCTGCCCTGCAGTGCCTGGGCAAACCGGGCGTCATAGTCCAGCTCGGGGGTCAGGCGGGCCAGTTGCTCCGAGAAGCCCGGGCTTGCAGCCAATGGCCCCTGCGCCAGGCGCTGCAGGCTGGCCAGGCCCGAACTGCCGTCGGGCTCGGCGAAAACCACGTCGAACCCGAGCACCGCCACCTGCTGGCGATCGAGCAGCTCGGTGGCAAACCGCGCCATCTTGTCCCGGCCCCAGGGCCACTGGCCGATGCGCTCCAGGCTGCGCTCGTCGATGTCGACGATGGTGATGCGCGTGTCCATCGTGCCCGGCATGGTGGCACGCAGGCGGGTGTCGTAGATGATGCTTTCCAGCCGCTCCAGCACCTGCAGGTGCAGAACCCCGCCCACATGCAACAGGGCGAACAGCAACGGCAGCAGGGTGACGGCAATGCGACGCCAGTGGCGCGCAAACCAGGAACTGAGCCGGGGCCGCATCGGAGGGATCGCTCAGATCGGACGGCGCCCGGCGCTCGGTGCAAGAGAGAACGCCGGGCTTGACTGAACGATGGCGCAGCTCAGGTCTGCTCGAACTGCATCTCGGTGCCTGCCAGCTCCAGCTTGTCGCCGTGCTTGAGCGGCACCGGCGACAGGCCGATGGCCGAGCCGTTGAGCAAGGGCATGTCGGGGCCTTCCACATGCGCCAGCACGAAGCCGTGGTGGCGCTTAGTGATCGAAGCCACGGCCACACCGGGCTTGCCGATGGTGGTCACCACCTTGAGCAGCGAGACTTCGCGCCCGGCGGCGGCACCCGACATGACCTTGATCACGGCGGTCATCGGCGCGGGTGCCGGCGCGGCCGGCAAGCCTGCAGGGCGCGACGCCGTCCCCAGCGGCGGCACCATGCCGGGCTTGAAGATCATGGTCTTCTCGAAGTTCTCGCCCTCGGCTTCGTGCAGGAAGCGGATCTTGTACTTGCCCACTTCCACCGTGTCGCCATTGCGCAGCTCCTGGCGCTTGACGGCCTTGGCATTCACATAGGTGCCGTTGGTGCTGCCCAGGTCTTCGATCTCGACGTCATGCCCGACCATGTGGAAGATCGCGTGCTCGCCGCTCACCGCCAGATTGTCGATCACGATATCGTTGTATGGCCTGCGTCCAAGGGTGGTGCGGTCCTTGGTCAACTGAACTTCCTTGATGACGACGCCGTCGATCGAAACGATCATTCTGGGCATGATCCACTCCTGATTTGAGATTTGTTATGGGCCAGGGCACCGTCAGGCAGCGCCCAGCAAGCGGGACATGAGGCTGCGTTTCTTGCCCCCCGCGCCGGCCTGTACCAGCAGTACGCTAACGTTATCACGACCGCCGTGTGCATTGGCGGTATCAATAAGCAATGTGGTTTTTTCCTCCAGCGGGAGGGCTGCACGCACCATCTCCGCCAGATCGGCATCGGACACCATGTCCGTGAGCCCGTCCGAACACATCAGGAACAGGTCGTGCGGCGCCACCTGGAATTCATTGACTTCCATGAGCACATTCGGCTCCACGCCCAGGGCACGGGTGACCAGGTTGCGGTTGGAGGAGATCGCGGCCTGGTGCGGCGTAAGGATGCCGGCGTCCACCTGCTCCTGCAGCCAGGAGTGGTCGCGCGTGATCTGTTGCAGCACCCCGCCGCGCAGGCGGTAGCAGCGCGAATCGCCAATGTGTCCCAGGATCAGCCGCGAGCCCTGGAAGATGCCTGCCACCAGCGTCGTGCCCATGCCGGCGTACTGCGGATTCGACAGGGACGCACCCAGAATGGCGTGGTTGGCGTTTTCCACGCAGATTTCCAGCGCCCGGCGCACATCGGTCGATTGTGGCGAGCTTCCCGCCTGGGCCAGCCAGCGGGCCATCTCCGTGCGGATGAAGGTCGTGGCCATGCCGCTGGCCACTTCGCCTGCATTGTAGCCCCCCATGCCATCGGCCAGGATGGCCAGCTGGGCATCCCGGTCGATCGCGACGGCGTCTTCGTTGTTGCTGCGCACCCGCCCCCGATCGGTACGCGCAAAAAAATCGTAATTCATGGATAAAGCGGAGCGGGCCTCATCGGGCACTGGATGGCGGCAGGGAAGGACCCTGCTGCGCAGGATATTCCATCACCGTTTCCTGAAAATCCGCCATGTCGCGCCCTGTTGCCTTGCGAGCCGCATCATAGACGACTGTCCGCGGGTTTGTGGCGCTTTCCGCGCCCGCCAGCACTGCCAGGGCGCCCCGGATCTCGGCCGCAAACTGGCGCCCTGTCTGGTAGCGGGCCTCGGGGCGCTTCATCATCGACAGCGCCACCACCGCGGCCACCTCGGCCGGCAGCTCGGGCCGCAGCGTGCGCACATCGGGTGCCGGCACGCTGGCGATCTTGTGCATCAGCTCGGGCATGGAGGCCCCGCGCAGCGGCAGCGAACCGGTGAGCATCTGGAACAGGGTCACGCCCAGGGAATACAGGTCGGTGCGCCCGTCCACCTTCTTGCCCGCCAGTTGCTCGGGCGACATGAAGCTCGGCGTGCCCAGCACCAGGCCCGTGCGGGTCTTGTTCGAGTCGGTCAGGCGCGCAATGCCGAAGTCGGTCACCTTGACCGCATCGGTCGCCGCGTCGAACATGATGTTGGCCGGCTTGATGTCGCGGTGCACCACCTGGTTGGCGTGGGCATAGTCCAGCGCCTCGGCCACGCGGGCGGCCACCGACAGGGCCAGCGGCACGGGCAGCAGGTTGCCCTCCTTGCAGAAGGGCGACAGGTCCGAGCCCTTAAGGTACTCCATGGAGATGTAGGCCAGGTCGTGTTCCTCGCCGGAATCGAAGATGGTCACGATATAGGGGTGCTGCAGCCGCCCGGCGGTTTCCGCCTCGCGGAAGAAGCGCGCACGCGCATCGATCAGCCCGTCGCCCTCGAACTCCTGCCCCAACGCCAGCGTCTTGATGGCCACGGTGCGGCCAATCTTGGGATCGCGCCCCTGGTACACCACGCCCATGGAGCCCTTGCCAATCTCCTTGCTGATCTCGTAGCGGCCCAGCATGGGCAGGCCGATGGTCACATCGCCCGGCAAGCGCGGCTTGGCCGACACGCTGGGCATGGGCACAGGCGCCGAACTCGGCGGCGTGGAGTCCGGCTGGCCCGAGGCGGACTTGGCCCGGGCCCGCGCCTTGCGATAGCGCAGCTTGGCATCCTTGTACTGCCGGTCATGGCGCAGGATGCGCTCATAGACCTGCTTGGCCATGGCGTAATTGCGCTTGCGCTCGAAATCCTGCGCCAGGTGGTACAGGTTGTCCTTGAGCGCCTCGGTCACCGGCAGGCGGCGAAAGCGCTCGAACGCCTGTTCCAGCTTGCCCTGGCCATGCAGTGCCAGGCCCAGCATGCGCTGGGACTCGGCAGCCTCGGCCGACCTGGCGCGGGAACTGCCGCCACCAGGGCGCAGCTTCAGTGCCAGCATGGTGGCCTGGCCCACGGCCACTGCCAGCGCCGCCCCGAGCAGCGAGAACGACAGCAGCGCATGCTCCAGGGCCAACCACTGCGCACCGGCCAAGGCCAGCAGCAAGGCCACGCTCACGGCCAGGCCGGCCAGGGCACTCACCTGCGGCAGCGCCAGCGCCAGATAGAGCAGCGCCGCCACCACGGCCAGCCACGCCACCGGCAGCGCCCAATCCGGCACCGCCACGGCATGGCCGTGGCGGATGGCCGACACCATCTGCGCCAGCACCTCCACCGGGTACAGCGACTGGCCACCCGGCGTTGCCAGGGGCGTCGCCTGCGCGGCCGAGGTGAAACCCACCAGCACCGTCTTGCCCTGGAAGCCGGGCGCGCCCGCTGCCGGCGAGAGCGCCTGTGCAAAGGACATGCGGGCAAACGCCGGCTGCCCGCCTTCCGGGGCGTGAAAGAGGGGTCGCAGCAGCGTCGTGCTGTCGGTGGCAATGCCCAGGCTGCCCAGGCGCAACCAGGGGGCACTGGCCTGCAGGCGCAGGTCGGTGCTACCCAACTGCAGGCCGCGCAGTGCCGCCAGCAAGGCGACCGATGGCACGGCCGCATGGTCATGGGCCAGCAGCAGCGGCATCTGGCGCAGCACGCCGTCCGCGTCGGGGGTCCACTGCAGGTGCCCAATCGCAGACGCCGCGGCACCCAGAACGGCGGGAGGGTGGCGCCCCGCGCCCGCAGGCACGGCGTGCGCACCCGGGTCGGCGAGCACGCTGCGGCGCACATGGGAGGGCAGCGGCGTGGCGGGGCCGGCGGCCGCGTACTGCGACACCAGCACCACATTGCCCGCACGCTGCAGGCTCAAGGCCAGCCGGGCATCACCGGTCGGCGCGGCGACTTCCGCAGCAGGCGCCGCACCAGCACCTGCCGGCTCACCAGGCACGGCAGCAGCGGGCAAGGGGCGCGTCGGCGTTTCCGGCAGCGGCATGGTGTAGACGATGGCCCGGGCGCCGGCGCTTGCCAACTGGTCCACCAGACGGGCATGGACCTCGGGCGGCCAGGGCCAGGGCCCCAGGGTCTTGAGGCTGCGGTCGTCGATGCCCACGACCACCAGATCCGCAGCGGGTTCGGCCGACGCACTGCCGACCGCAGCGTCGTACATCGCCAGATCGAGCCGGTGCACCCAGCCCAGCGTGCTGGCAAGCGCCACCACGATGGCGGCCACCAGTGCGCAGACAAAGCCATCGGTACGCCACCAAACCAGCTGCTGTGCCGATCTTGTTCTGCCCACTTGCTATCGATCCACGGAGGTAATGAGATACCTTTAGAAGCAATTTCCAAGCCCGGCCTGAGCAGCCCCGGAAATCCCCTCTGCTCCCCCTCGGAACCCGCATCAAACGGTCATTTCATGCCGTTCTTGTCGCATTGTCGCAACGCCGGGCGCTGCGCTTGCCATTTTTGTCAGGCCGATGCTGCTGCACGGGCATTGCGGCGCTGCCAGAGCTTGCCGCCACCCACCACCAGAATCGCACCCAGCGCTGCAGCCACGTAGTGCAGCGATGGATGGGCGGCCACCAGGCCTTGCAGCGCCGTGTCGCCGGCGATGGTCTCGCCCGCCACCCAGCCGATGAGGGCGGCGCCCAGCACCACGATCAGGGGGAAACGCTCCATGAGCTTGATCATCAGCGTGCTGCCGAAGATCACCAGCGGGATGCTGATGGCCAGGCCCAGGACCAGCAGCGTGGTGCTGCCCTGCGCCGCAGCGGCCACGGCGATCACGTTGTCCAGGCTCATCACCAGGTCGGCAATCAGGATGGTGCGCACGGCGGCCATCAGGCTGCCATAGGTCTTGGATTCGCCCTCTTCGTCGTCGCCGTCGCTCAGCAGCTGGAAGCCGATCCACAGCAGCAGGCAGCCGCCCACGATCTGCAGGAAGGACAGGGCCAGCAGCTTGGCCGCCACCACGGTGAGCAGCACGCGCAGCACCACGGCGGCGCCGGAGCCCCAGAACACCGCCTTGCGCTGCTGCTCCGGGGGCAGGGAGCGGGCCGCGAGGGCGATCACCACCGCGTTGTCACCCGAGAGGATGATGTTGATCCAGACGATCTTGATCAGACCGATCCAGAAATCGGTCGATTGCAGAAATTCCATTGTCGATGACTCCACTGTTATGAATGCAAGAAGCGCCCGGAACCGGGGTTCCGGCCGCTTCTCTTTTTTGGAGCGGCCAGTGTATCGGGCCCTGCGGCCCGAGGCGTCCGTAATAGTGCTTACGAACGCCTGGACGGTCAGCTTACTTCAGCTGGGCCTTGAGCAGCTTGCCCAGTTCCGAAGGGTTGCGCGTGATGACGAAGCCGGACTCTTCCATGATGGCCAGCTTGGCATCGGCCGTGTCGGCACCGCCGGAAATCAGCGCGCCAGCGTGGCCCATGCGCTTGCCGGGAGGGGCGGTCACGCCAGCGATGAAGCCCACGATGGGCTTCTTCATGTTGGCCTTGCACCACTGGGCGGCTTCGGCTTCGTCGGGTCCGCCGATTTCACCGATCATGATCACGGCGTCGGTGTCCGGATCGTCGTTGAAGGCCTTCATCACATCAATGTGCTTGAGACCATTGATCGGGTCGCCACCGATGCCGACGGCGCTCGACTGGCCCAGGCCCACTTCGGTCAGCATGGCCACGGCTTCGTAGGTCAGCGTGCCGGAGCGGCTGACCACGCCGATGCGGCCCTTGCGGTGGATGTGGCCGGGCATGATGCCGATCTTGATTTCGTCGGGCGTGATCAGGCCGGGGCAGTTGGGGCCCAGCAGCAGGGTCTTCTTGCCGCCAGCGGCTTCCTTGGCCTTCATCTTGTTGCGCACTTCGAGCATGTCGCGCACTGGAATGCCTTCGGTGATGCAGATGGCCAGGTCCAGGTCGGCTTCAACGGCTTCCCAGATGGCAGCCGCAGCGCCTGCGGGCGGCACGTAGATCACCGACACGGTGGCGCCGGTCTGCGTCGCGGCTTCCTTGACGGAGGCGTAGATCGGGATGTTGAAGATCGACTCGCCGGCCTTCTTGGGGTTCACGCCCGCCACGAAGGCGTTCTTGCCATTCGCGTATTCCTGGCACTTCTCGGTGTGGAACTGGCCGGTCTTGCCCGTGATGCCCTGGGTGATGACCTTGGTGTCTTTGTTGATGTAGATCGACATGTGTGTTCTCCGGGCTTACTTGACGGCAGCAACGATCTTGGTCGCGGCTTCGGCCATGGTGTCTGCGGCGATGATGGGCAGGCCGGACTCGGCCAGCATCTTCTTGCCCAGCTCTTCGTTGGTGCCCTTCATGCGCACGACCAGCGGCACATTCAGGTTCACGGCCTTGCAGGCGGTGATCACGCCGGTGGCGATGGTGTCGCACTTCATGATGCCGCCGAAGATGTTGACCAGGATGCCCTCGACCTTGGGGTTCTTGAGCATGATCTTGAAGGCTTCGGTGACCTTCTCGGGGGTGGCACCGCCGCCCACGTCCAGGAAGTTGGCAGGCTCGCCGCCGAACAGCTTGATGGTGTCCATGGTGGCCATGGCCAGGCCGGCGCCGTTCACCAGGCAGCCGATGTTGCCGTCCAGGCTGATGTAGGCCAGGTCGAACTTGGAGGCTTCCACTTCGGCCGGATCCTCTTCGTCCAGGTCACGGAAGGCCACGATCTCGGGGTGGCGGAACAGGGCGTTGGCGTCAAAGTTGAACTTTGCGTCCAGGGCCATCAGGTCGCCCTTGGAGTCGCAGTTCAGCGGGTTGATTTCCACCAGCGACGCGTCGGTTTCCATGTAGCACTTGTAGATCTTCGCGAAGATGTCCACAGCCTGGTCGATGGAAGCGCCGGTCAGGCCGATGGCGGCCGCGACCTTCTTGCTTTGCTCGGCGGTGATGCCGGTCAGCGGGTCGATCATCTCGGTGATGATCTTCTCGGGCGTGGAGTGGGCCACTTCCTCGATGTCCATGCCGCCTTCGCTCGAAGCGATCAGCGCGACCTTCTGCGTGGCGCGGTCGGTCACCAGCGACACGTACAGTTCGTTCTTGATGTCGGCGCCGTCTTCGATGTACAGGCGGCGGACCTTCTGGCCTTCGGGACCGGTCTGGTGCGTCTTGAGCTGCATGCCCAGGATGTCGCCAGCCAGGCGCTTGACGTCGTCGATGGTCTTGGCGACCTTCACGCCACCACCCTTGCCGCGGCCGCCGGCGTGGATCTGGGCCTTGACGACCCACACGGGGCCGCCCAGCTTCTGGGCTGCTTCAACGGCTTCTTGCACCGTGAATGCGGGAATGCCACGCGGAACGGGCACACCAAAATTGCGCAAGATTTCCTTGCCTTGGTATTCGTGAATCTTCATGAGGTCTCTCTCAGGGAAGGGTGGTAGTTACCCGTTTGCCATGAGCAGGTGTCTGGCCGCGGGCTTGGGACATGGCAACCTTCGACTGTATCATGCTGCGACGCACCATCCCTTGTGCCTAACACGTACAGCGTTGAAGTCCATCCATTCTTACCCGGCAGTAGCCACTGCCAGAGCAGCAGGAGTCACCCCATGTCCAAAGTCTTTATCGATGGCGAAGCCGGCACCACGGGCCTGCAGATCCGTGAACGCCTGCAGGCCATGCCCGCGGTCGAACTGGTCAGCATCGCGCCCGAATTGCGCAAGGATCCCGCCGCCAAGCGCGAGCTGATCGCGGGCGTGGACCTGGTCGTGCTGTGCCTGCACGACGACGCCGCGCGCGAGACCGTGGCCATGGTGGACGGCATCGAGCAGGCCGGCGGCCGCAAGATCAAAATCATCGACGCCAGCACGGCGCACCGCACCGCGCCCGGCTGGGTCTTCGGCTTTCCCGAGCTGGCCCCAGGGCAGCCCGACGTGGTGGCCGCCGCCACGCGCGTGGCCAACCCCGGCTGCTATGCCACGGGCGCCATCGCACTGCTGCGCCCTCTGGTCGATGCCGGCCTCATCCCCGCGGACTTCCCGCTCGCGCTGCCCTCGGTCAGCGGCTACTCCGGTGGCGGGCGCACCATGATCGAGGCCTACCAGAAGGGCGAAGCGCCGCTGTTCGAGCTGTATGCGCTGGGCCTGTCGCACAAGCACCTGCCCGAGATCATGCGCTACACGGGCATGACGCGCCGGCCCATCTTCGTGCCCTCGGTGGGCAACTTCGAGCAGGGCATGCTGGTGCAGCTGCCCCTGCACCTGGACCTGCTGCCCGGCGCCCCCAAGGCCAGCGATCTGCACGATGCCCTGGCAGCCCATTACGCCAAGAGCAATACGCCCGAGCAGTGGGTCAGCGTGCTGCCCGCCACGGCCGACGGCAAGCTCGACGCCCTGGCGCTCAACAACACCAACAAGCTCGAGCTGCGCGTGTTCGCCAACGAGACCTACCGCCACGCCGTGCTGGTGGCGCGCCTCGATAACCTGGGCAAGGGCGCCAGCGGCGCTGCAGTGCAGAACCTCAAGCTGATGCTGGGGATCTAACCCTCATCCTCTTGCACGCCGCGCACCACGCGGCGCACCACCTCGCTGGAAAAACCGCGCGCCATCAGAAAGCGCACCTGCTTCGCGCGGCCCTGCGGGTCCCCGGCCGGCTCGCCGAAGCGGCGGCGCCACACCTCGCGGGCGCGGGCCAGTTCCGTGTCCTGCAGCTGCGCCAGGGCCTGCTGCACGGCTTCGCCACCCACGCCCTTGGCCTGCAGTTCCTGGCCGATGCGAGCCGCGCCCATGCGGCCCGCACGCTGGTGCACGACCGAAGCCACCACGCGTTCCTCGTTGATGAAATCCCGGGCCTGGAGCTCGTTCAGCACGGCATCGAGGTCCTCGCCCTCCTGCACATGCGGGCGCAGCTTGCGCAGCAGCTCGGCACGCGAATGCTCGCGCTGGGCCAGCAGCCGCAGCGCGCGGCCTTTCAGGGAAAGGGTGTCAAAGCCCATGGGTCTGGTGGTCAGGCAATGGTCCAATGCAGAGCGGCCATTGCCGCAACACTGCGCAATGGCCGCCAAGGTGTACGCGGTGGCGCCCAATGCGCCGCCGTATCACTCGTCCGAATCGTCTGCCGCGGCAGCCGCTGGCAGCCCGTCGGGCAGCAGCGCAATGCCCAGCCCTTCGCGCACCTTGTTCTCGATCTCGCGGGCGAGGTCGGGGTTCTCGCGCAGGAACTCGCGCGCATTGTCACGGCCCTGGCCGATCTTCTCGCCGTTGTAGGCATACCAGGCGCCCGACTTCTCGACGATCTTGGCCGTCACGCCCATGTCGATGATCTCGCCCTCGCGGCTGATGCCCTCACCGAACAGGATGTCGAACTCGGCCGTCTTGAAGGGCGGGCTCACCTTGTTCTTGACCACCTTGACCTTGGTCTCGTTGCCGATGGCGTCGTCGCCCTTCTTGATGGTGCCGGTGCGGCGGATGTCCAGGCGCACCGAGGCGTAGAACTTGAGCGCATTGCCGCCCGTCGTGGTTTCGGGGCTGCCGAACATCACGCCGATCTTCATGCGGATCTGGTTGATGAAGATGACCGTGCAATTGGTCTTCTTGATCGTGGCCGTGAGCTTGCGCAGTGCCTGGCTCATCAGGCGGGCCTGCAGGCCGGGCAGGGCATCGCCCATCTCGCCTTCGATTTCGGCCTTGGGCGTGAGCGCAGCCACCGAGTCGATGACGATCAGATCCACGGCGCCCGAGCGCACCAGGCTGTCCACGATTTCCAGGGCCTGCTCGCCGGTGTCGGGCTGGCTGATCAGCATGTCGGACAGCTGCACGCCGAGCTTCTGGGCGTACTGCACATCCAGCGCATGCTCGGCGTCCACGAAGGCGCAGGTGCCGCCCAGCTTCTGCATCTCGGCGATCACCTGCAGGGTCAGCGTGGTCTTGCCCGAAGATTCCGGGCCATAGATCTCGACCACGCGGCCGCGTGGCAGGCCGCCCACGCCCAGTGCGATGTCCAGGCCCAGCGAGCCGGTGGAGACCACCTGGATGTCCTCGATGGCCTCGCCTTCGCCCAGGCGCATGATGGTGCCCTTGCCGAACTGCTTCTCGATCTGGGCCAGCGCGGCCGCCAGGGCCTTGGCCTTTTCGGTATTGACGGGAAGAGCGGGGTTGGTGCCTTTGACTGCGACGTCCATGGAAAACTCCTTGAAAAACAACGGGTTGGATGCTTGCCCTTGGTCTGCAATTAACTACAGACTGGATGCTTGAACAGTAGTTTATGCGAGGCATTGCACGGCAGCAATCCACTATTTAGTCAGTTTGCCTGACAATATCGGATGCCTGATTTTCCGCCTCCAATCACCGCGCCAGACAGCGAGGACGGCTGGCGCCAGACCCACCTCGGACGCCTGCTCGGCCACGCCATGCGCCGCTTCGACGCGCGCGTGCTGCAGCTCATGGCGCACGATGTGGAGGTGCCCCTGGCCCTGTCCAACCTGGCCGCGCGCGACCAGGTGAGTGCCGCCCATGTGCACATCACGCGCCACCTGGCGCTGCAGGGCGACCGCCTGACCGACCTGGCCCGGCGCGCCGGCATGACCAAGCAGGCCATGGCCACCCTGGTCGACCAGTGCGAGGCCTGGGGCCTGGTCACGCGCGAGGCCGACCCGCTCGATGCCCGCGCACGGCGCGTGTGCTTCACGCCCACCGGCCTGGCCTGGCTGCAGGCCTTTCGCGACGCCGTGGCGCAGGCCGAAGCGGAGTTCCGCGACGAGGTGGGCAAGGACGTGGCCACCGTGGTGGCGATCGGGCTCGAGGCCTACGCTGGCGGGGACACCCAGGCCCCGCCGTGGCGCTGAGCCCCGTTCAGTGGGCGGTGGCTGGCACCTGGGCCCGCGCTGCCGCCCCCAGCCGGTCGGCATCGACGCCCATGGCGCGCAGCGTGCGCGCGGCCATGCCCTGGGACATGGCGGCCACCGCCACCACCACATGGGCGCCCAGCAGCGGGCCGCCCTGGTCCTTGCGTGTGTGCGCCAACGCCTGCACCAGCTCCTGCCCCGAAGGCTGGGCGCGGTAGACCCCCGGGGCAGGGGGCGCCAGGGCCGGCGCCGACGGCAACCCCACATCGCCCAGCCCCAGGCCCTGCAGGGCATCGCGGTACTGCTGCTCGATGGCGCCGCGCACCGCCGCCGGATCGGCACCGATGCTCTCGAAGGCCCGGCGGGCCGAGCCCTCGGGCAGGTCGATGGCCGCGAGCAGGAAGTGCTCGGCGCCCGGGGCCGACTGGCCACCGGCGCGGGCATGGGCCTCGGCCTGCGTGCACAGGCGGCTCAGGGTGCGCATGCTCTGGAAACGGTGCTGCAACTGGCGGAACATGGCAAGGCTCCTTCTTTCTTCACTCATGGTTTCGGGACATGCGGCGACAGCCGCTTGTGCGCGGCCTGCTTGCTCACCCCCAGGGCCTGCGCGATATCGGCCCAGGACCAGCCCTGCGCCAGCGCAGCCGCCACGGCGTTCGCCTCCAGCCGGTCGGCCACCAGGCGCAGAGCCACCACGGCGGCGAGCGCCGCCTCGGGGTCGTCGGGCGAAGGAAGGGGCGGAGGGACTTGCATGCCGTCAACTGTAGTTGACGATTCCACTGCCGTCAACCCTTGTTGACGACCAGCACCTCAAGGCGCCGGCTGGGAGTGGGCCGCCGGCTCTGCACAGGCCAGCAGCCAGGCGCGGAAGACCTGCAGGGTCTGCAACTGGTTGCGCCCTTCGGGGTAGCAAAACCAGTAACCCATGTCGCTCTGATAACCGCAGCCGGGCAGGGGTTCGCGCACCAGGCCGCTGGCGATCTCGTCCTGCACCAGGCAGCGCGGCACCAGCGCCAGGCCCATGCCGGCCATCACGGCGCGGATCATGGACTGGAACTGGTCGAACTGCGGGCCGGCCAGCGGGTTGAGCCCCTGCACGCCGTGCGTTTCGCTCCAGCGCAGCCAGGCCTCGGGCACCGTGACATGGCGCAGCAGGCTGTGCCGCGCCACGTCGCGCGGGTGCTCGATGCGCCAGTCCGCCACGCGGGCGCGCGGCGCAATCAGCGCCACGTCCTGCCCCGTGAGGTAGTGGGCGTGCGCGCCGGGCCAATGGCCATCGCCGAAGAGGATGGCGCAGTCCAGTTCGGGGCGCTCGAAGTTGTAGCTGTGCACATAGGGCACGAAATGCAGCGTGACCTGGGGGTGCTGCTGCTGGAACTGCGGCAGCCGCGGGATCAGCCACTTGGCCGCAAAGGTCGGCAGGCTCGACAGGTGCAGCGCACCGCCACCGTCGTCGCTGGTGATGAGCTCCAGCGTGGCCGCCTCCAGCTGGGCGAGCACGGCCCGCACGGCCTTCTCGTAGCGCTCGCCGGCCGGGGTCAGCGCCAGGCGCTTGCGGCTGCGCTCGAACAGCGGCACGCCCACCCACCCCTCCAGCTCCTTGACCTGCTTGCTCACCGCGCTCTGCGTCAGGTGCAAGGCCTCGGCCGCGCGCGAGACCCCGCCGAACCGGGTCACGGTGGAAAACGCACGCAGCAGGTGCAGGGGCGGGGACAGGCGGCGCAGAGAGGACATGCTAAGTTCTCAAATCATTCCATATTGGAATGTTATCAGGCACATCCATTGCTTGGAAGATCAGCACCGAATCCCTTAACCTCCAGTCTTCTTCTACGGAAACACCCCATGAAACGCCGTCACCTGCTCACCACCCTGGCTGCCGCATCTTTCGTTCCTGGAATATCCTTTGCGCAGGACGCCAAGCCCCTGCGCATCGTCGTGCCCTTCCCGCCCGGCGGTGCCACCGACATCACCGTGCGTGCGCTGCAGGAATCGCTGGTGCGCATCCTCAAGCAGCCCGTGGTGTTGGACAACCGCGCCGGCGCGGGTGGCTCCATCGGCATGGCCGAGGTGGCACGCGCCCCGGCCGATGGCCTGACGCTGGGCGTGGCCACGCTCTCCACCCATGGCGTGAACCCCGCCGTGTACAGCAAGCTGCCCTACAACCCGATCAAGGACTTCGTGGGCGTGACCGAGATCGTCAAGGCGCCCGGCGTGGTCGTGGTGAACCCCACGGCACTGCCGGTCAAGGACTTCGCCGACCTCGTCAAGCACCTCAAGGCCAACCCCGGCCGCGTGTCCTTCGCAACGCCCGGCAACGGCACCATCGGCCACATGTGGGGCGAGCTGTTCAAGAGCAGCACGGGCACCTCCATGGTGCACATCCCCTACCGTGGTGCGGGCCCGGCCATCAACGACGTGCTGGCCGGCCAGGTAGCGGTGTATTTCGACCAGGTGGCCTCCTCGCTGCCGCACATCAAGGCCGGCAAGCTCAAGGCACTGGCGGTCTCGTGGCCAGGCCGGCTGGACGTGCTGCCCGAGGTCCCCACCTATGCCCAACTGGGTTTCGCCAACAACAACGACCCCTCCTGGTTCGGTCTGGTCGCCCCGGCCGGCACGCCCGCAGCCGCGGTGGACCGCATCCAGCAGGCGGTGGCGCAGGCACTGCAGGAGCCTGCGGTGCGCGAGCGCCTGGCGGGCCAGGGCCTGTACCCCTCGGGCACCACGCCCAAGGAGTTCTCGGCGCAGCTGGTGCGCGAGATCGAGAAGATGAAGCGCGTCGCGACCTACGCCAAGATCGCCCTGGACTGAACACACACCGGGTCGGAAGACCCGGCGGCCATCGCTGGGGGAGACTAGGGATAACCATGGTCTCCACCCGGTCTGGACGGCTAGGCCGGCCGTCCCACTTTGCGCACACTCTGCCTATGCATGCAGCCTTGAAACTCATCCATCGACGATTCCAGCAGGCCCAGCCTGGTGCCACCGGTTCTCCCGGCACCTCGCTGTCGCCTGCGGCCTCCTCCTCCCCTTCGTCCTCGCCCCCCACCTTCACCTACCTGCCCGGCACCACGCCCCTGGTGCTCGACTCGCCGCACAGCGGCACCCGCTACCCCGACGATTTCGGCTCCGCCTGCGACCTGCCCACACTGCGCCGGGCCGAAGACACCCACGTCGAGAAGCTCTACGACTTCGCCCCCGCGCTGGGCGTGGCCTGGGTGGAAGCCCACTTCCCCCGCATCTACCTGGATGCCAACCGCGACACCACCGAGCTCGACGTCACACTGCTCGACGGTGAATGGACCGACCCCATCTCCACCGATCCCCGTGTGCTCTCCAAGGTGCGCCTGGGCAAGGGCCTGGTCTGGAAGTTCACCGACGAAGGTGAACCCATCTACAACCGACTGCTCACAGTGGGCGAGGTGCGTGCCCGCATCGACCGCTGCTGGCGCCCCTACCACGGTGCCGTGGAGCAGGCCATCGCCGCCGCGCACGCGCGCCACGGCTACAGCCTCCACATCAACTGCCATTCCATGCCCGCCGTGGCCGCCAGCCACGCCACCGATTTCCCGGGCCTGGTGCATGCCGACTTCGTGGTCGGCGACCGCGACGGCACGACCGCCAGCCCGGCACTCTCTGCCCTGGTCTGTGAGCACCTGCGCGCATGCGGCTACAGCGTGGAATACAACCACCCCTACAAGGGCGTGGAGCTGGTGCGCCGCTACAGCGACCCGGCAGCACACCGCCACAGCATCCAGCTTGAGATCAACCGCAAGCTGTACATGGACGAAACCACCCTGGAACAGCACCCCGAGGGCATGGCGCGGCTGCGAGCCGACCTGCGGGCGCTGGTGGACAGGCTGCTGGCCACCGATCCGCGCAGCTGATCCACCACAACCGGGCCGCAGGTACTGCAGCGGCCTGCGGCCGCCCAGGGCGGTGGGCGCCTAGAATCCGGGGCAGGCCCAGCGCCAGACTGGGGCCGCCCACCAGGAGACACACCGCATGCGCATCCTCATCGCCGAAGACGACCAGGTGCTGGCCGATGGCCTGCTGCGCACGCTGCGCAGCTCTGGCGCCGTGGTGGACCACGTGGCCAGCGGCAGCGAGGCCGACGCTGCGCTGATGACCAACAACGAATTCGACCTGCTGATCCTGGACCTGGGCCTGCCGCGCATGCATGGGCTGGAAGTGCTCAAGAAGCTGCGCAGCCGCGGCTCGGCACTGCCGGTGCTGATCCTCACCGCGGCCGACAGCGTGGAAGAGCGCGTCAAGGGCCTGGATTTCGGGGCCGACGACTACATGGCCAAGCCCTTCAGCCTGCAGGAGCTCGAAGCCCGGGTGCGCGCCCTCACGCGCCGTGGCATGGGCGGCACCAGCAGTGCCATCAAGCACGGCCCGCTGGTGTACGACCAGGCCGGCCGGGTGGCGACCATCGATGGCAAGATGGTGGAGCTGTCCGCGCGCGAACTCGGCCTGCTGGAGGTGCTGCTGCAGCGCGCCGGTCGCCTGGTGAGCAAGGAGCAGCTGGTCGAGCGCCTGTGCGAGTGGGGCGAGGAGGTGAGCAATAACGCCATCGAGGTCTACATCCACCGCCTGCGCAAGAAGATCGAGCGCGGCCCGATCCGCATCGCCACGGTGCGCGGCCTCGGCTACTGCCTCGAAAAGATCCCGGGCTAGTCCTTGAAAATCTTCCAGCGCGAGCAGCGCTCCCTGTTCGGCGAGATCCTGGACTGGATGCTCACCCCGCTGCTGCTGCTGTGGCCCGTGAGCCTGGCCCTGACCTGGCTGGTGGCCCAGGGCCTGGCCAACAAGCCCTTCGACCGCGCGCTGGAGTACAACGCCCATGCCCTGGCCCAGCTCGTGGGCGTGCAAAAAGGCGTGGTGCAGTTCAACCTGCCCCAGCCGGCCAGCGAGATCCTGCGCGCCGACGACTCCGACGTGGTGTACTACCAGGTCAAGGGCGTGGGCGGCGAGTTCCTCTCGGGCGAGCGCGAACTGCCGGCGCCCCCGTCCGACGAAGTGCCCATGCCCGGCGAGGTGCGGCTGCGCGATGCCGAGCTGCGCGGCATCGACATCCGCGTGGCCTACATCTGGGTGCGCCTGCCGCTCAAGGACAGCCCGCTGACCCTGGTGCAGGTGGCCGAAACGCGCGAGAAGCGCAGCGTGCTGGCCACCGAGATCATCAAGGGCGTGATGCTGCCGCAGTTCGTCATCCTGCCGCTGGCCGTGCTGCTGGTGTGGCTGGCGCTGGCGCGCGGCATCCAGCCGCTGAACCAGCTCGAGCAGCGCATCCGTGCGCGCAACCCCGACGACCTGTCGCCACTGGACGACCGCACCGTGCCGCTGGAGGTGGCGCCGCTGGTCTCCTCGGTGAACGACCTGCTCACGCGCCTGCACGACTCGCTGGCCACGCAAAAGCGCTTCCTGGCCGACGCGGCGCACCAGCTCAAGACCCCGCTGGCGGGCCTGCGCATGCAGGCCGACCTGGCACAGCGCGAGGGCACGAGCACCGAGGAACTCAAGCGCTCGCTGCAGCAGATCGGGCGCTCCAGCATCCGCGCCACGCACACCGTCAACCAGTTGCTGGCCCTGGCCCGCGCCGAAGGCAGCGGTGTGGTCCTGGCGCGCCAGCCCTGCGACCTGGCACGGCTGGCCATCGAGGTGGTGCGCGACTCGGTGCCGCGCGCGCTCGAAAAGCACATCGACCTGGGCTACGACGGTGCCGAGCCGGGTTCACCCGGCGTCTGGGTCGATGGCAACCCGACCCTGCTCAAGGAGCTGGTGCGCAACCTGGTGGACAACGCCCTCAACTACACCCCCTCGGCCCCCGATCGGCCCGGCGTGGTCACCACGCGCGTGCTGGCCGACACCTTCGGCCGCGTGCTGCTGCTGCAGGTGGAGGACTCGGGGCCGGGCGTGCCCGAATCCGAGCGCGAACTGGTCTTCCAGCCCTTCTACCGGGCGTTGGGCAGCGATGCCGACGGCTCGGGCCTGGGCCTGCCCATCGTGCTGGAGATCGCGCGCAAGCACGGGGCCGAGGTGCAGCTCGAAGACGCCCACCCAGGCATGCAGCCCCCCGGGGCACGCTTCAGCGTGCGCTTTGCGGCCAGCGAGCACGCGCCCGACTGAACCCGGGGCCTTGGTCGCAGGCCGCGGCCAGGAAGACCGGTTTGAGGCATCATGAAATCCCGTTCTGCCGGATGCCCCATGCCTGCTTCTCCCGCATCGCCGCCACGCCGTTTTCGCAACACCGATGACCGGGTCGTGATCGGCGACTTCCCCTGGTACGAAATGGCCTGGCGCTCGCTGCGCGGCGATTTCAAGCCGCGCAGCGCGCCCGCAGGGGGCTATGCGCGCTTTGTGCGCGACTGGACCCAGCCCGTGGACCACGCGCTGCTGGCACAGCGGCACGAGGCCCCGGTGGTGACCTGGCTGGGCCATGTCTCCATGCTGCTGCAGGTAGCGGGCCTGAACCTGCTGATCGACCCCACGCTGGCCAGCCATGCCGGGCCGCTGGGCCGTTTCGGAGCGCCGCGGCGCGTACCGCCGCCGCTCACCCCCGAGCAACTGCCGCGCATCGACGCGGTGCTGGTCTCGCACAACCACTACGACCACCTGTGCAGCGCCACCTTGAAGCGCCTGCGCGCAGCGGGGCAGACGCCGCGCTTCATCGTGCCCCTTGGGCTCAGGGACTGGTTCGTTGGGCGCGGCATGGCCGACACGGTGGAGCTCGACTGGTGGGGTGCGGTGGACCTGGCGCCCGGCGTGCGCGTGCACTTCACCCCGGCCCAGCACTGGAGCCGGCGCAGCCTGAACGACACCAATGCCTCGCTCTGGGGCGGCTACCTGATCGAATGGAGCCGGCCCGATGCCGCGGGGCCCTGGCGCTTCCTGTTCCCGGGCGACACGGGCTACAGCGATGACTTCAAGGCCATCCGCCAGCGCCTGGGTGCAGTGGACTTTCTGGCCCTGCCGATCGGCGCCTACCTGCCGCGCGACTTCATGAAACCCATGCACGTGAACCCGGCCGATGCCGTGCAGCTGATGCTGGATGTCGAGGCGCGCCAGGCCATGGGCGTGCACTGGGGCACCTTTGCCCTCACGCAGGAGGCCTTCGACCACCCGCCGCGCGACCTGACCGCCGCACTGGCCGAGCGGGGCTTGCCGGCCGAGCGCGTCTGGCTGATGCGGCACGGCGAGACGCGGACCATCCCGCTGTAGCCGCCATCACCCCACGGCACGCAACGACATCAGCGCCATGAAGAGGTAGCCGTTGTCGGTGGGCGCACGGTACACCCCGCGCGCACCCAGCACCTGCGCGGCCACGCCCGAGAGCTCCCAGCCGTCGGTCACGTCCGCTTCCCAGCGCGGCACGGTCAATGGCAGAAAGCCTTGCACCTCCCCCCATTCGCGCACGGCCGGAATGCGGGTGCTCACCTTGGCATGGTTGCCGAAGTTGGCCCAGGCCCAGAGCCAGGTGCCGCTGGCCTTGGAGACCGAGCCGATGAACTCGATGTCTGCCACCACCTTGGGAGCCCCTTCGTGCGAAAAGGTCAGCGTGCCCTGCGCCTGGTCGTAATCCCAGCGCTCGAAGCGCGAGATACCATGGTCCGACTCCAGCGCCTTCTGCTTGTGCACCAGGGCGTGGTGGGCGTCGACCACGGCATCTTCCCAGGCGTGCTGCTGCGGCTCGGCCATCGCGCCAACGCTGCGGGCCATGGCGTCCTGGTAGCAGTGGTGGCACAGGATCTGGAGGTCCAGGCAGCCTTCGTTGCGCTCGTTCCATTCGCCGCCTTCCTTCAGCAGCTCGTCATTGCAGCTGGCGCACCAGGCGTCCGGGTACGGGTAGTCGGCCTCGGGGGCGTCGCAGAACCAGCGCTGCGCGGGGTTGCGGCCCAGGTGCCCGCAGACGTAGGTGGGCAGGGCTTCGCCATGGGTGCCGCACTGGATGGAGGTGGCTTCGTCGGTCATGGGGTCAGGGTTGCGGGAACTGTGGAAAGGACGGCGCGATCACCACCGTGCAGGACCTGGGCGCGGCACGGCTCAGCCGCAGGTGCGCAGGGGTTTGCCGGCCAGGGGGCCGCGCAGGCTGTCCAGCTGCGGGCGCAGGGCCTCGGTCACGGCCGCCAGGCGCAAGGTGAAGCCCGGGGTTTCGGCGCGCTCCTGGATCACCCGGGCGGTGCGCACCCCCTTCTCGCCCAGGTTCGCGAGTTCGCGCTTGGCCGCCTCTTCGGTCGCGAAACGGCCCAGCGACAGGCCCAGTTCCAGCGTGCCGCCAGGGCGGTCGAAATCGACCTTGCGGGCGCGCAGTTCGGCGCGCTTCTTGTCCAGCACCTCCTGGTCTTCGAAGCGGCCCATGTAAACCATCCAGCGCGCCGGCAGGGGCGTGGATTCCAGCACCCAGCTGCCTTGCGGCAGCCCGGCCGCAGCCGAGCGCACCGCGTCGGCCTGGCGCTCGTCGAGCACGCCCGACTGCAGGCATTCGGTGGCCGTCGCCGCCGCCGCAGCAGCAGCCACCACCACGGGCGGCGGCGCAGCCTCGGACACCGGGGGCTGCGGCGCCGGACTGGCGGGCCGCACGCGCAGGATCTGCAGGGTCTCGGGCCGCAGCTGCTGGCCCATGCGCTGCGGCTCGCCTTCCTGCACCGGCGCCAGGCCCCATTCGCGCAAGTGCCCGTGCGACCAGGCGAAATAGCCGCCATTGGCCAGCAGCAGGATCAGGATGAGAAGGCGCAGCATGCAGCTCCCGGGGTCATGACGGCAGCGCCGGGCTGGGCCGCACGCTGATTTCCGAACTCGTGATCGCCTGCATGCCGCTGGCGGTCTGTACCAGCAGTGCGCCGTCTTCGCCCACACCGTGGGCAGTGCCCGCCTGGCCATCGCTCAGCGTGACGGCCCGGCCCTGCAGGATGTCGCGCTGCGCAAAGCGCGCCTGCATGGGCGAGAAGCCATAGCCCTCGAAGGACTGCAGCATGGCCACCAGCGGCGGCACGACGCGCAGCAGCGCCGCCGGAGCGTCCAGACCAGGCTCCACCTCCTGCAGGCTGGCCGGGGGCATGCTCATGCCCTCGCCGCTGCGCGGCAGCACATTGATGCCGATGCCCACGACCACATAGCGCGTGGCGGGCATGCGCTCCGCCTGGGCGCCCTGGGGCGCCACGAAGCTGGCGGTCTCGACCAGGATGCCGCCGAGCTTGCGGTCACCGCTGACCCACAGGTCATTGGGCCATTTGAGGCCGATGCGCGGGGCAGCGCCCTCGGCCGGCAGCAACGGCTGCAGGCTTTCGGCCACGCTCACGCCCACCGCCAGCGACAGGCCCGACCAGTCGGCCGGCGCCAGCGGCAGGCCCAGGCTCATCATGAGCGAGGCCCCCACATCGCTCTGCCACACGCGCCCCAGGCGCCCGCGGCCGGCGGTCTGCTGCTCGGCCACGAGCAGGGTGGGGTCGCACAGGCCGGCGCGCGCACGGCGCATGAGCTCGGTGTTGGTGGAGTCGATGCTGGGCAGCACCTCCACGGAGAAGCCTGGCAACCGGGGCTCCACGGCCTGCCAGAGGGCTTCGGCGGGCCAGCGCAGGGAAAGCGCCGTCATGGCCTTTCGCCCTGCTTGGCCTGGTCCCCGGCGCCGGCATCGCTCTTTTTGTTACCTTTCTTACGCACCGGGGCCGTTGCGGGCTCGGGTGGCATGGGCGGACGCCAGCCGCGCTTGGGTGCCAGCAGGGTGCCCCGGCAGTTGTCACTGCCGCACCAGCAGGGGTATTCCGCCTTGAGTTTCTTGGTGTAGGGTTCGTCGATGATCAGGCCGTAGTCGTAGTTGAGCTCCTCACCGGCAGCGATGTTGCGCAGCGCGGTGATGAAGATGCGGCCGTCCTGCTCATCGGCGTAGCAGTTGGGGTTGCAGCTGTGGTTGATCCAGCGCGAGGAGTTGCCGCCGAACTTGGCGTCGATCACGCGGTCTTCATCCACATGGAAATAGAAGGTATGGTTGGGCTGCAGGGGATCGTGGGGGTGGCGGTCCTGCGCCTCCTGCCAGCCGATGACTTCGCCCGTGTACTCGACAAGGACTTCGCCCTCTGCAATATCCTGCACGGCAAACACGCCGTTGCCATGCACGCCCGAGCGCCGGGTCTGGATGCGGCGACCCGATGGAACGGAAGGGGCGGCAGACGATGCGGTGCGGGGCATGGCAAAAACTCTGTTAACTTGAATATGCACACATGCGCGTGCGCGTGTACGCGTGAGGCAACGAATTGTAGAAGCGACCGGCCGGATGCCGGACAGCCAGACTGGCGAGAACCCAAAAAATGACCAAGACCCTGGTAATTGCAGAAAAACCCTCGGTGGCGCAGGACATCGTGCGCGCACTGACCCCGGTGGCGGGCAAGTTCGACAAGCACGACGAGCATTTCGAGAACGACCGCTATGTGGTCACCAGCGCCGTGGGCCACCTGGTGGAGATCCAGGCGCCCGAAGAGTTCGACGTGAAGCGCGGCAAGTGGAGCTTTGCCCACCTGCCCGTGATCCCGCCGTACTTCGACCTCAAGCCCGTGGACAAGACCAAGACGCGCCTGAACGCGGTGGTCAAGCAGGCCAAGCGCAAGGACGTGACGGCCCTCATCAACGCCTGTGACGCGGGCCGCGAAGGGGAGCTGATCTTCCGCCTGATCGAGCAGTACGCCGGCGGCGCCAAGCCGCTGGGCAAGCCCGTCAAGCGCCTGTGGCTGCAGTCCATGACGCCCCAGGCGATCCGCGACGGCTTCGACGCGCTGCGCAACGAGCAACAGATGGCCGGCCTGGCCCATGCGGCGCGCAGCCGCAGCGAGGCCGACTGGCTGGTGGGCATCAACGGCACCCGTGCCATGACGGCCTTCAACTCGCGCGACGGCGGGTTCTTTCTGACCACCGTGGGCCGGGTGCAGACGCCCACGCTGTCGCTGGTGGTGGAGCGCGAAGAGAAGATCCGCAAGTTCGTGAGCCGCGACTACTGGGAAATCCACGCCAGCTTCGCCGCCGAGGCGGGTGAGTACCCTGCGAAGTGGTTCGACCCCAAGTGGAAGAAGGGCGAGGACGTGGAGATGCGCGCCGACCGTGTCTGGTCGCAGCGCGAGGCCCAGGCGATCGCCGACGCCGTGCGCGGCCAGAAGGCCAGCGTCACCGAGGAAAGCAAGCCCACCACCCAGGCCTCGCCCCTGCTGTTCGACCTGACCAGCCTGCAGCGCGAGGCCAACGGCAAGTTCGGCTACTCGGCCAAGACCACGCTGGCCCTGGCGCAAAGCCTGTACGAGCGCCACAAGGCCCTGACCTACCCGCGTACCGATTCGCGCGCCCTGCCCGAGGACTACCTGCCCGTGGCGCGCCAGACCTTCGAGATGCTGGCCGAAAGCAGCATGCGCCACCTGGCGCCGCACGCGCGCACGGCGCTGACCAACAACTACGTGCGCCCCTCCAAGCGCATCTTCGACAACAGCAAGGTGAGCGATCACTTTGCCATCATCCCTACTCTGCAGGCGCCGAGCGGTCTGTCCGAAGCCGAGCAAAAGCTGTACGACCTGGTGGTGCGCCGCTTCATGGCGGTGTTCTTCCCGAGCGCCGAGTACACGGTGACCACGCGCATCAGCACGGCCGCTGGCCACAGCTTCAAGACCGAGGGCAAGGTGCTGGTCAAACCCGGTTGGCTGGCCATCTACGGCAAGGAAGCGGCCGACGAGGTGGAGGGCGGCAAGGACGGCGACAAGGGCCAGAACCTGGTGCCCGTGAAGCCCGGCGAGACCGTGCGCACCGAGCAGGCGGACCCCAAGGGCCTCAAGACCAAGCCACCGGCACGCTACTCCGAAGCCACGCTGCTGGGCGCCATGGAAAGCGCGGGCAAGCAGATCGACGACGACGAGCTGCGCGAAGCCATGCAGGAAAAGGGCCTGGGCACACCGGCCACGCGCGCGGCCATCATCGAAGGCTTGCTGACCGAGAAGTACATGCTGCGCGAAGGCCGCGAGATCATCCCCACGGCCAAGGCCTTCCAGCTCATGACGCTGCTGCGCGGGCTGGAGGTGGAGGAGCTGTGCCGCGCCGACCTGACCGGCGAATGGGAGTTCAAGCTCTCGCAGATGGAAAAGGGCCAACTGAGCCGCGAGTCCTTCATGGCCGACATCGCCGCCATGACCGAGCGCATGGTCAAGAAGGCCAAGGAATACGACCGCGACACCATTCCCGGCGACTATGCGACGCTGGAAGCACCGTGCCCCAACTGCGGTGGCGTGGTCAAGGAGAACTACCGCCGCTACGCCTGCGTGGGCAAGCCCGGCGCCGAGCCCTGCGGCTTCAGCTTCGGCAAGTCGCCCGCGGGCCGCACCTTCGAGACCGCCGAGGCCGAGGCCTTGCTGCGCGACAAGAAGATCGGCCCGCTGGAGGGCTTCCGCTCCAAGGCGGGCTGGCCGTTCACCTCCGAGATCGTCATCAAGTACGACGACGAGGCGCACAACTACAAGCTCGAATTCGACTTCGGCGACGACAAGAACGCCGAGGAGTCGGGCGAGATCGTGGAGTTCACCGACGCGTCCCTGGGCCCCTGCCCGATCTGCGGCGCCGGCGTGCACGAGCATGGCGCCAACTACGTCTGCAGCAAGGCCGTGCCCACGGCCGCACAGCCCACGCCGAGCTGCACCTTCAAGAGCGGCAAGATCATCCTGCAGCAGCCGGTGGAGCGCGAGCAGATGCACAAGCTCTTAGAGACCGGCAAGACCGACCTCCTGGACAAGTTCGTCTCCATGCGCACGCGCCGCGCGTTCAAAGCCTTTCTGGCCTGGGACAAGGAGGCGGGCAAGGTGAACTTCGAGTTCGCGCCGAGCAAGTTCCCGCCGCGCAAGACCGCCGGTGGCGGCTTTGCCGGCAAGACGGCGGGTGCCGCCGCCAAGGCACCGGCCAAGGCGGCTGCTGCGAAGAAGGCCCCGGCCAAGAAGGCGGCCGCCACCAAGACCGCGGCCGCCAAGGCGCCGCGCAAGGCCGCCGCCGGTGCAGCTCCCAGCGCAGCGCTGGCCGCAGTGATCGGCAACGAGCCCGTGGCAAGGCCCGAAGCCGTGAAGAAGCTCTGGGAGTACATCAAGGCCAACAACCTGCAGGACCCCAAGGACAAGCGCACCATCGTCGCCGACGACAAGCTGCGCGCCGTGTTCGGCAAAGACTCGGCGGGCATGTTCGAGCTGGCCGGCATCCTCGGGCAGCACCTGGGCTGACGACCCATGCGCCACGCCCGCCAACGCGCCGCCGTGCTCATCGTCGCCCTGGCGCTGGTGGCTGCGGCCCTCGCCTGGTGGAAGGCCGACCAATGGCTGCCCCAGGCCCGGCCCTGGATCGACCAGACCTGGAGCAAGCTCTCCCGCCCCGGTGAGGACTCCCTGCCTCCCGAAAAGAAGAGTGCCGCAGCGGGTGCACGGGGGGCAGCGTCGGCCCCTGCGCCCCAGATGCGCAAATGCATCCAGGGCGGCCGCACGGTCTACACCGACGAAGCCTGCCCACCGGGCAGCCAGGAACAGAAGGTGGAAGGCGGCGCGGTCACCTCGCTGCCCCGCGCGCCCTGAGCACCGGGCCGGCACGCGCTGCCGGCCATGTCGCATTTTTCCTATCGCCAGAGGGCTTGCACACCTAGGCTCGGGGTTCCTTGATCCACCCCAGGCCCGCCACACCGCGGGCCCCTGACCCATGCAAGCCCACTACCTGCGCGCGTTTCTCTACCTCCTGGCCATCGCCGGCATGGCCATCCCCTGGTACTTCAACCTGGTGTACTTCCAGGCCGGGGGCAGCGTCGCCCCCGATGTCTACTGGCGCGATGCCGGCGCCAACGCGCTGACCACCGGCATCACCGTGGACGTGTACCTCGCGGCCATTGCGTTCTCGGCCTGGGTGGCCAGTGACCGCCGCCTGGGAGCCTGGCGCTGGGCCTATGTGCTGGCCTGCTTCGGCATCGGCCTGGCCTTCGCGCTGCCCCTGTACCTGGCTCAGCGCCTGCGCAGGGCCTGCGCCGCCTGAGCCACCTCGGCACCCACCTGCAGGGGCCAGTGCGCGCTGGGAGAACTCTGGGCCGCCTCCTGCACCAGCCCCAGCAGGGGCTGGCCGGCCAGCCTGCGCATGTCGCGCGCCATGTGCGACTGGTCGTAGTAGCCCTGTTCGGCCGCGAGCTGTGCCCCGGGCTCCGCCGGCATGGCCATGGCGTGCTGCAGCGTGGCGCTGAAGCGCGCGATGACCTGGAACTGCTTGGGCGTCATACCCCATTCGGCGACAAAGCGCCGCTCGAACTGGCGCGGCCCCACACCCAAGCGGGGGGCCATGCCCTGTGCACTCGCGCAGGCCTGGTCCAGCAGGCGCCTGGCCTGCACCAGACGCTCTGCGCACTGCGCTTGTGACGCACACTCGCCACGCACGAACTGCCACAGCGCGCCAATGCGGGCCTCGTCATCGGGCGCCGCGCGGATGGCCTGCTCAGCCAGGGCCCAGGACGGGATGGCCATGGTCGCCATCGGCCGCACTGCGTTCACGAGGCCCCGCCCGGCGGCCAGCAACGAAGGCACGGCCTCGGGCCGCAGCATGAGCCCCACGGCGCGCACACGCCCCTGGTGCACATAGGCCGTGGCCTCCGTGCTGGCACTGATCCAGGCCGCGCGAGGCAGCAGCACGCCGCCGCGCAGCACCTCGCCTTCGAGGCGAACAACCAGCATGCTGCCCACCATGGCGGGGAACTGCGAGCCCTGCACCTCGGCCGGGCTGTGCACGGCCACCGCCCCCTCCAGCCAGGGCTGCAGGTCGTGCGGGGGAGGGACAAAGCGCTGCATGCGCCCGATTCTGCACAATTTGGCACAACTTCGGCCGCATCGGCGGGGGGTGACAGGCGTGGGGCCTGGGCCAGAATGGCGGCTCCTTCGCCGCCCCTCCTGCATGAACCGCCCCCTGCTTCGCGCCCTCGCGCTCCTGACCATGTCTGCCATGCTGCCCCTGGCCGCCGGCGCCAGGCCGCCGGCACCGCCGCCCGCGTACCCGCGCCTGTCCGAGAACACTGCGGCATCGCAGCACCTGGAGGTGCGCAAGCTGCTGCATGGCCCGGTGGACGGCCTGTTCGTCCTGCCGCGCTCGCGCCAGCTGGTGGCCGTGGCCGGCGGCTACCTGTGGAAGTTCGGTCCGCAAGGGGAGTTGCTGGACAGCCTGCGCGTACCCAGCGGGATCCACACCTCGGGCATCGTCTTCACGCCGGACTACTACACCGATTGGGTGTACAGCGGCGACCGGCAGCGCAAAGCCTATGCCCCGGCCATGGACGGCAACCGGCTGCCGCAGGCGGAGCTGTTCGCCGAGCTGGACCGCGCCGAACACGTGGAATTCGGCCGCAACGAAACCAGCGCCTGGGCTTACCTGCTGGCAGGCGGCAAGGCGTGGGTGCTGGACATCACCCGCTGGCGCGACAAGGTGGACACCTACTGCCGCCCGCGCACCCATTCCGACGAGAAGCTGAACTGGAACGCCACCTGCCTCGATGGCTACCGCCCCGCCCGCAAGGGCTGGACGGAGATCGAACCCCGTGACTTCTACGGCACCTCGCCCGAAGACGCCCAGCGCGTGCGGGTGGTGGACTTCGAGCGGCGCCGCCTGTACCTGGAGGAGGGTCTCAGCGGGCAGTTGCTCGGCGCCACCGTGGGGGTGGCCCTCAAGGCCCTGGGCGTGCCCGGCAAGCTGCCCAGCCGCTACTGGTTCGGCGACGCTTCCACCGAGCTGCGCGTGGGCAGCGAAGTGCTCCGGTTCAAGGCCTTCATTCCCCGCGAGGATGGCCAGTACCACTTTCCGAACATGGCCTGGTGGGACCTGTCGCCCGCACTGCCGGGCGCGAACGCCTGGTTCACCGTGCACCCGCGCAGCTACCTGCACCACCCGGGCGAGGAGGCCTTGCTGCGCCACTACGAGAAGGACATCGGCCTGTACGTGGTGCGCCCCCGCGGGGCCGTACCGGCGCCTGCCACAGGCCGCGAGGCCGGCACCTGGCGCCCGGTGTTCAGCGGACCCACGACCTACTCGTACGCCGTCAGTGGCAGCGTGGAGTTTGCGGCCGCGCCTGCCGCGCACACCTGGCTGCGCAAGCCCGAGGCGCGCCAGCAGCTCGATGGGCAGGGACCGCGGATCCCGGTCGAGGCACTGTGGCCGGCATTGCGCGAACCACCGGTGGCGCTGAACCTGCAGTGGACTGCCTCGTCCGACGAAGCCGAGATCCAGCTGCGCATCGACCTGCCCGCGGCGCACACCCGATCGGCCTTCGAGCGGCTCGCTGACAGCAAAGCCCCCGTGGAGCTGGTGGTGCAGGTGCCCGACCTGCAAGGCCCGGTGTCGGGCATCTCGGTGCTGCTGCGCAGCGGCAGCCTGCAGCAGGCCCTGCCAGGCGCCCGCATCGCCTACCTGGGCCAGCCGCCGCGCCCCGCGTCCACGCGCGCGGCGACGCTCCAAGCGCTCCGGGAAACGAACGCCGCCGCCCAGCGCTCGCCCGGCGCGCTGCCCGCCTTCCTGCAGGCCGCCCAGGACCTGGCGCAGGACCTGCAGCGCGCACAGGATGTGTCTGCGGACATCACCCACGCGTATGCGCAACTGATCAACCATTTTAACGGCCAGCGGGATTTCGCCTCGTCCTCGCGCCTGGTGCGCCACTACCTGGCCCAGGTCTACCCACACGTGGGCAAGTACCGCCGGGACGACAAGGAGGCCTACAACGTCGGGGTGATCGCCAGCCAGACCCTGGCCTTTGCCCTGCACACCAACGAGCCCGACCTGGCCGAATCCGTGATGGCGACCCTGATCGGGCCGGGTTTCGACCCGGCAGCACAGACCAATGGCACGCTGATGTACAACCTGGCCTGCTACTACGCGCTCACAGGCGACAAGGCGCGCATGCTGCAGGCTGCAGCCCGGGCGCGCAGCCTGGGCAAGCTGCCCTCGCAGTTCCTGCAAGACTCGGATTTCGGCCGCTACCTGCAGGACGCGGAGTTCTTGCAGGTGGTCAATGCCGCTTCTTAGGGCGTATCAGTGCGCCGACACGGCAGGCAGGCGGGCCGCATCCACCTGGGCGTTCACACGCTCGGCCAGGGCCATGTCGCCCGGGGTTTCGGGCGTGAACTTGTCCACGGCGCGCGGCGCCCCCTCGCCATCCAATGCCGCATAGACGGCGGCGCAATGCGTGACCTGGCGCAGCTCCTTTTCCTGGATGCCGCCGCTGCGCACCTCGATCAGCATGTTCATGCTGGTCTCGCCGGTATGGGCCAGGCTGGCCTGCACCTCCACCAGGTCGCCCGGATGGATGGGCCGGTCGAAGCTGGCGTTGCCCATGAAGGCCGTCACACAGTTGTCCCCGGCCCAGGCACTGGCGCAGGCAAAGCCCGCCTCGTCCATCCAGCGCAGCACCGTGCCACCGTAGATGCGGCCGGACGCCGACGGGGCCGTGTGCGACGCCAGGAAGCGCAAGGTAATGGAATGCATGCGGTGGTCTCCTCGGAAGCTGCTGCCGGTATATCCGATTAGGCGCCCAGAGCCCTGTAGGAAGGCGCCGCCACCCACCGAACGGCGGTATTGGGGCGACCTGCGGTGCAGCGCGGCGCATCTGGCATGTCGCTTGCTGAACGGCGGGGGACCCTCCCTGTTCCCGACCCGGCGCTGCGCCGGGGCCGCAACCTCGGGCATGCACCGGCTGCCGCTTACGCCATGGCCTCCCTGAACCGCCTGAACTTGCTCCAGAAGTTCCTGATCCTCGGGCTGATCGCGCTGGCAATGACGGCCCTGCCCACGGCCATGTACGTGCGCGATGCCCTGCACGACATGGCCACCGCGCGCCTGGAGGCACGGGGTGCGCCGCCCTTGCTGGCGCTCAACAAGGTGGTGCAGGGCATGCAGGTGCACCGGGGCCTCTCGGCCAGCATGCTGGGTGGCAACGAAGCCCTGGCCGCACGCCGGCCCGCCGCACGCGAGGCGGTGGACAAGGCCATGGCCGAGGCCGGCACCCGTTTCGCCGAGGCGGGCGTGGCGGCCACCGACGAAGCCACCTGGAAGCAGTTGCGCCAGACCTGGCAGGCCCTGGAGCAGGCCGTCGCCGCGCGCAGCCTGCAGCCGGCCCAGAGCACGGCGCAGCACACCCAGCTCATCGCTGCGGTGATGCGCCTGAGCGAGACCCTGCTCCACCACTACGGCCTGGCGCTCGACCCCGGCCAGGACACGAACGCCCTGATCCAGGCCTCGCTGGTGCATGTGCCCATGCTCGGCGAAAAGCTCGGCGTCATGCGCGCGCAGGGCTCGGCCGCCCTGAGCGCCAAGGCGCTGGCGCCCGAAGGCAAGGGCGGGCTCCTGGCGCTGCAGCAGCGCGTCGTGGAATTGCAGGGCGACACGCTGCGCGGCCTGGAGCGCGCCATGGGCCACACCCCGGCCTTTCGCAAGGCCCTGGACGGCGCAGTCCGCTCGGTGGACACCCAGGTCCAGCAGGCCCTGCAGCGCGCCGGCAGGGACATCCTTGAGGCCAGCGAACTGTCTGCACCGGCCTCGGACTACTTCGATGAATTCACGCGCACCATCGACGCGCTTTATGCCCTCAACGCCCAGGCCATGGACCTGCTCAACGGCGCCCTGCAGGAACGTGTCGCAGGCCTGCAGCGGCAACTGGCCTGGCAGCTTGGCCTGCTGGTGGTGGCGCTCGCGGTGGCGGTGGTGCTGGCGCGCACCTTCATGCGCTCCATCACCGTGCCGCTGGCCCAGGCGGTGCAACTGTCCAACGCCGTGGCCCAGGGCGACCTGCGCGGTACCGTCGGGGCCCAGGGCACGGACGAGGTGGGTCAGCTCATGACCGCCCTGGTGCAGATGCGCCACCAGCTCACCGGGGTGGTGAACCAGGTGCGCGGCGGCTCCGAGGGGGTGGCCACGGCGAGCGCGCAGATCGCGCAGGGCAACAGCGACCTCTCGGCGCGCACCGAAAGCCAGGCCAGCGCCCTGGAGGAAACCGCCGCCTCGATGGAGGAACTGGGCTCCACCGTGCGCCAGAATGCGGACAGCGCGCGCCAGGCCAGTGCATTGGCCGGCGAGGCGCGCACCATTGCAGTGCAAAGCGGCGAAGTCGTCACCCAGGTGGTGCAGACCATGCAGGGCATCAGCGCGGCATCACAGAAGATTGCCGACATCATCGGCGTGATCGACGCCATCGCCTTCCAGACCAACATCCTCGCGCTCAACGCGGCGGTGGAGGCCGCGCGCGCGGGCGAGCAGGGCCGGGGCTTCGCCGTGGTGGCCAGCGAGGTGCGTGCCCTGGCCGGGCGCAGTGCCGAAGCCGCGCGCGAGATCAAGCAGCTCATCCACGCCAGCACCGAACGCGTGGAGCAGGGCAACCTGCTGGTGGAGCGCGCCGGCAGCACCATGCACGAGGTGGTGGCGGCCATCGGCCGGGTGAATGACCTCATGGGCGAGATCAGCGCCGCCAGCCACGAACAGTCGCTGGGCGTGGCCCAGGTGGGCGAGGCCGTGACGCAGATGGACCAGGCCACCCAGCAGAACGCGGCATTGGTCGAGGAGATGGCCGCTGCCGCTGCCAGCCTGCAGGGCCAGGCCGAGGAGCTGGTGCAGGTGGTTTCGGTGTTCCGCGTGGATGGGCTGGGAGCCCCCACGCCATCCACCCTGAGACTGCGTTAGCCAACTGCCTGCGCGTGGTGCGGTAGCACCAACCGCGCGCGCAGGCCGGCACCCGGTGTGCTGTGCAGCTCCAGCCTGCCGCCGTGTGCGAGCGCCACGCGCTCGGCGATCGCCAGTCCCAGCCCTGCGCCCGGCACGCCCGAACGGGCCGCTCCCCCGCCCCGGGCAAAGGGCTGGCGCAGGCGTTCGAGCTCGTCCACCGCCACACCTGCGCCATGGTCCGCCACCTCGATCCAGGCATGGGCGGCACCGGTGCCGGTGCGCAGCACCACGGGCGCGGCGCCATGGCGCCAGGCGTTCTCTACCAAGTTGTCCACAGCGCGGCGCAGGGCCTGGGCATGCACGGGCAGGTCGGGTACGGCGGCCAGCTCCAGCTGCACCGCACGGGCATGGTCGACCTGGGCCTCGGCCACCGCCCGGGCCAGTTCATTGAGCGAGGCAGGGCGTGCGGCCTCACCATCGCCCAGGCGCGCAAAGTCGAGGAACTGCCCGACGATGGTGTCCATCTCCTCGATGCTGCGCGCCATGCTCGCGGCCAGGGGGGCGTCCACATGGGCCTGGGCGATCTCCACCCCCAGGCGCAGCTTGGTCAGCGGCGTGCGCAGGTCGTGCGAGACGCCCGCCAGCATCAGCGCGCGTTCACGGTCCGCGTCGGCCAGGCTGCGCGCCATCTGGTTGAAGCTGCGCGCCACCGTGGCAATCTCCTGCGGCCCGTCCTCGGGCAGGGGCTCGGGCTGCCGGCCGCTGGACAGCTGCTGCGCGGCGACCACCACGCGCGCCAGCGGCCGGTTCAGGTGGCGCTGCAGCCACCAGGCACCCAGCAGGGCGAGCAGCCCGCCCGCCACCGTGGCCATGAGCCAGGCGCCAGTGAATTCGCGCGTGGGAAAGAGGCTGGGCAGGGTGAGCCAGTAATCCGTGCCGCCGTGGGCCACGCGCAGCGCCAGCAGGCCCGCGCCATCGCGGCGCCAGCGCGCCTGGCCGGTGCCGCCGGCCTCGGCCTGGTCCAGCCGGCGCGCGACGGCCTGTACGAAACGCCGTTCCAGCGGAGACAGCAAGGCACGCCGCCGCAGGGAGGGGGGCTCATCGGCGTCGCGTTCCGCCTCGGCCGCCTGGCGGTTGAAGGCCTCTACGAAAGCCGCACGCTGGCCCGGCGGCAGCACGTCGAGCCCCGCGCGCAGGGCCGCCACATTGCGCGCCACGCCATCGGCCACCTGGGCCACACGCGGCTGCAGCACCATCTGCCGCACCAGCACCACCGCGCACAACTGGCTGAGCACCACCAGTGCGGCGATGAGCAGCAGATTGCGCCCGAGCAGGCTGCGCGGCCACGCGCTCATGCCGTGCCTCCGGCAGGGGCCGCGCCATCGGGCATGAAGACATAGCCCACGCCCCACACGGTGCGGATGTGGCGCGGCTGCGCCGGGTCGGCCTCGATCAGCTTGCGCAGGCGCATCACCTGCACGTCGATGCTGCGGTCGGTGGCCTCGTGGTCGGGCCCGTAGGCCAGGGCCATGAGCCGGTCGCGGCCCAGCGGGCGGCGCGGCTGCTGGGCCAGGGCCTGCAACAGCGCGAACTCGCCGCTGGTGAGGGCCAGCTCCTGCCCGTCGCGGGTGAGCCGGCGCTCCTGCAAAAAAAGCTCGAAGGCGCCGAAGCGCACGCTGGCACCAGGGCCGCCCGGCAGCGGGCCGGTGTGCGCACCCAGCATGCGCTGGCGCCGCACCATGGCCTGCACGCGCGCCAGCAGCTCGCGCGGGTTGAAGGGCTTGGGCAGGTAGTCGTCGGCCCCCATCTCCAGGCCGATGATGCGGTCCACCGGGTCGCCGCGCGCCGTGAGCATGAGGATGGGGATGGTCTCGCCCTGGGCGCGCAGGCGCCGGCAAATGGACAGGCCGTCCTCGCCCGGCATCATCACGTCGAGCACCAGCACGTCGAAGCGCTCGCGCGCCAGCAGCGCATCGAGCGGACCGGCACCGTCCACCGTGCGCACGGCGTAGCCCTGGTCGCTCAGGTAGCGCTGCAGCAGGGCGCGCAGGTCGGGCTCGTCATCGGCCACCAGGATACGGGCCAGGGCGTCGGTCATGGGCAAAGGTGCATGCAAACAAGCGGGATGGGGCAATGGTAGGGCGCAATGCCCTGCCGCAGGCCTCTTCGTCATGCTTTGTCATACATCGGGCCACCCATGCCACAAACGGCTCACACCTGGGCGCGAAAGTGGAGCCATCCCCACCCAGGAGCCTACCCATGACCCCTTTTTCCTTCACCCGTGCACTGGCCGTCGCCAGCGGGCTCGCCCTCGGCCTCATGGCCAGCGCCTGCGCCCAGACCGCGCCCTCGGTCCAGCATGCCCCGCAGATGCAACAGGCGCGTGCGCAATTGCACCAGCGCTTCGTGGCCGCCGACAAGGACGGCAACGGCCAGCTCACGCGTGCCGAGGCCCAGGCCGGCATGCCCCGCGTGCACAGCGCCTTCGACCAGATCGACACCACCCGCAAGGGCTATGTGACCGAGGCCGAGATCACGGCCGCCATCGCCGCCCGCCTGGCCAGCCGCCGGGGCATGCAGCCGCAGCAAGCACTTTTCACTACCATCACAGGAGAAAACGCCATGACCATGCACATCCCTTCCCGCCTGCGCGCCTGGGCGCGCCGCGCCGCACTGCCCCTGGGCCTCGCCCTGGCGTCGCTCGCGGCCGTGGCACCGGCCCATGCCCAGCTGACCGACACCGGCATCTTCCTGGACGATGGCGGGGGCACCGTCACCACGCTGCCAGCCGGCGTACAGCGCATCGCCGATGTGCCCTATGGCGCCGACCCGCTGCAGCGCATGGACGTCTACCTGCCCACCGCGCCGCGCAGCAGCGTGGACGGCCCGGCGCCGGTCATCTTCATGGTGCACGGCGGCGGCTGGCGCACGGGCGACAAGGCCATGAGCCGCGTGGTGCAGGAAAAGGCCGCGCGCTGGGTGCCGCGTGGTTTTGTCTTCATCTCGGTCAACTACCGCCTGCACCCGGCCGTGAACGTGCTGCAGGAGGCCATCGACGTGGCCGTGGCGCTCGATACCGCGCAGAAGCAGGCCGCCCAGTGGGGGGCCGACCCCACCAGGTTCATCCTCATGGGCCACTCGGCCGGGGCGCACCTGGTGTCCTTCGTCAATGCGCACGCGCCGCTGCTGCGCCAACTGGGCGTCACGCCCTGGCTGGGCACGGTGTCGCTGGACAGCGCGCTGCTCAACGCCCCGGTGGTGATGTCGCTGCCGCACTACCCGCTGTACGACGAGGTACTGGGCAGCGACCCGGCCTTCTGGCTCGCGATCTCGCCCTACCAGGCCGTGACTGGCACCGAGCCCCCTTACCAGTTCGTGTGCTCCACCAGCCGGCCCGACCGCCCCTGCCTGCAGGCCCAGGGCATGGCCGCCCACGTGCAGGCCCTGGGTGGCCGCGCCGAGGTGCTGCCGCAGGACCTGAGCCACGGCGAGATCAATGCCAACCTGGGGCTGGAGAGCAGCTACACGCGCGCCGTCGAAGCCTTCATGGGATCGCTGGACCCCGTGGTAGCGCAGCGCCTGCGCTGAACCCTACGCGAGGTACCGCGCCAGGTACTTGCCCGTGTGGCTGGCGGGGTTGGCCGCCAGGTCCTCGGGCGTGCCCACCCCGACCACGGTGCCGCCACCGGCACCGCCTTCGGGGCCCATGTCGATGAGCCAGTCGGCCGTCTTGATGACGTCCAGGTTGTGCTCGATGATGACGATGGTGTTGCCCGCATCGCGCAGTTGGTGCAGCACCTTGAGCAGCAGGTCGATGTCGGCGAAGTGCAGCCCGGTCGTGGGCTCGTCCAGGATGTAGAGCGTGCGGCCGGTGTCGCGCTTGGACAGTTCCTGCGCCAGCTTCACGCGCTGCGCCTCGCCGCCCGAGAGCGTGGTCGCCGCCTGGCCCAGGCGGATGTAGGACAGACCCACGTCCAGCAGGGTCTGCAGCTTGCGCGCGAGGGCCGGCACATCCTTGAAGAAGGCGAAGGCGTCCTCCACCGTGAGCTCCAGGATCTGCGCGATGTTGCGCCCCTTCCAGAGCACTTCCAGCGTCTCGCGGTTGTAGCGCTGGCCATGGCAGATGTCGCAGGGCACGTAGACGTCGGGCAAAAAGTGCATCTCCACCTTCACCACACCGTCGCCCTGGCAGGCCTCGCAGCGGCCACCGGCGACGTTGAAGGAGAAGCGCCCCGGGCCGTAGCCGCGCTC
This sequence comes from Acidovorax sp. FW305-C-20-28, assembly GCF_058783375.1. NCBI lineage: Bacteria > Pseudomonadati > Pseudomonadota > Betaproteobacteria > Burkholderiales > Comamonadaceae > Acidovorax > Acidovorax sp. FW305-C-20-28. Next base: position 448,325 of record NZ_JBYSYM010000001.1, on the reverse strand, counting down.
CTTGGCGGTGTTGACCTCGGCCATGAGCTCGCGGATGGGCGTGAACAGGCCCGTGTAGGTCGCCGGGTTGCTGCGCGGCGTGCGGCCGATGGGCGACTGGTCGACGTTGATGACCTTGTCGAAGTACTCGATGCCCACGATCTCGTCGTGCGCGGCCGGCTCCTCGTGCGCACGGTAGATCTGGCGCGCCACGGCGGCGTACAGCGTGTCGTTGACCAGCGTGCTCTTGCCCGAGCCGGAAACCCCGGTCACGCAGGTCAGCAGGCCCACGGGGAAGTCCACCGTCACGTTCTTGAGGTTGTTGCCCGTGGCGCCGGCCACGCGCAGTGCCTGCACGGCGCCCTGGCGCGCATGGTGGGCGGCCATGCGCTCGGCGCGGCGCTTGCTGGCCTCGGTCTCGGGAAAGCGCGACTTGCCCTTGGCCGGCGCGGGGGGCGGGGCGGGTGCCTCCACCACCGGCAGCCAGGGCGTGCGGCGCTTGGGCACCGCGATGGACAGCGTGCCCGAGAGGTACTTGCCGGTCAGCGATTCGGGGTGGCTGCGCACCGTGTCGTAGCTGCCCTGGGCCATTACGCGGCCGCCGTGCACGCCGGCGCCCGGACCCATGTCGATCACATGGTCGGCCGCGCGCATCATGTCCTCGTCGTGCTCGACCACGATCACGCTGTTGCCGATGTCGCGCAGGTGCTGCAAGGTGGCGATGAGCCGGTCGTTGTCGCGCTGGTGCAGGCCGATGCTGGGTTCGTCGAGCACGTACATCACGCCCGTGAGGCCCGAGCCGATCTGGCTGGCCAGGCGGATGCGCTGCGCCTCGCCGCCCGAGAGCGTCTCGGCGCTGCGGTCCAGGCTCAGGTAATTCAGGCCCACGTCGTTGAGGAACTGCAGCCGCGTGGTGATCTCGCGCACCACCTTGTCGGCGATCTCGGCCTTGGAACCCGTGAGCTGCAGGCCCTGAAACCAGGCATGGGCATGGTTCAGCGTGGCATGGCTCACCTCGAAGATGGCGCGCGCCTGCTCGCCCTCGCCCACCTTCACGTGGCGCGCCTCGCGGCGCAGCCGCGTGCCATGGCATTCGGGGCAAGGCTGGGTGCTGCGGTAGCGCGCCAGGTCCTCGCGCACCACCACCGAGTCGGTCTCGCGGTAGCGCCGCGCCATATTGGGCAGGATGCCTTCGAAGGCGTGCTTGCGCGTCATCACCTTGCCCTTGGAGGGGCCGCTGTCCATGATGTAGGTGAAGGCGATCTCGTCCTCGCCCGAGCCGTGCAGCACGGCCTCCTGCACCTTGGCGGGCAGCGATTCGAAGGGTGCCTCCACGTCGAAACCGTAGTGCCGCCCGAGGCTTTCGAGCATGGCGAAGTAGTAGCCGTTGCGCCGGTCCCAGCCCTTGATGGCGCCGCTGGCCAGGCTCAGCGTGGGGAAGGCCACCACGCGCAGCGGGTCGAACACCTCGCGCTGGCCGATGCCGTCGCAGGCCGGGCAGGCGCCCATGGGCGAGTTGAACGAGAACAGGCGCGGCTCCAGCTCGGCCAGCGAGTAGCTGCACACCGGGCACGAGAACTTGGAGCTGAACAGGTGCTCCTGGCCTGAATCCATCTCCAGCGCCAGCACGCGGCCGTTGCCCTCGTTGCCGCCCACGCGCAGCACGGCCTCGATGCTCTCGGCCAGGCGCTGCTGCATCTCGGGGCGCACCTTGAGCCGGTCGATCACCACGTCGATGCTGTGCTTCTCGGTCTTCTTGAGCGCAGGCAGGTTTTCGTATTCGTAGATCGTGCCGTCCACGCGGAAGCGGATGTAGCCCAGCGCCTGCATCTGCGCGAAGACCTCGGTGAACTCGCCCTTCTTCTCGCGTGCCACCGGGGCCAGCAGCATGAGGCGCGTGTCCTCGGGCAGGGCCAGCACGGCGTCCACCATCTGGCTCACGGTCTGGGCCGCCAGCGGCAGGCCGTGGTCGGGGCAGAAGGGCGTGCCGGCGCGCGCGTACAAGAGGCGCAGGTAGTCGTGGATCTCGGTCACCGTGCCCACCGTGGAGCGCGGGTTGTGGCTGGTGGCCTTCTGCTCGATGCTGATGGCGGGCGACAGGCCCTCGATCAGGTCGACATCGGGCTTGTCCAGCCGGCCCAGGAACTGGCGCGCATAGGCCGACAGGCTTTCCACATAGCGCCGCTGGCCCTCGGCATACAGCGTGTCGAAGGCCAGGCTGGACTTGCCCGAGCCCGACAATCCCGTGATCACCACGAGCTGGTTGCGCGGGATGTCGAGATCGATGTTCTTGAGGTTGTGCGTGCGCGCTCCGCGGATGCTGATGCGCTGCTCCCGCAGCGCGCGGGCCAGGTAGGTCCCGTCGGAGGATCGGTCGGCGTCGGCGGCGGGGTCGTAATTCACGGGGCAGGCTCAGGGCAGGACAACCCACCATGATAGGCCACCGGAACATCCCGCACCTGCCACGCTGCTGCCAAGGCACAGGCGGTTGCCGGTGTCACCGCACGTCACGGCAGAGGCCGACCTGGCCCCCTGGGTTTGCCGATTCCCATAAAATGACAATCATTCTCATTTGAGCACTTCATTCCCAGGCATGTGTTGTGCCCGGGCGATGGATGGCCGCCCCTTTGCCACACAGCATGGCCAGCGAACGCACCTTCTCCACCGCATCCACCACCGCCGAGACGGCCATTCCGGTGTCCGACCCCGCTGCACCGTCGGGCGGCCGCCGCTGGCGCCTGCCGGCCCTGCCCACATTGCGGCAGGCCTGGTTCCAGGTGCACTGGTTCATCGGCATCACGGCCGGCACGGTGCTGGTGGTCATTGGCCTCACGGGGGCGCTGCTGGCCTTCCACGAAGAAATCCTGGACGTGATGAACCCTGGCGTGCGCCAGGTGGCGCCTTCGGCCGGGCCCATGCTCACGCCGCAGCAGACCGTGGAAGCCGTGCTGCGCGCAGGACGCAGCGAGCGCATCAGCAGTGTGGCCGTGCAGGCCGAGCCGGGCACGTCTGCGCGCGTGACCTTTGTGCCGCGCCCCGGCGAGCGGCGCGGCGACGTGGTCTATGTGCACCCCTATTCCGGCCAGGTGTTGGGCGAGCTGCAAGGCCATGGCTTCTTCGAATGGATCGAATCCCTGCACCGCTGGCTGCTGCTGCCACGCGAGCCCGGCCGTGTGGTGCTGGGCGTGCTGGCGATCTGCCTGCTGGGCCTGTCGCTCTCGGGCCTGTACCTGCGCTGGCCGCGCCACCCGCTGCGCTGGCGCACCTGGCTGACGTTCGACCCGGCGCTCAAGGGCCGCTCCTTCCTCTGGGGCCTGCATTCGGTCATCGGCACCTGGGCGCTGATGCTCTACGTGGCGCTCACGGCCACGGGCATCTACTGGTGCTTCGACGCGGTGCGCGACACGGTGGACGGCTGGGCGGGGCAGAAACGCCCGCCGCGCGTGGCAGCCCCCGCCAAGCCACCGGCGTCCGCCAGCGCCGAACCCAAGGCCCCCGAGCCCGCGCCACCCGATCTGGCGCACACCTGGGCCGTGTTCCAGCAGCAGGCCGGCGACTGGGCTGAGGCCAGCCTGCGCATGCCGGCCAAGGCCGGGCAGCCGGTGCAGGTCACCTGGCTGGATGCCAAGGCACCGCACGAACGCGCGCGCAGCCGCATGTCCATCGAGCCCCAGACCGGCCAGCTCAGCGCCGTGGACCGCTATGCCGACCGCAGCATGGGTGCGCGTGCGCTGAGCACCATTTACCCGGTGCACATGGGCACCTATTTCGGCCTGCCGGGGCGCGTGGCCATGATGCTGGCCAGCCTGGGCCTGCCGCTGTTCGCCATCACGGGCTGGATGCTCTACCTGGACCGGCGGCGCCAGCGCCGCGCCACCGCAGCCGCGCGCGCCGCCCACGGCCAGGGACTGCCCGGCGCGGTGGCCGCCACCGCCGCCGACACCTTGCTGGTGGCCTACGCCAGCCAGGCCGGGCAGGCCGAGCGCATTGCCCTGCAAAGCGCCACGGCCCTGCAGCAGGCCGGGCTGCGCGTAGCCGTGCAATCGCTTGCCCAGCTCACGCCCGAGGCACTGCGCGCGCACCGCCGCGTGCTGCTGGTGGCCAGCAGCTTTGGCGAGGGCGAGCCGCCCGACAGTGCCCGGCGTTTCTCGCGCCTGCTGGAGCAGCAGGGCGCCGGCGACCTGGCCGGCCTGCGCTACGGCCTGCTGGCCCTGGGCGATCGCAACTACGCACGCTTTTGCGGCTATGGCCACGCACTGGACGAAAGCCTGCGGCGCGCGGGCGCCGCACCGCTGTTCCCGCTGATCGAGGTGGACAACGGCGATGCGGCCTCCCTGGCACGCTGGATGCAGACCCTGGCCACGCTGGAAGGCGCCGAGCACCTGGCACTGGACACGCCCCTGGCAGACACCGGCCCCGAACTGCCTTACACCCCCTGGCGCCTGGCCCACCGCGCATGCCTGAACCCGGGCAGCGAGGGCGGGCCACTGTTCGAGCTGGCGCTGACCACCGACACCCCCGCCACCTGGCACCCCGGCGCCCTGGTCGAGGTGCAAGCCCGACACGCCGCCGAGGCGGTGGATGCCTGGCTGGTGACCGCAGGACTGCCAGGCACCGATGCCGTGCACCTCGCCGGCCAGCCCTGTACCCTGGCCGAAGCCCTGGCGCAGAGCGTGTTGGTGGTGCCGCCGCTGCACTTTGCCGATGCCCAGGCCTGCGCCAACGCCCTGGTGCCACTGGCGCCGCGCACTTATTCGGTGGCCTCGCTGCCGCAGGACGGCGCGCTGCAGCTGCTGGTGCGCCAGGAACGGCATGCGGGCGGCCTGGGCCTGGCCTCGGGCTGGTTGACCTCGCATGCGCCGCTCGGCACCCTGGTGCCGATGCGCCTGGTGGCCAACCCGCGCTTCGACGCGGCCGCGGGCGATGTGCCCTGCCTGTTCATCGGCAATGGCTCGGGCCTCGCCGGTCTGCGCGCGCACCTGCGCGCGCGGGTGCAGGCCGGCCACCGGCGCAACTGGCTGCTGTTCGGCGAGCGCCACAGCGCCCACGACACGCTGTGCGCCACCGAGATCGCCGGCTGGCAGGCGAATGGCTTCCTGCCGCGGCTGGACCGCGTGTTCTCGCGCGATGGCGGAAAGCACCGCTATGTGCAGGACCGCCTGCGCGCCGCTGCCGACGAGCTGAGTGCCTGGGTGGCCGATGGCGCCATCCTCTACGTGTGCGGCAGCGCCCAGGGCATGGGTTCGGGCGTGGATGCCGTGCTGGCCGAGGTGCTGGGCGATGATGCGCTGGACGCGCTGATCACGGACGGGCGCTATCGAAGGGACGTGTATTGAGCCGGGCTGGATGGCCGGTTTGCTCTTGATCAAAGTCAATGGCCGGGCCAATGCGCGAGAATCGGGGTTTGCTGGCGCCAGCCGTCCACCGAGCCCGATTCCTTGTACATGCCGTCCCAGGCCCCGAAAGCGGCCGCCACCTCTTCTGTCCCCCATTCCGTGCAGGCCCCGCATGCGATGACGCCGCAAGAGCGGCGCTCCAGCGTCAGCCTGGCGCTGATCTTTGCGCTGCGCATGCTCGGGCTGTTCCTGGTGCTGCCGGTGTTCGCGCTGGAGGCGCGCAAGTACCCGGGCGGTGACGACCCGGCCCTGGTGGGCCTGGCCATGGGCATCTATGGCCTGACCCAGGCCGTGCTGCAGTTGCCCCTGGGCATGGCGTCGGACCGCTTCGGGCGCAAGCGCGTGATCGTGCTGGGCCTGCTGGTCTTTGCGGGCGGCAGCCTGCTGGCCGCGCTGGCCGATTCGCTCACCGGGCTGCTGCTGGGCCGGGCGCTGCAGGGCGCGGGCGCCGTGTCGGCCGCCGTCACGGCCCTGCTGGCCGACCAGACGCGCGATGCGGTGCGCACCAAGGCCATGGCCCTGGTGGGCGGCAGCATCGGCCTGATGTTCGCCGTGGCCCTGGTGGCCGCCCCCGTGCTCACGGCCCACATCGGCCTGTCGGGCCTGTTCGGGCTGACCTGTGCGCTGGCGCTGGCTGGCGTGGCCGTGGTGCTGTGGGCCGTGCCACCCGAGCCAACAGTGCACAAGGACACGCCGCGTGGGCGCCTGGCCGATGTCTGGGCCCACCCCGACCTGCTGCGCCTGAACCTGGGCGTGTTCGTGCTGCACACCGTGCAACTGTCCATGTGGGTGGCCGTGCCGGCCCTGCTGGTACAGGCCGGCCTGCCCAAGGACCACCACTGGCAGGCCTACCTGCCGGCGGTGGTGCTGTCCTTTGCCGCCATGGGCGGGCTGTTCGCGCTGGAGCGCGCCGGCCGCCTGCGTGCGGCCCTGCTGGGCGCCATTGCCCTGGTGCTGTTGGTGCAACTGGGCCTGGGGGCGCTGGCGGCCAGCGGCGCCACGCCCACGCTCTGGGTGCTGGGGCCACTTTTGTTCCTGTTCTTCTGCGGCTTCAACGCGCTCGAGGCCACCCAGCCCAGCCTGGTCTCGCGCATGGCGCCGGCCACGCTGCGCGGTGCTGCGCTGGGCAGCTACAACACCCTGCAGTCGCTGGGGCTGTTCGCGGGTGGGGCGCTGGGCGGCGCGCTGGTCAAATGGGCGGGGGCTCCTGGCCTGTTCGCCACCACGGCGGTGCTCACGGCCCTGTGGCTGGTGCTGACCTGGCCGTTGCGCCCGGTTGGGCGCGGCCAGGAACACTGAGACCGCACCGGCCGGCCGGCTTGCGGCACAATGCCATGTTTGGCGCGCAGACCCTCCACCGGCTGGAGGGTGCACCGGCGCCCCCCAACATCCAGCAGTAGGTAGAGCAGCACATGGCATCCGTGAACAAAGTCATCATCGTCGGCAACCTGGGCCGCGACCCGGAAATGCGCACCTTCCCCAGCGGCGACCAGGTGGCCAACGTCACGGTGGCCACCACCGACAAGTGGAAGGACAAGCAGACCGGCGAAATGAAGGAAGCCACCGAGTGGCACCGCGTGGTCTTCAATGGCCGCCTGGCCGAGATCGCCGGCCAGTACCTGCGCAAGGGCTCGCAGGTCTATGTGGAAGGAAGCCTGCGCACGCGCAAGTGGACCGACCAGAGCGGCGTGGAAAAGTACAGCACCGAAATCCGTGCCGACCAGATGCAGATGCTGGGCAGCCGCCAGGGCATGGGCGGCGGCGGCCAGGGCGGTGGTGGCGGCCAGCAGGGCGGCGGCTACGACGATGGCTATGGCGACCAGGGTGGCTACGATGCACCTCCGCAGCGCCGTGCGGCACCGCCCCAGCAGCAGCGCCCCGCGCCCGCACCGGCTCCGCGCCAGGCCCCCGCACCGGCACCGCGTGCGGCCTCCGGCTTCGACGACATGGACGACGACATCCCGTTCTGACCTCCAGGCCAGACCTTCCGGGCACACAGGCCCGCGCTCCCCAGGGGCGCGGGCCTTTTTCATGGCACCGGCTCATACGGATTTGCATTTGATCGTATAGCTAGGCGGGAGCCGCAGACAGTGCTGTAGCACGGCAAGGCGAACCAACGACGCTAGACGGTCAAAGGCAAATCCGTATCAGGCCGCAGGTTGCTTCATGCGCCGGGCGGTCTCCACCACCACGCTGCGCAGGGATTGCACCGTGGGGTGCTCCTCCAGCTCCTTGGTGGTGAAGAAGCTCACGGGCGGCAGGTTCCAGCCGAGCTTGTAGGGCAGGGCTGCCCAGTGGCCGGCGCGCTCCATCTCGGCGACCACGTCGCGCGCGAAGATGGTGATGGCATTGGGCTCCTGGCGCAGCACCATCTCGATGCTGCGGATCGCCGTGGTTTCCAGGATGGGCAAGGGCGGCTGCACGCCGGCACCGACAAAGACCGCGTTATAGGTGCGGCGCATGGGCGTGTTGGGCGGCGGCAGGATCCAGTCGAGCTGCGCCAGCCGGGCCCAGTCCAGCGGGCCGCGCGAGAGCCGCTGCACGTTCTTCGCACCCACCACCAGGCAGGGCTCCTGTTCGTAGATGGCCTGCTGCACCAGGCCACCCGCATCGCCGTCGTACGAGCGGCCGATGGCGCAGTCGAGCTCGCGCGCCAGCAGGCCGGCCACCAGCTCGTCCGTGGTGCCCTCGCGCGCCATCACCGAGATGCGCGGCGAGCGGTCCAGCAGCTGCGTGAGCGCGGCCGACATGAGCTGCTGCGGCACCTGCTGCGTGAGGCCCAGCCGCAGGCGCCCGCCGCGCCCTGCTTCGAGCGAGGTGAGCACGCGGCTGGTGGCATCGAGCTCGGCCAGCCAGCGGCGGGCGTAGCGCAGCACCGCCTCGCCCGCCGCCGTCGGCACCAGGCCACGGCTGGTGCGCTCGAACAGCTGGCTGCCGAAGATGTCCTCGACCTCGTGCAGCGCCTTGGTGATCGCCGGCTGGCTGAGCTGCATCTCCGCCGCCACGCGGCCCAGCGTGCGGTGCCGGTCGATGGTCTGCAAGAGGGCCAGCTGGCGCAACTTGAGGCGGGACAGCAAGGCGCGCTGCAGCTCGGCGGCGGGGTCGCGGGTGCTCGGCATGGGCATAACTCCACGGTTATCGGACCATCAGAATTTATTTCATTTTGGTGAATCGCGGGTCCTAGAATTTTTTCCATGCACCCGAATGACGACACCCCGATGACCACCGCCATCACCCCCGGCTTCCTGGACGCGCTGGCCCAGGCGCCCAGCACTGCCGATGCGCTGCAGCGCATCGACCGCCGCCGCCTGCAGATCGCGCCGGGCAGCATCTTCAGCATCCAGCAGAACGTGACCACCGAGCGCGATGGCGGCGACCAGGTCCTGCTGCGCCGCTTCTACTCGTCCGAAGGCGCCACCTTCCCCATCAACGGCGCCAAGCGCAAGACGCTGACGCCCTGGACCGAATGCCTGTTCCTGCAGGGCCAGGTCTTCATCGGCGAGGGCGAGGAGGTGCTGGCGCAGCATTTCGACGACTTCGCGCAGATGCGCCCCTACGGCCTTTCCAGCGTGGTCAACGTGCCGCTGATGCAGGGCCGGCTGTGCTACGCCACGTTCAACGTCTTCGGCTCCCGCGACCACTGGCGGCCCGAGGAGGTGCTGGGCCTGCGCCTGCTGGCGCTGGCCGCGGCGCGCTGGGTGCCCGCCGTGCCCGGGCTGGCCTACCGCTTCACGGACGCCCCGGCCGCGATGCCCTCGGCCGCCTGACTGGAAGGAAGAAAGGAAACACCATGCCCGTGACCGCCTTGCACCACTTCACGATCCGCTGTGCGCCCGAGGAGCTGCCGCAGCTGGTGGACTTCTATGTGCGGGTGATGCGGCTGACCGTCGGCGCCCGGCCCGAGATCCCTGCGCCAGGCGCCTGGCTGTATGCCGAGGGCCAGCCCATCGTGCACCTCTACGCCCACCTGTCGACGCCCGATGCGCCCATGCAGCCCGCCACGGGCCATGTGGACCATATTGCGTTCCGCTCGCAGGGCCTGGCCGAGGTGCGCGAACACCTGCGCAGCCAGGGCATTGCATTCGACGAAGCCCCCATACCCGGCTGGTCCATCCACCAGCTGTTCTTCAAGGACCCGCGCGGCCTGAAGATCGAGATGACCTTCTGGATGGACCAGGAAGAGCCGGGGAGCGCCCCATGACGCAATTCGTGGAAGCCGGCGGGCTGCGCACCGCCTTCGACCGCCAGGGCGACGGCCCGCCGCTGCTGCTCATGCACGGCGCCGAAGCCTCGCGCCAGATGTTCGCCGCCCTGGTACCACTGCTGGCCCGGCATTTCACCGTGATTGCCTACGACCAGCGCGACTGCGGCGAAACCGAGGGGCCGGCGCGCCCATCGACGCTCGCCGATCTGGCGGGCGATGCGCAGCAGCTCATCCAGGCCCTGGGCTTCAAGCGCGCCCATGTGTTCGGCTCCTCCTTCGGTGGCCGGGTGGCCCAGGCCCTGGCCTTGCTGCACCCGCGCTCGGTCGACCACCTGGTGCTGGGCAGCACCTGGCCACTGCCTCGCCCCTATGACGAGCTGTGCCCCGACGCAGGCCGCCTGGAGGCACTGCGGCGCGGCCTGCCCGCCACGGCCGAGGAGCTGGCCACCTGGTTCTTCCCTGAGGACTTCCTGGCGCAGCGGCCCGCGCTGCGCCAGGTGTTTGCCGCGGCACGGCCGGCCTCCGAGCGCTCGGCCCGGCGCATGGCCACCGTGCAGACCCTGCTGGCGCAGGGCGTGGCCGACATCGTCGCCCCCACGCTGGTGCTGGCCGGGGAGCTCGACCGCGTGGTGCCGCCCAGCGTGACGCTGGCCATGGCCGGCCGCATCCGCGGCGCAGAGGCGGTGATGCTGCCCGCCATCGGCCATGTCACCGCCGTGCAGGCGCCCGAAGTGTTGGCGCACCACATCGTCCGTTTCCTGCAACCCGAAGGAGCCAAGCCATGACCACCCTCACCGCCGAGCGCCCGCACGGGCGCGCCGACTACATCCGCTTCGAGGGGCTGTCCAAGCACTTCGGCGACGGCGATACGGGCGTGCTCGCGCTCAAGGACATCGACTTCAGCATCGAAGAGGGCAGCTTCGTGACCATCGTCGGCCCGAGCGGCTGCGGCAAGAGCACGCTGCTGCGCATCCTGGCGGGGCTGCTGGACTACAGCACCGGCCGCGTGCTGCTCGACGGCCAGCCGATCCGCGGCTCGCGGCGCGATGTGGGCGTGGTGTTCCAGGGCTCCATCCTGCTGCCCTGGCGCAGCATTCTGGAAAACGTGATGCTGCCGGCCGAGGTGCTGGGCCTGCCCATGAAGCCGGCGCGCGAGCGTGCGATGGAGCTGCTGCACATGGTGCGGCTCGATGGCTTCGAGCACAAGCTGCCGCGCCAGTTGAGCGGCGGCATGCAGCAGCGCGCCTCCATCGCCCGGGCGCTGCTGCACGACCCGAAATTCCTCTTGATGGACGAGCCTTTCGGCGCCCTGGACGCCATGACGCGCGAGCGCATGAACGAAGAGCTGCAGCGCATCTGGATGGAAAGCGGCAAGACCGTGGTGCTGATCACCCATTCGATCCCCGAGGCCGTGTTCCTGGGCGACAAGGTGTTCGTGATGTCGCCCCGTCCCGGCACGCTGGAGCGCGTGCTGCCCATCGACCTGCCGCGCCCGCGCTCCATGGACGTGATGTCGCACCCGGCCTTCGCAGCCGCCTCGGCGTCGATCCGCGAGCGCTTTGCGCACGCCGCCTCGTTCGACTGACCCAGACAGACAGAAAAGAGCCCCCCATGACCACCGCCATGCTGCACACCACCGATCCCATCGCGCCCCCCGAAGGCTCTGCCCCGCCACCGGCGGCCACGCGGCGCAAGCGCCGCACCCACCCGCTCGCCTCGACGCGGGTGCAATCGGTCCTGCTGCTCATCACGCTGCTGGGCTCGTGGGAAGCAGCGGTGCGGCTCCTGCAGGTGCCCAAGCACCTGGTGCCCCCGGTCAGCGACATCGCACTGGCCCTGTGGCGCGGCCTGGCGACCCACCCGCTCGCCAAGGACGGCTTCTGGTACCACGGCGGCGTGACCGTGAGCGAGATCCTGCTGGGCTTTCTGATCGGCAGCGGCGTGGGCCTGGCCATCGGCATCGTGGTGTCGCAGATGCCCCGGGTCGAGGCGCTGCTCGACCCCTACGTGGCCGCGCTGCAGAGCGTGCCCAAGGTGGCCATCGCGCCCATCATCGTGGTCTGGCTGGGCTTTGGCATCAGCTCCAAGGTGGTGATCATCTGCCTGCTCACCTTCTTTCCGGTGCTGGTGACCAGCATCGCCGGCTTCAAGGCGGTGGACCCGGACCGCATCGACCTGCTGCGCTCGCTCTCGGCCACGCCCTGGCAGATCTTCCGCAAGGCCAAGTTCCCGAGCGCCATGCCCTACATCTTCGCGGGGCTGAACATGGCCGCCGCCTTCAGCGTGGTCGGTGCGGTGGTGGGCGAGTTCGTCGGCGCCCAGGCCGGGCTCGGCGTGCTCATCCTGCAGATGGAGGCCCAAGCCGACAGCGGCGGCAGCTTTGCGGTGTGCGTGGTGCTGTCGGTCATCGGCATCGCGCTGACCGGCCTGCTGCGCCGCATCGAGCGCCGGGTGCTGCACTGGATGCCGGCCGACACCTCCCAGCGCACGGTCAATGCCTGAATTTTTTCTGAAGGAGTGAACACCATGGTGACGCGACGTGATTTCGGCCTGGGCCTCGGTGCCCTGGGTTTCGCCGCCGGCCTGCCGGCGCTGGCGCAGAGTGTGCGCATGATGAAGGTGGCCAACACTGCCGCGGTGAACGACCCGCAGCAGTGCTTTTGCACCGCGGGCCAGCACCCCAAGCTCAATTTCTACAAGCCGGGCGGCGTGGACGTGGAATACGTCAACATGTCGAGCATGACGCAGGCGCTGCAGAGCCTGCGTGCCGGGCATGTGGACTTCGGGCCGGCGGTGCCCGGCATCCTGCTGCCGGCGATGGCCAAGGACCCGTCGCTGGACCTGGTGAGCGTGTACAAATGGCTGCCGCGCAACGGCAACGTGATCGTGGTCAAGCCAGGCAGCCCCATCCGCTCGGCGGCCGACCTGGCGGGCAAGCGCATCGGCGTGCGCAGCCAGGGCGACACCGGCATCGTCATCACGCGGGCCATGCTGGCCGAGCTGGGCCTCAAGGACGACCAGTGCGAGTACATCGCCATCGGCGACGGTGCGCCAGCGGGGGCGGCCATCGACAACGACCGCGTGGATGCGATGGTGGCCTTCGACACGGCCGCAGCCCGCATCGAGCTGGTGGGCACGAAACTGCGCTATGTGCCGCTCACGCCCAAGTTCGCGCAGATCGGCTCGGGCTGGCTGTGCGTGCCGCGCAAGCTGCTCAAGGAGCAGCGCCGTGCCCTGGTCGCGCTGTTCCAGGGCGTGGCGAAGTCCACCATTTTCTCGAACGCCAACATCGAGGCGGCCATCGACGCCCACTGGGCCGTGTACCCCGAAAGTCGGCCCAAGGGCCGCAGCGAGGACGAGGCGCGCAAGGAGCTGGCCTTCATCCTCAAGGACCGCAAGAACAGCTGGATGCGCCGCCCCGACGATCCGGACCAGCGCATGGGCGCCTCGTCCCTGGCCGAGTGGAAGGCCAACATCGAGATGGCTGCCGAGAGCAGCAAGAACCCGAAACTCGCCGAGGAGCTGGGTGACCCGAACCGCCTGTTCACCAACGAGCTGATCGACGAGATCAACGCCTTCGACAAGCAGGCCGTGGTGCAGATGGCCCGCAACTTCAAGGCCTGAGCCTTGCCACCGCACAGGAGTTGCCCCATGGACGTTCTCATTTCCGGCGCCAGCATGGCCGGCCTGTCGGCTGCCTGGTGGTTCGCACACCTCGGCCACCGGGTCACCGTGGTCGAGCGCGCCCAGGGGCTGCGGCCCGGTGGCGCCCCCATCGATGTGCGCGGGCGCGCCCTAGCGACTGCGCAGCGCATGGGCATCCTCGCGCAGATCGAGGCCGAGAAGGTGCGCCTGCTGGAGCCATCCCCGGTGCTCGACGGCACGGGCGCACAGGTCGCGACGCTGGACCTGCGCTGGTTCGCCAACGAGACCGACGAGGACATCGAGATCACGCGCGACCGGCTCAACCGCATCCTGCGCGATGCGGTTCCGCCCGGGGTGGAGTTCCGCTTCCAGGCCGCCATCGCCTCGCTTGCCGACCGTGCGCAGGGCGTGGACATCGGCTTCGCGGACGGCCGGCAGGAACGTTACGACCTGGTGGTCGGTGCCGACGGCCTGCACTCCAGTGTGCGCCGCCTCGCCTTCGGGCCCGAGAAGGACTATGTGCGCCACTTCGGCCACTATGTGGCACTGGTCGACCTGCCCGCAGGCCGCGACTGGCAGCGCGCCATGCTCAATGTGCCCGGCCTCACGGTCGCGGTGCGCGATGCAGGCGACGGCCCGCAGGCCATGGTGCTGGCCGCCAGCCCCGAGATCGCCTACGACTACCGCGACCCGGCGGCGCAGCGGCAATTGCTCGACCAGTTTTTGGCCCGCGTCGATGCCTGGCAGGTGCCCGCCATCCGCGCCGCCTTCGCGGATCCGGCGGCCCAGGGCTTCTACTTCGACTCGGTGAGCCAGACCCACATGCCGCACTGGATCAAAGGCCATGTCGCGGTCATCGGCGACGCGGCCCACTGCGCCGCACTGCTGTCGGGCATGGGCACGACCCTGGCCATGGTGTCCGCCGAAACCCTGGCCACGGCGTGGACCGCGCATGGCGGCGACATGCAGGCCACAGAGGCGGCCCATGAAGCGGGCCTGCGCCCCTACGTGGAGCAGTGCCAGGCCTTCGCCAGCCAGGGCGCGCCCATCATGGTGCCGGCCACGCAGCAGGCGCTGGACGAGCGCAACGCGATGTTCCGCGCAACGGCGGCCCGGTTCGCGCCGTGATCCGTGCCGGCACGGGTGGTAAGCTTTCGCGGCCCATGCCAAGCACCGAGTTCGACGACACCCTCCCCGACGAGGCCCTGCGCCGCTGGCGCCTGATCCTGGGCCGCTATGCGGCCCAGCCGCTGTCGCATGCGCAGTTCGATGCCGGCGACTGGAAGCTCGACCAGGCACTCGAATACCTCTACGGCCGCGAGTACGACGGCCGGGGCCTCGCGCGCCCTGCGGGCGGCGGTGCCGGTTCGCTCGACCCGAGCCAGTTGCGCGCCATCGACTGGCTCAACCGCTCGCGCGAACTGTTTCCGCAGGAAGTCTTCGAGCGCATGCAGACCCAGGCCATCGACCGCTACCAGCTCACCGACCTGCTCAAGGACCCGGCCGTGCTGCGCTCCATGGACCCCACGCCCGGCCTGGCCAAGGCCTTGCTGGGCATGCGCGGGCGCCTGTCGGGCAGCATGCGCGACGCCGTGCGCGAGGTGATCCAGAAGACGGTGGACGAGATCACGCGCCGCCTGAAGAACGACTTCGTCAACGCCCTGGTGGGCCGGCGCAACCGCCAGCGCCGCTCGCTGCTCAAGAACGCGCAGAACTTCGATGCGCGCGCCACCATCGCGGCCAACCTCAAGCACTACAGCGCCGAGCGGCGCCAGCTGGTCATCGAGCGCCCGCTGTTCAACGCCCGCGTCAAGCGCAACCTGCCCTGGGATGTGGTGCTCTGCGTGGACCAGAGCGGCTCGATGATGGACTCGGTGATCTACAGCGCCGTGATCGCCGGCATCATGAGTTCGCTGCCCGCGGTGCGCGTGAAGCTCGTGGTGTTCGACACCAGCGTGGTCGACCTCACCCACCTGGCGCACGACCCGGTGGAGGTGCTGCTCACGGTGCAGCTGGGCGGCGGCACCGACATCGGCCGCGCCGTGCACTACTGCGAATCGCTGATAGCCAGCCCGCAGCGCACGGTGTTCACGCTGATCAGCGACTTCGAGGAAGGCGCCGCGCCCGGCCCGCTCCTCGCCGCCGTGGCCCGCATGGCCGAGGCGCGCGTGAAGCTGCTGGGCCTGGCCGCACTCGACGAGGGCGCCAACCCGGTGTACGACCGGCAGATGGCCCAGCGCCTGGCCAACAAGGGCATGCACGTGGCAGCGCTCACACCCACCCATTTCGCCCAGTGGCTCGCCGAGGTCATGGAGTGAAATGAAGCACCCCCTGAGTCGCTTCGCGCCTTCCCCCTCTCTCAGTTTGCTTCGCAACCTGGGAGGGGGACGCCCCCAGCGCAGTCGCTGGATACGCCGCCTTCGCGGCGGGGCGGCCCTTGCGCGGGGGCACTGGCCTCAGCCGTGCCAGTTGCAAAGACTGCGAGCAGCGCACAGCGCATTGGAAAAACGAGATGCCTGCCTGGACTGAGAGCTACCGCGCCTACGACGACGACACCCTGACGGCCCTGGCCAATGCCGGCCTGCTGCGCCGCGCCGCCAAGGACGTGGAAGCCGGCAAGGTGCAATGGGCCGAGCAGGGTGCCGAGGGCGGCGTGGTCGAGGCCGATGGCCAGCGCGTGCAGCTCGACGCCCGGGGCCCGCAGAAGGCGCAGTGCGACTGCCCGGCGCCGGGTATCTGCAAGCACATCCTGGGGGCGGCGCTGTGGCTGCGCGCGCTGGAGCCGGTTGCCGGTACCGTTGCGCCGGCGGCAACGCAAGCAACCGAGGCCCCTGCGGAACCAGGCCCTGCAACCACGGCCGACCCGCTGGCTGAAGTGAAGGCCCTGCAGGCCCCGGCCCTGTTCAAGCAGGCCGGCGTGGCCGCCGTGCGCCGCGCGGTGCAGGCATTGCCCTGCGGCATCGAATGGCGCGTGCAGGGCGGCACGCTGGTGATGGAGCTGCCCGCGCTGAACGCCACCTGCCGCTATGTGGCGGGCGCGGGCTACGAGGGCATGGTGTCCGAGGTGCCGGCGCGCGAGCGCAAGGCCGTGCACCTGATCGCGCTGGCAGCCCTGCGCGAGGCGCTGGGCGAGCCGCTGCCCTGGCCCGAGGGCATGGCACCGGCCGCCACGGCAGAGCAGGCCACGGCCGCGCTCAGCGAGCGCGAACGCGCCTTCCTCGCCCAGGTGGAAGCCATGCTGCACGAGCTGCTCACGGGCGGTCTGTCGCACGTGAGCGAGCAGGCTTCAGCGCGCCTGCTGGCGCTCAACATGTCGGCGCGCGGCGAGGGCCTGCCGCGCCTGGCCGCGCTGCTGCGCAACCTGGGCGGCATGGTCGACGGCCTGGTGCGGCGCGACCACCGCATGCAGGAGCGCGACGCACTGGCGCTGATGTCCAGCATCCAGGCGCTGTGCGATGCCCTGCGCGCGCCGGCCAGCGACGGGGCGGAAGCAACAGAGCGCACCGCGGCCCTGCGCGGCCGGCTGCGCCGCGCCTTCGACGAGACCACGGCGCTGGAGCTGCTGCCCCTGGGCGGCCACTGGTGGCAGACCCTGGGCGGCGCCCGCGGTCTCACGCTGGCCTTCTGGGACCTGGCGGGCCAGCGCCTGCTGCAGGCCGTGCTGGCGCGCCCCGATGGCAGCGACACGGCCTTCAACCGCCACAGCGCCTGGAATATCCACGCCGTCTGGCCCGGTGTGGGCGCCGCGCAGTCGCTGTGCCTGGCGCCGCTGCGGCTGGAGAACCCGCGCCTGGCCGACGATGACCGGCTGGCGCTGGCCGGCACGGCCCGCGCGCAGGCATTGCCTCCCTGGCAGGCAGGCGATGCGCGCCTGCAGGCCATCGGCAGCGGCCGCTGGGCCGATCTCACGGCGCGGCTGAGCGAGGCCTCCGGCCTCTCGGGCGACGGGGCCGAACTGGTGCTGCTGCGCCCCCGGGCCACGCGCGCCCCGGTGCTCGACGAAGCCCACCAGCAGTTGCTCTGGCCCGTGCAGGATGACCAGGGGCAGTGGCTGCACCTGACCGTGCCCGTGGGCGACACCAGCATGCAGCGCGTGGACAACCTGGACCGGCTGGCGGCGCGCGGCGCGTCCGTGCATGCGGTGCTGGTGCGCGTGGAGCGCCTGTCCACCACCACGCTGCTGGTGCCGCTGGCGCTGCTCAGCAGCGACGCCAGCGGCCAGGTCCAGGCCGTCTCCCTGGACTATGCGAACGAGGCCGCGCGGCCCACCTCGCTGGCCCAGCGCATCCTGCGCATGGTGCAGTGGCGCAAGGAGCAGGCCGCCGCCCCCGCGGCCAGCCAGCCCACGCTGGCCCAGCGCCTGCTCGGCCCCGTGCTCGGCGTGCTGGAGACCCAGGCCGCCACGGGCCGCATGCCACTCACCGCGGCGCAGGCCGAACAGCTGCAGGCAGCGCTCGCCGGCATCGCTTCGGTGGGTCTGCACACCGTGGCATCGGCCCTGCAGGCCCACCTGCAGTCGCCCCAGCCATGCGGCGCACTGCGCCTGCAGCAGCTGTGCCAGCGCACGGTGGAGCTCGACGGCCTGCCCGCCATCTCCGCGTGAACACCGCGCCCCGCGCGTTACAAGCCATTACCTTGAAAGCGGGCAAATTGCACGCTGGCGCCACCGTGCGCCACGGCACCGCCATGGCTGGCTGACAGAATACGACGCTCTATTCAGACCACAGGGGATGACGCATGGGACTGCTGGACAAGATCGTGGGCGCGGTGACGGGCCGATCGGGCAACGACGCGAATGGACTGAGCAGCGCACAGCACAACCTGCTGCGCCAGGCCATGGAGCCGCTGGACAAGGCGGCGCCAGGCCTCGCCGACAAGGCCCTGGCCTTTGTGGCCGAGAGCACCCACGAGTCCGTGCTGCTGGAGCTGGCAGCCCCCCATGCCCTGGAGCCGGGCCAGCTGCTCGGCGCGCCTGGCCGGCTGCGGTGGGGCTTCTATCTGTACAACGACAAGCCGCTGGAGGCCGCGGGCAAGAAGAGCCTGGCAGGCCGCTCGGCCTTCTACGCCAGCATCACGCCCGACCAGCCGCCGCTGGCCCTGCTGGTGCGCCTGGGCAAGCTGCTGGCCGCGGCCGATGCCGGCAAGTCGCTGGAGCACCCGGGCGCGCCGGTGCCCGACTGGCTGCAGTACCTGGTCAACGATGCGATCCATGCCAGCTTCAAGGACGGCAACAGCAACAAGCAGGAGCTGGGCAAGGAGCGCGCGGCCTGGACGGTCGATCTCGTGGCCGGTCTGCTCGCCGAGGAGGGGCTGGACGCGACCCTGGCCCTGCAGCTGGTGTTCGAGCGCAAGGGCCTGGACAGCTACTACCACAACCGCCTGGGCGCGCTGGTCAAGTCGCCCGCGCTGGCCACGTACATGCAGGCGCATCCTGAAGCGGTGAAGGCCTTGCTGCAGCAGCTTTCCGCTGCGGGCCGGGTGGTGCTGGCCGCGCGCATCGGGACCGACAAGGAACTGCGCGCGGCTTTTGCGCCACTGCTGGTAGCCCTGGCCGTCGATGGCAGCAAGACGGTGCGCGCCGAGGCCGTGCCCCATATCGAAGGCATTGCCGAGGCCGAGCGCCTGCGCCTGCTGTCGGCCTTGCTCACCGAGGGCGATACCAGCCAGCGCAGCCAGGCGGCCGAACTGCTCGCGCGCCTGCCCGCCGAGGCCACGCGCGGCCTGCTCGATGCGGCGCTGGCCAACGAATCCAGCAAGCCCGTGCAGCAGGCGATCCGCGCTGCGCTCAACCGCATCGATGCCGCGGGCGGCGCCCAGGAACAGGACCTGCCCGAGCCCCCGCCCTGGACCCCGTTCGCCGACAGCCCGCTGGGCGAGGATGCGCTGGCCCTGCTGCTGGCCAACCGCACCGAGGTGATCGAGCGCGCACGCCGCGCCGCCGAGGAAGAGGCCGAGGAGAACAAGACCCAGAAGCACAAGTACAACTGGCGCCAGAAAAGCTACGCCAACCTGGCCAAGCTCACCGAAGACGACATGCGTCAGGCACTGGCCCTGCTCAACGGCCAGCTCGACAAGAAGCAGATGGAGAAGCTGCGCAACAGCGAGGTGGCCCAGGCCGTGACGCATGGCAACCGCCTGTTTGCGCTGCCGTCCTTCGGGCCCTCGCACCTGATCCGCTGGCTGGGCGTGTCGCGCTACAGCCGCAGCTTCTGGTTCGACGATGGCTTCCACAAATGGCTGGGCGGCCAGCCGCAGGGCAGCGTCGACCTGCGCGCCCTGGCCGACCTGCTCAAGCGCTCGGGCACCCCGCTGATCGAGGTGGCGCGCACGGCCCTGTTCGACTACTGGAACACGCCCAGCGCCACCGACCTGCTGCCGCCCGAGCGCGTGTGGCCGTTCTTCGCCGAGCACCCCGAGTTCCTGGACCAGGCCCTGGGGCTGGCGGCGCAGCAGAACAACGGCGACCGGTATGCGAGCACGCTGGAACTGGGACCTGCCTTGCGCACGCTGGCGACCTTCCCGACCATCCCCGCACGCTGGCTGCCGCGCGTGATGGAGCTGGCCCTGGGCGAGGGCAAGACCCACCGCCCCATGGCGCAGAAGGCCTTGTCCACGCTGCCGAACATCGGCCGCCAGGTGGTGGAGTCGCTCACCCACACCAAGAGCGAGGTGCGCATCGAGGCTGCCAACTGGCTGGCCGAATTGCAGTACGCCGAGGCCCTGCCCGCCCTCACCAAGGCGCTGGAGAAGGAAAGCCGCGAGACCGTGCGCGCCGCCTTCCTCACGGCGCTGGAGGGCCTGGGCGAGGACATCTCGCCGCGCCTGGCCCCCGCCATCCTGCTGGCCGAGGCGAAGAAGGGCCTGAAAGCCAAGCCGCCCGCCGGCCTGGCCTGGTTCGCGCTCGATGCGCTGCCCGCCGCGCACTGGGCCGACGGCACGGCCGTGGAGCCCGAGATTTTGCGCTGGTGGGTGGTGCTGGCCTGCAAGCTCAAGGAGCCCGGGGGCAACGCCCTGCTCACGCGCTACATGGGCCTGCTCGATGCCGCGAGCCGCCAGGCCCTGGGCAGCACGGTGCTGCGCCAGTTCATCGCGCACGACACGCGCCACCCGCCGCTGGAGGAGGGCATTGCCTACGCCAAGGCGCACGCACCGCAGCGCTACCAAAGCTACCAGAAGGGCTGGCAGAACGCCAAGCCCGAGTACCGCCAGTACTACGAGGCCGACTACGCCAAGTCCGAGGAGCAGGTGTTCGAGGAATGCAAGCGCGAGAAGATGTCCGAGTACCTGGGCAGCGCCATTGGCGAGAAGGGCGTCCTGGCCCTGGCCGCCTTTGCGCCGGGCCACGAGATCGTGAGCCTGCTGCAGCAGTACATGCGCGACCACTACCAGCGCCGCTCGCAGATCGAGGCCATGCTCGAAGGCGTGGCCCCGGGCAACGACCCGGTGGTGATCCAGCTGATGCTGGGCCTGTCGCGCCGCTACCGCACGGCCTCGGTGCAGACCAAGGCGCGCACCCTGGTGCAGGAGATCGCCGACCGCAATGGCTGGACGCAGGACCAGCTGGCCGACCGCACCATCCCCACCGCAGGCCTGGACGATACCGGCACGCTGGCGCTGCCCTATGGCGAGCGCATCTTCACCATGGTGCTCGATGCCGCCATGAAGCCCGAGCTGCGCAACCCCGAAGGCAAGGCCATCAAGGCCCTGCCCGAGCCACGCCAGAACGACGACCCGGCCCAGATCAAGGAAACCAAGGCCTTGCTCAGCACGAGCAAGAAGGAGCTCAAGCAGGTGATCGACCTGCAGACGGCCCGCCTGTTCGAGGCCATGTGCACGGGCCGCCAGTGGCCCGTGGCCGAGTGGCGCGAGTACCTGCACCGCCACCCCGTGGCGGGCCGGCTGGTTCAGCGCCTGGTGTGGCTGGAGGTGGACGCCGAGGGCACGGCACTGCAGAGCTTTCGCCCCACCGAGGACGGCAGCCTCATCAACACCGCGGACGACGAGGTGGAACTGGCCGATGGCGCCCTGGTGCGCCTGGCCCATGCCTCCCTGGTCGATGCGGCCACCGCCAGCGCCTGGACCAAGCACTTCAAGGACTACAAGACCGCGCCCCTGTTCCCGCAGATGTCGCGCCAGTCGCCCGCGCTGTCCTTCACCGACGACAAGGGCCTGGCCGTGAGCTCCATCCAGGACCGCCAGGGCTGGATCAGCGACAGCTTCACGCTGCGCGGCGCCTTCAACAAGCTGGGCTACCAGCGCGCCCAGGCCGAGGACGGCGGCTTCTTCTACGAGTACACCAAGGACTTCGCGAGCGTGGGCGTGCGCGTGTGCATCGAGTTCTCGGGCAATACCCTGCCCGAGGAGAACGTGGCCGCCGCGCTCAAGACCCTCAGCTTCGAGAACAGCCGCTCGCGCAGTTGGAGCAGCGACAACACCCTGCCCCTGGCCGGCGTACCGCCGGTGCTGCTGGCCGAGGCCTATGCCGACTACCTGGCCGTGGCCCAGGCCTGCACCGGTTTCGACCCCGATTGGGAGAAAAAGATGCCCTGGTAGCCGGCGCACGGGTCCCCTCGGGGGCCATGTGGCGGAAATTCAAGGCGTAACTGTTTGAATCTGGCGACGAAAAGCGGGAGGAATTCACGTTTTTTTGGTGAGGTCTCTCCATTCTCACAATTTGCGACATCTTGCCGGCGCAACTGCCGCGATGATCCAGCCCTCGCACCGCAAAACAGCCCATGAG
Organism: Acidovorax sp. FW305-C-20-28; assembly: GCF_058783375.1. Taxonomy (NCBI): domain Bacteria; kingdom Pseudomonadati; phylum Pseudomonadota; class Betaproteobacteria; order Burkholderiales; family Comamonadaceae; genus Acidovorax; species Acidovorax sp. FW305-C-20-28. The sequence continues at coordinate 426,361 of NZ_JBYSYM010000001.1, read as the reverse complement.
CTGGCGGCATCTTTATGAGTGTGAATGATTGAGGGAGGTATTCTCATGCCGGGTTTTGTTCGAAAGATTCTGATTTTCATCACGGGCTATGCATGGCTCATCCTGCTGGCGGGCCCTGGCCTGGCCGGCATGGCCATCTGGAGCGGCTGGAAGGCCGATGGCGACCATGCCTACACGGCACGTGACCAGCTGCAGACGGTGGCCGGCAAGGTCACCGGTGCCAGCGAGGTGACCGTCAAGCGCAAGCGCCGCTCCACCCAGCACTACTACGAAATCACCGTGGCCCCCGAAGCCGGCGGCGAGGCCCGCAAGCTGCGCATCGCCTTCAGCACGCCCAAGGACATCGTGGGCGGCATCATCGACGAGAAGATCACGGCGCTCTACGACAGCAGCGACAACGACATCGTCTACGAGGTCGTGACCGGCGGCAAGGCCGTCATCAGCTACGAAGACACGCGCAAGCGCATGCAGGCCGAGGCGGCTTCCACGGCCAAGTCCTTCAGCGGTGCCGGCATCTGGATCCTGGCCGTCATCCTGACCCTGCTGGGTGCCGCTGGCGTCTGGTCCAACCGCAAGCTGCGCCGCGCCGACGAGCTGGCCGCCGCCTGATCCCGATACCAGAGAGAGAGGCAGGGGGTGGCCCACAAGGCCGCCCCCTGTGTGAGAAGTAGCAACCACCACCGAGGAGCATCCTTGTGAATACCAATGTCCTGACCCCTGAAGACCCGTCCGGCTCCCCCATGGAGCGGCGCGAGTTCATCGTCTCTACCTACAAGCACCTGGGCGCGGCCATCCTGGCCTTCGTCGTGCTGTCGGCCGTGCTGATGATGAGCGGCTTTTCCAACACCACGGCCAAGATGCTGATGGCCAGCGGCAACAAGTTCATCTGGCTGGGCGTGATGGGCGCCTTCATGCTCGTGGGCTGGCTGGCCTCGCACCTGGCCGACAACGCCGAGAAGCCCCAGACCCAGCTCATGGGCCTGGGGATCTACGTGCTGGCCGAAGGCCTGATCTTCGCCCCCATGTTCGGCATCGCGCAGATCGTGGCGCCCGGCGCCATCGGCGCGGCGGGCTTCATCACGCTGCTGATGGTGGCGGCGCTGACCTGGACGGCCTTCACCAGCAAGTCGGACTTCTCGTTCCTGGGTGGCATCCTCAAGGTGGGCGGCCTGGTGGCCCTGGGCACCATCGTGGCCGGTGCCATCTTCGGCTTCAAGCTCGGCATCTGGTTCTCGGGCATCATGGTGCTGTTCGCCGGTGCCTGCGTGCTGTACGACACCTCGCGCATCATCCACGACTACCCGACCGACCGCCCCGCCGGTGCTGCGCTGCACCTGTTCGCGTCGATCGCGCTGATGCTCTGGTACGTGCTGCGCATCCTGATCAGCCTGGCTTCCAGCGACGATTGATCGCGTACAGGGTGTGCCCCATCCCAGGGTGGGGCGCTCAAAAAAACACCGGGGCATGCCCCGGTGTTTTTGTTTGCGCGTGCAGACCTTGCCGCGGCCTCAGTCCCCATCGCCGCGCGCCGGGGCCGGGCGCGGCGGGTCGTTGCGTGCAACGATGCCGTCGTTGTTGGTGTCCAAGCCCTTGAAGGTACGGTCCGCGATGGCGGCATCCTCCGCGGGTGTGAAGCGGCCGTCGCGTGCGCGGTTGACGATGGAAAAACGCACGTGGGCCTGCTTGAGGCTGTTCTCGTAGGCCTGGTCGGGCTGCCGGCCTTCATCGAAATACTGGCGCTTGAGCCGGCCTTCGAACTCGGCCACATACTCGGCTTCGGTCAGCACGCCGTCGCCATTGGTGTCGGCCGCCTTGAAGCGCTGCAGGCGCACGGCATCGAACTCGGCACGCGTGACCTGGCCGTCGCGGTTGCTGTCGTAGCTGCCCAGGAAGGCCTCGATGCCGTGGCCGCCTGCAGGCCGGGCCGGCTGGCCCTGGACCGCAGGGGCACTGGCAGGGTTGCTGGCGCAAGCCGACAGCAGCGCGGCGGCGGCCAGTGCCGCGAAGAGGGAAGAGGAATGGATCGCCATGGTGCTTGCTGGCCTTTCAAAGGGGGTTGATGGCTGGACCCCCTTGTGCATGCAAGGAAACATCTGGCTGATGTGCAAATTGTAAACAGGCCGTTGCAGCGCCGATACCGAAGGCATGCCAAGCTGGTCCAAAATAGCTGCGACCGGCTTTTCACCCTGCGCCAGCGGACCGCCCCTACCAACGCCACCATGAGCACCATTCCCCCTTCTGCCAACCAATCCGTGCGCCTGGCCCCCGAGCAGCGCTGGGCCGACGAACTGGCCCGCCTGGCCGCGGCAGACAGCCACGCCCGGCCGCCGGGCTGGAAGCTTTCGCCGCGTGCGGTGCGCCAGTTCATCCTGGGCGATGCGAAGCTGCAGGTCACGCAGAAGTTCTTTGGCGACGACCCGTTGGTGGACCGCGCCATCGTCACGCTCATGGGCCACCAGGGCCTGATGCTGGTGGGCGAGCCGGGCACGGCCAAGTCGCTGCTGTCGGAGCTGCTGGCGGCCGCGATCAGCGGCGACTCGGGCCTCACCGTGCAAGGCACGGCCGGCACCACCGAGGACCACATCAAGTACAGCTGGAACTACGCCCTGCTGCTGGCCGAAGGGCCGAGCCAGCGCGCGCTGGTGCCCTCGCCGCTGTACCAGGCCATGCGCGCGGGCAAGCTCGTGCGCTTCGAGGAAATCACCCGCTGCCCGCCCGAGATCCAGGACGTGCTGATCTCGCTCATGAGCGACAAGCAGCTCATGGTGCCCGAACTCGGTGACGACGCGCGCCTGTTCGCGCAGCGCGGCTTCAACATCATCGCCACAGCCAACCTGCGCGACCGCGGCGTGCACGAGATGTCTTCGGCCTTGAAGCGCCGCTTCAACTTCGAGACCGTGCGCCCCATCCGCGACCACCAGTTCGAAGTGGACCTGGTGATGGCCCAGCTCGCGCGCGAACTCGCGGGCAGCGAGGCCCCGGTGAACGTGCCGCGCGACGTGGTGTCGCTGCTGGTCACCACCTTCCAGGAGCTGCGCGCCGGCCAGACGCAGGAGGGCACGGCCATCAAGGGGCTCGATGCCGTGATGTCCACCGCCGAGGCGGTCAACGTGGCCTATGCCGCGGCACTGCAGGCGCGCCACTTCAACGGCGGCGAGCTGACCCCGCGCGAGATCGCGGGCCAGCTGCAGGGCGTGGTGCTCAAGGACAGTGCCGACGACGCCAAGCGCGTGCGCCACTACTTCGACACCGTGGTGCGCGAGCGCGCACGGCGCGACGTGCAGTGGAAGAGTTTTCACGACGCCGCCCGCGCGCTGTGGCAGTAGCCGTGGGCAGTACTGCACCGTCCCCTGCGGGCCTGCCGCCGGAGATCGCAGCCCTGCTGCCGCAGCTGATGGATGGCGGCGGGGACGGCCTCTACTTCGTGCCCGTGCGCCACCACAGCCCGGCCTGCGCCTGGGCCCTGCGCCACCTGCTGCGCGAGGTGCGCCCGGCCGCCGTGCTGATCGAGGGGCCGGACGACCTGGACAGCCTGCTGCCCTTGCTGAGCGACCCGAAGACCCGCGCCCCCGTGGCCTGGCTGTGCCAGGCCACGCGCGAGGCCAAGGCCGAAGCACCCGAGCCCGGCGAAGAGGACGGTGCCGTGCCGGAGCCCGCAGGCCCGCGCACGGTGACCAGCAGCTCCTTCTACCCGCTGTGCGACTACAGCCCCGAATGGATCGCCGCGCGCGAAGGCGCAGCCCTGGGTGCCCAGGTGGCATTGATCGACCTGCCCTGGCGCCACAAGGCCTGGGAGCGCCGCTACGGCAGCGAGGACGACGGTGGCGAAGCAGCCCCCGACGCCGCCCGCAGCCAGATGGAGGAGCGCCATTTCGCCCACAGCCGCTACCTGAATGCCATGGCGCGCCAACTGGGCTGCGTGGACCACCACGACCTGTGGGACCGGCTGTTCGAGCTGCGCACACCCGAGGCCCTGGCCGACTGGCGCAGCCTGTTCGCCGACGTGTTCAGCTGGTGCGCCATGGCCCGGCAGGACTACGAGCCCGAGGTGCTGGAGGCCGAACTCAGCCTGCCGCGCGAGCGCCACATGGCCACCCACATCCGCCGCTGGCGCAATGCAGTGCAAGGCCCCCTCGTCGTGGTGACCGGGGGCTTCCACACCCCCGAGCTGCTGCGCAGCTGGAAGGGCGCCAAGCCCCTGGCCCCCAAGGCCCCCGCGAAGAAGCCCCCCCAGGCCACGGAGCCCGAGGCCTGGCTGATCCGCTACAGCTTCGAGCAGCTCGACGCGCTCAACGGCTACAGCGCCGGCATGCCCTCACCGGGCTACTACCAGCAGGCCTGGGATGCGCTGGAGGCGGGCGCCGCGCAGGCCACGGCCCCAGGGGTTCACCCCCTCACCGCCGTGGCGCTGGACACCCTGGCCCGCTTTGCCCAGCAGACCCGGGCGCAGGACCAGACCGACGCCGTCTCCACCGCGCTGGTGCAGGCCGCCGCGCTGCAGGCCGTACGCCTGGCCGAACTGCGCGGCAATGCCGGGCCGGGCCGCCAGGACCTGCTGGACGCGATCCGCTCCTGCTTCGTCAAGGGCGCCATGGACGAAGGCACGCGCGGCTTCACGGCCGACCTGCGCGCCTTTCTCGGTGGCACGCGCATCGGCGACGTGCCGCCCTCGGCCGGCTCGCCGCCGCTGATCGAGGACGCGCGCCGCCTGGCCCGCGCGGCCGGCGTGCGCCTGGACGACAGCAGCGCGCGCACGGTGCGGCTGGACCTGTACCGCAAGCCCTCGCACCGCGTGCGCAGCCGCTTCCTGCATGCCATGGCCTACCTCGACGCCGGCCTGGCGCAGTGGGTGGCCGGGCCCGACTTCATGGCCGGCAGCCGCCTGAACATGCTGTTCGAGGAGTGGCGCGCGGCCTGGTCGCCCCTGGTGGAGGCACGGCTGATTGCGCTGGCCAGCGATGGCGCGAGCGTGGAAGCGGTGTGCCTGGCACGGCTGCTGCGCGAAGAGGCTGCCCTGTCCGACCAGGGGCGCGGGCGCAGCGCCAGCGCGGCTGTGGCCCTGCTGCAGCGCGCCTGCCTGGTAGGGCTGCATGCACGGCTGCCGCAGCTCCTGGCCCTGCTGTCGGAGCACCTGGGCGAGGATGCCTCGCTGTCCTCCGTGGTTGAATGCGGTCACCGACTGGTCACGCTGTGGCGCGCGCGCGAGCCGCTCGGGGTGCAGCAGAACCCTCAGCTGCGCGACCTGCTGCTGCGCGTCTGGCCTGCGGCGCTGTACCTGCTGCCCCCACTGGCCCAGACCGCACCGGACGCACAAGAGCCGGCCGTGCGGTTGCTGCTTTCGCTGCGCGAGCTCGGGCGCCTGCTGGCCAGCCTGGACGACCGGGACGCGCCCCGCATCGACGCCAAGCTGCTGGTGGAACACCTGGAGCGCTTTGCCACCGGCGCTGGCTGCGCGCCCGGCGTGGCCGGTGCCGCCACCGCGCTGCTCTACCTCGACGGCCACTGGGACGATGCGGCACTCGATGCCGTGGTGCGCCAGCGCTTTGGCCCCGGCGCCCTGCCGCAGGAGGCCGTGCAGTTCCTGAACGGCATGATGACCGCCGCGCCCGAGCTGCTGCTGCGCCTGCCGGCCCTGTTGCAAGGGCTGGATGCGCTGGTGCGCCAATGGGACGACGAGGCCTTCGTGGCCCACCTGCCGGACCTGCGCCAGGCTTTCACGGGCCTGCGGCCCCAGGAAACGGCCGACCTGGCGACCAAGGTGGCGCGGCTGCATGGCACGGACGAGGCCACCGCAGCCTCGCTGGCGGGCATGCACTACGAGACCACCGAGGAAGACCTGCACGCCGGCCTGCGCCTGCAGGCCCTGCTGGAGGCCAGCCTGCAGCGCGACGGGCTGCAGCACTGGATCCGTTGACCAGTTATCTACTCGGTCGCGCTGGCGATGACCCCACCGCCCAGGCACACGTCGCCGTCGTACAGCACGGCCGACTGGCCGGGCGTCACGGCCCACTGCGCGTCGGGGAACCGCAGCGAAAGGCCTGCGCCATCGGCCGCCACCACGGTGCAGGGCGCATCGGGCTGGCGGTAGCGTGTCTTGGAACCGTAGACACCCGGTGCGGGCGCGTGGCCGGCCGTCCAGCTCACGTCCTGCGCGGTCAGCGCATGGGACAGCAGCCAGGGGTGGTCATGCCCCTGCACCACACGCAAGGTGTTCTTGGCCAGGTCCTTGCGCGCCACGAACCAGGGCTCGTGCTCGCCGCCGCCGCGCTGGGCGCCCTTTTCCTTGATGCCGCCGATGCCCAGGCCCTGGCGCTGGCCCAGGGTGTAGAAGGACAGGCCCACATGCTTGCCCAGGGTGCGGCCCCGGTCGTCCTGGATAGGCCCGGGCGCATGGCTGATGTAGCGGTTCAAAAACTCGCGGAACGGCCGCTCGCCGATGAAGCAGATACCGGTGGAATCCTTCTTCTTGGCATTGGGCAGGCCGATTTCCTCGGCAATGCGGCGCACTTCGGTCTTGTGCAGCTCGCCCACCGGGAACAGGGTCTTGGCCAGCTGCGCCTGGTTCAGGCGGTGCAGGAAGTAGCTCTGGTCCTTTGCGGGATCGAGGCCCTTGAGCAGCTCGAACAGGCCCGAATCGGGGTTCTGGCGCACGCGTGCGTAATGGCCCGTGGCAATCTTCTCGGCGCCCAGGCGCATGGCGTGGTCGAGGAAGGCCTTGAACTTGATCTCGGCATTGCACAGCACGTCGGGGTTGGGCGTGCGGCCGGCCTGGTACTCGCGCAGGAACTCGGCGAACACGCGGTCCTTGTAGTCGGCCGCGAAGTTCACGTGCTCGATCTCGATGCCGATCACGTCGGCCACGGCGGCCGCGTCCACGAAGTCGATGTTGGACGAGCAGTACTCGCTGTCGTCATCGTCTTCCCAGTTCTTCATGAAGATGCCGACCACCTCATGGCCCTGCTGCTTGAGCAGGTGGGCGGTGACGGCCGAGTCCACGCCGCCGGAAAGGCCGACGACGACGCGGTGCTTGGTGGGTGCTGTCATGGCTCCAATTGTATTTTTTATGGAATGCGCACGCTGCGCGGGCGCGCAGTACGCGTAGCCACCAGCAGGTCATAGAGCTGCTGGGCGGCTGGAGAGAGGGAGCGCCCGCGACGCTTGATCAGCCCCATCTGGCGCGTGACCACGGGCTCCACCAGGGGAATGCTGACCAGCGTGGGGTGGTCCTTGCCCGGCATGGCCAGGCGCGGCACGGCGGCCACCCCCAGGCCCGCCTCGACCAGGCCGAGCAGGGTGGTCACGTGCTTGGCCTCGTACAGGCACTGGGGCCGGTCGGGCACATTGGCCAGCGCCAGGTCCATGAGCAGGCGATTGCCCGAGGTCTTGCCCACCGACATGAAGTCGTGCTGGCCCAGCTCTGCCCAGGTGACCTGCTTGCGCCGTGCCAGCACATGGTCGCGCCGGCAGGCGGCGACAAAGCGCTCGGCCAGCACGGGCTTGAATTCGATCTCGGCCTCCTGGCTGCCGATGAAGTTGAGCCCGAAGTCCGCGTCGCCCTGGGCCACGGCCACCAGCACCTCGTTGGCACTGGCGTCGTGCACCTTGACGCGGATTTTCGGAAAACGCTCGTGGTAGCGCTTGACCACCTGCGGCAAAAAGTAATACACGGCCGAGGGCACGCAGGCGATCGTCACCTCGCCCATGCGCCGCGCTGCCACGTCGCCCAGGCCCATGAGCATGCCATCGAGGTCGTCGAGCCACAGCCGCGTCTTGCGCGCGAAGTCGCGGCCCACGGCGGTGAGCGTCACGCGGCGCGTGGTGCGGTCGAGCAGGCGCACGCCCAGGGCCTCTTCGAGCTTGTCGATGCGGCGGCTGAAGGCTGGCTGCGACAGGTGGATGGATTCGGCCGCGGCGCGAAAGCTCTGCAGCTCGGCCACGGCGGCAAAGGCCTGGATGTCGGCCAGATCGAATTTGGTATGCATGGTTGAAAACCCGTTTTGAATGCCCCCGGGGGTGCATGCGTGCATTGCGTGCGGTGCATCAATGCTTCGCAACATTGCAATTCACAGGCGCCATTTCATCACGTACAAGCACCTGCGCTCTATTGCGCGGCATGCATCAATCGTTGCCAACAATGCAATTCACAAACAATCGACGGCGCCGCACCATGCGGTCCCATGAGCTACCACCTACCTTGCGTCCTGATGCGCGGCGGCACCTCCCGGGGTCCGTTCTTCCTGGCCGACTGGCTGCCCACCGATCCCGCAGAGCGTGACCGCACGCTGATCGCGGCCCTGGGCTCGCCGCACGAACTGCAGATCGACGGCCTGGGCGGCGGCAATTCGCTGACCAGCAAGGTGGCCATCGTCTCGCGCTCGGCCCATGCCGGCTGCGATGTGGACTACCTCTTCGCCCAGGTCAGCGTGGACGAGGCGCGCGTGGACACCCGGCCCAACTGCGGCAACATGCTCGCCGGCGTGGGGCCCTTCGCGATCGAGCAGGGCCTGGTGCCCGCCAGCCGCACGGGCGACGTGACGCAAGTGCGCGTCTACAACGTCAACACCCGCTCGCGCATCGACGTGCAGGTGCAGACCCGCGGTGGCCGCGTGCACTACGAGGGCGATGTGCGCATCGACGGTGTGCAGGGCACGGCCGCGCCGGTGCTGATGAATTTTCTCGATGCCTGGGGCGCCGTCACGGGGCAGATCTTCCCCACCGGGCAGCGCATCGACACCATCCACGGCCTGCCGGTGACCTGCATCGACGCCGCCCAGGTGATGGTGCTGGTGCGCGCGGCCGACCTGGGCCTGCGCGGCGACGAGAGCCCTGCCGAGCTCGATGCCGACACGGCCTTGCTGAACCGGCTGGAGGCCCTGCGCTGCGAAGCGGGGCTGCGCATGGGCATGGGCGATGTCTCGGGCAGCGTGCTGCCCAAGCCGGTGATCGTCTCGCCCGGCACAGCACCCGACAGCATCGTCTCGCGCTACTTCACCCCGCGGCGCTGCCACCGCTCGCATGCCGTGACCGGCGCCATCGGCGTGGCCGCCGCCCTGGTGCTGCCCGGCACCGTGGTCAGCGATGTGCGCAGCGAGGCCGGCACCGGCACGCGCCGCGTGGAGGTGCTGCACCCGGCCGGCCGCATCCACGTGGACGTAGAGCTTGCTGCGGTGGACGGCCACCCCACGCTGGTGCAGGCCGCCCTGGTGCGCACGGCCCGGAAGATCCTCGAAGGCACCCTGTTCGTCGCCGAGACCGCTGCAGCGCACCCCTGATTCCCTTCGCATCCCCCATCCACAACGACATGACCGGAGACAAGACCATGACCCATGCTTTCCCATCGCGCCGCCGCACGCTGGCCGCCGCACTGGCGCTCGCCACGCTGGCCGGCGCACCGCTGGCGGCGCACGCCGGCTTTCCCGAGCGCTCCATCACCCTGGTCGTGCCCACGGCCGCCGGGGGCGGCAACGATGGCATGGCGCGCGTGGTGGCGCAGAAGATGTCGCAGCTGCTGGGCCAGTCGGTGATCGTGGAGAACAAGGCCGGCGCCAACGGTGCCATTGCCGCCGAATTCGTGGCACGCGCCGCACCCGACGGCCACACCATCCTGTTCGGCTACATCGGCACGCACGGCATGAGCCCCGCGCTGCAAAAGCTGCGCTACGACCCCATCACCCAGTTCGAGCCCATCGGCATGGTCTGCTACTCGCCCACGCTGATGGTCATCAACCCCAAGGTGCCGGCCAAGACCGTGGCCGAATTCGTGGCGCTCACCAAGGCCCACCCCACGTCCTACAACTATGCCTCGGCCGGCAACGGCACGGCGCCGCATTTCTCGGCCGAGATGTTCAAGCTGGAAAGCGGCGCGCAGATGGCGCACGTTCCCTACCGCGGCTCGGCCCCGGCGATGAACGACACCATGGCCAACCAGACGCAGGTGATGTTTCCCAGCCTGTTTTCCGCCTCGTCGCATGTGAAGAACGGCAAGCTGCGCGCGCTGGCGCTGGCCGGGCCCAAGCGCTCCTCGCTGATGCCCGAGGTGCCCACGCTCGAAGAAGCCGGCATCAAAGGCGTGGAGATCACCCAGTGGTACGCCCTGTTCGCCCCGGGCAAGACGCCCAAGGCCGTGGTGGACCAACTCAACAAGGCGCTCAACACCGCCCTGGCCGACAAGGATGTGGCGCGCCGCATCGAGGAGCAGGGCGCCGTGGTGGACAGCAGCACACCCGAGGCCCTGGCCCAGACCGTGCGCCAGGAACTGGCCAAGTGGCGCGGCGTGGTGCAGAAGGCGCAGCTGACCGCTGATTGAACCGTCCAACAAGAACGAATATCCACCGAGGAGACCGCATGAAGAACACGACCGGCGCCCTGTGCGCCTTGTCCGCCCTGCTGGCCTGCGCGCCCGCTTTCGCCCAGACCACTGCCACCCAACTCACGCTCTACGGCGTGGTCGACCTGGGCCTGCGCCACGCCAGCGGGCTCACGGCCGCCAATGCGCCCGCGCCCGGCTCGCACCACAGCCTGGGCAGCGGCATCCACACCACCAGCCGCTGGGGCGTGCGCGGCAGCGAAGACCTCGGCGGCGGCGCCCGCGCACTGTTCAACCTGGAGAGCGGCCTCAATGCCGATACGGGTGCGCCCGCCAACAGTGCGAAGTACTTCGACCGCGCCTCCTGGGTCGGGCTGCAGAACGCCTGGGGCAGCATCGGATTGGGCCGGCAGACCACGCTGCTGGCCGACGCCATCTCGCCCGTGGACCCCTTGGGCATGCGCTTTGCCAGCTTCAACCCCAACATCGGCGTCACCGCGCTGAGCCAGCACGGCCTGGGCATCGAATACGGCAGCGCGGGCGCCAACACCGGCTCCTACCGGCTGGACAATGCCGTCAAGCTCAGCGGCCGCTGGGGCGGCCTCACCGCGCGGGCCATGCTGGGGGTGGGCGAGGTGGCATCCCAATCCTCCGCGTTGTCCTCGCACGGCCTGGGCCTGGCGTATGCGGACGGCGGCCTCACCGTGTCCGGCGCCTGGCAGACCTTCAAGGACACCAACCTGCGTCCGCTGGACGCCGCCACGTTGGGCGCGGCCTGGCAATGGGGCAGCGTGCGCCTGGCCGCCAACGCCGGGCGCAGCAAGGCGCAGACGGGCGCGGCCACGCACACCGAGCAGCGCGTGCTGTCGGCCGGCGCCACCTGGGCGGCACTGCCGCTGCTGGACCTGACCGCCACCTACTACAAAATCGACCGCACACGCACCGCCGCAGCCGACGATGGCTACGGGCGCATGGTGGCCTTTGCCGAGTACAAGCTCTCGCGCCGCACGCGGGTCTATGCCGAGCTGGACCACACGCGCTGGCGCAACGGCTACCAGGGCGCCGCAAACAAGCGTGTTGCCACCGGCGTGTCCGCCGGCGTCATGCACAGCTTCTGACGCCGCTACACGAACTTGCCCGTGATGCCGCCGTCCACCACCAGCTCGGTGCCGGTCACATAGGCCGATGCGTCGCTGGCCAGGAAGGCACAGGCGTGGGCCACGTCCCAGGCCGTGCCCATGCGGCCCATGGGCACCTGGCGGGCGCGGGCGGCGCGGGCTTCATCGAGGCTGGTGTCCGAGAACATCTTGGCCACCGTGGTCGCGATGCGCGGCGTGTCGATCAGCCCCGGCACCACCGTGTTGGCGCGCACGCCCTGGCCCGCGTACTGCTGCGCCACCATGCGCGTGAAGTGCGTGACCGCGGCCTTGGTCACCCCGTAGGCCAGGTGCGGGTAGCCCAGGTAGCGCATGCCCGCAATCGATGAGATGGTGATGATGGAGCCCCGCCCGCGCTCCACCATGCCCGGCAGCACCTCCTGGCAGGCCAGCAGCAGGCTGTTCACGTTCACACCGTGGATGCGCTCCAGGTCCTCGGCGCTGGTCTCCAGCGGGCCGCCGGTCTTGCCGATGCCCACGTTGTGGTGCAGCACGTCGATGGCGCCGCCAAAGCGCTCGCGCGCCTCGGCGAACAGGCGCTTCACATCGGCCGCCTCGGCCACGTCGCCCACCAGGGTGGCGGCGGTGCCGCCCTCGGCCTCGATCAGCGCGGTGGTCTCCGCGGCCGACGCCGCATCGCGGTCGGCCACGCAGACGCGGGCGCCCAGGCGCGCATAGGTCACGCAGGCAGCGCGGCCGATGCTCCAGCCCGGGCCGGCCGACCCGCCGCCGGCCACGAAGACCACACGGCCCGACAGGTCCATCGGCAGGGCGGATGGAATGCTGTTCTGCGCGCTCATGGTGCCAGCCCCACGGTCATGCCGCCGCACACATAGACCACCTGGCCGGTGGTGAAGCCCGCACGCGCATCGAGCAGCGAAGCCACCAGGTGCGCCACCTCCTCGGGCTGGCCCATGCGGCGCAGCGGAATGGTGTCCAGAATGCGCTGCGTGGCCGGCGCGCCGGGCGGGTTCACGCGCTCGAACAGTTCGGTGGCAATCGGCCCGGGGCCAATGGCATTGGCGGTGATGCCGTCGGCACCCAACTCCAGCGCCAGCGTGCGTGTGAAGCCGTGCAGCGCCGCCTTGCTGGCCGCGTAGGCAATGCGCTCGCCCTTGCCCAGCGCCGCGCGGCTGGAGATGTTGACGATGCGCCCGAAGCGCGCCGCGCGCATGGCCGGCAGCAGCGCCTGCACGCAGACCATGGAGGCGGCCAGGTTCACGTCCATCACAGCCTGCAGGTCGGCGCGGGTGGCCGTGTCGATGCCGGCGGGCCGCACGATGCCTGCGTTGTTCACCAGGCGGGTGATGGGCCGTGCCGCCACGGTGCGCGCCAGCGCGTCGCGCAGGGCGGCCTCGTCGGCCAGGTCCACCTGCACGAAGGTCTCCTTCTGCGCAAGGGCCTCGGGCGCGGCGATGTCGAAATTGACCACGTCCAGGCCATCGGCCATCAGCCGCTGGGCCACGGCGCGGCCGATGCCGCGGCTGGCGCCCGTGACGAGCACCGTGCCCTCATGGTTACCGCTCATGCCTGGCCGTCCCTTCCGCCGACGAAGGGAATCGCGTGCTCGATGGTGTCCCAGATGAAGCGGCCCGAGGGGATCTTCTGCTCTTCTACGATGTGCGCCACCAGGCCGGCCGCACGCGAGATCACGGCAAAGCCGCGCATCACCGCCGTGGGCACGCCGATCTCGCCCAGCAGCGCGGCCACCGCGCCCGTGGCGTTGATGGTGATGGGTCGGCCGGCCACCTCGTCCACGGCCTGCGACAGGGTCTCCAGCGCACGGATCTTGTCGCCCTGCAGTTCGGGCTCGGCGCGGCCCATCTCAAGCAGCTTGTAGGCACGCGGATCCACCGGCTTGTGCAGGTGGTGGCCGAAGCCCGGCACAGGGGATTTGAGGCCCTTGTAGTGGCGCGCAATGGCCAGCGCCTCGGCCTTCGGGTCGGCCGCGGCCGCGATGCGGTCGAGCAGGCCGGCGCAGTTCTCCATGGTGCCCACGAAGGAGCTGCCCACGGCCAGCAGACCGGCCGATACAGCGCCCTGCAGGTTCTCGGGCGCGCTCATGTAGATCAGCCGCGTGGCGATGGCGCTGGGCGTGAGGCCGTGCTCCATGAGCACGATGAGCACGACGTCGGTGATGCGCAGGTCCACGCCGCGCGGCGCGCGGCCCAGGATCTGCATGAGCATCACCTCGGTGAAGGTCCTTTTCCCCATCAGGTCCTCCACCAGGTTCGCATCGCGGTAATGCAGGCTGGTCAGGGTGTGGGTGCACAGGCGGGTGACGGGGGTCTTGGAAGCGGTGGGGGTGGTCATGGGAGTGGTTCCTTCAGGCGGTGGCCGTGGCGGCCAGTGCCGCGTCGCGCACGGCGGACTTGAGCACCTTGCCCACGGGCGAACGGGGCAGGCTCTCGTGGAAATGGATGTGCTTGGGCGTCTGCACCGGGCCCAGGCGTTCGCGCACGAAGGCGATCAGCTCGGCTTCCGTCGCCTGTTCGCCGGGACGCAGCTGCACGGCGGCCTGCACGGTCTCGCCCCACTTGTCGTCGGGCAGGCCGAACACTGCGCACTCGTGCACCGCGGGGTGCTGGCCCAACGCGTTCTCCACGTCCACGGGGTAGACGTTGAAGCCGCCGGTGATCACCATGTCCTTGAGCCGGTCCTTGAGGTAGAGGTAACCGCGTTCGTCGATCAGCCCGCGGTCGCCCGTGTGCAGCCAGCCGTCGACCAGGGTCTCGGCGGTCTTCTCGGGCAGGCGCCAGTAGCCGGTCATCAGCAGGTCGCCGCGCGCCACCACCTCGCCCACCTCGCCCGTGGGCAGCAGGCGGCCGTCGGGCGCCATGATGGCAACGTCGCTGAACCAGGTAGTGCGGCCCACGGCGGCCCAGTTGGCCGGGTCTTCGAAGTCCGCGGGCTGCATCACCGTGAGGATCTGCGGCGCCTCGGTCTGGCCGTAGGTCGTGCCCAGCACCGGGCCGAAGAAGTCGCGCACCTGGCGGATCTTCTCGGGCGGCATGGGCGCGCCGCCGTAGATGAGCCGGCGCAGGCGCGGAAAGTCCGCACGCGATACACCGGGCAATGCCATCAGCATGTAGACCAGCGTGGGCGGCATGAAGCACACCGTGCCGCCGCGCTCGCGAAAGGCCGTGCGCACCGCCTCGGCGCCCGCGCCGGCCAGCACCACATGGCAGCCGCCCTGCGCCAGGATGGGCAGCAGGTAGGTGGAAGTGCCGTGCGTGATGGGCGCCGCGACGATGTAGCGCTCGTGCTCGTCGAAGCCCCAGGCATGGATCTGGTTGGTGATGTTGGCCATCCACGCGCGGTAAGGCTGCATCACGCCCTTGGGCGCACCCGTGGTGCCGCCCGTGAACTTGATGGCCTGGGTCGCATCGTCCGGCAGGGCTATCACGGGGCGCGGCGCGCCGGCATGCGCGGCGGCCAGGTCGGCCAATCCTGCAGTCGTCAGCAGGGCCCCGGGAGCCCCATCGAGCAGGTCAGCGCAGGCCGCGTCCAGCACCAGGATGGACGGCTCGGTCGCATCGATGATGCGGCGGATCTCGGGCCGGGTGCTCTTGGGGTTGAGCGGCACCCAGACCTTGCCGCAGGCCAGCACGGCCAGCAGCGCTGCGATGTGGTCGGCGCTGTTGCCCGCGCAGATGCCCACGCGGCTTTGCGGTGCCGGGTCGATGGCGGTGAAGCCGGCCGCCAGCGCCGCCACGCGCGCAGCCAGCGCGTCGTAGCGGATGGCGCCCTCGGGCGCGTCGATGGCGATGCGGTCGGGCCAGCGCTGGGCGGCGCGCCAGAAGAAGTCGATGGGGAACATGGGGAGAAGGGTCGTGGTGGGGGGGAATGGATCGCTTACTCGGCCGTGGCGCCGGACGCTTTGACCACCTCGCGCCAGCGCTTGATCTCGGCGGCGGCAAACGTGCGCATCTTGTCGGGCGTGCCCGAGTCGGGCGTCGCAGCCAGTTCCTGCAGGCGGCTGCGCACCTCAGGCTGGGCCAGCACCTTGTTGAGCGCGGCGTTGAGCTGCTCGACCACGGGGCGCGGCGTGCCCACAGGCGCAGCCAGGCCGAACCAGGACTGCACGTCGAAGCCCGCGTAGCCCGACTCGGCCAGCGTGGGCACATCGGGCAGCAGGGGAGAGCGCTGGGCGCTGGTGATGGCAATGGCGCGCAGCTTGCCGGCCTGCACATGCGGCAGGGCCGAGGGCGTGTTGTCGAACATCGAATCCACCTGGCCGCCGAGCAGGTCGGTCACGGCCGGCGCGCTGCCGCGGTAGGGCACGTGCAGCATCTTGAGCTGGCTTTGCATCTTGAACATCTCGCCCGAGAGGTGGATGGACGAGCCGCTGCCCGAGGACGCGAAGGTGATGCCGTCCTTAGACTCCTTGGCGTAGCGCACGTAGTCGGCCAGGTTCTTCACCGGCAGCTTGGGGTTGACCACCAGGATGTTCGGGATCTTGGCGATCATGCCGATGGGCTCGAAGTCCTTGACCGGGTCGTAGCCCAGCTTGCCGTACAGCGAGGCATTGATGGTGTTGGCGATGGTGTAGACGTAGAGCGTGTAGCCGTCGGCCGGCGCGCGCGCCACGGCCTCGGCGCCCACGTTGCTGTTGGCGCCCGCACGGTTGTCCACCACCACGGGCTGGCCGAGCTGGTCGCCGAGCTTGACCGCCACCAGGCGCGCGATCACGTCGGTGGCGCCACCGGCTGCATAGCCCACGACGAGCTTCACGGGCTTGGTGGGCCAGGCCAAGCCGTTGGCGGTCTGGGCCTGCAGGGGCAGGGCGGCGGTGCAGGCGATGGCGGCGGCCAGGGCCAGCAGGCGCCGGCGTGGCGCAGTGGTGTGCGAGGTCATGTCTTGTCTCCTGGGTGTGTCGGGAAAATCCGTCTTGGTGCCCCCGGTGCGTGGCTCTGCGGCACACTGCGCACTGGTTGCATCGACGGACAAATTCTTTCCCATGCCCTCCCGACCTGCGAATCGAAACGTCCGCCTGCCGGACGTTCCAACACCCACCCCTGTGGCCGAAACGCCGCTGGACGACCCCGGCAGCCGCACGCTGCGCCGCGGGCTGCAGGTGCTCGACGCCGTGCTCGCCAGCGGCCGCGACGGCCTGCGCGTGATCGAGCTGTGCCGTGCCGCAGGCCTGGAGCGGGCCACCGTCTACCGCCTGTTGGCCACCTTGCTCGAAGGCGGCCACGTGGCCCGGCGCGGGCGCTTCCACTACGTGGCCGGGCCGCGCCTGGCGGCCGTGGCCGCGCCCGCCGCCCTGCCCAACATGGCCATGCGCCTGGCGCCCGTGCTGGAACGCGTAAGCCGCGCCTGCGGCGATGCGGCCTTCGCCATCGTGCGCGAGGGGCCGGCCTCGCACTGCATTGCGCGCCACGTGGGCACGCACCCGGTGCAGATCCTCGTGATCCAGGTCGGCACGCGCCAGCCCCTGGGCGTGGGTGCGGCCGGGCTGGCGCTGCTCGCGGCCTTGCCCGACGACGAGGTGGACACCTGCATCGCCGCCAATGCGCAGGCCCTGCCGCGCTATGGCGGCATGACGCCCGAGCGCCTGGCCATCCTGGTGCGCGCCACGCGCGAGCGCGGCTGGTCGGTGGTGGGCAACCATGCCACCCAGGGCGTGCTGGCCGCGGGCATGGCCGTGCGCAATGCCGAGGGCGCGCCGGTCGCCGCGATCAGCGTCGCATCGACCCTGGACCGCATGCCGCGCGAGCGCCAGCAGCTCGTCGCGCGCTGGATGCGCGAGGCCCTGGCCACGCTGCTGCCGAACGGGGTGTGACGGCACCGCCCGCGGTGTGCGACCATCGCCCCCATCACACACCATGATGGCTGCACGCCAGGCAGAACCCCGATGGAACTGAGACAACTGCGCTATTTCGTGCGCGTGGTGGAGCGCGGCTCCATGAGCCGCGCCGCGCTGGACCTGGACGTAGTGCAGTCCGCCCTGAGCCAGCAGATCACCCGGCTCGAAGGGGAGCTGGCGACGCGGCTGCTGCACCGCACGCCGCGCGGCGTGGCGCCCACCGAGGCCGGGCTGGCCTTCTTCCGCGAGGCGCAGCTGACCCTGCGCCATGCCGAACAGGCCGTGCGCGCGGCCCAGCAGGCGCGCCTGTCGGGCACGGTCACCGTGGGCCTGGCGCCCACCACCTCGGGCGTGCTGGGCCTGCCGCTGATGCAGGCCATGCGCAGCCGCTACCCCGACGTGCGGCTGCACATGGTCGAGGGCATGTCCGGCCACCTCACGGACATGCTGCACGCGCGCCAGCTCGACCTGGCCGTGCTGTTCGACACCCGGCTGCACCAGGCGCAGCCAGCGGGCACCGGGCGGCGCTGGCAGGTGCAGCCGCTGCTGGAGGAAGACCTGTTCCTGATCTGCGCGCGCGGCGGCCCGGGGGCGCGCCGCCTGCCCGAAACCATCACAGTGGCCGAGCTCGGCGACGAGCCGCTGATCCTGCCCACCGGCCCGCACGGCCTGCGCAGCACGCTGGACACGGCCTTCGCGCGCGACCGCGTGGCCCCGCACATCGTGCTGGAGGTCGACTCCCTGGCCATGGTCATGGCCGCGGTGGATGCCGGCCTGGGCTCCACCCTGCAACCCTGGGCGGCCATGGGTCGCTACCCCGATGCGGCCCGGCGCTTCCAGTGCGCGCGCCTGACCGATGCGCCCGCGCGCCGCGTGAACCTGCTGTGCAGCCTGTCGGAGGACGAACTCTCGCCCGCCGCCCTGGCCGCGCGCGTGGTGGTGGCCGACTGCGTGCGTGGCCTGGTGGAGGCCGGCCAGTGGTTCGGCACCACCCTGATCGAAAAAGGCACACCCAGCCATCTGGCTTCGTGATACCTGCATGACCGGAGCCTGCTGCACGGCGGGCCGGGGGATTTCTACAGTGGTGCTCACCCCAAACCACAGGGCGGCCACACCGCCCAGGAGACCCCACGATGCCGCGCGCGCACCCCGCCCGCGCTCCCCGCCTGCGGGAGCGCTGAGCCATGCCCAACTCCTCTATCCCCGACGTGCTGGTGATCGGCGGCGGCAATGCCGCCCTGTGCGCCGCACTCATGGCGCGCGAGGCCGGCGCCAGCGTGCTGTTGCTGGAGGCGGCCCCGCGCGCCTGGCGCGGCGGCAACTCGGCCCACACGCGCAACCTGCGCTGCATGCACGATGCACCGCAGGACGTGCTGGTCGACGCCTACCCCGAAGAAGAGTTCTGGCAGGACCTGCTCAAGGTGACCGGCGGTCAGACGAATGAGCACCTGGCGCGCCTGGTGATCCGCGCCTCGGGCACCTGCCGCGACTGGATGCGCCGCCATGGCGTGCACTTCCAGCCCTCGCTGGCGGGCGCGCTGCACACGGCGCGCACCAATGCCTTCTTCATGGGCGGCGGCAAAGCGCTGGTCAACGCCTACTACCGCAGCGCCGAAAAGCTGGGCGTGCAGGTGCGCTACGAAGCCCCCGTGGAGCGCATCGAGACCGAAGGCGGGCGCTTTGTCGCAGCGCACTGCAAGGGCCAGCGCATCCGCGCACGCGCCTGCGTGCTGGCGGCCGGCGGCTTCGAGTCCAACCGCGAATGGCTGCGCGAGGCCTGGGGCCAGAACGCGCGCGGCGAGTGGCCGTCGGACAACTTCCTGATCCGCGGCACGGCCTACAACCGCGGCGTGCTGCTGCGCCACCTGCTCGATGAACACGGCGCCGACCGCATCGGCGACCCCACGCAGGCGCACATGGTGGCCATCGACGCGCGTGCGCCGCTGTACGACGGCGGCATCTGCACGCGCATCGACTGCGTATCGCTCGGCGTGGTGGTCAACCAGCAGGCCGAACGCTTCTACGACGAAGGCGAGGATTTCTGGCCCAAGCGCTATGCCATCTGGGGCCGCCTGGTGGCCCAGCAGCCCGGGCAGATCGCCTATTCGATCATCGACAGCCAGGCCGTGGGCCGTTTCATGCCACCGGTGTTCACTGGTGTGCAGGCGGACAGCCTGCCCGCGCTGGCGCAGCAACTGGGGCTCGACGTGGGCCGCTTCATGCACACGCTGGAGAACTACAACGCCGCCTGCCGTGTCGGCCGCTTCGACCACACCGCGCTGGACGACTGCCACACCGAGGGCATCTCGCCTGCCAAGACGCACTGGGCACGGCCCATCGCCACGCCGCCGTTCTACGGCTACGCCCTCAGGCCCGGCGTGACCTTCACCTATCTGGGCCTGCGCACCGACGAGAGCGCTGCCGTGCACTTCGGCGGCCAGGCCAGCCCCAACCTCTTCGTGGCCGGCGAGATGATGGCCGGCAATGTGCTGGGCAAGGGCTACACGGCCGGGGTCGGCATGTCCATCGGCACGGCCTTCGGGCGCATCGCGGGCACGAACGCTGCGCGCGCAGCACAACGCGAGGAGGTGGCCCATGCAGTCGCTTGATGCCCTGGTACAGGATGCACGCGCCCTGGCCGATGGCGCCCTCGCCATCTCCCTGTCAGCCCCCGAGACCGAAGTCGCGCGCCAGATGCAGATCTGCAATGCCTGCCGCTACTGCGAAGGCTTTTGCGCCGTGTTCCCGGCGATGACGCGGCGCCTCGAATTCGGCAAGGCCGACATCCATTTCCTGGCCAACCTGTGCCACAACTGCGGTGCCTGCCTGCACGCCTGCCAGTACGCGCCACCGCACGCATTCGGGGTCAACGTGCCGCAGGCCATGGCCCAGGTGCGCGGCCAGACCTATGCCGACTATGCCTGGCCACCCGCGCTGGGCGCGCTGTACCAGCGCAACGGGCTCACGCTGTCGCTGGCGCTGGCCGCCGGGCTGGCACTGTTCCTGGTGCTGGCCGTGGTGCTCAACGGCAAGGGACTGGGTGCCCTGTGGGGCCGGCCGGCGGGCAGCTTCTACGGCATCTTTCCGCACAACCTGCTGGTGGGCCTGTTCGCACCGGTGTTCCTGTTCGCCACGCTGGCCCTGGCCCTGGGGGTGCGCCGCTTCTGGCGCGACATCTCGCCCGCGACCAGCGGGGCACCGCTCAGCGGCCCGGCGGCGGCCGAGGCCACGGATGCCGTGCTGCGCCTGAGATACCTGGACGGTGGCCATGGCGAGGGCTGCCACGACGCGGACGATGCCTACACCCTGTGGCGCAGGCGCTTCCACCACCTCACCTTCTACGGCTTTGCGCTGTGCTTTGCCGCCACCAGCGTGGCCACGCTGTACCACTACCTGTTGGGCCAACCCGCACCCTACGACCTGCCCAGCCTGCCCAAGCTGCTGGGCCTGGTGGGCGGTGTCAGCCTCGCGCTGGGCACGGCCGGGCTCTGGAGGCTGAACCTCAGGCGCCACCCGGCGCAAGGCGATGCCACTCAAAAGCCCATGGACAGGGGCTTCATCGCGCTCCTGTTCCTCACCGCCACCAGCGGCCTTGCGCTGTGGGCGGCACGCGGCACGCCGGCGCTGGCCCTGATGCTGTGCCTGCACCTGGGCGCGGTGATGGCGCTCTTTGCCACCATGCCCTACGGCAAGTTCGCACACGGCATCTTCCGCACCGCGGCGCTGCTGCGCCATGCGGTGGAAGAGCGCCAGCCCAGCCCCATCGGTTTGGGCGATGACTGAGATTCCCCGCCAATCCATTCCACACCACAGGAGATCCCCATGGCACCAACTTCTCCCGACGGCAGGCTGCGCATCCCCTCGATGCGCCCGCACTGCAGCGATGCCGAATGGCAGGCCCGCGTGGACCTGGCCGCCTGCTACCGCCTGGTCGCGCATTTCGGCATGGCCGACATGATGGCCAACCACATCTCCGCGCGCGTGCCGGGCGAAGACGGCGCCTTCCTCATCAACGCCTACGGCATGATGTACGAGGAGATCACGGCGTCCAGCCTCATCAAGGTGGACCACGGCGGCGCCATCCTGGCCCAGCCCGACTTCGGCGACCTGGGCTATGGCATCAACAAGGCCGGCTACGTGATCCACAGCGCCGTGCACCACGCCCGCCCCGAGGTGGACTGTGTGATCCACACGCACAGCTGGGCGTCGATGGCGGTTTCCGCGCTGGAATGCGGGCTGCTGCCGATCACCCAGACCGCCATGCGCTTCCTCAAGATCGGCTACCACGACTACCAGGGCGTGGTGCTCGACACGGCCGAGCAGGCCTCGCTGGTCGCCGACCTCGGCCAGGGCGAGGCCTTGATCCTGCGCAACCACGGCGCCCTGGTGGTAGGCCGCACCATGGGCGAGGCCTTCAACTGGATGCACCGGCTGGAGCTGGCCTGCCGCTCGCAGCTGGCGGCCATGGCCACCGGCAGCCCCTTCGTGCAGGTGCCCCCGGCCGTGCTGGAGGAGACCTGGAACAACTACCAACCCGGCACACGCCGCCCCTACGGCGTGATGGAGTGGCCAGCCCTGCTGCGCATGCTGGACCGCAATGACCCGGGGTACCGGGACTGAAACCCCGTTTACGGCAGTACCTCCCCAAGACTTCGGTGGAACGAAGGCGCCTGGACCTCCCGGCGCACACGGGCCCTCGCGGGCCCCTAAAACGATCAGGAGACAAGACCATGAAGCCCTTTCCCTCCCATCCACCCGGCCACAGCGATGGGACATTCGCCACCCAGCGCCGCCGGCTCTGCACGGCCGCCGGCGGCCTCGCGCTGCTCGCGGCCCTGCCCCTGGCAAGCCATGCGCAGGAGCCCCGCTGGCCCACCAAGCCCGTGCGCGTGGTGGTGGCCTTTTCGGCCGGCGGCACGACCGACATCCTGGCGCGTGCCGTGACGCTGAAGCTGGCGGACCGGCTGGGCCAGCCCTTCGTCATCGACAACCGGCCGGGCGGCGGCGGCAACATCGGCACCGGAGAGGTGGTGCGTGCCGCGCCCGACGGCCACACCCTGATCGTCAACTCCGTCGGTCCCATCGCGATCAACCAGACGCTGTACAAGAACCTGCCCTACGACCCGCTGGCCGACCTGGTGCCCATGGTGCAGATCGCCGATGTGCCCAACGTACTGGTCGTGCACCCCTCGGTGCCCGCGAAAACGCTGGAAGAGTTCGTGGCCCACCTCAAGGCCAACCCCGGCAAGCTGAGCTACGGCTCCACCGGAGTGGGCACCTCGTCGCACCTGTCCAGCTTCATGCTCGGCCAACGGGTGGGCGCCGAGCCGCTGCACGTGCCCTACAAAGGCGCCAACGCGCTCAACGACCTGCTCGCGGGCCGGCTGCAGTTCATGTTCGCCACCATTCCGTCGGTGATCCAGCATGTGCATGCGGGCAAGCTGCGCGCGCTGGCCGTCTCCAGTGCCAGGCCTTCACGTTCGCTGCCGGGCGTGCCTACGGTGGCCGAGAAGGGCTTTCCAGGCTTCGAGGCCGGCTCCTGGTTCGGCTTCTTCGCGCCCAAGGGCACCCCCGCGGCCGTGGTCGCGGCGCTCAACCGCAGCGTCAACGAGGTCCTGCCCGGGCTGCAGGAGCAGATGGTGCGCGAAGGGGCCGACCCGGTGGGCGGCACGCCCGAGCAGTTCGGCGCCTTCACCCAGCGCGAGTTCGAGAAATGGAAACTCATCGTGAAGGCGTCCGGCGCGGAGGCGCAATGACGCAGCGCCTGCTGCTGTCCGATGTGGCGCTCGCACGCCTGTCGCCGCGGCTGGCCACACAGACCCATGCGGTCTCGCTGGCCGATGCCGAGCAGGGTGCCCCATTCGATGCGGCCTTTGTCTCGCGCGACGTGACCGGCCTGTCCACCAAGCACGAAGTGCTGCCCGGTACGGCCCGTTTCTATGACGCACTGCTCGGGCAGAGCGGCCTGCGCTGGGTGCATGTGCATTCGGCAGGCGCAGACCGCCCGGTGTACCGGGCGCTGCGCGCACGCGGCGTGCAGGTGACGACATCGTCGGGCACCAACGCCGCCGTGGTCGCCCAGACGGCACTCGCCGGCGTACTGGCCCTGGCGCGCCGCTTCCCCGAGTTGATGGCGGCGCAGCGCGACCGGCGCTGGGCGCCGCTCATCGGCAGCGGCCTGCCGCGCGACCTGGCGGGGCAGACGGCCGTCGTCGTGGGCTGGGGTGCCATCGGCCGGCAGATCGGCGCCTGGCTGGACATGCTGGGGTTGCGCGTGGTGGCCGTGCGCCGCGCGCGGGGCCCGGCCGACGGCGGTGCCGAATGCGTGTCCTATGGCGACCTGCCCGAGACGCTGCCGCACGCCGACTGGCTGGTGCTGGCCTGCCCGCTCACGGAGCGCACGCGCCACCTGGTGGACGGCGCGGCCCTGGCGCGTCTGCCCGCAGGCGCACACCTGGTGAACGTGGCCCGCGGCGAGGTGCTGGACGAAGCCGCCGTGGTGGACGCGCTGCGCTGCGGGCGACTGGCCGGCGCCTACCTCGACGTGTTCGAGCACGAACCCCTGCCGCCGGATTCACCGCTGTGGCAGTTGCCCAACGTCATCGCCACACCCCACAGTGCTGGCTTCTCCGATGGCAATGCGGCGCGGGTCGATGCGCTGTTTCTCGACAACCTGGCGCGCTGGCGCACTGGCCAGCCCTTGCTCCACCCGGCCGACTGAGCGCCCACCCCTACAACACAAGGAGACCCCGATGAACAAACGACAATGGCTGCTGCAGGCAGCGGCACTCACCGCCCTGGGCCTGTCCACGCCGGCCCAGGCCCAGGACTTTCCGCCGAAGAAACCCGTGACGCTGGTTGTGGGCTTCGCCGCCGGCGGTGCGGCCGATGCAGCGGCCCGGCTGATCGCCAAGAAGCTGGGCGAGAACATCGGCCAGCAGGTGGTGGTGGACAACAAGGGCGGTGCGGGCGGCAACATCGCGCACCAGTTCGTGGCCAACGCGGTGCCCGACGGGTCGGTGCTGCTGCTGGGCTCGATCGGCCCGCTCACCATCGCCCCGCACCTCATGAAGCTGCCTTACGACCCGTTCAAGGACCTGGCACCCGTCTCGGGCGGCGTGAACTTCCCCAACGTGCTGGTGGTGCACAAGGCCACGGGCGTGAAGACCCTGGCCGAGTTCGTGCAGCTGTCCAAGAAGAAGCCCGGCAGCGTGGACTTTGCCTCCACCGGCGCGGGCTCGGCCTCGCACCTGGCGGGCGAGCTGTTCAACCAGCGCGCGGGCATCGACATGGTGCATGTGCCCTACAAGGGCGGCGCGCCTGCCTTGCAGGACCTGCTGGGCGAACGCGTGGCCTCGTACTTCTCGGCCCCGCCCACGGCCATGCCCCATGTGGAGGCGGGCCGGCTGGTGCCGCTGGCCACGACCGGGCTCACACGGCCGGCCTATCTGCCGGGCATCCCCACCGTGGCCGAGTCGGGATTTCCGGGTTTCGAGGCCCTCAACTGGTACGCCTTCGTGGCGCCAGGCAAGACGCCCGCCGCGATCCTGGACCGCTGGAACCGCGAGATCGTGGCCGTGCTCAATGACCCCGCAGTGAAGGAGGCGCTGGACAAGCATGGCCTCACGCCCCAGCCCACCACGCGCGCGGAACTCACGGCCTTCATGAAGAAGGAATCGGCCCAGTGGGCCGCCATCATCAAGGAGCGCAAGTTGACGGCTGAATAGCGGCCGGCGCATCCGCACGCACCAGGCCATCGCGCAGCAGCGCTGCCAGCCACTGCGCCAGTTCCTGCGGTGCAGGCAGGAGCCCATCGGCCTGCAGCAGCGCGCAGGCCTGCTCCACCGAGGCACCGGCCTGCAGATGGGCAAGCCACGCGGCCTCGTGCCGGTCCAGCGTGCGAAAGTGCGGCTGGTAGCCCTTGCGCCAGACCAGCAGGGTGGCGGGTTCTGCGAGCGGCAGGGCCTCGGGCACCTCGCTGTCGGCATGGATGGCGTTCCACAGGGCCACGGCATTGGTGGTCAGCGGGCGCAGCAGCGCGCTTGGGTGCAGCACCGCCCCGCGGTGGATCCAGTCCGGGGCGGATGCCGCATCGCCCTCCAGCGCTGGAACGTCGGGGCCGTCGAAGCACGTGCGCAGGTCCCAGTCGAGCCGGGCCAGTTCGTACAGCTCCGGGTTGTCGGGGTAGATGCCGCGCAGCGCCTCGGCAAAACCTTCGCCATAGCGGTTGAGGCTGCGCACCGTGGGCGGGTGCGCCACAGCGTGGTGGCGGGCGTGTTCTTCGAAGATGTCCGAGCCCATGTACAGCCAGGTCTTGGCATGGGTGTCGGCCAGCACCTCGGCCAGGCGCGCGCGGTAGGCATGGTGGTAGATGCCCAGGCGGCCCCTGACCGGGGCATCGGCGTCCAGGGCCTGCATCGGCTCGGCCAGGATGCGGTCCGCCAGTTCCTGCTGCTGCACCTGCAGCGGCTGCGCAGGCGCTGGCGTGGTGGCCCAAGACCAGGCAGCAGGGTCTGCCGTGCCGGCCAGCGGCAGCTGCTCGGCGGCAATGCGCCGTGCCACGGCCATCTCGTCCAGCAGCTCGGCC
Organism: Acidovorax sp. FW305-C-20-28; assembly: GCF_058783375.1. NCBI lineage: Bacteria > Pseudomonadati > Pseudomonadota > Betaproteobacteria > Burkholderiales > Comamonadaceae > Acidovorax > Acidovorax sp. FW305-C-20-28. The sequence goes on along the minus strand of NZ_JBYSYM010000001.1, from coordinate 400,499 downwards.
AGCGGGGGAATGCGGTCGTCGCGCTCGACCATGGTGGCCACCGCGCCAAAGCGCGCGCAGGCCTGGGCATACAGCGCCCACACGGCCGGGGCCACCGGATGGTCGTGCGTGTCGATGATGTGGTCGCCCAGGTCCGAATGCCCGGCCAGGTGGATCTGCTGCACGCGGTGCGCAGGCAGCGCGTCGAGGTAGGTGAGCGGATCGAAACCGTGGTTCACGCTGCTCACGTGGATGTTGTTCACGTCGACCAGCAGCAGGCAATCGGCCTCCTGCGCGATGTGGGCCAGGAACTGCCATTCACTGGCGCTGTCGTCGCTGTAGCGGATGTAGCTGGACACATTCTCCAGCACCAGCCGGCGGCCCAGCACATCCTGTGCGCGGCGGATCTGCGCGACCACATGGCGTGCCGAGGCATCGGTGTAGGGCAGCGGGTACAGGTCGTGCAGCCAGGGCCCGGTGCCCGGGCCCACCCAGCACAGGTGGTCGGACACCCACAGCGGCTCGATGCGGTCGGCCAGCGCCTTGACCTGGCGCAGGTAGGAGAGATCCACGCCCTGCGCCGAGCCGATGGACATGGCCACGCCATGCATCGCCATGGGGTAATCGCGCCGCAGCGTGTCGAGCACCGCCAGCGGCTTGCCGCCCTCGACGAGGTAGTTGTCGGTGATGACCTCCAGCCAGTCGAGCGGCTGGGGGCCGGCGAGAAAGTCCGCGTAGTGCGGGGTGCGCAGGCCCAGGCCGAAGCCGGTGCCGCGCACGGCGATGGGGTCGTGTGCCATGGTGAGCAGGCGGCTGCGCCATGGCGCAACCGCGCAGGGTCATCACCCCTTGATATCACCGATGGTGCCCTTTTCGCTCAGGCATTGCGCGGCGGTCTTGGCCTTGAAGCCATGGCCCTTGCAGGCGTTCTGGCCCTTGCAGCTGTGCTCGGCGGTGGAGCAGTCGCTGTTGCCCTTGCACTCGTGCACGTTGTAGCAGTGCACCTTGTCGTTGGCGGCAATGGCCGCGCCCTTGGAGCCCTTGGGGGCATCGGCGGCAAAGGCGCCCGACGACAAGGCCAGCAAGGCGGCGGCCAGCGCGAAGGATGCGGACGTGGCGGGTTGGGTGGTGTGCAGCATGGTGGGTCGCTCCATAAGGAAGGAAGTAAGGGGTCGAAACAGGGGTGGTTCAGATCGCGCGGCGCCACGCTCTCTGCCTGTTAGTTCGCCCCGCCCACGCTGCGGGTTACATGCCCTCGCAGAAATATTTCTGCCGGTGCACCCCGCGCCCACTCAGCCCGAGGTCTGCGTCACCGAGATGTCGGTGTGCACCAGCGACACCGGGTAGCGCTGGCCGGCCAGGTAGTCGGCCAGGCACTGCAGCAGCAGGGGGCTGCGGTGGCGCTCGGGGCAGGCGCGGATCTCCTCGGCCGTCATCCACACGGTGCGCACGATGCCTTCGTCCAGCGTGCGCCAGGCGTGGTGCGTGCCCAGGGTGCCGGCAAAGGCAAAGCGCAGGTAGGTGATGTCGTCGCCCGTGCGCGTCTTGGTGAAGCGGTTGAGGTACACGCCGATGAGGTGCGTGGGCTCGAAGTCGAAGGCCGTCTCTTCGAGCACCTCGCGCGCGCAGGCAGTGGTGGGCGATTCGCCGGGGTCCAGGTGGCCGGCGGGGTTGTTGAGCTTGAGGCCATCGGTGGTTTCTTCCTCCACCAGCAGGAAGCGGCCATCGCGTTCGACGACAGCGGCCACGGTGACATTGGGTTTCCAGCGGTTGGGCATGATGCGGCCATTATCACCAGGGCCTGCGACAGATGGGCCCTGGCGTGGCGCCGTACAGACGCTCGGTGCAAAAGGCTTCAGCGCCCGGCGGCAGATGGGGTAGGCGCCGGTGCGGGGGCGGCTGCGGGCCGCAGCACCAGCCACAGCGCCAGCGCGATCAGCACCCCGCCCGCCGCATGGGCCAGCGTGGCCACCTCGCCCAGCACCAGCCAGCCCCAGGCCACGCCGAACAGCGGGATCAGGAAGGTGACGGTGAGCGCCTTGACCGGCCCCACGTCGGCAATCAGGCGAAAGTACAGCACGTAGGCGAACGAGGTGCACAGCAGGCCCAGGGCCAGCATGGCGCCCCAGACGGCGGGGCCGGCCGCGAGCCAGCCAGCCACAGGCCGGTGCGCGGCCTCCCACAGCGCAAACGGCGCCAAGGCCAACACAGCGCCCCACTGGCTGCCCAACGCCACCAAGCGGCTGTCCAGCCCGCCGCGCTGGGTGATCCAGCGGCGCGTGAGAAAGCCCGCCAGCCCGTAGCAGGCCGTGGCCACCAGGCAGGCCGCGATCCCGCCCAACACCGGCGCCGTGAGTGCCACCGGCCCGGCCTGTGCGAGCACCGCCACCCCGGCCATGCCCAGCAGCACGCCGCCCACACGCGCCGGCGTGATGCGCTCGCCAAACGCCAGCGCACCGATCACCACGCCCATCAGCGGCGTGGTGGCATTGAGGATGGCGCTGTAGCCCGCTGGCAGCACCTGCGCGGCCAGCGCGAACATCAGGAAGGGCACGCCGGAGTTGATGGCCCCCAGCACCAGCGCCGCCCCCAGCTTGCCGCCAAAGGCCGGCCGCAGCCGCACCAGCGCGAGCAGGGCCATCAGCCCCGCCGCCCCGAGCACCACGCGCACAAAGGCCGTGGGCACGGCACCCCACACGGGGGCGGCAATGCGCATGAAGAGAAAGCTGCCGCCCCAGAGGGCGGCAAGCGCGAAAAGACGCACGAGGCTGGCGAGGTTCATGCGCCGATCTTCGCGGCAGCACACAGCCTGGGCAATCCATTTATCCTCTACAGCCGTTTAGCCCTGCTATACAAAACCATGCGCCTGCCACCCCTGATCGCCATCCGCTTCTTCGAGGCCACGGCCCGCCATGCCAGCGTGCGGCGCGCAGCCGAGGAACTGCATGTGACGCCAGGGGCCGTCTCGCAGCAGGTGCGCAAGCTCGAAGACTTCCTGGGCTGCGCGCTGTTCGAACGCCAGCCGCGCGGCCTGGCACTCACGGCCGCCGGGCGCGACTACCAGGCCGCCTGCGCCGAGGGGCTGGCGGTGATCGGGCACGCCACCTCGCGCATCGCGTCCACGAACCGCCGGCAGGTGGTGGTGGTCAGCTGCACGCCCGGCTTTGCCGTGCAATGGCTGGTGCCGCGCCTGCACGGCTTTCTGCAGCAGCACCCGGACATGGACGTGCACGTGGGCAGCACCAACCGCGCGGTGGACCTGGCGGCCGAAGGCGTGCACTTCGCCGTGCGCCATGGCCAGGGGCGCTATGCAGGCCTGCAGTCCGAGGTGCTGGTGGCCGACGACCTGGTGCCCGTGTGCAGCCCGCGCCTGCTGGCCCCGCGCCGCACCGCGCGCGTGGCCGACATCACCAGCGCCCGCCTGCTGCACGACGAGCACCGCGGCGACTGGCGCCTGTGGTGCGAGGCCCATGACATGGCCGGTGTGGACTGCGAGGGCGGAGTCGTCTTTGCGCATTCCAACGCGGCCATCGAGGCCGCCGTGGCCGGCCGGGGCTTTGCCCTGGTGCGCCGCGCCCTGGTGCAGCAGGAGCTGGACGCGCGCGAACTGGTCAGCGTGCACTGCAAACCCCTGGCCACGCCACTGGCCTACCACCTGGTCTACCGGCCCGAGGCGTTGATCGACCCCGCGTTGCGGCGCTTTCGCGCATGGATCGTGGCGCAGGGCAACGCCGGTCAGAGTTCTCTCAGCATGTAGACGGCGCCTTCACCATAGCTGGCCAGCCGTTCGCGCTGCAGCGCATCGGCCAGCGGCTGCACGGCATAGCCATGGCGCTCCCAGTAGCCCTGCGAGCCCTGCACCGAGACCAGGGCCGTGTGGTGCAGGCCCCATGCCGCCCCCTGGGCCCACAGGGGCGCCAGCAGCACCTGCGCCAGGCCCTGGCCCGCGCAGACGGGCAGCACGGCCATGTCGTGCAGGTACAGGGTGTCGGGGGCACCGGCCGGGCTCTCGAAGTCGCCGTGCAGCGGCGTGACCTTGCCGCGCACCGAGCGGTAGGCCGCAAGGTAGGCGCAGACCTGCCCCGCGCGTTCGAGCACCAGCGAACAGTTCACCGGGCTGGCCAGCCGACGCGCAAACACCTCGGCGCTTTCGACGAAGCCCTCGCCATAGCAGGCCAGTTGCACCTGCAGCAGGCCCGGCAGGTCGTGCGGCTGCAGCGCGCGCGGTGCACCGGGTACGGAAGATGGAGGAAGCGGGGAATTCGGCATACGGGACCTGGATTATCCCAATCCGGCCCGCGGCGCATGACCCCTGAGGTCATCGACGCCTGTGGGCGCGGCACGAAGAATGGCCTGCGTGGGATGCCCGCGCATCCGACGCCCCTTCTTCCTTCACCCCTTGCTTCAGGAGTTGCCATGAACACCATCGAATCCACCGCACAGACCGCCGCCAGCGCCGCACCCGAGATCGCGGCACGCTACCTGGCGGCGTGGAACGCCACCGACGCGACCGAGCGCGAGCGCCTGGTGCGTGGCACTTTCAGTGCCGACGTGCACTACCTCGACCCGATGATGGAAGGCCGCGGCCACGAAGGCCTGGCGGCCTTGATCTCCGGAGCACAGCAGCGCTTTGCGGGCTACCGCTTCCTGCCGCTGGGCACGCCCGAGGGCCACCATGGCGTGGTGCGCTTTTCCTGGGCGCTGGCGGCCCCGGGCGCCGAGCCCGTGGCGCGCGGCACCGACGTGGCCGAGCTGGACGCCGATGGGCGCCTGCGCCGGGTCATCGGGTTCCTTGACTACGTCGCCGAATGAACCTCAGTGGGGAAGCACCGGCGGCTGCACGAAGTCTTCCAGCGACAGGCCCTTCTCCTTGAGCAAGGCCTCCAGCACGGGCTGCAGCCGGCCCAGGCTTTCCTGCACGGCCTCGCGCACGGTGTCGACCACCACCTGGGTGCTGCGCTCGATCTCGATGTTGAGGCGGTCGCCGGCCTTCTTGCCCTCGAACACCGTGGCGCGGCGTGTCTCGGGGATCAGCCAGACCTCGAACCAGCCCTCGGCGCGGTTCACCTCAGCCACCGTGAGGCTGGCGCCGTGGATCGCGATGTAGCCCTTGGCGAACACGTAGCGGCGGAACTCGGGCGGCACGGCCACGCGCCACACCAGGTTGTTGTCGAACTCGCGCACGCTGTCCAGCGTGCCCGAGAAGTCGACGTGGCCCGACAGCGGGTGGCCACCGATCTCGGCGCCGTCCTTGGCCGCGCGCTCCACATTCACGCGGTCGCCCTGGGCATAGCTGCCCAAGGTGGTGATGTTCAGGCTCTGCTGCATCACGTCGAAGTTGGCCTGCGTGGGCGAGAGGATTTCGGTCACCGTGAGGCACACGCCATCGGTGGAGACACTGGCACCAATGGCCAGGTCCTGGCAGAAACCCGCGGGAAAATCGAGCGTGAAGGTGCGCAGGCCTGCGCGGTCGTGGATGGCGGCAATGCCTGCCGTGGCTTGAACGATGCCTGTGAACATGGTGGCGCGGCTTTCAGGGTGTGGCCTGCGATTTTGCCACCCGGCCCCGCACCGCGCTGCCCGCCATGTAAAAGGGCTGCCCCGGAGGCAGCCCTTTGCGCAGGGGGGTGCGGCGCTTACTTCGCGCGCAGCAGCTCGCCCACTTCGAGCAGCACCAGCTCGTTGTCGTCGGCCTTGTTCGGCTCGCGGCTGGAGCTGAAGGGCAGGTTGTTGTCGTTGCCCACCACGATGTGCGTGCCGTCCACCACGTCCACGTTCTCAATGGTGAAGAAGGGGAAGGTGAGCACACCGTTGTTCAGCGGCTTCTTCGCCAGGCGCTGCGGGTCCTGGATGGACAGCAGGTCGATGTAGCCGATCTTGCGCAGCGGGCCGCCCACGTTGGCATCGCTCAGCTCGATCTTGTAGACGCGCTTGAACTTGGCGAGGTCGTGGAAGCAGTCCGTGCGCTTGGCGCCTTCGGGGCAGGCCTTGTCGGCCGTGCCTTCGCCGTTGTCGCGCTCGATGATCAGGCCGGTGCTGCCGTCGATCATGTTGAAGTCGCCGATGGCGTGGTGGTTCGCCTCCAGCACGTACTTCCAGTGGCGGCCGGTCCATTGCTCGGACTTCACGTCGAACTCCAGCACGCGCAGGTACTGCTTGTTGCCTTCGACAGCTTCGTAGGCCTTGGCGGCCTCGTTCCACAGCGGGCCTTCGAGCAGGGCGTAGAGCTTGCTGCCGTCCTTGGACGAGGCCATGCCTTCGTAGCCCTTGGAGCGCTTGACCTCGAAGGCCGGGGCCTTGGCATCGGGCGCGCCGGCCGTGGTGATGGCGGGGTGGTCGGGCGAGCGCACGACCTTGCCGTCCACCTGGGTCTCGAACACGGCGAGCACGCGGCCCGTGAGGTCGGCCTTGATCAGGTAGGGGCCGAATTCCTCACCGATCCACAGCGCGCCGCCCGCGAACTGGAAGCTCTCGGGGTCGAAGTCGGAGCCCGTGAGGTAGCGCTTGTCCGTGCCTTCGTGGACGATGCGGAACGGCACCTTCTTGTCCGGGTCGTGCAGGAACACGGTGGCCAGGCGCTTGAACTGGCCGGTCTTGAAGTCCACGTTGTAGTGGCTCAGGTGCAGCATGAAGTCGGGCGAATTGGCCTTGGCGCCGGCACCGTTGTCGGTGAGGATCCAGAACGAGCCGTCGGCCATGCGCTTGATGCCCGAGTGGCCCTGCAGCGGCTGGCCGGCGAAGGGCAGCGAGATGCCCGTGGGGCGGCCGCCCGACAGGCCCTCGACCGAGCCCAGTGCCTCCACGCGCTTGCCCGTGGTGAACTTGCCGCTGACCTGCAGGTCCTGGGGCGCGTCCTTGGGGGCGGGCACCAGGCTCATGGCAGGCATCACCGCGTGGCCGGCCAGCGTGGCGGGGTAGGCCTGCTGGGCCTGGGCGGTGAGGGAAGTGGCAACAGCGCAGGCCAGCAGGGCGCTGGCGGCGAGGGTGGAAAGTCGGGACATGGTCACAGACGGCAGAAATGTAAACCGGCGACGATGCCCGCTGCGCGTGACGGGCACGTGACAGGGCAGAACGGCCTCAGGGAATGATGTGCACCGGTGTGCCCACGGCCACGCGGTCGAACAGGTCCATCACATCGGCATTGGCCATGCGCACGCAGCCATGCGAGGCCGGCACGCCCAGGGGCGTGCCGTCGGGGCAGCCGTGGAGGTAGATGTAGCGCCGCAGCGTGTCCACCGCACCGCCGCGGTTCACGCCCGGCTCGCAGCCCGTGAGCCAGAGGATGCGGCACAGGATCCAGTCGCGCCCCGGGTGCTGCGCCGCCAGTTCGGGCGTATACCGCTCGCCCGTGGGCCGGCGCCCCACGAAGACGGTGCCCGCATCGCACCCCGTGCCCACCTTGGCGCGCACGCGGTGCAGGCCGCGCGGTGTGCAGCCGCTGCCGTTCAGTTCTCCCACCCCGTTGAGCGCAGTGGAGACCGGGTAGCTGCGCAGCAGCGTGCTGCCGTCCCACAGGTCGAGCTGCTGCTGCGCGACGCTGACATGCACCCGCACCCCATCCGCCTGCGGCGCACTCATGGTGCCGGCGGCAAGTAGGCGCCTGTCTCGAAGAGCTGGGCCTCGGCGCCTTCGATGCGGGCGATGCCGGCCTTGCCGGCGCGGCTGACCAAGAGGCCCAGCAGCGCCTCCGACAAGGCCTGCGCGCCCGCGATGGAGGGAAAGAACGAGGGGCTTTGCGTGGAGAACAACAGCACCTCGTGCGCCAGCAGGGCCAGCGGAGACGAGGGCGTGTCGGTCAGCGCCAGCACCTGGCAGCCGGCATCACGCGCCTGGCGCGCCACGGCGATGGCTTCGCGCGAATAGGGGCTGAAGCTGATGACCACCACCGCATCGCCCTTGTGCATGGCGCGCAGCTGCATCTCCAGCGAGCCGCCCAGGCCGTCGAGCAGGTGCACGCTGTCGCGGAACAGGCGGTACACGTACATCAGCGAATAGGCCACCGGGTGGCAGGCGCGAAAACCCGCCACATGCACGGCGCGCGCCTTCTCCAGCAGCGCGGCGGCGCGCGGCAGGGCATCACCGCTGGCGCGCTCGGTGGCGTCGAGGTTGTCGCGGTGCGTGGTGAAGATATCAGCGGCCAGGCCGCCACCACCATCGCGCGCGCGGTCGGCCAGCGTGCGCGCCTTGTGCGCATAGGGCTCCGAGCCCAGGCCCATGTCCTGCACCAGCGCGGCCTTGAGCTCGGGCCAACCCTCGAAGCCCAGCAGCTGGGCAAAGCGCACCAGCGTGGCGGGCGGGATCTCCACGCGCGCGCTCACGGTGCGCATGGAGGCGGTCACCACGTCGTTCGGGTGTTCCAGCACGAAGCGCGCGGCCTTTTGCTGCATGGCGGTCATGCCGTCGAAACGGGCGCGGAGGGTGTCTTTCAGGCCCATGGGTTCGGTGCGTGCGCGGGAGTGGGGGTCGCAGCACTGTAGCGGATCACCCCGCGGTGCAGCTGTTCCACCGCGCACCCACATAAAAACATATGTTCCATTTATTTTGTTTTTACGGTACATTCGTTCCATCGACGTTTGCACCTGTTCCGGAGACCCTGGCATGACCCACGTTTTTCACCGCCATCTGCAGCACACCCCGCCCGTGGCGGTGGGCGGGCAAGGCCTGTTCCTGCGCGATGCCGCCGGGCGCGAATACCTCGACGCCTCGGGCGGTGCCGCCGTGTCCTCGCTGGGCCATGGCCACCCCGACGTGCTGGCCGCCATGCATGCGCAGATCGACCGCCTGGCCTATGCCCACACCAGCTTCTTCACGACCGAGGTGGCAGAGCAGCTGGCCGAGCAGCTGGTGCGCACGGCACCGGCGGGCACCAGCCATGCCTACTTCGTGAGCGGCGGCTCCGAGGCCGTGGAGGCCGCGCTCAAGATGGCGCGCCAGTATTTCGTGGAGATCGGCCAGCCCGAACGCACCCACTTCATCGCACGGCGCCAGAGCTACCACGGCAATACCCTGGGTGCACTGGCCGTGGGTGGAAATGCCTGGCGGCGCGCGCCGTTCGCGCCCATCCTGGTGGAGGCCACGCATGTCGCGCCCTGCTACCCCTACCGCGAGCAGCTGGCCGGCGAGACGCCCGAGGCCTACGGCCTGCGCCTGGCGCGGGAGCTGGAGGAGGCCATCACCACCCTCGGCCCGCGCACGGTGCTGGCCTTTGTCGCCGAGACCATCGGCGGCGCCACGGCCGGCGTGCTCACGCCCGTGCCCGGCTACTTCAAGGCGGTGCGCGAGGTCTGCGACCGCCACGGTGTGCTGCTGATCCTGGACGAGGTGATGTGCGGCATGGGCCGCACCGGCACCCTGCACGCCTGCGAGCAGGAGGGTGTGGTGCCCGACCTGATCACCGTGGCCAAGGGCCTGGGCGGCGGCTACCAGCCCATCGGCGCGGTGCTGGCGCAGCGGCACATCGTGGACGCCATGTCCCAGGGCAGCGGCTTCTTCCAGCACGGCCACACCTACCTGGGCCACCCCGTGGCCTGCGCGGCCGCGCTGGCCGTGCAGCAGGTGATCGAGCGCGACGGCCTGCTGGCCAAGGTGCGCACGGATGGCGTCTTCCTGGGTCAGGCGCTGCGCGATGCCCTGGGCAGCCACCCGCATGTGGGCGACATCCGCGGACGCGGTTTCTTCTGGGGTGTGGAGCTGGTGGCCGACCGGGCCAGCAAGGCGCCGTTCGACCCCGCGCAGAAGGTGCACGCGCGCCTCAAGAAGAAGGCCATGGAGCTGGGCCTGCTGTGCTACCCCTTCGGCGGCACGGTGGATGGCCACCTGGGTGACCACGTGCTGCTGGCCCCGCCCTACATCGCCTCGCGCGCGCAGCTGGAGTCCATCGCTGCGCTGCTGACCCAGGCCGTCGATGCCGTGACGACCAGCACCGCGCTGCCCAGCCAGCCCAGCCCGTGCTGAGCCCCTGATTTCCGCCCCCTCCCTGTTCCTCCCCCGACCTGAAAGGTGCTCCCATGCCGATGAAGACCGTGACGAAGACCTTGCTCCCCGCCACCCTGGCGCTGGCCGCGCTGCTGGCCCATGGCGCCGCCCAGGCCCAGAGCCCCGTGGGCGCAACGCTCAAGAAGATCCGCGACAGCGGCGCCATCACCTACGGGCACCGCGAGGCCTCGTTCGGCTTTTCGTACCTGGACGGCGGCGGCAAACCCGTGGGCTACAGCATCGACATCTGCAACCGCATCCTGGAGGCCATCAAGGCCGAGCTCAAGATGCCGCAGATCGAGGTGAAGTACCAGAACGTGACCTCGCAGAACCGCATCCCCCTGGTGGCCAACGGCACGGTGGACATCGAATGCGGCTCCACCACCAACCTGGTGGAACGCCAGCAGATGGTGGCCTTCTCGCCCGACATCTTCCGCTACAACGTGCGCATGGCCGTGCGCGCCGACTCGGGCATCAAGGGCGTGGCCGACCTGCAGGGCAAGTCGGTGGTGGCCACCAGCGGCACGACCTCGCTGCGCCTGCTGCGCGAAGCCGACAAGGGCAAGAGCCTGGAGATCACGCAACTGGCGGGCAAGGACCATACCGACTCCTTCCTCATGGTCGAAACGGGCCGCGCCGCGGCCTTCGTGCTCGACGACATCCTGCTGGCCGGCCTGATCGCCAACCACCGCAGCCCCAAGGACTTCGCCATCGTTGGCGAGGGCCTGCGCACCGAGAACCAGTCGCTGATGTTCCGCAAGGACGACCCCGAGTTCAAGGCGATCGTGGACCGCGTGGTCACGGGCATGATGAAGTCGGGCGAGATGGAAAAGCTGTACAACCGCTGGTTCATGCAACCGATTCCGCCCAAGAACGTGAGCATCAACTACCCGCTGAACGCCGAGACGCGCGACGCCTTCGCCAACCCCAGCTCCAAGGGCATCTGAGCCCCGCACGCCCCGCCATGACCCGCATCGCCCTCATCCACGCCCTGGCCCACTCGGTGGAGCCGATCAACACCGCCTTCGCGCAGGACTGGCCCGAGGTTACGCGCATGAACCTGCTGGACGACAGCCTCTCGGCCGATCTGGCACGTTCAGGGCAGGGGCTGGACGCGGCGATGCACGCCCGCTTCGAGACGCTCGCCGCTTACGCCGTCGGCACGGGCGCCGAGGGCATCCTGTTCACCTGCTCGGCCTTCGGGCCCTGCATCGAACAGGTGGCTGCCCTGCACCCACAGATCCCGGTGCTCAAGCCCAACGAGGCCATGGTGGAAGAGGCCGTGGCCACCGGCCGGCGCATCGGCCTGATCGCGAGTTTTGCGCCCACGCTGCAGTCCATGCCGCCGGAATTCCCGGCGGGCACACCGCTGCAGCTGGCCCTGGCCGAAGGCGCCATGGCCGCGCTGAACGCGGGCAACGGCGACCTGCACGACAGCCTGGTGGCCGCGCAGGCCCAGCGCCTGCAGCGCGAGGGCTGCGAGGTGATCGCGCTGGCGCAGTTCAGCATGGCCCGCGCGCGCAGCCTGTGCGAGGCGGCCACCGGTTTGCCGGTGCTGACCACGGTGGACAGCGCAGTGGCAGCCTTGAAGCGCCGCTTGTCCTAGCCCGATGCGAGCAGCCCGGCCATGTGGCCGCGCGTGAAGGCCTCTTCGAACACCGAGTACCCCGACCAGTCGCTGTGCGCGAAGGCCAGGCGCGCCGTGGCCGGCGTGGGCAGCACGGCCACACGCTCGCCGCTGGCCAGGCGCACGCGCTTGTCGGGCGACCGGTAGCGCCCCGGCTGGTGCAGCCAGCCGAGCAGGCCCGGTGTGGGGATGGACATGGCGTGGCCATAGCGCGTGACATCGACGCGCGTGGCGCGCTGGGCCAGGTCGGGGTGCGGGCCGGCCAGGGCCTGCAGGGCCGCCTGGGCCCAGTGGTTCCAGGGCTGCGTGGCCAGCTGCTGGCGGCCATCGGGCACATCGCCCAGGGCCTGGTAGTAGGTGAGTACCGTGGGCCCGGGGCGCGGATCCAGCCGCTGGTGGCCGGCGTCCACATAGCCCAGGCCACCCGGGTTGGCATCGGCATAGAGCACGTTGTCCCAGGCAGGTGCGGCACCGGCCCGGTCGGTCAGCGGTGCATCGATGTGGATGTTGGCCACCAGCCAGGGCGCCCACGACAGGCGCCTGGCCGTCTCGGTGAGGAAGGTCGGGGGGTTGCGCACCACGCGCGCGGCCAGGAACACCGGCAGCGCCACCACGCAGCGCGGCGCCTGCCAGCGCTCGACATTGCCCGAGGTATGGTTGAACGCATCCACCTCCACGCCGTGGCGCCCCTCGGTGATGCGCAGCACGCTGCTGCCCGTGGCCAATTGCCCGCCTTCACGCAGCGGCACCGCCAGGCGCTGGGTGAGCCAGCCATTGCCCTCGGGCCAGGTGAGCACCCCTTCGCGGTCGTCGGGGCCCGCATCGCCCGGCGCGTGGAAGCCATGGCGGCTGGCAAAGTAATGAATGCCTGCCCAGGCCGACACGCGTGCAAGGCCCGCGCCATAGTCGTCGCGGCAGCAGTAGTCGAGGTACCAACGCAGGTGCGCGTCGTCGAGCCCCTCCTGCGCGAGCCAGGCGTCGAAGGAGAGGGCATCGAGCGCCTGGTGCGTCGGCGAGAGCGCCCGCTTGCCATCAAAGGCCTTGGGCATGGGCATGGTGAAGCGCGCCGTCTTGGACAAGGCGTCGACGCGCTCCGAGAAGCGGCGGTACTGGGCCAGTGTCGCCTCGCCCACGCCCTGCACGGGCAGCAGGCCTTCCTGCCACTCGCCCTCAAAGTACAGCCGCTCCTGCGGGCTGTGGCACAGGTGGCGCTCGTCATAGCGCCAGCGGCCGGCCACGCGCTGGCGCAGGCCCAGTTCTTCCAGCAGGTCCTGCACCTCGCTGGCGTCGTCGCCGGGCACGGGCAGGTAGTGCGCGCCCATGGGGCAGGCGATGCCGCCGACCCTGCCGCCGCGGCTGTTGCCGCCGGCCTGGTCTTCGAGCTCCAGCAGCACGAAATCCTCCACGCCGGCCAGGCGCAGCGCGCGCGCCGCCGCCAACCCTGCCACCCCGCCCCCGGCGATGATGGCCTGCGCGCGCCGCACCACCGTGGGCTCGGGCAGCGTGCCCTTGTGCAGCATTTCGCGCAACGCATGGCCACGCTCCATGTCGATGCCGGCAAAGCCGCCCTCCAGCGTACGCGGCGCCTTGTCGCAACCGGGCAGCGCAGCCCCTGCGGCCAGCGCGGCGCCCGCCTGCAGGACCTGCCTGCGGCGCAAGGGCGGTGAAAAAGGGGTCGGCGCAAAAGACATGGGGCCGTACTCTACGTCACCCGCGTGTCCCGCAGAAGCCGGGGGATCAATCCACCCAGCGTGCCTTGATTTCCAGCAACTGCGGCAGTTGGGCGATGAACACCTCGACCATGGACGGATCGAAGTGCCTGCCCGCCTGCGCGCGCAGGTGCTCCACGGTGTCCTCGATGCTCCAGGGCTCCTTGTAGGGGCGGCGCGCCGTGAGTGCATCGAACACGTCGGCCAGGGCCACGATGCGCGACTCCACCGGGATGGCCTCGCCCACCAGGCCACGCGGGTAGCCGCTGCCGTCCCATTTCTCGTGGTGCGTGAGCGCGATGGCATGGGCCAGGCGCAGCACGCCCGCCGGGTGCTCGCCGATGATCTCGGCCCCGATCTCGGGGTGGCGCTGCATGGTGGCCCATTCATCGGCATCGAGCGGGCCGGGCTTGCGCAGCACGGCGTCGGGGATGCCGATCTTGCCCACATCGTGCATGGGCGCGGCGTTGAGCAGGTCCTCGGCCCAGGCCGGCGAGTAGCCCAGCGCCAGCGCCAGCACCTGCGCGAAGTGGCTCATGCGGATGACGTGCATGCCCGTCTCGTTGTCCTTGTACTCGGCCGCACGCCCCAGGCGCTGCACGATCTGCAGCCGCGTCTCGCGCAGCTCCTCGGTGCGCACCAGGGACAGGTGGGTGCGCACGCGGGCGCGCACCACGGGGGCGCTCACGGGCTTGGTGATGTAGTCCACCCCGCCCACGTCGAAACCGCGCGCCTCGTCCTGCACCTCGGTGAGCGCTGTCACGAAGATCACCGGGATGCCTGCGGTCGCGCGGTCGGCCTTCAGGGCCTGGCACACGGCATAGCCGTCCATCTGCGGCATCATCACGTCGAGCAGCACCAGGTCGGGCCGCTGCTGCTGGGCAACCTGCAGCGCGCGGGCGCCATCGGTGGCGAACAGCAGGCGGTAATGCTCCTGCAGGATGTGGCGCAGCACCTGCAGGTTGGTGGGCTCATCGTCCACCAGCAGCAGGCGCGGGCGGTGGTCTTCCTGCGCAGCGGTCATGCAGCAGGCTCCCTGCGGTGGGTCTGGCGGGGCAGGTTCATGCGCCTATTGTCCCGCACCCGGCGCTGGCCTGGTTCATGCCGGCATCTCCCCCGGCGCGCGCAGATGGCTTTGCAAGGCCTGCAGGCAGGCGCGCGCCTCGTCGAAGTCGAAGCGGTCCAGCGCCTCGTGCAGGCTGTTCAGGGTGACTGCAGGCAGCTCGGCCTCCAGCACGGCCAGGGGCGCATCGGCCAGCTCCCCCTGGGCCAGGGCGGTGGCCAGCGCCTCGATGGCGGCCAGGGCGCGTTCACGCTGGTCCTGCTGCAGCGGCGCAGGTGCCGGGGCCGAGCCCTGGGGCTGGGCATCGGGGGCCTGTGGGTTGAGCAGGGCGCCGCGCACGGCGTCCAGGGCCGTGGCCAGGGCCAGCAGGGCGGACTGCACGCGCAAGGTGTCGCGGCTGCGGGCGGCGTTCTCGATCTGTGCCGCCAGCTTGTCCACTGCGGGCAGCGCCAGATTGCCTGCAGCCCCGCGCAGCCGGTGGGCACGCGCGGCCAGGGTGTCCCAGTCGTCCGCCTGGTGCGCCGACAGCAGGCCTGCCAACGCCACGCCGCTTTCCTGCATGAAGCGCTCGATGGCCTCGCGCAGGTAGCGCGCCTGCGTCCACAGGCGCACGCCACGCTCCCACTCGATGGCCGGTGCCGCGGGCGGCGCTGCCTGCTCCCGGGCGGGCTGTAGCTTGAGCCCGTCCTGGGGGTGCAGGGTGCCGAATGCGCTGGTGACAGCGAACACCGGGTCGGCCCCGGCCTCGCGCACGCCGATCACGCGCGCGATCTCGGCCATCAGCCGCACAGGCTCCACCGGTTTGCTTGCAAAGCCGTCCATGCCGGCCGCGCGCGCGTTGCGCCGGTCCTGCTCCAGCACGCTGGCCGACAGGGCGATGATGGGCGTGGGCTTGCGCTGGCGCGCGCGCTCGAAGCTGCGCAGGTGGCGCGTGGTCTCCAGCCCGTCCATGTCGGGCATCTGCAGGTCCATGAGCACCACGTCGAAACGCTCCTGCGCAAAGGCCTCGAAGGCCTGGGCGCCGCTGTCCGCGGTGCTGATCTTGTGGCCCCCACGCTCCAGCATGAGCTGCAGCAGCTCCAGGTTGGCGGGCACATCGTCCACGGCCAGCACGCGCAGGGTGGGCAGGGGCGCGCGCAGCCAGTCGCGCATGGAGACACCGCCGCCTGCAGGCGGCTGGCCGGTGTGCAGCGGCAGCTGCACGGTGAAGGTGCTGCCCTGGCCCACCTGGCTCACCACACCGATGCTGCCGCCCATGAGTTCGGCCAGTTGGCGGGCGATGGTCGTGCCCAGGCCCGTGCCCCCGTAGCGGCGCGTGGTCGATGCATCGGCCTGCGCAAAGGGGTCGAAGATGCGCTCCACGCCCGCCGCGTCGATGCCGATGCCGGTATCGACCACCGCAAGCACGAGCTGGCCGCTCGATCCCGACACGCGCAGCGTGACATGGCCCTGGTGGGTGAACTTGATGGCGTTGCCCATCAGGTTGAGCAGGATCTGCTGGATGCGGAAGGCATCCCCCTGCCAGTGGTCGGACAGCTCGTACGGGTAGTCGAGGATGACGTCCAGCCCCTTCTTGGCCGCGTTGATGCGCAGCGAGGCGAGGATCTGGTCGCACAGTTCGCGCAGGCTGAAGTCGACCACTTCCAGCTCGACCGCCCCCTTTTCGAGCTTGGCCGTGTCCAGGATGTCGTTGAGCAGGCGCAGCATGGAGCGCGCCGAGTGGTGCACCGTGCCCAGGTGGCGGCGCTGGGTGCTTTCCAGCGGGGTGTCCAGCAATGCCTCGGTGAAGCCGATGATGGCGTTCATGGGCGTGCGGATCTCGTGGCTCATGTTCGCCAAAAAGCTGCTGCGCGCCGCCGCCGCCTGCTCGGCCTGCTCCTTGGCAGAGCGCAGGTCGGTCTCCATGCGGCGCCGCTCGGTCAGGTCGGTGGCGAACTTCACGATCTTGAAAGGCCGGCCCTGCGCATCGAGGATGGGGTTGTAGGTGGCCTGGATCCAGACCTCGCGCCCATTCTTGCCAACGCGCATGTACTCGCCCGCATCGAATTCGCCCTGGCCCAGGCGCGTCCAGAAGGCCTGGTAGGCCTCGCTGTCGGCATATTCCGGCTTGCAGAACATGCGGTGGTGCCGCCCCTCGATCTCGGCGAGGGTGTAGCCCATGAGGTCCAGGAAGTTCTGGTTGGCCGCGAGCACATGGCCGGTGAGGTCGAACTCGATCACCGACTGCGAGCGGCCGATGGCCGTGACCGTGCCCACGAATTCGGCGTTCTGGGCCTTGGAGGCCGTCATGTCCGTGATCACGCCATCGATCCACTGGATTTCGCCCTTCGGCCCCAGGACGCCGCGGCCGGTTTCCGACACCCAGCGGATGCCGCCCTGGCGCGTGCGCAGCCGGTACTCCAGCACATAGGATTCGCCCGCCTGCAGGGCACGCTCCACCTCGTGGGCCACGCGCACGGTGTCATCCTCATGGATGATGCGGCCAAAGGAAGTGCTGCCGGCCAGGAAATCCTCGGCCGGCCAGCCCGTCAGCGCCTCGACGGCATCGCTGATGAACAGCATGGACCAGTCGGCATCGCAGCGGCAGCGGAAGGCCACACCGGGAATGTTGCGCACCAGGGAGCGCAGTTGCTCCTCGCCCCGGCGGCGCTCCTGCTCCATGGCCTTGCGCTCGGTCAGGTCGGTGAGAAAGCCCACCAGCACCGGCGGGCCCGGCAGATCCACACGGCCCACCACCAGGCGCACGGGCACCAGGCTGCCGTCCTTGCGCACCACATGGATGTCCCGGTCCTTGCCCACCTGGCGCGCCTCGCCGCGGGCCAGGTCGCGCGGCAGATAGCGCTCCGGCTGCCCGGCGAAGGCCGGGTCCACCAGCATGGCCACGTTGCGCCCCATCGCTTCGGCCGAGGTCCAGCCCAGCATGCGCTCGGCGGAGCCGTTGAAGGACCGGATGGTGCCATCGGCATCGGCCATGACGATGGCATCCATCGCTGTCTCCACCACGGCGCGCAGGCTCGATTCGCTCTGCTCCGACTGGCGCAGCAGCCAGCGCACCCGAAGGCCGATGTTGACCGTGGTGACCACCAGGCCCACCAGCACGGCCATGAGCGCGATGGCCAGCGCCATGTACTTGGCCTGCTCGGACACCGGGCCCAGCGGCTCGAAGTTGCCCGTGACCCGCACGGCAGCAATGCTGATGTAGTGCATGCCCGCGATCGCCAGGCCCATGACCACCCCGCCGAGCAGGGTGCTCACCCAGGGCCGGCGCGACCAGAAGCGCAGCATGCCGAAGCGCAGCCACAGCGACAGCATGGCCATGCCCACGGCGAACACCAGCGAAGCCAGGAAACCGCCCACGTCGTAACGGATCAGCGGCGCCATGTCGGACGCCGCCATGCCGGAGTAGTGCATGACCCCGATCCCCGCACCCACCAGCACCCCGCCCCAGGTGATGGTGCCGGCCGTGGGCTGCTTTTGCGTGAGCACGTGCAGGGCGACCCACGAAGCCACCAGGCTGGGCAGGAAGGACAGCGCCGTGACCCAGGGGTCGAAGTGCCCGTTGGCGCACAGATCGAAGGCCAGCATGCCCACGAAGTGCATGGACCAGACACCACCGCCCAGCGCCAGCGAGCCCGATGCGACGATGAGGTTGCGGCGCAGCCGATCCGGCGCACGCTGCGCCAGCGCGGCCAGGTGCAGCGCCATCAGGGACGAGGCGATCGCCAGGACAACCGACAGGGCCACGAGCCAGGGGTCGTGCCCCCAGAGGTTCTGGGGCTCCCGCGCTGCGCCGACAACGAAGAATCTCTCGAGCATCGGGGCAATCAAATGTAAGCGTTGGTTTCCATTCTGCCGGCAAGCCGGTGAGCGATTTACCCACAGGGTCTTGAAACCCGCCCACACCCCGTTTTGTTACATCCACGCGGCATGGATGCAACAGCGCCCGACCTTTGGAACTGGCGCGGCCCAAAGCAGTGCCCCCGCGCAAGGGCCGCCCCGCCGCGAAGGCGGCGTATCCAGCGCTTGCGCCGGGGGGCGTCCCCCTCCCGAGCCGCGCAGCGGATCGAGAGAGGGGTGAAGGCGCGCAGCGACTCAGGGGGTGAACGCTAGTGTGCGACGACCTTGCCCCACTCCCGCTCATAGGTGTGCACCAGGGCCTGGTTGGACAGGCGGTTCACGTCCGCCGGCAGGCGCGCCATGTCGACCGGAAAGTCGAACAGCAGGGGCAGCGTGCCCGCGCTGAGGAAGCGCAGGTCCGCAGGCAGCGCCTCGGGCAGGCGCCAGGGCCGGCGGCTGGCCACCACGAAGCCCCACTCGCCGAAGCTCGGCACATGGGCGTGGTAAGGCGCCGTCTGCAGGCCCACCGATTCCATGGTCTGCACCACCGTCCAGTAGCTCTTGCGCGCCACCAGCGGCGAGGTGGTCTGCACCACCGCATAGCCGCTGGCCGACAGGCGCTTGTCGAGCAGCGCATAGAAGCTGTTGGTGTAGAGCTTGCCGATGGAAAAGTTGGTCGGATCGGGGAAGTCCACCACGATCACGTCGAACACATCCTCTGCCGCGTCGCAGCCGGGCGCCTTGCACTGCTGCAGCCACTGGAAGGCGTCGGTGTTGACCACCTGCACCTTGGGCGAGCGCAGCGCGCCGGCGTTGAGCCGGGCGAGCGTGGGGTCTTCACTGAAAAGGCGCGTCATGGCCGGGTCCAGCTCGACCAGGGTGACGGACTCGACCGAGGGGTACTTGAGGATCTCGCGCACGGCCATGCCGTCGCCGCCGCCGAGCACGGCCACGCGCCGGGGCGCGCCATGGGCCGCCATGGCGGGGTGGACCAGGGCCTCGTGGTAGCGGTACTCGTCGCGCTCGGCGAACTGCAGGTTGCCGTTGAGGTAGAGGCGATGGCCCAGCTTGCCATTGGTGACGACGATGCGCTGGTAAGGCGAGGCGGTGCTGATGACGATGCGGTCCTGGTAGAACTTGTCCTCGGCAAAGCTGGTGATGTGGTCGGCGCCGACCAGCCCGGCCAGCAACAGCCCGATCACGGCCAGGCAGGCAAAGGCGTGCGCACGCAGGCGGCGCAGCTCGCTGCGGAACAGCCAGACGGCCCACAGCGCGACGAAGGCATTCATGAGCCCGAACAACAGGCCCGTGCGGATGAGCCCCAGCTGCGGCACCAGCAGCAGCGGAAAGGCCATGGACACGGCCAGCGCGCCCAGGTAGTCGAAGGTCAGCACCTGCGAGACCAGGTCCTTGAGCGCCACATTGCGCTTCAAGATGCGCATGACCAGCGGGATCTCCAGCCCGGCCAGCGTGCCCACCATGAACACCATGCCGTACAGCAGCAGGCGGAAAGCCCCGGGCGCGTAGGCATTGGCCAGGAACAGCGTGGCCGGCAGCACGCCACCGATCAACGCCACCAGCAGTTCGATGCGCAGAAAGTGCGCCGGCAGCTGGCGCTCGAAATAGCGCGACAGCCAGGAGCCCACGCCCATGGCGAACAGGTAGGTGCCGATGATGGTGGAGAACTGCAGCACCGAATCGCCCAACACATAGGAGGCGAGGGCGCCGGCCGCGAGTTCGTAGAGCAGGCCGCAAGCGGCCACGACAAACACGCTGGCCAGCAGCGCGACATCGAAGGGGCGCACGCCCGGTGCGGGCACGGGGGGGAGGGAGGAGGTGCTAGGGTTCGAGGACACGCCGCTATTGTGCTGCGAACGGCGAGGGGGTCCGCTGCGGGGCGGCCGGCGCGGGTGCCGCACCGAGCAGGCCCCTGGGCAGGTCCTTGCCCTGGACCGTGAGCTGCGCCGCCAGGCCCTGCGCGATGGCTTCGGCCCGGGCCTGCCCCTGGGCCACCTGCGCGGGCGGCAGGCGTGCGACTTCGCGCTGCATGAAGTCGGCCATGGCCTGCGGGTTGCGCACCATCCGGGCCAGCAGAATGCGGTAGGCATGGCCTTCCACCGGATCATGGATGCCAAGAGAAGCGGGCACGCTGGGGCCCGCGTCGTACAGCCAGGCCAGGGTGCTCACGGCCAGCAGGGGCTCACCCAGCAATGCCTGCTGCGCGTAGCCCAGCACCTCCCGGTACCAGGCGGCCAGTTGCTCCTCGCTCTGGGGAACGCCTGCAAACCCTTCGGATCCATGTCGGCCGGTGGGCCCCACATACTGGAAGTGGAGCTGTGCGTCCACATTGCCGGCCCGCGCGTGCAGGCGCAGGATTGCGGGGCGCAGCGCATAGTCCGCGTCCGACAGCCGCGCGCACAGCGCCGTGGCCTGGGCATGCCGGGCATCGAGCTCCTTCAGGTGGGCCGCCGATGCGGTGCCTTGGGAGCGGCCCTCCCACAGCTGCCTGGGCAGGTCACCGCTGTACTCGCAGTAGCTCAGCGCAACCAGCATGTCCACATCGGCGTCGATGCCCGCCACCGAGGGACCGGGATAGCCGCGCAGCATCTCCCACACGGGGCGGGCAGGCGGCATGAAGGCCGCCGACATCATGCTGAAGCGGCTGGGGGGCCGCTGAGCGGCCGGCGCATCCGAAGCCGCGGCAGGTGCACTGGCGACGCCCAGTTGGGGATCCCACGGGAAATCCGCAGCCTGGGTCGCTGCCGCGCTGGTCGCAGCGCCGTCTCTGGATACGGTCCCGGATGCCGGTGCGCCAGGGAGTCCATCGATCCGGAGGGTGCTGACAGCCAACACCACGACAGCGACGGCCCCCAGCGCCCAGCCCCACCCGCCGAGGCGTCGTCGGAGCTTGAAACGGGGAGGTCGGGTTGTCACACAGCCAGTCTGCACAAGGGGGCATTGCCCCTCGTCCGTGCCAGGCAAATGGCGGGGCTCAGAACTGGTAGTTCACGCTGACCAGCAGGCTGCGCGGAGCACCCGGCATGGCATCGGAGCGCCAGTATTCCTTGTCCAGCAGGTTCGACAGGGCGGCCGTGGCCGTCCATGCGCCCTGGCGCCAGCCGACCAGTGCGTCCCAGCGGGTGTAGCCGGGCACGCGCGAGGTGTTGGCCGCATTGAGCCAGCGCGCGCTGGTGCGGGTGACGCCGATTTCCGCATACCAGGGCCCCTGGGGCGCGTAGCGCACGAAGAGGTTGCCATTGCGCAAGGCCGTGTCCACCAGGTACTTGCCCACGAGCGCGGGCTGCTGCTTGTCTTCCATGACCTTGGCGCTGGTCACGCCTACGCCGCCGCGCAGGTACCACGACGAGGCCACGCGGCCTGCCGCGCTGAACTCGATGCCGCGCGAGCGCTCCTTGCCGCGCGTGGCCCAGGTGAAGGGGTCGTTGGTCGCATCGGGGCGGTAGCGGATGTTGTAGTGCTCCAGCTGGTAGACCGACAGCTGGGTGGACAGGGCGCCCGCCAGCCAGTCGCTCTTCACGCCCACCTCGAACTGGCGCGAATGCTGGGGCTCGTCGTCGTACACGGCGGTGGGCGAGACGTCCACCGTGATCATGCCGCGCCCGCCGTAGGGCGAGTAGCTCTTGTTCCACGAGGCGTACAGGCTGTGCTCGCGCACCGGCTGCCACACCACGCCCAGGCGCGGGCTCACCGAGTCGCCGTCGTAGCCGCGACCCATGTTGGTCAGCAGGTTGGTGCTGTGGAAGTCGAAGCGGTCGTAGCGCAGGCCGGCCAGAAGCTTCCATTCGGGCGTGAGGCTGATGAGGTCCTGCACGTACAGGGCCTGGCTCTCGGCCTGGTGCAGGTTGTGCTGGGTGGGATTGCCCTGGGCCGGCTTGGCGCCCCAGGCGATGGGCTGCAACGGGTCGTAGCTGAAGGTGGACGCGGGCTGGCCGATGCGTGGATGGCGCTTTTCCTCGCTGACTTCCACACCGACCAGCACCTCGTGCTGGAGGCTGCCGGTGCTGAACTTGCCCGTGAGGTCCACGGTATTGGACAGGGTCTCGTTGGCCGTCTGCTGCCAGGCGTAGTTGGGCCGCACCTGGCCGCGCCAGGTGCAGGCCGCGCCCGCGGTGGTCTGGCCTGCCGCATTGCAGTAGGTGCCGGCGAAGTAGTGGTCGAAGTCCTGGCTGGCTTCGCGCTTGCTGGCCACCCAGCGCACGCTCCAGGCCTTGTTGAAGTCGTAGGAGAGGTCCGAGCGCAGCACGCGCAGGCGGTCTTCCACATAGTCGCTGGGGTGGGCAAAGCCCTTGCGGATGGAGACGCCCGCGGGCAATTGGTCGTAGACCGGACCGCGGTCGGGCACGCGCCAGATGTTGTCGTAGGTGTACTGCCCGGTCCAGCGCAGGCCGGTGCGGGTGTCCACCAGGATGCTGGGCGAGACCATCTCGTTCTTGTTGCGGATGCCGCTGCGGAAGCTGTCGGCCTGCTCGCGGTCGGCCGTCAGGCGCACGGCCACGTGTTCGTTGATGACCTTGTTGATATCGAGCGTGCCGCCGTAGTTGTCCCACGAGCCGCCGCGCAGCGTGACGCTGCTCTTGGCATCGAAGCGCGCCTGCTTGCTCACCAGGTTCACCACGCCGCCGCCGCTGCTGCGGCCGTAGAGCACCGAGGCCGGGCCCTTCAAGATCTCGATGCGCTCGACGTTGGCCGTGCTGCGGCGCACCTGGCCGGATTCGCGCACTCCGTCGCGGTAGATGTCGCCCGAGTCGGCGTTGAAGCCGCGGATCATCACGCCCTCGCCGCGCATGTCGTACTTGGTGTTCACACCGGGCACGCCGTCGAGCATGACGGCCAGGTCGTTGATGCCGTAGCTCTTGTACTTGTTGACTTCGAGCGTATCGATGGTCTGCGGAATGTCCTTGGGCGCCATGTAGGTCTTGGTGGCCGTGGTCACGCCTTCGGGGCGCACATCGTCGGCGTCGTACTGCGAGCCGGTCACCTGCACGGCGGGCAGGGCAGTATCGGCCTGTTGCGCCCAGGCCTGCGGGGCCGTGCCCAGCACGGCGACCAGGCTGGCTGCCGCGGTGGCCGTCAAATGAAAACGGGCAGCCTGGTGGCTGCCCGCATGGTTCTTGTTCGCCATGTGTACTCCAGGGGGTCGAACACGGCCCCTCCGGCCGCACCCGTTAACAGAAAGTACACATTTTAATACAAACGATAATTATTCTTATTCATTCCTTTGCATCCCAAAGGACAAGCACCCGCAGGCCCCGGGGGAGCCCTGCCGTCGCACCGCCATGGCCTTCAGTGGATGGCGGCGGCGACGATGATGCTGATGCCCAGGCACATGGCCGCCACCACCACGCCGAGCGCGATGTTCTGCTTCTCGACGATCTCGCCCCACAGGTCATAGGGCGTGATCTTGTCGACGATGATGAAACACAGCCAGAAGATCACGACGCCGATCAGCGCGTACAGGATGGACCCGAGGAACGCCGCGGGCTTGAGCCATTCGATTCCCATCATGGTGGAAGCTCCTTGATAAATTACTTGTGCCCGCCGCCGCCGCTGGAATAGCCGCCGAACGAGCCGCCCGAGCTGCGGTAGCCGCTGCTGCCGGACGACCCGGAACAGTTGCTCAGCAGGATCAGCAGGATGATGATGACGATCGCAATGATGATGATGGTGCCGCAGCCCAGGCCCGATTTGGCCACGAAGGGCCCCGGGTCGTCGCGCTGCAGCACATCCTTCTTGTCTTCGAGCTTGAAGGCCTTGGCCACGGTGTCGCTGGCCAGCTTGTCGCCCGAGGACCAGGTCACCTCATTGGGCGTCTGCTCCATGGACAAGAGGCCCTTGGCGCTCGCGAAGTCGCGGTTGGAGGTCTTCTGGCCGCGCGTGACCTGCCAGTAGAACTCGCCGAGCACATAGGTGGTCTCGGCCTCGTAGCTGTACTTGAGCTGGTAGGTGGTGCCCAGGTAGGTGGCGCTGCGGCCGCTGGCCGCCATCTGCGGGGCGCCCGTGGTCGGGCGCACCATGCTCCAGCCGTCCTCGGCATCGACCAGGAAGGCGAAGCCGCGCTTCTGGTTGAACAGCAGGTACTCGCTCCAGCCGAAGTGCTCGTCGTCGCCGGGCTCCACGCCCATGCGGTGCTGGAAGCCCACCACCTGCCAGTGCACGCCCTGCAGCTGGCCCTTGCTGCCCAGCGGGATGATGGGGCGCACGGGCTCGTCCTGCTCGGCCGAGCGCAGCTCACCGCCCACGCCACTGTCCAGCGAGATGATGCTCGCGCACGATCCGCAGGTGATGCTCTTGGTGGTGGACAGCTGCACCTGCACCGGCGCACCGCAGTGCGGGCAGTTGAACTGGCGGCCCTTTTCGTCCTTGGCCGATTCGTCCTTGAGGCCGGTGAGCTTGAGGTCCTCGAGCAGCACGGCGCGGCCGCGCTCCAGGTGCGGCGGCTGGTGGCCGTAGTCGATGCTGAGCACCTCGCCATCGGCGCTGCGCAGCTCGACCATGTCGAAGGGCTGGCCGATGGGCGGCAGCTTGGGCAGCTCGCCCTGGGCCGAGATCAGTGTGGCACTGCCGCTGAAGGCGACGGAATACGACTTGCCGGCAATGGCCGTGGTGGCGCCGATGCGGAAACGGCTGGCCTCGGGCAGCTCGCGCCCGGCCTCCATGGGCCGCGTGAAGACATAGGCACCGTTGTCCTCGCCCAGGCTGGCCAGGGTGCCGTCCTGCAGGAAGGCCGACCACTCGGTCCAGACGCCGGCCTCGGTCTTGTACTGCAGGCGGCCGATCAGCGTGAACGGAACCTCCTTGCCGTCGAGCGTGATGCGCCCGCTGGCCATGAGCTGCAGCGGGCTGTGGTCGTCGAACAGCTCGGCCATCTTGCCCAGGCGCTGCAGCACGTCGCCACTGCGCACCACCGTGCTCTGGCAGTAGCCGCAGACGGCGTGGGTGGACTGCGCGCTGCGGAATTCAACCGGCGCGCCGCAGCCCGGGCAGGGCGCGCGGTAGGAACGCTGTGTAGGTTCAGTGGCCATTCGGGCAGAGCCATCGGCAGCCGGGTACGGCAAGGCAGGGGCGCATCAGCCCGCTGCCGCCCGCACCCAGGGTGCCGGTGGCGAAGGTAGTTTGCGCCAGCCTCAGATCAGCTTCTTGAGCAGTTCGGACTTCTTGGCGTCGAACTCTTCCTGCGTGAGGATGCCCTTGGCCTTGAGGTCACCGAGCTTCTCGAGCGTGGCCATCACGTCCTCGGGCTTGACGCCAGCGGCAGCCGCCACGGCCGCCGCTGCGGGCGCGGCATTGCCGCCGCCCTGCAGGCCCTGCTGCAGGTTCTGCGCCATCACCTGGCCCAGCGCCACGCCAGCGCCCAGGCCCATGGCGTCGCCCGCGATGCCGCTGCCACCACCGCTGTTCTCGGCGAACTTGGGGATGGCCTGGGCCGTCTGGTACTGCATGAACTTGGCCATGTCGTTGCCGACCATGCCCATGCCGATCTTCTGGTCCAGGATCTTCTGCAGCTCTTCGGGCAGCGAGACGTTCTGCACCGTGAGGTTCTCGATCAACAGGCCCAGCTTGGCGAAGATGGGCGCCAGCTCCTTGGTCAGCGCATCGGCGAACATGACCTGGTTGGCCGCCAGGTCCAGGAAGGGCAGGCCGCTGCCGGCAATGGCGTTGCTGATGTTCTGCAGCACCAGGCCGCGCAACTGGCCTTCGAGGTCGCCCACGGGGTAGACGTCGCGCGTGCCCGAGATCTCGGTGTGGAACAGCTTGGGGTCGGCGATGCGGAAGGCATAGTTGCCGAAGGCGCGCAGGCGCACCGCACCGAAGTCCTTGTCGCGGATGGTGATGGGCTGGGGCGTGCCCCACTTCTGGTCGATCTGCTGGCGCGTGCTGAAGAAGTAGACATCGCTCTTGAAGGGCGACTCGAAGAGCTTGTCCCAGTTCTTCAGGTAGGTCAGCACCGGCAGGGTCTGCGTGGTGAGCTTGTAGGTGCCGGGCCCGAAGACGTCGGCCACCTTGCCTTCGTTGACGAAGACGGCCATCTGCGACTCACGCACCACCAGCGTGCCGCCGTTCTGGATTTCCATGCCGCTCATCGGGAAGCGCCAGGCGAGCGTGCCGTCACCGTCCTCGGTCCACTGCAGGACGTCGATGAACTGTTTCTTGATGAAATCCATGAGGGCCATGTCTGCTCCCTAATGCGTTGCCGCAGTTGAAAAGATGACCATCATAGCAACGGGGTTGGCGCCGCCAAGGGCATTTTGATTCCCCACTGCGTGACGGAATTAACGCCGTGGCCACATCGTGACTGGCATCCCACAATCAATAGTTTCAATACTGAAACTAGCCGAACTCAATTGGCCTTCGCTATTGAGAATGCCTACCATTTCATGACCGGCGGCACTGCCGCGCATGAAAGAAAGGACACCCCCATGGCCCGCCTCCGCCAGATTGCCCAGCAGAACAAGACCATGCTCCTGAAGACCGGCAGCTACTACCTGATCCACATCAGCGTGGCGGCCATGGTGGCCTATGCCGTCACGGGCAACCTCTGGGCCTCGCTCACGCTGAGCCTGCTCGAACCCACGGTGCAGGCCGTGGCCTTCTTCTTCCATGAAAAGGCCTGGGACCGCGCGGCGCGCCGCCGCGCTGCCAGCGCCGCCGATGCCCTGCCTGCCGCGGCCTGACGGCCATGCGCAGGCACTTCGCCCAATGGCTGCAGCAGGCGCTGGCCGCCTACGCGCAGACGCGGTGAGCGCAGGGGCCGGTCAGTGCCCCGCGAAGTCGACCAGGGTGTAGAGCGGCAGGCCGGATTCCTTGAGGCGCTGCGAGCCGCCCAGCTCGGGCAGGTCGACGATGGCCGCACCCTCGGTCACGGTGGCGCCCAGCTTCTCCAGCAGGCGCCGCCCGGCCATCATGGTGCCGCCCGTGGCGATGAGGTCGTCGATCAGCAGCACGCGGTCGCCTGGCTTGACGGCATCGGTGTGCAGCTCCACCGTGGCGCTGCCGTATTCGAGCTCGTAGGTCTCCTCCACCGTGGTGAAGGGCAGCTTGCCCTTCTTGCGGATCGGCACGAAGCCCACGTTGAGTTCATAGGCCACCACGGCCCCGAGGATGAAGCCGCGTGCATCGAGCCCGGCCACCACATCGGGGCGCAGGGCCTTGTCCATGTAGCGGTGCACGAAGGCATCGATCAAGACGCGAAAGACCTTGGGGTCTTGCAGCAGCGGCGTGATGTCGCGGAACTGCACGCCGGGGGCCGGCCAGTCGGGCACGGTGCGGATGTGCTGGCGCAGGTACTGGTTGACGCTGAGGGGCTGCATGGGGTGTGGGGCGGATGGCACAAAGGGGGCGAGTGTAAACACCAGCACCCGGCCTGTGGCCGCAAATGCGGGCCCATAATGGGTCTTCGTTACACCTGCAGCGTGCAGGCTGACTCCATTTGACTTGAGAAATAAGCCAGATCGGCCATGCCCATCTCCGTCCTGTTGATCGAAGACGACCGGGAGCACGCACGGGCGCTTGTGGATGCACTGGTCGATCCCTGGCTGGGCTGGCGGGCCCACGTGGCCCCATCGCTGACACAGGCGCAGCAGTGGCTCAAGGATCATGTGCCGGACATCGTGCTGGTCTGCCAGCACTTCACCGACGGCTCGGCCTACGACGTGCTGGAGCACATGGGCCGGATCCCGGCCCTGATCATCGTGGACGCCGGGGCCGATGCGCAGGCGGCCCACGCCATGCGCCACGGTTTTGCCGACTTCACCATCCGCGACCCTGGCTGCAACTACCTGCTGGCCCTGCCCGCGCAGATCGAGGCCGTGCTCGAGCGCAGCAGCAGCGTGCGCGCACGGCGCGCCGCCGAGGCCATGCTGGCGCGCCAGCACCGCCTGCTGCAGGCGATCTCGCGTGCGCAGGCCGTGTTCATCGCGAGCTCGGCCCCGCGCGCGGCGTTCGATGCCCTGTTGCACGAACTCATGGAGCTGACCGGCAGCCAGCTCGGGCTGGTCGGGCAGGTGCAGCGCACGGCCGAGGGCCGGCCCTTTCTGCGCATGCATTCCATGACCGACGTGGCCTGGGACGAGGCCACGCGCGCGCGCTACACCCGGGACGCGGAGGAGGGCCGGGTCTTCGATGACCTCGACTCCCTGCCCGGCCAGGCGATGCAGACCGAGGCGCCGGTGATCGTCCACAACGCGCAGGGGGAGCAGCGCAGCGCCGGCATGCCGCCCGGGCATGCGCCCGTGGTGTCCTACCTGGGCCTGCCCATCCTGGCCTCGGGCGAGCTGGTCGCCGTGGTCGGGCTGGCCAACCGGCCCGAGGGCTACACCGCGGCCGACGTGCAGTTCCTGCAGCCGCTGCTGAACACCGTGGGCCAGCTGGAGCTGGCGCGCCGCGCCGAGCTCGCGCGCCGCCAGGTGGAGGAGGAGCTGGCGCGCACCAGCGAACTGCTGGCCGAAAAGACCCGCGCGCTGCAGAGCACGCTGGCCAGCGTCTCGCAGGGCATCACCAAGGTCGATGGCGAGGGCCGCATCCGCGTCTACAACCAGCGCTACCTGGAGCTCTTGAACCTGCCCGAGGAGCTGCTCGCGGGCGAGCCCCGGGTGGAAGAGGTGGTGCGCTTCCAGACCGAGCGCGGAGACTTCGGCACGGGCTTCCAGCTGATCGAGTCCAAGGCCCGCGACTACGTGGGCGCCGAATACGCCGCGCACGGCGGCAAGCTGACCATGCCGGACAGCTACATCCGCCGCACCGTGGCCGGCCGTTTCATCGAGGTGCGCACGCGCCCCTTGGAGGACGGCGGGCGCGTGCGCACCTTCACCGACGTGACCGACTACCTGGGCGCGCTGGAAGCCCTGCGCGAGAGCGAGGCGCGCTGGCGCAGCCTCACCCAGCTGTCCTCCGACTGGTACTGGGAGCAGGATGCCGAGTTCCGCTTCGTGCGCACCGAAGGCAGCCCGCAGGCCAAGATGGACATGACCGACGAGCAGCTCTTCGGCCTGGCGCGCTGGGAGCTGCCCAACACCTTTGCCGACGAAGGCCAGTGGCGCGCCCACCGCGAGCAGCTCGCACAGCGCCAGGTGTTCCGCAATTTCGAGATCCAGCGCACGACCGCGGCCGGCGAGCCGATCTGGGTGTCCATCAGCGGCGAGCCGATCTTCAATGCCGAGGGCGAGTTCAGCGGCTACCGCGGGCTGGCGCGCGACATCACCGAGCGCAAGCGCGCCGAGGCCGAGATCCAGCGCCTGGCCTTCTACGACGAGCTCACCAAGCTGCCCAACCGGCGCCTGCTGCTGGACCGGCTGGAGCGCGCGGCCACGGCCTGCGAGCGCGAGGGGCAGCATGGCGCCCTGCTGTTCCTGGACCTGGACAACTTCAAGGGCATCAACGACACCATGGGCCACGAGTGGGGCGACCGCCTGCTGGTGCAGGTGGGCGAGCGCCTGCGCGCCAGCGTGCGTGCCACCGACACCGTGGCGCGCCTGGGGGGCGATGAGTTCGTGGTGGTGCTGCAGGGGCTGAGCAGCGAGGAGACCGGGGCCGCGGTCGAGTCGGAGGCCGTGGCGCAGAAGGTGCTGCAGGCCCTCAATGAGCCCTACGACATGGACGGCAGCGAGCTGCACAGCACGCCCAGCATCGGCATTGCGCTGTTCCACGACCGCGAGCAGCCCGTCAACGAGCTGCTCAAGCGCGCCGACCTGGCGATGTACCAGGCCAAGGCCCAGGGACGCAATACGCTGTGCTTCTTCGACCCGGCCATGCAGGCGGCGGCCACGGCACGCTCGGCGCTCGAAGGCGACATCCGCCAGGGCATCCAGCGCAACGAGTTCCTGCTGCACTACCAGCCGGTCGTCAACGCCGCGGGCCAGACCATGGGCGCCGAAGCCCTGGTGCGCTGGCAGCACCCGCAGCGCGGCATGGTGCCACCGGGCCAGTTCATCCCGCTGGCCGAGCAGACCGGCCTGATCCTGCCGCTGGGCCAGCGCGTGCTGCACCTGGCCTGCGAGCAACTGGCGCGCTGGAACCGCGAGAGCGCCACCAAGGGGTGGACCGTGGCTGTGAACGTGAGCGCCCAGGAGTTCCGCCACACCGAATTCGTGCCCCAGGTGCTGCAGGCGCTCTACACCACCGGCGCCGACCCCGGTCGGCTCAAGCTGGAGCTGACCGAAAGCCTGCTGCTCACCGACGTGGAGGAGAGCATCGTGAAGATGCAGGTGCTGCGCAACCTGGGCGTGGGTTTCTCGCTCGATGATTTCGGCACCGGCTACTCCTCGCTGGCCTACCTCAAGCGCCTGCCGCTGGACCAGCTCAAGATCGACCAGAGCTTTGTGCGCGACGTGCTCACCGACCCCAACGATGCGGCCATTGCCTGCACCATCGTGGCCCTGGCCCACAGCCTGGGCCTGGACGTGGTGGCCGAGGGCGTGGAGACCGAGGGCCAGCACGACTTCCTGCTGCGCAACGGCTGCCAGCAGTTCCAGGGCTACCTGTTCGGCCGGCCGGGCCCGGCGGAAGCACTGCAGCCCGGTTGACGGGGCTTCAGCCCTTCAGTAATTTGGCCTCGGCCAGGCTCAGCGCTGCAGGGTGGCCCGAGAGAACCAGGGTGTCACCCTCAGCGAGCGAAGCGTCGTCCACCGCCGCGCTCACGTGGCCGTTGGCGCGGCGCAGGTTGACCACGCGCACGCCCATGGCCGGCAGGGCCAGGTCGCCCAGCAGCTGGCCCAGGGCCTTGGCGCCCGAGGGCAGGCTCACGGTGGCCAGGCGCTCCTGGTCGCGCTCGTTGACGGTGTCGTCGTCGGCGCCATGGAAGTAGCCGCGCAGCAGGTTGTAGCGCGCATCGCGCTGGTCCTGCACCAGGCGCAGCACGCGGCGCATGGGCACACCGACCAGGGCCAGGGCATGGCTGGCGAGCATGAGCGAGCCCTCGATGGCCTCGGGCACGACCTCGGTGGCGCCGGCCTCCTGCAGCTTGTCCAGGTGCAGGTCGTCCTGCGTGCGCACCACCACCGGCACCTGGGGCGCGTGGGAGCGGGCATTGGCCAGCACCTTGAGCGCCGCAGGCACGTCGATGTAGGTCACGGCCACGGCACTGGCTCGCACCAGGCCGGCCGCCATGAGTGCCTGCAGGCGCGTGGCATCGCCGTAGACCACGGAGTCGCCGGCGGCAGCGGCCTGGCGCACGCGGTCCGGGTCCAGGTCGAGTGCCATGTAGGGGATGCCCTCGTGCTCCAGCATGCGCGCCAGGTTCTGGCCCGAGCGGCCGTAGCCGCAGATGATCACGTGCTTGCTCGAATTGATGGACTTGCGCGCGATGGTCGTCATCTGCAGCGATTGCTGCAGCCAGTCGCTGGCCACCAGTTTCATCACGATGCGGTTGCTGTACATGATGAGGAAGGGCGTGGCCAGCATGGACAGCACCATGGCCGCGAGGATGGGGTTCATGAGCGCGGGCTGCACCAGGTTGTTGGTCTGTGCCAGCGACAGCAGCACGAAGCCGAACTCGCCCGCCTGCGCCAGGTACAGCCCGGTGCGCAGCGAGACCCCGGTGGTCGCCCCCATGCCGCGCGCCAGCACCAGGATGACCACCAGCTTGAGCGTGATCGGCACCACCAGCAGCGCCAGCACCAGGCCCCAGCGGTCCACCAGGATGTGCCAGTCCAGCATCATGCCGATGGTGATGAAGAACAGCCCGAGCAGCACGTCGTGGAAGGGACGGATGTCGGTGCCCACCTGGTGGCTGTACTCGGTCTCGGACACCAGCACGCCTGCGATGAAGGCCCCGAGCGCGAGGCTCAGGCCGGCCACCTCGGTCAGCCAGGCCAGGCCCAGGGTGATGAGCAGCAGGTTGAGCATGAACAGCTCTTCGCTCTTGCGGCGTGCCACCAGGGTCAGCCACCAGCGCATGACGCGCTGGCCGCCCGTGAGCAGCAGGCCCACCAGCACCGTGGCCTTGAGCAGGGCCCAGGCCAGCGCCACCAGCAGCTTGTCGGGCGAGGAGCCGAGCGCCGGGATCAGCACCAGCAGCGGCACCACGGCCAGGTCCTGGAACAGCAGGATGCCCATGACGTTGCGGCCGTGCTCGCTCTCCAGCTCGGCGCGCTCGGCCATGAGCTTGACCACGATGGCCGTGCTGCTCATGGCCATGACGCCGGACAGGGCCAGCGCCGTCTGCCAGCCCATGTCCCACACACCGCCCAGCAGTTTGGCCAGGAGCAGCGAGCCGACGGTGGCCAGGGTCATGGTCACGACCACCTGCATGAGCCCCAGGCCGAACACCTGGCGGCGCATGGCGCGCAGCTTGGGCAGGCTGAACTCCAGCCCGATGGCGAACATCAGGAACACCACGCCGAATTCACCCAGGTGGCGCACGCCCTCGGAGTTCTGTGCCAGGGCCAGCGCATGGGGGCCGATGAGCACGCCCGCGGCCAGGTAGCCCAGCATGGGCGGCAATTTCAGGCTGCGGCAGGCCACCACGCCCAGCACCGCGGCCAGCAGGTAGAGCAGGGTGAGGGCGAGTGAGGACATAGGCTGATGCTATCCGAGCGCGGGCAGGCCGGTCGATAGAATCTCGCGCATGACCGCCGTTCTTCCCCCTTTCGATGCCGATCAGGCGCTGCGCCTGGCCCGAGAAACCTTCGACATCGAAGCCGCCGCCCTGAACGGGCTGGCCGCGCGCGTGGACGCGCGCTTTGCCCAGGCAGTGCAGATGGCGCTGACCATCCGTGGCCGCGTGGTCGTGATGGGCATGGGCAAGAGCGGCCATGTCGGCCGCAAGGTGGCCGCCACCCTGGCCTCCACGGGCACCCCGGCGTTTTTCGTGCACCCGGGCGAGGCCAGCCATGGCGACCTGGGCATGGTGACCGAGCACGACATGGTGCTGGCCATCTCCAACAGCGGCGAGAGCGGCGAGCTCACCGCCATCCTGCCGGTGCTCAAGCGGCTCGGCGTGCCCCTCCTGGCCCTGACCGGCGGGCTCGACTCCACCCTGGCACGCCATGCCGACCTGGTGCTCGACTGCAGCGTGGAGCGCGAGGCCTGCCCGCTGAACCTGGCGCCCACCGCCAGCACCACCGCCCAGCTGGCCATGGGCGACGCCCTGGCCGTGGCCCTGCTCGATGCACGGGGCTTCCGGCCCGAGGACTTCGCGCGTTCGCACCCCGGTGGTGCGCTCGGCCGCAAGCTGCTGACCCATGTGAGCGACGTCATGCGTTCGGGTGGCGACGTGCCGCGCGTGGCGCCGGACGCCTCCTTCAGCGAGCTGATGCGCGAGATGAGCGCCAAGGGCCTGGGCGCCTCGGCCATCGTCGATGCCGCAGGGCAGATCCTGGGCATCTTCACCGACGGCGACCTGCGCCGGCGCATCGAGGCCGGCGCCGACCTGCGCGCCGCCACCGCGGCCGAGGTGATGCACCCGTCGCCCCGGCGCATCGCCCCGGACGCCCTGGCCGTGGATGCGGCCGAACTCATGGAGGCCCACAGCATCACCAGCGTGCTGGTGGTGGACGCCGCCGGCGCACTCACCGGCGTGGTGCACATCGGCGACCTGATGCGCGCCAAGGTGATCTGAGCCATGGCGAGCCCCTTTTCCGTGCCCCCGGCCCTGCACTTCGCCCCCGAACTGCTGCTGCGCGCCCAGGGCGTGCGCGTGGCTTTCTTCGATGTGGACGGCGTGCTCACCGATGGCAGCCTGCTGTTCACCGATGCCGGCGAAACCATCAAGCGCTTCAACACCCTGGACGGCCACGGCCTCAAGCTGCTGCAAAAGGCCGGCATCACGCCCGCCGTGATCACCGGCCGCGACTCGGCGCCCCTGCGCGTGCGCCTGAAGGCGCTGGGTGTGGAGCATGCGGTCTTCGGTACCGAGGACAAGCGCCCGGCCGCCGAAGACATCCTGGCCCGGCTGGGCCTGTCCTGGGAGCAGGCCGCCGCCATGGGCGACGACTGGCCCGACCTGCCGGTGATGCGCCGCAGCGCATTCGCCTGCGCGCCGGCCAATGCCCAGGTCGAGGTGCGCCACCACGCCCACTACGTGACCACCGCCCGCGGCGGCGATGGCGCGGCACGCGAACTGTGCGACCTGCTGCTGGTGGCCACCGGCCACTATGCCCGCCTGCTGGCAGACTACACCGCATGATGCGCCCCGCCATGCCCCACCGCACCCCCACACCCTGCCCCCATCCCGGAGGCCGCCCATGAGCCGGCGCCAGATGCTGCGCCAGAGCTGGGAGCGCATCACCCTCTACCTGCCGGTGATGATCATGGGGCTGCTGGCCCTGGGCACCTGGTGGCTGGTGCGCAACGCGCCCGCGCCCCTGGCACCGCCGACCGAAAAGGCCCGCAGCAACCAGCCCGACTATTCGATGAAGGCGTTCTCGGTCAAGAGCTTCGATGCCAAGGGCCGCCTGCAAAGCGAGGTGCAGGGCGATCTGGCGCGGCATTTTCCCGATACCGACACGCTGGAAATCGACCACGCGCGCATGCGCTCGGTGGCGCTGGACGGGCGCCTGACCCTGGCCACAGCCAACCGGGCCCTGAGCAATGCCGATGGCAGCGAGGTGCAGCTCTTCGGCAACGCCATCGTCACGCGCGAGCCGCTGCCCGCCCGCCCTGGCGTGGCCGCCCAGCCGCGCATGGAGTTCCGCAGCGAGTTCCTGCATGCCTACACCCAGACCGAGCGCGTGCGCTCGGACAAGCCGGTGGTCCTGACCCGGGGCAATGACCGCTTCACGGCCGATGGCATGGACTACGACCACCTCGACCAGGTGCTGCAGTTGCGCGGCCGGGTCAAGGGCGTGCTCGTGCCGGGCGCCGCCAAGTAGGCAGCACAACAGCTGCCTCCACCCTTTCACCCACCACCAAGGCCCTTCATGACCTTGCAGCAGCAGCCGCAGCCACGACCCCTTCTGGCCTTCATCACCGGCGCCTCCAGCGGCATCGGCCAGGCGCTGGCCCTGCGCTTTCACCAGGCCGGCTACCGCCTGGCCCTGGTGGCGCGCCGCACCGAGGAGGTCAAGGCCTGGGCCATCGCACAAGGCATTGACCCGGCCGACTACGAGGTCTATGGCGCCGACGTCTCGGTGGTGGACAGCATCGTCGCCGCCGGGCGCGACTGCGTGGCGCGCCAGGGCACGCCCGACGTGGTGATCGCCAATGCCGGCATCAGCGTGGGCATGGACACGGCAGTGCGCGGCGATATCGACGTCATGGCGCGCACCTTCGCCACCAACAACATCGGCATGGCCGCCACCTTCCACCCCTTCGTCGACGCCATGGTGCAGCGCCAAAGCGGCAGCTTCGTGGGCATCGGCAGCGTGGCCGGCATCCGGGGCCTGCCCGGCCACGGGGCCTACTGCGGCAGCAAGGCGGCAGTCATCAGCTATTGCGAAAGCCTGCGTGGCGAGATGCGGCCCCACGGTGTGCGCGTGGTGACCATCTCGCCCGGCTATATCGACACCCCGCTGACCCAGGGCAACCGCTACGGCATGCCGTTCCTCATGCAGGCCGAGGATTTTGCGGAACAGGCCTTCCGGGCCATCACCGCAGGCGCCAGCTACCGGGTGATCCCCTGGCAGATGGGCGTGGTGGCCAAGCTCATGCGCCTGCTGCCCAACTGGGTGTTCGACAAGGCCCTGGCCGGCCGGCCGCGCAAGCGCCGAGAGGACGAGTGACAACCCCCTAAGGCGCTTCGCGCCATCCCCCCCAGGGGACGCTCCCAGCGCACGCAAGTGAAATGCCGCATGCGCAGCCTTGGCGGCCCTTGCGCGGGAGCACTGGCCAGCGCGGCGCTCGATCTACCGCATCCAGGAACAAAAAAAGCCCCAGAAGGGGCTTTGTTTTTGGAGGGGCAGGGCTCAGTAGCCGCTGTTGCCGCCGTTGCCGTAGCCGCCGCCACCGCCGCTGCGGCCACCGCCGCCATTGCGCGAGCCGGAGCCGTAGGGG
Source organism: Acidovorax sp. FW305-C-20-28 (assembly GCF_058783375.1). Lineage (NCBI taxonomy): Bacteria > Pseudomonadati > Pseudomonadota > Betaproteobacteria > Burkholderiales > Comamonadaceae > Acidovorax > Acidovorax sp. FW305-C-20-28. The sequence continues at coordinate 364,363 of NZ_JBYSYM010000001.1, read as the reverse complement.
CTGCGGAAACCACCTTCGCTGCGGCCACCGCCGCCATAGCCGCCACCGCCATCACCGCGGCCGCCGCCATAACCACCACCGCCGCCGTCGCCGCGACCACCACCGTAGCCGCCGCCACCGCCGCCTTCACGGCCACCGCCGTAGCCGCCACCGCCACCACTGCGGCCGCCGCCACCACCATAGCCACCACCGCCGCCACCGAAACCGCCGCTGCGGGGTGGACGCGGTTCCATGGGACGTGCTTCATTCACCACGATGCTGCGGCCGCCCAGAGGCTGGCCGTTCATGCCGTTGATGGCTGCCTGGGCTTCTGCATCGCTGCCCATCTCGACGAAGCCGAAACCCTTGGAGCGGCCAGTATCGCGCTCCATCATCACCTTGGCGCTGGTCACGGCACCAAATTGGCCGAAGGCCTGCTCCAGATCGTTGTCACGCACCGAGTACGGCAGGTTGCCAACGTACAGTTTGTTGCCCATCGAGGGACTCCTCAAAAACACATGGATAAAGCGATGGAGTCCCGAAAACGCAGCCAGCTAATCTCAATGACGCTCTCAGCGCGAAACTGACGGACACCGCAAACGACGGGCATGACCCGCCAAGCCATTATGCGCCACAAATTTCCCAAAAAAGCAAGCCTCATGGCCTCCAGGGACAGGATGTGGTGGCATGGTGACAAATGCCACAGCCCCAACGAAAAAAGGAGCCCGAAGGCTCCTTTTTGTGCGTCTGCGCAGGGCAGGCGTGCTTGCTCAGTAGCTGCCGCGGCCACCGCCGTAGCCACCACCGCCGCCGCTACGGCCACCGCCGTAACCGCCGCCGCCACCACCACCGTAGCCGCCACCACCGCCGCCGCCGAAGCCGCCGCTGCGGGGAGCACGTGGCTCCATGGGACGGGCTTCGTTGACCACGAGGTCACGGCCGCCGAAGTTCTGACCATGCACGCCCTGGATGGCGGCTTGTGCTTCGGCATCGCTGCCCATTTCGACAAAGCCGAAACCCTTGGAGCGGCCGGTGTCGCGCTCCATCATGACCTTGGCGCTGCCGACCGTGCCGTACTGGCTGAAGGTCTGTTGCAGGTCATCGTCGCGGAAGCTGTAGGGCAGGTTGCCCACGTAAAGTTTGTTGCCCATGAGGGACTCCTGAAAAAACATGAAAACGCGATGGAGCCCGACGCAATCAACAAACCTGTGACGACTTCAAAGACGCGAAACTGACCAATCACCGCTAGCTGCCTTGCTGCTGGGCAGTAAGGCAAACCCATTATCAATCACTTTATGTGGCTTGTGGGGTTTTATTTCGGCAAGGGCAAACCCGAACTGCTCCGTGTCAACTGTTGGTACCGCGTTATCGGGTTTTTACCAAGTTTTGCCAACATTCGTATACAATTGCGGTGTCTTTGGGGAGTAGCCCGTCCGTCGCGCAATGCGCCGGGGGCATGCGTCAACACACTTGGGTTCTCACAACCCATGGCGCATGCGGTTCTTCATTCATCCTTGAATGAGCTGGGCAAGACCATTGACTGCATGCCGATCCAATGGCCGGAGTCGGGGTGCAGTCAATGCGTTTCTCATAACAATCCGGCCGGATTGACCCCACCCCATGGAAGCCTTTTTCGTTTCAACCGCCATCGTCGCCCTTGCCGAGATGGGGGACAAGACCCAATTGCTCGCACTCGTGCTCGCCGCACGCTTTCGCAAACCCTGGCCCATCGTCCTCGGCATCCTGGTGGCCACGTTGGCCAACCACGGCCTGGCCGGCGCCGTGGGCGCCTGGGTGACCACCCTGCTCGGCCCGCAGGTGCTGCGCTGGATCCTGGGCGCATCCTTCATCGCCATGGCCATCTGGATGCTGATCCCCGACAAGCTCGACGAGGAAGAGACCAACGGCGCCCCGCGCTGGGGGGTCTTCGGCACCACGCTGATCGCCTTCTTCCTGGCCGAGATGGGCGACAAGACCCAGATCGCCACGGTGATGCTGGCCGCCCAGTACCACGCCTACCTGGCGGTGGTGGCCGGCACCACGCTCGGCATGATGCTGGCCAACGCCCCCGTGGTCTGGCTGGGTGAGCGCATCACGCGGCGCGTGCCCATCAAGGCCGTGCACATGGTCTCGGCCGGCATCTTCCTGGTGCTGGGCGCCATCGCACTCCTGGCACCGGTGGTTACGCCCTGAGGGGGCTGCAGCCAGCGCCCGGCTTTGGTATAGTCGTGGCTGCGCCGATTTGCCATAGCTTGCGGGCGCTTTATAAATTCTGCTAAAGACCCGACCGACACCCAAACCCCGGCCTCGTTTTTAGCGATGCCGGGTTTTTTGTTTATGTCGTTCATTGCCACACCCCAGTCCATGCATTTCGAGGAGCTGCTGCCGCTGCAAAGCGGTGCCTCCATCCGTGACTACGTGCTGGCCTACGAGACCTACGGCACGCTCAATGCCGAGCGCTCCAACGCCGTGCTGGTCTGCCACGCCCTGAACGCCTCGCACCACGTGGCCGGCGTCTACGAGGGCCAGCCGCGCAGCGAGGGCTGGTGGGACAACATGATCGGCCCGGGCAAGCCGGTGGACACCAACCGCTTCTTCGTGATCGGGGTGAACAACCTGGGCTCGTGCTTCGGCTCCACGGGGCCCATGCACACCCACCCCGACACAGGCGAGGTCTACGGCGCCGACTTTCCGGTGGTCACGGTGGAGGACTGGGTCAACGCCCAGGCCCGCCTGCTCGACCGCCTGGGCATCACTCAGCTGGCCGCCGTGCTGGGCGGCAGCCTGGGCGGCATGCAGGCCCTGGCGTGGACACTGCAGCACCCCGACCGCATGCGCCATGCCGTGGTGGTGGCCAGCGCCCCCAACCTCACGGCCGAGAACATCGCCTTCAACGAGGTGGCGCGCCGCGCCATCGTGACCGACCCCGACTTCCACGGCGGCCACTTCTACCGCCACGGCGTGGTCCCCAAGAGGGGCCTGCGCATCGCGCGCATGATCGGCCACATCACCTACCTGAGCGATGACGTGATGAACGAGAAGTTCGGGCGCCAGCTGCGGCACCAGGTGCTCGAACAGACCGCACCGGGAGGCAATGAGGACACGCCCGTGCCGAACGGGGGGGCCTCTTACCTCTACAGCACGCAGGACATCGAGTTCCAGATCGAGAGCTACCTGCGCTACCAGGGCGACAAGTTCAGCGAGTACTTCGACGCCAACACCTACCTGTTGATCACGCGCGCGCTCGACTACTTCGACCCCGCCTCGCACTACGGGGGCAACCTCACGCTGGCCCTGGCGCGCGCCACGGCCAAGTTCCTGCTCATCAGCTTCACCACAGACTGGCGCTTCTCGCCGCAGCGCAGCCGCGAGATCGTCAAGGCCCTGCTCGACAACCGCCGCCGCGTGAGCTACGCCGAGATCGACGCGCCGCACGGGCATGACGCCTTTTTGCTCGACGACCCACGCTACATGGACACCATGCGCTCGTATTTCGACAGCATCGCCAAGGAGGTCCACGCATGACCGAGAAAGCCACCATGGAGGCGCTGGCGCGCCTGGTGCCCACGGGCTCGCGCGTGCTCGACCTGGGCTGCGGCGATGGCGCCATGCTGTCCTACCTGCAGCGCGAACGCGGCTGCAGCGGCTACGGCATCGAGATCGCCGACGCCAACGTGCTGGCCTGCGTGCGCCGCGGGGTGGACGTGATCCAGCTCAACCTCGACGAAGGCCTGGCCATGTTCGGCGACAACAGCTTCGACGTGGTGCTGCAGATCGACACCCTGCAGCACCTGCGCAATGCCGAGGTGATGCTGCGCGAGACGGCGCGCGTGGGCCGCACCGGCATCGTCGCCTTCCCCAACTTCGCGCACTGGCCGAACCGCTTGTCCATCCTGCGCGGGCGCATGCCGGTGACGCGGCGCCTGCCGTACCAGTGGTACGACACGCCCAACATCCGCGTGGGCACCTACAAGGACTTCGAGGTGCTGGCACACAAGAACGAGCTGCGCGTGCTCGAATCCTTCGGCCTGCAGGACGGGCGCGAGGTGCGCTGGCTGCCCAATGCGATGGCCGGCACCGCCGTGTTTCACTTCGAGCACGCCTGAGCCCGCCGCAGGCGGGCGCCACGCATGCGTCACGCAACCGGGTTATGGTGAAGGCTTGGAGACCACCGCCCCGGAGAACACCATGCGCCTCGCCCCCCTGAAATCCACCCTCGCCGCCGCCCTGGCCACCCTGGCCCTGGGCGCCGCGGCCCAGGCCGCATGGCCGCCCACGCCGACCGTGATCGCGCACCGCGGTGCCTCAGCCCTGCGCCCCGAGCACACGCTGGCGGCCTACCAGAAGGCCATCGACGACGGCGCGGACATCATCGAGCCCGACCTGGTGATCACCAAGGACGGGGTGCTCGTGGCCCGGCACGAGAACGCCATTGCCATCCTCAATGCCGACGGCTCGGTGAAGGAAGCCACCACCGACGTGGTGGACCGCCCCGAGTTCGCCGCGCGCAAGGCCACGCGCAGCATCGACGGCCAGAGCATCACCGGCTGGTTCACCGAGGACTTCACCCTGGCCGAGCTCAAGACCCTGCGTGCCCGCGAGCGCATCCCGGCGCAGCGCCCGGCCAACGTGGCCTACAACGGCCAGTTCGAGATCCCCACGCTGCAGGAGGTGATCGACCTCGCGAAGGCCCAGAGCGCCAAGACCGGCCGCACCATCGGCATCTACCCCGAGACCAAGCACCCGACCTACTTCCAGTCCATCGGCCTGCCGCTGGAGGCACCGCTGCTCGCCGTGCTGGAGAAGAACGGCTGGAACCACAAGGACGCGCCGGTCTTTGTGCAGTCCTTCGAGGTGACCAACCTGCAGGCCCTGCGCAAGCTGAGCACGGTGCGCCTGGTGCAGCTGGTCGCGCCCTCGGGCCGGCCGTACGACTTCGTGGCCCAGGGTGCGGCCAACACGCGCGGCTATGCCGACCTGGTCACGGCCGAGGGCCTCCAGCAGGTGGCCCGCTATGCCAACGCGGTCGGCCCCTTCAAGACCTTGGTGGCCCCCGTGAAGGACGGTGCCGTGGGCGAACCCACCGCACTGGTGGCCAATGCACGCGCGGCCGGCCTGGCGGTGCACATCTGGACCCTGCGGCCCGAGAACAGCTTTTTGCCCACCAGCCTGCGCAAGGCCCCGGCCAGCGATGCCACGGCGCGCGGCGACAGCATCGCCGAGATCACGGCCTACCTGCGTGCGGGCGTGGACGGCTTCTTCACCGACGACTCGGCCGTGGGCCGTGCGGCAGTACAGGCCTTCGGCAAGAAGTAGTCAGCTGGCGGTGCTCACTTCGGCCGGGACACGGCCGCCGTGCCGCGCGCCCAGGGCGCGCGCCCGCTCCACCCAGGCCTGAAGCCGCCGCGCGTCGGCCGTGCGCACCGGACCAAAGCTGTGCACCTTCACCGGGCGGATGCCGCAGAACTCCAGGATGGCCTTCTTCATCTGGTGGTGGCCGGGCATGCGCGTCATGAAGCGGAAGTACCAGGGCGGCGAGTCCATGGTCACCAGCAGCTCGGCCGAGCGGCCAGCGAGCAGTTTGTCCCAGAGCGAAGACCCCTGGCGGTACTTGAAGGCATAGCCGGGCAGCAGGACCCGGTCGATGAAGCCCTTGAGCAGCGCCGGCATGGCCCCCCACCAGATGGGGTAGACCCAGACCAGGTGCTCGGCCCAGAGGATGTCGGCCTGGGCCTGCTGCAGGTCGGGCTCCAGCGGTTGTTCGCCGTAATGGCCCGCGTGCAGCAGCGGATCGAAGTGCAGGGTGGAGAGGTCCGGGCGCCGCACCTCGGCGCCGGCGGCCTGCGCGCCCTCGGCGTAGGCGGTCGCCATGCCTGCGCACAGGCTGTTGAGGGCAGGGTGCCCCAGGATGACCAGAATGCGTTGCGCCACGAAAACTCCCGGAAGTGGTTGGAATTTCCATGGTCGCCCTGTCCCACGGGACAGAGTCAAGCGCTCAGATCAAGGCTTTTCAAAGTGCTCAGGCAGCCGCGCTTGCGAGGGGGGTGAGGTGGCGCAGGGGGCCGACGGGGCCCTGCGGTGCGGCACAGGCCTGCGGCGCGGCGGGCAGGGCCAGCGCATCGCAGGCATGCAGCTCGGCCTGCAGTGCGGCCAATTGCCCATCGAGCGCGGCAAGGCGCGCCATCTCCCGGGCCAGCGCTGCCCGCCGTTGGGCCAGCAGCCCCGCCATGCGCGCCCAGCCGGCGCTCTGGTGCAGCTCGGGCAGGCCTTCGAGCTGCGCGAGGCTGAAACCCAGCCCCTGGGCCTGGCGGATCAGTTGCACGCGCGCCACGTCGCCTTCGCCGTACTGGCGGTAGCTGCCATCGCGCGCCACGGTACCCAGCAGGCCGCGCGCCTCGTACAGGCGGATGGCCTTGGGCGTGGTGCCGGTGCGTTGGGCGAGTTCTCCGATGCGCATGGGAAAGGGGTCCTGCAGGGAAGGTGGCGATGCACGGAAAATAACAGCCTCCACCCACTGCCGCCAAGTCCCATGCCCCAGTTCGCCGCCAACCTGAGCCTGATGTACACCGAGCTGCCCTTCCTGGAGCGCTTTGCCGCCGCCGCGCGCGATGGCTTTGCGGCCGTGGAATGCCAGTTCCCGTATGCATTCGCCCCGGCCGAACTGGCGGCACGGCTCGCCGACAACGGCCTCGCGATGGTGCTGCTCAACGCCCCGCCCAGTGGAACCGATCGCGCCAGCATGGCCACGGCCTGGGAGCAACAGGCGCGGGGCACGGCAGCGCTGCCGGGGCGCGAGGCGGAATTTCGCCGCGGCGTGCAGGAGGCACTGGAATACGCCGAGGCCCTGCAGTGCCCGCGCATCCACGTGCTCTCGGGCATGGTGCCGGCCGGGGTGGAGCGCGAGTCGCTCAAGGGCCTGTGCGTGGACAACCTGCGCTGGGCGGCAGCCCTGGCGGCGCAAAGCGGGCGCGAGGTCCTGATCGAGCCCATCAACCTGCGCGACATGCCGCGCTACTTCCTGAACCGCCAGGACCATGCCCACGAGCTGCTCGACGCAGCGCAGATGGACAACCTCAAGGTGCAGATGGACCTGTACCACTGCCAGATCGTCGAGGGCGACGTGGCCAGCAAGCTGCGCCGCTACCTGCCCACGGGCCGGGTGTCGCACCTGCAGGTGGCCGGCGTGCCCGAGCGCCAGGAGCCCGACCGGGGCGAATTGCACTACCCCTACCTGTTCGATCTGATCGACAGCCTGGGCTACGCCGGCTGGGTGGGCTGCGAGTACCGGCCCGCGGCCGGCACTTCCGAAGGGCTCGGTTGGCTGGAGCGCACGCAGTCGGGCCACTGACACCCGGCGGCGGCAAGGCGGTACGCAGCTCTGCGTAAGGGAATGCGTGAATAAATGTAACAAGCACTCGGGCTTAGAGTGAATGCAGACCGGCCCAGCCGGCAGCCGCATTTCCTCAGGAGACAAGCCCGTGCCCCCAGCTTCCCTTGCCAACAACCGTTCCGTGGCGCGCCAGGTCACGCTCATGGCCATTGCCCTGGTGGCGCTGGTCATGGTGCTCGTGGGCCTGGCCATTGCCGTGCTGACCGAGCGCAACACCCGCACGCAGCTGATCGCCAGCGTGGGCGACACGGCGCAGAGCGTGGCCCAGTCGCTGGACGCGGCCGACAACACCAACCGCGAGCTGGTGCAGCTCACGATGAAGGGCTTCCAGCGCTATTTCGACGCTGCCATGCACCTGGACGAGGCCACCGGCGAGCTGCGCAGCTACGGCGCCCTGGTCAACGAGGACTATGGCTCGGTGGACAAGTTCGCCAACGAGACCGGCGGCATCGCCACCGTGTTCGCGCGCAAGGGCGAGGACTTCCTGCGCATCACCACCTCGGTCAAGAACGCGCAGGGCGAGCGCCAGCAGGGCACGCCGCTGGCGCGCACCGACCCGGCCTATGCGGCGGTCAGCAAGGGCGAGCCCTACACCGGTGTCACCGTGGTGAACGGCAAGCCCTACATGGGCCACTACCTGCCGACCAAGGATGGCGCCGGCAAGGTCACGGCCGTGCTGTTCATCGGCAACGACATCAGCGTGTTCCACGCCATGCTGCAAAAGCAGGTGGCGCAGACGCGCTTCTTCGAGCATGGCGGCACCTATGTGGTGAACCCCGGCGCCGGGCTGGACAAGGCGAATTTCGTCTACCACCCGAGCGCGGGCGGCAAGCGCGTGCTCGAAGCGTCTCCGCAGGCGGGCCCGTTCCTGGAGGCGCTGGCCGCGTCCCAGGACGGCTATGTGCGCGAGGCCCTGCCGCTGCTGGGGCAGGGTGCGCAGGACCCCTTCGCGCTGGTGCGCAAGACCGCCGGCGGCTGGTGGGTGGTGGCCGAGGTGCCCTATGGCGAGGCCATGGCCGGCCAGCGCCGCGTGACCCTGGCCGTGTGGGCGCTGATGGCCGTGGCCGTGGCGCTGCTGGCCGTGGGCCTGTTCGTGGTGCTGCGCCGCGGCGTGAGCCGCCCGCTGCGCGACCTGACCCAAGCCATCACCCTGGTGGCCCAGGGCGACCTGACCCAGGCCTTCCGCACCGAGCGGCGCGACGAGATCGGCGCCCTGGTGCAGGAGGTCGAGGGCATGCGCCAGCGCTATACGCAGATGCTGCAGCAGGTGCGCACCGCGGTGGACAGCATCGGCACGGCCAGCGCCGAGATCGCCAGCGGCAACCAGGACCTGTCGGCCCGCACCGAGGCCACGGCCAGCAGCCTGGCGCAGACCGCCCAGAGCATGGACCAGCTCACGGCCACGGTGCGCCAGTCGGCCGACGCGGCGCGCCAGGCCAACCAGTTGGCCAGCAGTGCCGCCGAGGTGGCTGCGCGCGGCGGCCAGGTGGTGGGCGAGGTCGTCACCACCATGGGCGAGATCAACCAGAGCTCGCGCAAGATCGCCGACATCATCGGCGTGATCGATTCCATCGCCTTCCAGACCAATATCCTGGCGCTCAACGCCGCGGTGGAGGCTGCGCGCGCCGGTGAGCAGGGCCGCGGCTTTGCGGTCGTGGCCAGCGAGGTGCGCAGCCTGGCCCAGCGCAGCGCCGAAGCGGCCAAGGAAATCAAGGGCCTGATCCATGCCTCGGTGGAGCGCGTCGAGTCGGGCGCCCGCCTGGTGCACAACGCCGGCACGACCATGGACGAGATCGTCGGCTCGGTGCAGCGCGTGGGCCACATCATCGGCGAGATCACGGCCGCCTCGGGCGAGCAGTCGGACGGCATCGGCCAGGTCAACACCGCCGTGAACCAGCTCGACCAGATGACGCAGCAGAACGCCGCCCTGGTCGAGCAATCGGCTGCCGCCGCCCACAGCCTGCGCGAGCAGGCCACGCGCCTGGCGGGCGCGGTGCAGGTGTTCAAGCTCTCGGGCACGCCCGCGCTGGGCCTGTCGGCCCCGGAGGTGCCCGCGCTGCAGTAGCCCCCGGGCTGGCACTTTTCTGGCGGGAGTACACGGCGCCATCGTTTATCCTGAACTCCCTGGGCCGAGCCGCCCGACCGCCCGACCGACTGAGCGCCATGCCTGCCTTCACTGCCGACGTGCCCACCATGCTGGTGATGATCATCCTGTCATCGCTGGCAGCTGCCTTGGCCATGGCGGTCGTGACCTGGGGCAAGCGCCGCGAGGGGGTGGAGCTGTGGGCCCTGGGCCTGCTGCTGAACGCCATGGCCTACGCCCTGTTCGCCTCGCGCGGCCACATCCACGCCCTGTTGTCCATCGTGCTGGGCAATGTGCTGCTGTGCGGCGTGTTCACCTGCCTGGCGGCGGCCCTGCTGCAATTCCAGGGCCGGCCCATTCCCTGGCCCGCCATGGCGGTCACGCCGGTGCTCATGGCCGCCGGCATGGCCTGGTTCATCGACGACTACGCGGCGCGCGTGGTCATCGCCGGGCTGCTGCTGGGCGCGCTGAGCCTGTGGGCGCTGTGGATCCTGTTTTCCCGCCGCGAATCCACGCCCGGTCGGGGGGCCTGGCTGGTCATGGCCATGCTCGCCCTGCAGGCGCTGGTGTTCCTGGTGCGCGTGGTCGCGGTGGGCGGCAGCGACCAGCCGGCCACCGGCATCATGCAGCCCAGCGGCGTGCAGACGCTGACCTTCAGCACCACCTTCATCGAGCTCATGGTGGCCACCATGGGCTTCATCTTCATGGCCCGGGACCGGGCGGACGAAAACAACCGCCGCCTGGCGGCGCTGGACCCGCTGACCGGCGTGGCCAACCGGCGCGCAGCCATCGCCGCCCTGGACCGCGACGTGGCGCGCGCGGTGCGCACGCGCGAATCCATCGCGGTGATGATGGTGGACATCGACCATTTCAAGCGCGTCAACGACCACTACGGCCACCCCGTGGGCGACCAGGTGCTGTGCAGCGTGGTGAACCTGCTGCGCGAGCGCCTGCGCTCCCAGGACCTGGTGAGCCGCTACGGCGGCGAGGAATTCCTCGTGGTGCTGCCCGACACCGACCTGATCGGCGCCCACCAGCTGGCGCGCCAGCTGTGCGAATCGGTGTCCGGCGCGCGCCACCGGCACGAGGGCAAGGACATCAGCGTCACGGTGAGCATCGGCGTCTTCGGCGGCCGGCTGGAGCCGGGCGACAGCTGGGACATGCTGATCTCGGCCGCCGACCGGGCCCTGTACCGCGCCAAGGAACTCGGGCGCAACCGCGTGGAGGCCGCCGTCGCACTGCATCCACCGTCGTCGCCGTCCTCCCTGGACAGCAACCCCGAGACCCTGCCCGCATCGGGATACTCGGGGTATTGACCGGGGACACGGCCATCCCATGCCGGGCAGGGGCGGTTGCCGGGCCATGGCGCGGGCACGCGCATTGTGTTGGAATGCTGGTTTCATCCCGCCAGAGGAACACCACCATGAACGCCCGCGTCCCCTCCCACGCCCTGCAACCCGCACTGGCGCTCGAGCGGGTGAGCCAGGCGTGGGACACCGACATCCTGCGCCAGCTCACCGACTACATCGCCATCCCGGCCAAATCGCCCGGCTTTTCGCCCGACTGGGCCGAGCTCGGCCTGCTCGATACCGTGGTGCGCAACGCCGCCGCCTGGGTCGAGGCCCAGAAAGTGCCCGGCCTGCGCCTGGAGGTCGTGCGCCTGGAAGGCCGCACCCCCGTGCTGTTCTTCGAGATCGACGCCACCGCGCCCGCCAGCACCCAGACCGTGCTGATGTACGGCCACCTGGACAAGCAGCCCGAGTTCTCGGGCTGGCGCAACGACCTGGGCCCCTGGACGCCCAAGTACGAGGACGGCAAGCTCTATGGCCGCGGCGGTGCCGACGATGGCTACGCGGTCTACGCCAGCGTGGCCGCCGTGCAGGAGCTCAAGCGCCAGAACGTGCCGCACCCGCGCATCGTGGGCCTGATCGAGACCTGCGAGGAAAGCGGCTCGGGCGACCTGCTGCCCTACATCAACGCCTTGAAGCCCCGCATGGGCGACGTGGCCCTGGTGGTCTGCATGGACTCGGGCGCGGGCAACTACGACCAGCTGTGGCTCACCACCAGCCTGCGCGGCATGGCCAGCGGCACGCTCAAGGTCGAGGTGCTGACCGAGGGCATCCACTCGGGTGACGCCTCGGGCCTGGTGCCCTCGTCGTTCCGCATCATGCGCCAGGTGCTCGACCGCCTGGAGGACAGCGCCACCGGCCGCCTGCTGCCCGCCAGCTTCCACTGCGAGGTGCCGGCCGACCGCCTGGCCCAGGCCCGCGCCACGGCCGCCATCCTGGGCGAGGAGGTGTACAAGCGCTTCCCCTGGGCGCACTATGACTGCGGTGGCTCCACCACCTTTGCGCTGCCCACCACCACCGACCCGGTGCAGGCCCTGCTCAACCGCACCTGGACACCCACGCTCAGCGTGACCGGGGCCGAGGGCTTCCCGGCGCTCAAGGACGCCGGCAACGTGCTGCGCCCCTACACGGCCTTCAAACTCAGCCTGCGCCTGCCGCCCCTGGTGGATGCCGGCCAGGCGGTGCAGGAGCTCAAGGCCCTGCTCGAAGACAACGCGCCCTACCAGGCCAAGGTCACCTTCGAGCATGGCGGCGGCGCCACGGGCTGGAACGCCCCGAGCACCACGCCCTGGTTCGAGCGCGCGCTCAACGAGGCATCGCAGGCGCATTTCGGCGCACCCTGCGGCTACATCGGCCAGGGCGGCACCATTCCGCTCATGAACATGCTCAGCGAGGGCTTCCCGCAGGCGCAGATGATGGTCTGCGGCGTGCTCGGCCCCAAGAGCAATGCCCATGGCCCCAACGAGTTCCTGCACGTGCCCTATGCCAAGCGCCTCACGGCCTCGGTCGCGCACGTGATCGCGGCCATGGCGGCCGAACAGGCGGCGGTACCGGCAGCGGCCTGATCCCGTTCCCGGCACCGGGGGTTCCACCACCGTGCCGGGTTCCCAACTTCCTGTTTGCGGGTCCTGGCGATGGACAAAAGAACTTTCCTGCACGCATGCGCTGCAACGGCCATGGCAGGCACCCAGGCAGGTGCCTGGGCGCAGGCGGCTGCACCGGCGAAGGGCACGCCGCACCAGCTGTCCGGCACGGGCAGCGACGGCAAGCCCGTCATGCTCTCCGACTTCAAGGGCAAGGTCTGCCTGGTGAGTTTCTTCACCGCGGGCTGCGCGCTGTGCGTGAACGAGCTGCGCCTGATGCGCGAGTTCTACACCAGCAACCGCCAGCGCGATTTCGTGCTGCTGGGCGTGAACCTGGACGAAAAAAACGCCGATTTCATGCAGTACATCGACCTGCTCAAGGTCTCCGTACCCGCCGAACAACGCTTTCCCATCGCCTGGCGCAACGCCGCCGGCCACCAGGACAGCTTCGGCCCCATCACGCGGCGGCCAACCCACTACGTGCTCAACCGCCAGCACCAGCAGGTGCTGCGCCGCGAAGGCAGTTTCCAGCCCACCGACTGGGACGATCTCTGGATCTCGCTGGCCTGAACCGTTGGGTACTCGCCATGGCCTGGAGCCGCAAAGGCCTGCCCGCGCATGAAATCCATTGACGGCGCCCCAGGGCGCCGTCACGATGCCTGCATGCGGCAGATTGTTGCCTGCGCGAACCTTTCCTGCCCGTACCTGGGCCACGACGCCCACTTCTGCCACCGCCTGCCCGATGACCGAACCCGTTGCCTCCACCCTGACCACCTTCACCGCCAGCGATGGGGAGAACCTGGCCGTCCAGGACTGGCCGCTGGCGCCAGGCCAGGCCCAGCGCGGCGCTGTGCTGCTGGTGCATGGCCTGGGCGAGCATGTGGGCCGTTACGACGCGCTGGCGCGGCAGCTCGGTGGCTGGGGCTTTGCCGTGCGCGGCTATGACCAGTACGGCCACGGCGAGTCGAGTGGCCCGCGCGGCGGCCTGACCTCGGACAGCCGGCTGCTCGACGATCTGGCCGACATGGTGGACGCCCTGCGAGCACGCACCCCCCCGGGGCTGCCGTTGGTGCTGCTGGGCCACAGCATGGGCGGGCTGGTGGCCGCGCGCTTTGTCGCGCTGGGCATCCGTCCCGTGGATGCGCTGGTGCTCTCCTCCCCCGCGCTGGACCCCGGCCTGGGCGCGGTGCAGAAGCTCTTGCTGGCCACCTTGCCGCGCATTGCGCCCAACCTGCGCGTGGGCAATGGCCTGAATGCGCAATACCTCTCGCACGACAGCGCCGTGCCCACGGCCTACCTGGCCGACCCGCTGTGCCACGACCGCATCAGCGCGCGCCTGGCACGCTTCATTGCCGATGGCGGCCCGGCCACCGTGGCGGTGGCGCCGCAATGGAAGCTGCCCACCCTGCTGATGTGGGCTGGCAGCGACCGGCTGGTGAACCCCGCCGGCAGCCGTGCGTTCGCCGCCGCGGCCCCCAGCGCCCAGGTGCAGTCGCGCTGCTTCGAGCCGCTGTACCACGAGCTGTTCAACGAGCGCGCAGACATGGCAGCACCGGTGTTCGACACCTTGCGCCAATGGCTGGACATGCGCTGCCCGGCGCGCGCAGCAAGCGCTGCCGCACGCGCGCCTGCCGTCCAGGCCGCATAGGACCCGGGCTGCGCCTTCTTACTTGCTGAGCAGGCCGCCCAGCATGCCGAACAGGTCGCTGCTCTGGCCCAGCCCGCCCTGGGGCGCGTGGCCCTGCGGCGTGAGCTGGTCGAGCAGGCCCGGCAGCACCTGCGCGAGCTGGTGGGCGGCGTCGGACTGGCCCACACCCAGCTGCGATGCCACCTGCGACAGCGGACCGGCGCCGAGCACGCGCGAGAGCTGATCGCCCGAGATCGCCTGGTTGGCACCGTGGCCCAACCACGAGGCGATGATGTCGCCCAGCCCGGCCTGCTGGAATTTGGCCATCAGGCCCGGCAAGCCGCCCACCGGGCCGTCATTGCCCACCAGGGACAGCACGGCCTGGATGAGCTGCGGGTTCTGCGCCGCCAGCGCCACCAAACCGCCCAGGCCGCCGCCGCCTTGCGCTGCCGATGCACCGCCATGGCCCTGCGAGGCGTTCTGAATGACAGCGCCCAGCACTGAATCGAGCAAACCCATGGTGATCTCCTGAAAAAGTCAGGGCAGGGCCGAAGCGGCCCGCCACCCGGCGATGGTACGCAGGCCAGGGCCTGCCCCCGTGTCAACAATGGTGAATTGTTCTACCGCCCGTCGCCGGTCGATAGCACCGGCTGCTCACTTGCTGCGCGGCGCGCGCTTTTCCAGCAGCGGGGCGCTCACGCCCTGCACGCCCACCAGGCCGAGCACGGTGACCAGCGAGTTCTGCGCCCCCTTCCAGGCATCGGTCAGATCGATCCACTCCGACAGCGCGTGGAAGCCCCCGGTCTTGCCACCGCCGCCGATCACGATGGCCGGAATGCCCAGGGACATGGGCACGTTGGCATCGGTGCTGGCGCCGCTGAGCACCGTCTTGTGGCCGAAGGCGGTGTTGGCGCGCACGGCGGCCTCGACCATGATGGTGTCCACCGGCGTGCGGCCGCCCGGGCGGTCGCCGATGAGCTTGGTCGATGCGCTCAGCGTGTTCACGCCCCAGCGCTGGTTCTCCTCGGCCACGGCCTCGTCCACCGCCGCCAGCACCTGCTTTTCGGTGGCCAGCAAGGGCTCCATGGCGTCGGAGCGGATGTCCACCGCCATGCGCGCATCGGGCGCGATGGTGTTCACCGAGGTGCCGCCGCCCACCGTGCCCACGGTGAAGGTGGTCTTGGGGCTCGCAGGCGTGCGGATCTCGGAGATCTTGGCGATGGCCCGGCCCATGCCGTGGATGGCGCTGGGCACCTGGCCGAAGGCCGCGAAGCTGTGGCCGCCCGGTCCCTTGAAAGTGACCTCGTGGCGGTGGCTGCCCGTGCCCTGCATGAGCACGGTGCCGTCCGGCGCAGGCTCCAGGGCCACCAGGCCGTCGATGTCCAGGTGCTCGGCAAACAGGTGCTTCATGCCGCGCAGGTTGCCGAGCTCTTCCTCACCCACATTGCCCACGAAGACCAGGTCACCCACGGTGGCAATGCGGTTGTCGTTGAGCACCTTGAGCCAGGACAGCAGCACGGCCAGGCCGCGCGTGTTGTCGGAGATGCCGGGCGCATACAGGCGGCCGTCGCGCTCCTTGACCTTCACGTCGGTGCCGGCGGGGAACACCGTGTCCATGTGGGCCGAGACCACCAGCTTGGGCCCCTGGCCCGCACCCTTGCGCACGCCGACCACGTTGCCCTCGGCGTCGATGGCCGCGTTCGTGAGCCCCAGCGCCTTCATGCGCGCGAGGAAGGCTTCGGCGCGCTTTTGCTCCTTGAACGGCGGCGCCTCGATCTCGGTGAGCATCTTCAGGTCGCCGGTGGCGCGCTCGTGGTCGGCCTTGACGGCCTCGAGCAGCTTCTGGATCTGCGGCGCGGCCATGAGCTGGGTGTAGGCCTGGTCCACCGCGGGGCGCAGCTGGGTGGGCGTGGGGGCGACGCCCTGGGCATGGGCCCCACCACCCACCAGGGCGGCAACGGAAAGAGCAATGGCACTGGCCGCGAAGCGGAGGCGGCGGGAGGAGCAGGACGGGTTCATGTTGTAAATGAAATTGACGAACAGAAGAAATGGCAATGCACGGCACCAAGGCGGTGACATCTGGATGACCGAGCAATTGTTGGGCCGCCGGGCGGTCTTGGGTTCTGCTTTAATCTATCCACCCGTCAGTTTTTCTTACATGTACCGCCACATCCCCAGCACCCGCGCCTTGCTCATCTTCGACGCCGTGGCGCGCCACCACGGTGTGGGCAAGGCCGCGCAGGAGCTGTTCCTCACCCACAGCGCCGTGAGCCAGCAGCTGCGCCAGCTCGAAGGCCAGCTCGGCCTGCAGCTGGTGCGGCGCAGCGCGCGCGGCACCGAGCTGACCGAGGCGGGCCGGCGCTACCACGCGCAGATCACGGGCGACCTGCTGCGCCTGCAGAACCACACGCGCGAGGCCATGGCCCAGCGCGCCGACGGCACCAGCCTGCAGGTGGGCTGCGTGCCCGTGTTCGCCGAGCGCTGGCTGCTGCCGCGCCTGCCGGCCTTCCTGGCCCAGGAGCCCGGCTGCAGCGTGCACCTGCAGGTCTACCCCACGCAGACCTACATGGCCGAGATCCCGTTCGATGTGGCCGTGCAGTACGACGATGCGGCCTGGCCCGGCGCCCTGCAGCAGCCCTTGCTGCGCGAGGCCTGCGTTGCGGTCTGCGCACCGCAGTCGCGCCACCGGCGTGCCATGGAACGCGGCGACTTCAGCACTGTGCCGCTGCTGCAGCTCAGTTCGCGCCTGGGCGCCTGGGACGATTGGTTCACCCACGCGGGCATCGCGCGCACGCCCGCGCACAGCCTGGGCGGCCACCGCTTCGACCTGTTCTCGATGCTGGTGGAGGCCGTGCGCGCCGACCTGGGCGTGGGCCTGGTGCCGCGCTACTTCGTGGAGCGCGAACTGCAATCGGGCGAGCTGGCGCTGGCCCACCCCTTTGTGGACGGTGGCCTGCGCGGCTACAGCCTGTTCATCGCGCGCGAACGGGCAGAGGAGCGCGCCATTGCCAGCTTCGTGCAGTGGCTCACGCAGGCCGTGGCGACGGACCTGCTAGCCGCGCCGGCGCTGCACGGCCAGCCATAGCAAGCCCGCGCCCGTCACCACGATGGGTACCAGCGAGCCGGCATTGAGCAGCGTCCAGCCCTGGGTGGTGACCAGCACCCCCGAGGAGAACGCACTCACCGCGAGGGTGGCGAACACGCAGAAGTTGATGGCGGCCTGGGCGCGGTCCTTCTCCTCGGGGCGGTAGGCCGTCATGGCCAGCGTGGTCGCGCCGGTGAACAGGAAGTTCCAGCCCACGCCCAGCAGGAACAGCGCAACGCCGAAGTGGTGCAGCTCCACCCCCGACAGCGCAATCGCCACGCAGGCGAAGTTGAGCAACACCCCAGTGCCCATCACCGGCAACACGCCCAGGCGCTTGATCAGGTGGCCGGTGAAGAATCCCGGCGCGAACATGCCGATCACATGCCACTCCAGCACCAGGGCCGACTGGTCGAACGCGAAGCCGCAGACCTGCATGGCCAGCGGGGTCGCGGCCATCAGCAGGTTCATCACGCCGTAGCCCAGCGCCGCCCCCAGGATGGCGACCACAAAGGCCGGCTGGCGCATCAGCACCGACAGCGGCCGCCCCTGCTGGGGCTGGCCCGCCGCGTTGAGCACGGCCGGCGGCGCCTCGAAGCGGATGGCCGCCATGCAGGCCATGGCCAGCAGCGCCACGCCCATCAGCGCAATGTAGGCCCCGGCAAACGGCACGGGGAACAGGGTGCGCGTGGCACTGGCCAGGTTGGGACCGGCCACCGCGCCCAGCAGGCCGCCGGCCAGCACCAGCGACACCGCCTTTTCCCGGAACTCCGGCGTGGTGAGCTCGGCCGCCGCAAAGCGGTAGAGCTGGCCATTGGCGCTGTAGTAGCCCGCGACCACCGTGGCCGCGCACAGCAGCCAGAACTGCGCGCTGAACGCGGCCCATGCGCACAGCGCCGCGGAGAGCACCGCCACGGCCAGCCCGATCTGGAACGACACCTTGCGCCCCCAGCGCGCCTGCGTGGCCGCCACCAGCGCGGTGGACAGCGCACCGCCCACCACATAGCCCATCACCGGCAACGTGGCCATCCAGCCATAGGGCGCCAGCTGCAGGCCCACGAGCCCGTTGATGGCGATGAAGACGACGTTGTTGGTCAGGAAAAGGCCCTGGCACAGGGCCAGCAGCCAGAGGTTCTTGTTCATTCAGCAGAGCGCGCAGGGCAGGGGAAGGCGCCCATTGTGCACAGGCTTGGTGCGTTGCTAGTCCAGCCAGCCCTTGGGGATCTTGTCCGCCTTGGTCTCTACCGGATTGGCCGTGAGCGACTGCGCCGGGTACTGGCGCAGGAACTCCTTGGCCTTGTCCACGCGCGCATTCAGCCAGGCGTCGTAGGCGCCTTCGTTGAGGATGGCGGGCATGCTCTTCTCGCTGCCCGGCTGCTGGTAGCGGTGCATGAGCGCATGGTTGTTGGCGTTCACCGTGATCAGGGCATAGCTGAGCAGCTCCTCACCGTCCGGCCCCTGCCAGCGCGCCCACACACCGGCCACGCCCATGGGCTTGCCGTCCACGCGGCTGATGCGCGTGAGCCGCGCCTTGCCCTGGCGGTGGTCGTCCTCATGAAAGGCCAGCATGGGCACGATGCAGCGCTGGCCCTGCAGCCATGCGTCGCGGAATGCCGTGGCCGTGGAGACGAGGTCCGACTTGGCGTTGACCAGCTTGGGCGCGCGCAGCTTGCCATCGGACGCCGACTTCACCCAGTGGGGCACCAGCCCCCACTGCGCGGGCACCAGCTCCCGTCGGCGGTCTGCAGGCGCCGGCTCCTGGGCCACGTCAGCCGGCGGCTGCGGCTGCGGCTCGGCCCATCGGCGGATGAGAAAACCCTGCTTGCGCGGCCACAGATGCCGTTCCCCCACGGCAGCGGGCGGCTCCACGCCAAAGGCCTCGGCGTAGGCCGCGGGCTGGTGCAAGGTCTCGTAGTGCGTGCTCATGCCCGGATGGTACCCTGCGCCGCGCAAGGCGAGGGCCATGGAACAGGCCTTTGCGCCCGTTCCACCACCGTTTTTTGCTACCAATAGAGTAGCAAACCAAGCCCCTCAGGGCCACAGGTGCGCCGAGGCGGCCCCCATGGGCCGGGGCGTGGGCGCCACCGCCACCCGGTTGCGCCCCAGCGCCTTGGCCGTGTACAGGGCCTGGTCGGCCCGGTCCAGCGTGTGCTCGATGGTCTCACCGGGCACGTGCTGGGCCAGGCCTGCCGACACGGTGAAGCGCACGGTGTCGGACACGTGCAGCACCTGCAACTGGGCCACCGCGCCGCGCACCCGGTCGAGCAGCTCCAGCCCATCGTCCACCCGCGTATCGCAGAGCATCAGCACGAACTCCTCACCGCCCCAGCGGGCCAGCACATCGGTGTCGCGCACGCTGCCGCGCACGGCGGCGGTGAAGGCCTGCAGCGCCCGGTCTCCGGTGGAATGGCCGTGCAGGTCATTGATGGGCTTGAAATGGTCGATGTCCAGCAGCGCCAGCAACAGCGGGCGGCCGCTGCGCAGGCTGCGCCGCTGCTCCAGCAGCATCAGGTCGAGCATGGCACGGCGGTTGAGCAGGCCCGTGAGTTCGTCGCGCATGGCCAGCTCGCGGTTTTCGGCCAGGGCCTGGGCCAGGGCCTCGCGCTGCAGGCCCAGGCGCTGGCGGATGCTCTGGATGCGCAGGTTCAGGGCAATGGAGCCCGCCAGCACCAGCAGCACCATGAGCGCATAGGCCGTGTCCACCACGGTGTAGCTGGCCGCATTGAAGCGGGCCGCCGCAGCCACGGCCACCACGAAGGCGAACAGCGCATAGCTGCCGATGCCGATGACCTGCGCCAGCGACAGGCCGAAGGTGCCGAAGAACAGGATCATGGCCAGCACGCTGGGCACCACGCCGCGCGCATCGCCCGCGAGCACATAGGCCACGGCACCGCTGGTGATGGTCCAGCTCATCTGCACGATGGTGAGCGAGGGATCGGGCAGGCGCTCGGACCACCCCGTGAAGATCATCACCGTCATCACCACCAGGCCGCCCACCGAGATGGCGGCCCACCACTGCACCGCCTCCTTGTGGGCCGTCATGCCGGCATGGGCCAGCATGAGCATCACGCCCGCACTGCCCGCCATCAGCACCAGCGCGAGCAAAGCCATGCTGCCTATGGTGCGCCGGCGGCGGTCGGTGGGTAGAACAGAGCCCACCAGCCGCTGCCAGTGGGTGGGGGTGTGCACGGTGGCCTGCCTCTCCTGCCATGGGCACGGCGCCCGGATTGGGCACGCTGGACCAACGGCGCTGGGCAGGATTTTACGGGCCCGCCCGCGCGCGTGGGGGTTTTTGTGTCACCCGCGCGCCTCGGGCTCAGGCCAGGGTCAGTGCGGCCAGCGCCGCCAGCGGCGCCGTTTCGGCGCGCAGCACGCGCGCGCCCAGCGTGACGGGCGCAAAGCCATGCTGCAGTGCAAGATCCTCTTCCCCCGCGCTCAGGCCCCCCTCCGGCCCCGAGAGGAACAGCACCGGGCCCGCCCCGGCGGCGGCTGCATGCAAGGGCTGCGTGCCCGCCCGCAGCGACAGCAGCAGGCGCTGCGCTGCGCCGGTGGTGTCCGCCCCGGCCTGCGCGCGCGCCCAGGCGGCCAGGTCCACGGCGGCATGGACCACCGGCACGCGGTTGCGCCCGCACTGCTCGCAGGCGGCCACGGCCACGGCCTGCCAGTGGGCGATCTTCTTGTCGGCACGCTCGCCCTTGAGCTTGAGCACGCTGCGCTCGGCCACCAGCGGGGTGATGCTGGCCACACCCAGCTCGGCGGCCTTCTCCACCAGCCAGTCCATGCGCTCGTTGGCCGTGATGCCGGCCAGCAGGTGCACGGCGCGCGGCGCCTCGCGCTCGATGGCGTGGTGGGCGCCGACCTGCACGCGCACGTCGCTGCGCCCCATGCGCAGCACGGTGGCGTCGAATTCGCCACCCGGGCCGTCCTGGCCGCCATGGAAGAGGGTGATGGTGTCGCCAGGCTGCAGGCGCAGCACCTGCACATGGCGGGCGGCGCCCGCGGGCAGGTCGATCTCGGCGCCGGTGGCAAGATCCACAGGGCAATGGAAGCGGGGCATGTACGTTATCTCTTCAATGGCATATCAATTTTCCATGACGCCGAACGCAGCCCGCAACGCACAAAAACTGGCACGGCCCAAGCCAGCGCCCCGTGCAAGGGCCGCCCCGCCGCACCGGGGGCGTCCCCCTCCCGCATTGCGCAGCAATGCGAGAGAGGGGTGAAGGCGCGAAGCGACTCAGGGGGTGCTTCATTCACACGCGGCCAAAGGCATAGCCCATGGGGGCCTCGGTGCCCTCGATGGCGTCCAGCATCTTGAGCAGCGGCCCGAGCTGGCGGTAGCGGTTGGTGGTGGCGCGGATGTAGTTCAGGAAGCGCGGCGCATCGGCCAGGTATTTGGGCTTGCCATCGCGCAGGGTCAGGCGCGCGAAGATGCCGGCGACCTTGAAGTGGCGCTGCAGGCCCATCCATTCCACGCTGCGGTAGAACTCGCCGAAGTCGTCGCCCCAGCCGCTGGCGCTGTTCGCACCCAGCAGGCCGGCCTTGCGCGCCTTCTCCCAGTAACGCACGGTAATGTCGATGACAAATTCCTCTTCCCAGCTGATGAAGGCGTCGCGCATCAGGCTGGCGATGTCGTAGGTGATGGGGCCGTAGACCGCGTCCTGGAAATCGAGCACGCCGAGCGGCGCCCCCTCCTGCACCGGCACCATGAGGTTGCGCGTCATGAAATCGCGGTGCACATAGACCTGCGGCGCCGCGAGGTTGTGCGCCACGATGGCGTCGAACGCGCCCGACAGCGTGGCCTGCTGCCCGGCATCGAGCGTGACACCGCGGTGCTTTGCCAGGTACCAATCGGGGAACAGCGCGAGTTCGCGGCGCAGCAGCGCCTCGTCGTACACAGGCAGCACACCGGGCTTCGAGGCCAGCTGCCACTGCAGCAGCACGTCGGTGGCCTGCTGGTACCAGGCATAGGCGTCCTTGGGTTTCTCGGGGTCGAGCAGCTCGATCAGCGTCTGGTGCCCCAGGTCGGACAGCAGCATGAAGCCACCGGCCTCGTCCCAGGCCAGGATCTGCGGCACGTTCAGGCCGGCATCGGCCAAGAGGCGCTGCACCTGCACGAAGGGGCGGCAGTTCTCCTTGTCGGGCGGCGCATCCATCACGATGCAGCTCGTGCCCAGCGTGGTGTCGATGCGCAGGTAGCGCCGAAAGCTCGCGTCGGCCGAGGCCGGGCGCAGCGTTTCGGGCTTCAACTGGTGGCCGCCCACCAGTGGCGCCAGCCAGGCCTCGAATGCGGCCTGGCGCGCAGCGTCAGGCCAGGCGACGGCGGCAGAAGAGGGGCTTGTCCCCGCCACACCGGCAGGCGAGGGGGAGGAAGAAGGGGGGAGGGGGTGGCTCATGGATAATCCGATTTTACAAACCCGTTCCCTGGCGCGGGTTCCCTTTGTCCGATCCAGCCCCTACCGCTCCACGTGCCACGCCGCAAGCCCCCTACCGTGCCGCAGACCCCTTCCTCCCGGACCCGGCCCGCCACGGCACCTGGCGCGCGGCTGCGCCCGCCGGTGCCGCGCGCGCTGGCCTATGGCGTGGCGCTGGCCTGGTGCGGCCTGCCGCTGGCAGCGCTGGCGCAGGACGGGGCAGCCCCCAGTGCCTGGGATGCCCCCCCGGCACTGCGCACCTCGCCCCAGCTGCAGGAGGCCATTCCCGAGGCGGTACGGCCCAAGCTGCCGATCTTCGTCAGCGGCGACCACATCAGTGGCCAGACCGACCTGAACGCCACCATCGAGGGCAACGCCGAGCTGCGCCGCGGTGACACGGTGATCCGCGCCGACCGGCTGGACTACGACGTGCCCGAGGACCTGGCCAAGGCGCGCGGCTCGGTGCGCATCAACCGCGCCGGCAACGTCTACGAGGGCACGGCACTGGACCTGCGGGTGGACGCCTTCGAGGGTTTCTTCAATGACGCGCGCTACCGCTTCCTGGCCACCCAGGCCCATGGGGACGCCACGCGCGTGGATTTCATCGACCGCCAGCGCTCTGTCGTCCACGACGCGACCTACACCACCTGCCAGAAGAACGACGAGGCCTCCTGGCAGCCCGACTGGGTGCTGCGCGCCAAGACCATCCGCATCGACCGCGAGGAGGAAGTGGGCACGGCCGAGGACGCGGTGCTCGAGTTCAAGGGCATCCCGCTGCTGCCCATTCCGCGCATCACCTTCCCGCTGTCGGACAAGCGCAAGTCGGGCCTGCTGCCCCCCTCCTTCGGGCTGGACAGCCGCGATGGCGTGGCCTATTCGCAGCCCTACTACTGGAACATCGCCCCGAACCGCGACGCCACGCTGCGCGCGGCCCTGCTGTCCAAGCGCGGCGCCAACCTGGGCGGCGAGTTCCGCTACCTGGAGCCGACCTACAAGGGTGAGCTCAGCGGCGACTACATGCCCTCGGACCGCCTGCGCGACCGCTCGCGCTGGGGCTTCACGGGCAAGCACGACGCCCTGATCGCGTCGCCGGTGGGCGGGCTGAACCTGAGCCTGAACCTCAACCGGGTGAGCGACGACAACTACTGGCGCGACTTCGGCCGCGTCTCCGAGCCGCTGCGCCAGCGCCTGCTGCCGGGCGATGCCACCCTGAGCTGGGGCGCCGGCGACATGTCGGTGCGTGCACGCGCCCTGAAGTGGCAGACGCTGCAGGACGTGTCGGCCCCCATCGTGCCGCCTTACGACCGCATGCCGCAACTGGTGTGGCGCTACGAGCCGACGATGCTGGCGGGCGGCTTCGATGCCAGCATCGAGCTGGACACCACGCGCTTCCAGGCCGACCGCTTCCTGACCAAGCAACCCGATGCCAACCGCTCGTTCGCGGTGGCGCAGATCAGCCGGCCCTTCCTCGCGCCGGCCGGTTTCATCACGCCGCGGCTGCAGCTGCACACCACGCAATACCAGTTCGATGGCCCGCTCAGCGATGGCTCGCGCTCGGCCAGCCGCACGCTGCCCACCTTCAGCCTGGACAGCGGCCTGGTGTTCGAACGCGATGCCACGTTCTTCGGCCGCTCGTTCCTGCAGACCCTGGAGCCGCGCGCGTTCTACACCTACACGCCCTACCGCGACCAGAGCAAGCTGCCGCTGTACGACACGGCACTCAACGATTTCAACTTCGCCACCATCTACACCGAGAACTCGTTCGGCGGCAACGACCGGCTGGCGGACAACAACCTGCTGACCATGGGCGTGACCACGCGCCTGATCGACCCCGACTCGGGTGCCGAGGCGGCACGCTTCGGCGTGGCGCAGCGCGTGCGCTTCTCGGACCAGCAGGTGACCCTGCCCGGCGCCGCGCCGGTGAGCGAGCGCCTGTCGGACGTCCTGCTGGGCGCCGGCATCAACTGGACCAAGAGCTGGGCCTACGACTCGACGGTGCAGTACAACCCCAAGACCCGGCGCTCCATCCGCTCCACCATCGGCGCGCGCTACAGCCCCGGCAACTACCGCACGGTGAGCGCGGCCTACCGCTTCCAGCGCGGTACCAGCGAGCAGATCGACATCGGCTGGCAATGGCCGCTCAACGACCTGTGGGGTGACAAGGGCCAGGACCTGGGTCCCGGCCGTGGCCAGGGCCCCGGCCGCTGGTACACCATCGGCCGCCTGAACTTCAGCATGCAGGACCGCAAGCTGGTGGACAGCGTGGTCGGCCTCGAATACGACGGCTGCTGCTGGATCGGCCGCGTGGTGCTGGAGCGCCTGCAGAACAGCGTCTCCACCTCCAACACGCGCCTGTTGTTCCAGATCGAGTTCGTCGGGTTCTCCCGCCTCAGCCTGGGCTCCAGCCCCCTCGACACCTTCAAGCAGAATGTGCCGCGCTACCAGAACCTGCGCGACCAGGTTGGCTCGCCCAGCCGCTTCAGCAACTACGACTGACTGACACCGCCATGAACCACCGTGTTTCCGCACTGGCATTTGCCTGCCTGGCTGCCCTCGCCTCCGGGGGCGCATTTGCGCAGGGCCTGCGCATCCAGGGCAACGCTGGCCGCCCCGGGGCCGTCCCGGCCCCGAGCCTGCCCCTGCCCGCTGCCAACCTGGGCCCGCAGTCGGCCGACTTCATCGTGGCGGTGGTCAACTCCGAGCCCATCACCAACAACGAGGTGCGTGCGCGCCTGGCCCGGGCCGAGCAGCAGCTGGCCCAGCAGCAGGGCGGCAACCGCCCCCCGCGCGACCTGCTGGCGCGCGAGGTGCTCGAACGCCTGATCCTGGAAAAGGCCCAGATGCAGCAGGCCAAGGAAAGCGGCGTGAAGGTCGAGGAATTCGCCCTCAGCCAGGCCGAGCAGGGCATTGCCCAGCAAAACAGCATGACGGTCGAGGACATGTACCGGCGCCTGGCCCGCGAGGGCACGAGCAAGGAGCGTTTTCGCGAGGAGCTGCGCAGCCAGCTGCTGGTGCAGCGCCTGCGCGAGCGCGACGTGGACGCCAAGGTCCGGGTCAGCGACCAGGACATCGACCAGTTCCTGCGCGAGCAGCAGTCGGGCGCCGATGCCTCCTCCATGGAGCTCAACCTGGGCCATGTGCTGGTGCTGGTGCCCGAGAACGCCACGCCCACCCAGGTCGCGCAACTGCAGGCCCGCGCCCAGAGCGCCGCCGACAAGGCCCGTGCCCCGGGCAGCGATTTTGCCGCCGTGGCCGCCGAGTTCTCCGATGCGCCCGAAGGCAAGCGCGCCGGGGGCCTGCTGGGCCTGCGTCCGGCCGACCGCTACCCGGACCTGTTCGTCAATTCCGTGCAGGGCCAGCCCGTGGGCGGCATCGTCGGCCCCGTGCGCTCGCCCGCAGGCTTCCACATCCTCAAGGTGGTGGAACGCAATGTGGCCGGCCTGCCCTCGACCGTGGTGCAAAACCACACGCGGCACATCCTGCTGCGCCCCAGCGCCCAGCTGACCGAGGCCGCAGCCGCCGCACGGCTGTCCGACTACCGCCGCCGCATCCTGGCCGGCCAGGCCGACTTTGCGACCCTGGCACGCGAGAACTCGGTGGACGGCAGCGCCAAGCAGGGCGGCGACCTGGGCTGGGCCAGCCCGGGCCGCTATGTGCCCGAATTCGAGCAGGCGATCAGCACGCTCAAGCCCGGCGACATCAGCGAACCCCTGGTCTCGCGCTTTGGCGTGCACCTGATCCAGCTCATGGAACGCCGCGAGGCCAAGCTCACGCAGCGCGAGCAACGCGACATGGTGCGCGACGCCGTGCGCGAGAAGAAGATCGAGGACGCCTACGCCACCTGGGCGCAGGAACTGCGCGGCCGCGCCTATGTCGAGTACCGCGAGCCACCGCAATAAGGCCCCCACGCTCCCCACTTCGTGTGGTTCGCTGCCCCCCAGGGGGGCTGGCCTTGCTTGGGGCGGCCCGGCGCTGCGGCCGGGCCGCCCTCGCACCACAGACGGTGGTTGATTGAGCAGGTGAGCTCCGCCGAGGGCGGCTGGCCTGTGGCCTGGCGAATGGCAATGGTGCATCATTCGCCTGATAGCACCCGGCGTCCGGGTGCCTTCACTTCCTTTTCCGCGCAGTCCAACCGGGGTGCGCGCACGATTCAGTTGAGATGAAACACATTCCCCGCAAGCGCTTTGGCCAGCACTTTCTGTCCGACCACGGCATCATCGATGGCATCGTGGATGCCATTGCGCCGCAGGCGGGTCAGCCCATGGTGGAGATCGGGCCGGGGCTGGCGGCGCTGACGCAGCCGCTGGTGGAGCGCCTGGGGCGGCTCACGGTGATCGAGCTGGACCGCGACCTGGCGCTCAGGCTGCGGCTGCATGGGCAGCTCGAGGTGATCGAATCGGATGTGCTCCGGGTCGATTTCACGCAGCTGGCGCTCGACTGGCGCGCGCGCGTGGACCAGCCGGGGCTCAAGCTGCGCGTGGTGGGCAACCTGCCCTACAACATCTCCACGCCCATCCTGTTCCACCTGCTCGCGCATGTGGCAGTGATCGAGGACCAGCATTTCATGCTGCAAAAGGAAGTCATCGACCGCATGGTGGCATCGCCTGCCACCGGCGACTACGGGCGCCTGTCGGTCATGCTGCAGTGGCGCTACGCCATGGAGAACGTGCTCTTCGTGCCCCCCGAGAGCTTCGACCCGCCCCCGCGCGTGGACAGCGCCGTGGTGCGCATGGTGCCCCGCGAGGCGCCCGTGCCCTTGAGCGAACCCCTGCTGGAAGAACTCGTCCAGGTCGCCTTCAGCCAGCGCCGCAAGCTGCTGCGCCACACCCTGGGCCGCTGGCTCGAAGCCAAGGCCTACCCCGGCACCTTCGACACCCAACGCCGCGCCGAAGAAGTCCCGGTAGACGAATACGTGGCCCTGGCCGCCGCGATGAGCAAGCAGCCCTGATTTGGCCCCAATCGGTTGAAAGCGCGCTGCCCCTACCAGGGCAGCCGTGCAAGGGCCGCCCCGCCGCACTGGCTGCGTCCCCCTTCCCGAATGGCGCAGCCATTCGAGAGAAGGGGTGAAGGCGCGTCAGCGCCTCAGGGGGTTGTACCGAATCAAGCGGCGCTCAGCCAGTAGCCGGCATTGAAAGGGCTGCTCATGCGCAGCGCCAGAGGGGACACGTCCACCAACTTGTCAGTGGGCATCTTTTCGGCGGCAGGGTCGGCGGGGATCTCGATGCCCTGGACCTTGGTCTGTGCTTCGTTAGCCTCGTTCGCCCGTTCTGCTTGGCTGGTGGATGCAGAACGGGCTACAGAAAAGAATAGAAACAGCGGAAGGGGATCTTGCGATCGCTCCAGTAGTCGGCTGCATCGCGGAAGATGTCGAGCAACTGCTCGCGCGCTTCCTTGTCGAACTTGCCCGTGGCGGGAATCTGTTCCAGCACCACGATGAAACCGGGCTGCGGGCCCGATTTGTGCAAGGGATCCGTCATGCAGTCGTACAGCGCGTCGAAGTTCTTGCCGAAGTGCGACGGGAAGGTGAACTGCCCCGCGATCAGGTCCAGCACGTCCTGCTTGGACTGGGCGTGGGCCAGGTTGGCGTACAGGAAGTGGTGCCCCAGGGACGTGGCCGCATCCTGCAGGTCCTGCACGCGGAAGGCGCGG
Organism: Acidovorax sp. FW305-C-20-28; assembly: GCF_058783375.1. Taxonomy (NCBI): domain Bacteria; kingdom Pseudomonadati; phylum Pseudomonadota; class Betaproteobacteria; order Burkholderiales; family Comamonadaceae; genus Acidovorax; species Acidovorax sp. FW305-C-20-28. The sequence goes on along the minus strand of NZ_JBYSYM010000001.1, from coordinate 336,210 downwards.
ATGGACTGCACGATGTTGGTGCGCACGCCACGCAGTGGCGTTTCCAGGTCTTTACGAAGTGGCGTCTGCAGCATCTTCTCCGCTACTCTTTCTTGATAAAGTCCAAAAACTTCGGCTGTCCGCAAGACTGCACAGCGTACGGCTTACGGGTGGGGGATTCAAGAGCGCACATTGCCCAGGGCCGCAAAAATCGGCCAGAGGCAGCATGCCAGGCATCATTTCTCGATGATTTCGCGAAAACTGGCGTAGTGGTCGCTGGTGTAGTAGCAGGCGTCCGGCGTCCGGGGCTGGCCGCCACACACAATGCGCCGGGCCCCGCGGTTGCGCGAGCCTGGTGTTCTGACGGTGTATTCCCGGTAGTAGCCGCGCTTGTGGGCGGGCAACAGCCGTTCGCGATTGCCGAACACCGTTCCATCCTTGTCGTACGGAAACGGGCCTCCCTCACGGATCAGCACATACGTCGCGCGCCCCTGGGGCGGCAACTCGGCCAAAGCGATGGGGGAGGTGGTGGAACCGTCGGGGGTCGGGGAGGATTGGCGGGCTTGCCCCACCAGGGGGGACAGAACGATCGCAACACCCACCGCACACAAAAACCCTGCTTTGCGCGCCCGGGCGGCTACAGCCTTCAGCATCAACAACACCTTTCAGAAACTACGGGTTAACCCGAAATTTCGAGCCCGTAGTGTGACTCAACGGTCCCCAAAAAGCAAGCGCCTGCACAAAGATTGGGCAGGCGCTTCGGGGGGATGCAAACAATATAAGTTAGTGCTTGCTATTGTTCCATTACTTATCGGGACGCGTTGGCATCGGCCACAGTGAGTGCTGTCATGTTCACGATGCGGCGCACCGTGGTGCTCGCCGTCAGAATGTGCACCGGCTGCGCCGCACCCAGCAGCACGGGGCCGATGGCGATGTTGCCGCCCGCCGCGGTCTTGAGCAGGTTGTAGGAAATATTGGCTGCGTCAATATTGGGCAGCACGAGCAGATTGGCGTCGCCAATGAGATCGCTGTGCGGCATGATGGCCGCGCGTGCCTTGCCGTCCAGCGCCACATCGCCGTGCATCTCGCCGTCCACTTCCAGCCAGGGGGCCTGCACGCGCAGCAGCTCCAGGGTCTGGCGCATCTTCACGGCGCTGGGCTGGTTGCTGCTGCCGAAGTTGGAGTGCGAGAGCAGGGCGGCGCGCGGCTTGATGCCGAAACGCATCATCTCTTCGGCCGCCATCACGGTGATCTCGGCCAATTGCTCGGCCGTGGGGTCGTAGTTGATGTGCGTGTCCACCAGGAACACCTGGCGGTCGGGCAGCAGCAGGCCGTTCATGCAGGCATAGGTGCACACACCGGCGCGCTTGCCGATCACCTGGTCGATGTAGTTCAGGTGCAGGGCCGTGTGGCCCCAGGTGCCCACGATCAGGCCGTCGACCTCGCCCTTGTGCAGCAGCATGGAGCCGATCAGCGCCAGGCGGCGGCGCATCTCGATCTTGGCGATCGGTACCGTCACGCCCTTGCGCTCGGTCATGCGGTGGTAGGTCTGCCAGAAGTCGCGGTAGCGGTGGTCCTGCTCGACGTTGACGATGTCGTAGTCCACGCCCTCGCGCAGGCGCAGGCCGAACTTCTGGATGCGCTCGGCAATGACGGCCGGGCGGCCGATCAGGGTGGGGCGGGCGATGCGCTCGTCCACCACGATCTGGGCGGCGCGCAGCACGCGCTCTTCCTCACCCTCGGCATAGGCCACGCGCTTCTTGGCGGCCGACTTGGCCGCTGCGAAGATGGGCTTCATCATCGAGCCCGAGGCATAGACGAAGCTTTGCAGCTTGTCGCGGTAGGCATCCATGTCGGCGATCGGGCGCAGCGCCACGCCGCTGTCGGCTGCCGCCTGGGCCACGGCCGGGGCGATCATCATCATCAGCCGCGGATCGAAGGGCTTGGGGATCAGGTACTCGGGGCCGAAGGCCAGCTGCTCACCCACATAGGCGGCCGCCACCACTTCGCTCTGCTCGGCCTGGGCCAGCTGGGCAATGGCGTGCACTGCGGCGATTTCCATCTCCAAGGTGATGGTGGTGGCACCGCAGTCCAGCGCACCGCGGAAGATGTAGGGGAAGCACAGGACGTTGTTGACCTGGTTGGGGTAGTCCGTGCGGCCGGTGGCCATGATGGCGTCGTCGCGCACGGCCTTCACGTCTTCGGGCTGGATCTCGGGGTTGGGGTTGGCCAGCGCGAAGATCAGCGGGCGCGGTGCCATCTTGCGCACCATGTCTTGCTTGAGCACTCCCCCGGCCGACAGGCCCAGGAACACGTCGGCGCCCTCGATCACTTCGCTCAAGGTGCGCGCCGAGGTCTTCTGGGAGAACTGGATCTTGTCCTCGTCCATGAGTTCGGTGCGGCCTTCATAGACCACGCCGGCCAGGTCGGTGACCCAGATGTTCTCGCGCGGGATGCCGAGCTTGACCAGGAGACCCAGGCAGGCGAGGGCGGCGGCACCGGCGCCCGAGGTCACGAGCTTGACGTTCTTGGGGTCCTTGCCGGCGATCTTCAGGCCGTTGAGGATGGCGGCACCGACCACGATGGCCGTGCCGTGCTGGTCATCATGGAAGACCGGGATCTTCATGCGCTCGCGCAGCTTGCGCTCGATGTAGAAGCAGTCGGGCGCCTTGATGTCCTCGAGGTTGATGCCGCCGAAGGTGGGCTCCAGGCTGGCGATGATCTCCACCAGCTTCTCGGGGTCCTTCTCGTTGATCTCGATGTCGAACACGTCGATGCCCGAGAACTTCTTGAACAGCACGCCCTTGCCTTCCATGACGGGCTTGCCCGCCAGCGGGCCGATGTCGCCCAGGCCGAGCACGGCCGTGCCGTTGGTCACCACACCGACCAGGTTGCCCCGGCTGGTGTACTTGAAGGCGGCATTGGGGTCCTTGACGATCTCTTCGCAGGGTGCGGCCACGCCAGGCGAGTAGGCCAGCGCCAGGTCGTGCTGGTTGACCATCTGCTTGGTCGCCGCGATGGCGATCTTGCCGGGCTTGGGAAACTCGTGGTACTCGAGGGCCGCACGGCGCAACTGGGCGCGTTTGTCGGATTGGTTGTTGTTGTTCTCGGCCGTGGTGTTCTCGGGCATTCAGTTGTCTCCAGCTTGGGGTGGCGCAAGGTGTCAGCGCTTGTAGGAACGGGCTTACACGCTTCAGGGGATGGCGATTGTAGGACGCCTTCGGTAAAAACCCTAGTAAGCAGATCTGCTTAGTCGGGTGCGACAGCTTTGCAATTTGGGTTGGAACGGCGCGGGCCCGGGCCGGCCCGCAAAGACCTTGCGCCCGGTTGGGACAAGCGGGGCACCATCCTCAGGCAAACACGGCCTCGTAGCGGGGAATCTGGGGCGCCTGGGGGTCCGGCATCACGGGCACCAGCATCCATTCGACGCGCCCCAGAGCCGGGTGGTCCAGCGCATAGACGTCCTGCGCCAGCCGGGGCGACGCGGGCCCATGGAACAGCAGGGAGAAGGGGGTGCGGAACGCCTGTGGCAGCTGGCTCCGCACGCGCTCGCGGGCGTCCACCAGCACCAGCCCCACCGCACCGAACGGGGTGTGTGCGGTGAACTGGCTGCCCACGACCGCCTGGACAGGTTCAAAGGAAGTGCTCATCGGCAAACGTTGGATCCGGAGTTCAAGGCATGGACGGGGTCCATTCCCTTGCCAGAATGGAGGGAACGCACGCATCGTACAACCGGGAATCCACTGTGTACCCCTTGCCAGAACCATTTGCCCTGCGGGAGAGACTCGGTACAGACCAGCAGTTCCTGCAGGCCCTGTATGCCTCCAGCCGCGAAGACCTGCGGCAGGCCATCCCGGATGCGGCGCTGCTGCAACAGCTCATGGCCATGCAGCAGAACGCGCAGGAGATGGGCTTTCGCCACCAGTTTCCCCAGGCCCGCCAGTGGCTGCTGCTGCGCTCGGGCGATCCCATCGGCCGCGTGGTGGTCGACGATGCCCCCGGGGCCCTCCACCTGGTCGACATCGCGGTGCTGCCTGAAGCCCGCCGCTGCGGCGCTGCAACCGCCGTGCTGCGCGCGCTGCAGGCCCATGCGCAAGGCCACCGGCAGGCGCTCAGCCTGAATGTCAGCCGCACCAACCCGGCAGCAAGGCGCCTCTACGACCAGCTCGGATTCACCACCACCTCACAAGACGATATGCTCACGCAGATGGTCTGGCACGGCGACCCTGCATGAATTCCCCTGGCACCGCATCCACCCCCTACCTGAAACTGCCGTTCGCTTTCGATGTGGCCCGGCTGCAGGACGACCTGCGCCGCGTGGCCCCGTCGGAATGGATCAGCCACTTCAATACCTCCGCCTACGAAACCGGCTGGAGCTGCGTGCCGCTGCGTTCCGTCGAAGGCCGCACCGACCACATCATGCCGGTGGAGAGCGGCCGTTTCGAGGACACCGCCATCCTGGCGCGCTGCCCGCACCTGCGCCACGCCATCGACCAGTTCCAGTGCGAGAAGACCTCGATCCGCCTCATGGGGCTGGATGCCGGGGCCGTGATCCACGAGCACCGGGACGCGGGCGGGGCCCTGGAAGACGGCCTGACCCGCCTGCACATTCCCGTGCAGACCTCGCCACTGGCCACCTACCGCATCGAGGGCGAAGAAGTCCATTTCTCGGCGGGCGACGCCTGGTACCTCAATGCCAGCTGCCTGCACGGTGCCCACAACCGCAGCGCCCAGGCCCGCATCCACCTCATGATCGACTGCGTGACCAACCCCTGGCTCACGCAGCTGTTCCTGTCCGCCGGCGGGGTGTTGCGCGAAAGTTCGCCCTACGGCGATCCCTCCGTCCACGATGGCAACGTGCTGCAGGTCATTGCAGCGCTGCGCGCCAGCAGCCATGCGACTGCCGCGCAGCTGGCCGACCGATTGCAGGAAACCCATGCGCATAGAACAGACAGCACTGCTGCGCGGCCGTGAAGTGGGCCCGGCCGAGCGGCAATCGCTGCACGGCTGGTTTCCGGTGACCCTGCAGCACGACCCTGCCATGGTCTGGTGGCGCTTCATGGGCCAGCAGCGCTTCACCGCCCCCTTTTTCGAAGACAGCCTGTCCCGGCAGGCTGCGCCGGACCGCCTGGTCTGCAGCACCCCCTGGTCCGCACTGGATGACCTGCCCGACAGCGTGCCCCCCGCGGCCTTCGTCTTCCACGTCTCGCGCTGCGGCTCGACGCTGATCACGCAGGCGCTGGCCAGCTTGCCGCAGTGCATCGTGATGTCGGAGCCCCCGGTGCTCGACGCCTTCTTCCGGCTGCACCACCGCCACCCCGAGCACAGCGGAGGCGCCCGCACGCTGCAGCGCCTGGTGGCCGCCCTGGGGCAGCAGCGCAGCCCCGCAGAGCGGCATCTGGTCATCAAGTTCGACTGCTGGCACCTGCCCTGGATGCCCTTGGTGCAGGCGGCGTTCCCAGGCACTCCCACCGTGTTCCTGTACCGCGAACCCGAGGAAGTGCTCGCCTCCCACCGCCGCCAGCGCGGCCTGCAGATGGTGCCAGGGCTGATCGATCTGTCGCGGCTGGAAGACCTGCTGCGCCGCCCCGGATCCCCGGAACTCGCCCCCGGGGACCTGGACGGCCATGCCATCCGGGTGCTCGAAAGCCTGTACCGCTGCGGCCTGGAGATGGCCCACACGCAGGACCTGGTACTGATGGACTACAGGCAGCTGCCCGGGGCGATATGGCAAGCGCTGCCAGAGCTGCTCGGAATGGAGTGCAGCCCCGCCGAAAGGGCCGCGCTGCAGGCACGCTCGGGCTTCCATTCCAAGCATACCGCCAGCCCATTCCAGGGAGACCCCGTGCAGAACAACGATGGAATGTTCATGCCCACCGCCGAGCGCCTGGACGGGGCGATCTGGTGCTACGGGCAACTGGAGCAACTGCGGCACCAGCGCAACCCGGGCTGAACGCCCAGCGGGCCTCGCCGTCCCGGCCGCCGGGCGCGGTCGGATGCCCTCAAGGCCGGTGAACCGGGCGCGGCCAGGGTTCCGGCCCCTCCACACCGACCGCCACGCCATGGCAGCCCCCTTTGCGGCCCCCGCAGGGCCGTTGGCGCGCGTATGGCCTCGCGCCGCAGCGTGCAAAAAAGCTGCGAAATACCGCTGACACATATGTATTCATTTTTGAAAAATGTATCCATGCGTTGACGCAGCCTTATGGAATATCCATTTCTCTTGCTTTTTGTTGCATATATTGCAGTCAAAAAAAGCCGGCATCGCCCACTCTGAGAAGTTTTACGCACTTGGGCGCAATTCTGCGATATCTGCGCCAATTTAATGAATTTGTCACGAACGGATTGGAAACTGCCCCTGAACCCGTGCAAATCAAAAAGTTCCTTGCTAATCTTCGTTCAACGAATCGCAGACAGGCCGTGAAACCCAAACCGGCAGCGGACTGAAAAGAATCAAGAGAAAACAATATTGAGTGGATTGGACATCTGAAATGAAGCATTTGATTTCTCCCTGGATGGCGGCTGTGGCACTGGCCCCCGCGTTCGCCCACGGCGGCGGCAACCAGCAGACTGTCGAGCTGAGCGGTGGCGCCGCCAACGTGGCGGCCACGGGCGGCACCGCCGTCATGAATATCGCCTCCACCCAGGGCGCCCAGGTCATCAGCGGCAATTCGCAGCAGGTGACGGTGCGCGGCACCGTATTGAATGCCGCCACCTTCGGCGCCCACAGTGAATTGAATATCGCATCCCGCACCGGGGCCGGTGCCGGCTCCGGCAACCAGGTGATATCGGTCCAGGGGCCCATCGTCAACCAGGCCACGGGCAAGGGTGTCAGAAGTGTTGTGAATATTGGCGGGAAATAATTCCCTCCAAAACCTCCGGCAGGTTATTAAAACCAGCCGGATTCCCCAGTGGCAGCCATTATTTATTGGGCATGCCTTTCTTTTATCGTTATCAATGGAGTTCATTATGCAAAAGACTTTCGCACTGGCCATTTCCGCTCTGGTTCTCGTCGCTGGCGCTGCCCACGCAGAAGTGAAGATCGGCGGCAACAACAACCAGAAGGTGACCGTGCAAAACGGCGCCGTGGCCAACATGGCCTTCGGTGCCTCCACCGCCAAGCAGAACCTGGCGTCCAACAAGGGCAACGTCAAGATCGGCGGCAACAACACGCAAGAAGTCTCCGTGAAGAACGGTGCCGTCGCCAACATGGCCTTCGGCGCCTCCAAGGCCGAGCAGAACCTGGCCTCCAACGACGGCAAGTAAACAAGCCCTCCGGCGCACCAGGCGCCTGCGGATCGACGGATCCGCCTACCCCGACAGAAGAACAAGGCGCGCAGTAGCGCTGCTGCGCGCCCTTGGGAAACCTGTCCAAAGCCTTGTGGATGGATGGCAAAGGGCTTTGGACAGGTTTTAAAGAGGAGAAGCACCCATGAGAACCCACCGTCTCGCCGCGCTGTGCCTGGCCGGCGCATGCGCCGCCGCATCGTCTTCGGCCGCTTTCGCCCAGACCCCCGTGCAGAAGCCCCCTGCCGGCCGCAGCGGGCTCGACCCCGCCTCGCGCACCAAGGTCACCAACGTGCTCTCGCGCACCCGCATCGATGCCGAGGACACGCTGGCCACGGTGGACCGCAAGCTCGTCACCGGCCCCAGCGGCAGCAGCTGCGCCACCAACATCGGCGCGCCCAAGGTGCCCGAGGGCGAGGCCGGCATCGGCAACCGTTTCGGCACCGCCAACAACGACCAGGTCATCGTGGTGCAAGGCCCGGTGATCAACCTGTGCAAGTAAACAGCACGCCCCTCGCAACCACCCCCAACCCAACGGTTTCCAGCATGAAGAACAAGAACAGCACCCCCTCGCGCCGCCTGCTGGCCCTCTCGGCCCTGACCCTGCTGATGTCCGGGTGCGCGATCCAGCCCAGCGTGAGCGACCGCGTGAACATCATCGAACAGGGCACCGTGGAGCAGGCCCCCCTGGTCACGCCGAGCAAATCCGGCTCGGTGCTGCGCGAAGGCCTGGCCTGCATGGACCGCATGCTGGCCGCCGAGCACACGCCCACCACCCTGATCGCCGTGAAGAACATCCCCGACCCCTCGGGCCTGTTCAGCACCGGCACCAAGGAGATGCTGATCACGGCCCTGTCGCGCATGTCGCGCACCAGCCAGGCCTTCCGCGTGGTGGACTACGAGGTGGATGCCTTGCGCCAGGACACGGTGCAGACCCTCACCAGCCTGCTGCTCAACAACAACCAGATGGAGCTGCGCAAACCGCAGATCTACATCTCGGGCGCCATCAGCTTCGGCGACAAGACCGTGGTCTCCAAGCGCCAGAGCCTGGGCATCTCCACCGCCGCCACCGACACCGGCTACAGCTGGGACGTGCTGGGCAGCGCCGTGGGGCTGGACCTGCACCTCGGGGACATGAACACGCGCACCCTGTACTCGGGCATCGAGTCGGCCAACGAGCTCATCGTGGCCACGGGCGGCAAGGCGGTGGAGATCGGCGCCAAGGCCACCGGCCTGCCCCGGCACATCTACCGCGTGGGCGTGCAGTACGAGGTGGCGGCCGACAACAACCAGGGCGCAGGGGCCGCCGTGCGCCTGCTGGTGGACCTGGCCGCCATCGAACTCGTGGGCAAGTGGGCCAAGGTACCGTACTGGGACTGCATCGACTACGAACAGAACCACCCCGAGTTCATGCGCCAGATGCGCGCCTGGTACGACGAGGCCAGCGTGGCCGAGCGCTGGAGTCTGGCGCAGCGCGTGCTGCAGACCCATGGCATGTGGAGCGGCACGACGGACGGCACGGATTCGCCCGCCTTCCGCAAGGCCGTGACCCAGTACCAGGCCTCGCAGGACCTCACCCCCGTGGGCGTGGTCAACTTCGAGACCTACACCCGGCTGATGCGCAGCTTCGTGGGCATGTCGGCCGAAGGCAAGCTGCGCAAGCCCGAGTACGCCGACGACAAGCTGGTGGCCCGCCCCAGCGGCCTGCCGGCCAACGAGCCCGATCCGCGCAGCATCGCCCTGAGCATGGTGGGCCGCAAGGACCGCGACCTCAAGGTCGGTGAATCCATCGTCGTGCGCGTCGTGCCGCCCCGCACCGGCTACCTCTACTGCTACTACCAGGACGCGGGCGGCTCCATCAGCCAGGTCTACCCCAACCCCATGCAGCCCTCGGCCACGGTGCAGGGCCGCACCAGCGTGCTCATCCCCGACATCAGCAAGCCCAACTCCTTCCTGATCGAGACGGCACGCGGCGGCACCGAGAACATGTTCTGCGCCATGACGGCCCAGCCGCTCAAGGGCCAGGTTCCTGCCACACTGACCAGCGCCAACCTGGAGCCGATCAAGAGCGTGACCAGCCTGGCCCAGGTGCAGAGCGCCTTCGAGCAGGCCGGCGTCGGCATGATGAGCACCTCGCTCGACTGGAATGTGCAGGCCCCCGAGCCCGCACCGGCCGCCGGCCGCGCCCGCAGCAACCCCAACCGGCCTGCCAAATGAGCACCCCCCGCCTGCCACCCCAGGGCGCGCCCGCCGACCGGGCACGCAGGACGGCCCTGCGCTGGACCCTGGCCGCCTGCTGCGCGGCCGCCACCGGCGCCGCCCGGGCCGTGATCCAGCTGCCCTCGGCGCAGCCCGCCTCGGCCCCCCAGGGCAGTGCGGTGCGCACGCCCCAGACGCCCGGCGGCTCGCTGCGCCTGCCCTCGGCCAACACCGAACAGGTGCTCAACAGCCTGATCGAGGCCGCCAACGACGGCGATGCCGACGCCATGGTGCAGGTCGGCATGTACTACCACAGCAACCCGGGCCTGCCCCAGGCCGCCGCCACCGCGCGCCGCTGGTGGGGCCGCGCAGCCCAGGCCGGTGACGTGCGCGGCATGGCCGGCTATGGCTACCTGCTGGGCGTGGACAACGCCGGCGGCCAGCGCGACCTGACCGCCGCCCGCGAATGGCTGCAGAAGGCCCGCGCCGCCGGCCTGGTGCGCGCCACCTACATCGAGTCGCTGCTCGAAGGCCAGATCACCGGCCCGCGCAAGCTGCGCGATGCACGCCGCCTGCTGGAGCAGGCCGCGCAGGATGGCGACGCCCTGGCCCTGAACGACCTGGCCGTGGCCTGGGAACTCGACGGCAGCCTGGAGCGGGCGCGCGAGATGTATGTGCTCGCGGCCGCCCAGGGCTACGGCGTGGCGCGCGCCAACTACCTGCGCCTGGAGCGCCAGAACCGTTCCAGCGAATCGGCCACGCTGGCCCGCCTGCGCACCCTGTCGGACGACGGCAATGCCGACGCCACGCTGCAACTGGCCCAGCTGTACCACCAGGGCAAGGGCGGCGTGCAACGCGACTTCGCCCAGGCCATCGGGCTGTACCGGCGCGCCGCCGACGCCGGATCGCGCAGCGCGCGCGAATTCCTCGCGCTGATCTTCAGCCGCTCCTCGCGCGACAACTCGGCGCGCGGTGTCGACGCGGCCTGGATGGAGGAGCTGGCCACGCGCATCAACGCCCGCACCGATGCCGGCAAGGAAGGGCGCGACATGCTGTCCGACCGCCCGCGGCGCAGCGAAGACGCCCTGTGGAATCTCACCAGCTTACGTTGGACACCGCCTGTTACCGACCAGCCCGCAAGCCCCCCTTAAAGTCCTGCCCGCAGCCCGCCTGCGGGTCCACCGATTGACGCAATGACGAAGGAAACCGAGAGATGATGAAACACCACACGCTGGTCCGCACCCTGCTCGCCTGCACGACCATGGCGGCCTGCATGCCCTTGGCCCATGCCCAGCGCAACCTGGCCTCCAACGGCTCCGGCACGGTGATCGCGGGCGACAACAGCGCCTCGGTGGTCGTCAACGGCCAGCAGATCATCACGGCCACGGACGGCAATGCCCGCGTGGAAACCACCATCGGCGGTGGCAGCGGCCGCGTGGTGGTGCAGGGCGCGACGACCACGGTGACCAACTCCGGCAATGCCAAGCCCGCCGCAGGCGCCAAGGGCAGCGGCAAGGGCGGGGACTATGTGAACAGCGACCTCTCGGGCCGCAATTTCGCAAACGCCCAACTGGCCGGCCGCAAGTTCACCAACGTGGACCTGTCGCGCGCCAACCTCTCGGGTGCCGACCTGCGCGGCGCCGAGCTAGTCAACGTGAGCCTGGAGCAGGCCGACCTGCGCGGTGCCAACCTCACGGGCGCCAAGATGGTCAACGTGGACCTGGATGCCGCCTTGCTGGAAGGCGCGACCTGGACCGACGGCCGCCGCTGCCGCTCCGCCTGCTGAGCCCCCCGCAACCGCACAAGAAAAAACGGCCCCGAGGGGCCGTTTTTCAATGGGGTGCAGTGCGCTGGATCAGCGGCTGCTCGGGAAGCTGAACACCGCGCCTTCGCGCACGCCGGCCGAGGGCCAGCGCTGCGTGATGGTCTTGCGCTTGGTGTAGAAGCGCACGGCGTCGGGGCCGTAGGCGTGCAGGTCGCCGAACAGGCTGCGCTTCCAGCCACCGAAGGAGTGGTAGGCCACGGGCACGGGCAGGGGCACGTTCACACCCACCATGCCAACCTGGATGTGGTCGGTGAAATAGCGCGCGGCCTCGCCGTCGCGCGTGAAGATGCAGGTGCCGTTGCCGTACTCGTGGTCGTCGATGAGCTTCATCGCGTCCTGCAGCGTCTTGACGCGCACCACGCCGAGCACGGGGCCGAAGATCTCTTCCTGGTAGATCTTCATGCCGGGCTTGACGTTGTCGAACAGGCAGGCGCCCAGGAAGTAGCCGTCCTCATGGCCGGCCACCTTCACGCCGCGGCCGTCCACCACCAGCGTGGCACCTTCGGCCACGCCGCTGTCCACATAGGACTTGACCTTCTCGAAATGGGGCTTGGTCACCAGCGGGCCCATGTCGTTGCTGTTGTCCGTACCCGGGCCGACCTTCATTTTGGCGATCTCGGTCTTGAGGCCCGCCACCACGGCATCACCGGCCTCGTCGCCCACGGCCACCACCAGCGGGATGGCCATGCAGCGCTCGCCGCAGCTGCCATAGGCGGCGCCCATGAGGGCACTCACGGCATTGCCGATGTCGGCGTCGGGCATCACGATGGCGTGGTTCTTGGCGCCGCCCAGGGCCTGCACGCGCTTGCCGTGCTTGCAGCCTTCGGAATAGATGTACTCGGCGATGGGGGTGGAGCCCACGAAGCTCACGGCCTTGACGCGCGCGTCCTGCAGCAGCGTGTCCACGGCCAGCTTGTCACCGTTGACCACGTTGAGCACACCGGGCGGCAGGCCGGCTTCCTGCGCCAGCTGGGCGATGAACAGCGCGCTCGTGGGATCGCGCTCGGAAGGCTTGAGCACGAAGGTGTTGCCGCAGGCCACGGCCATGGGCCACATCCACAGCGGCACCATGGCCGGGAAGTTGAAGGGCGTGATGCCCGCCGTGACGCCCAGCGCCTGGAACTCGCTCCACGAGTCGATGCCCGGGCCGACGTTGCGGCTGTGCTCGCCCTTGAGCAGCTCGGGCGCATAGCTCGCGTACTCCACGTTCTCGATGCCGCGCTGCAGCTCTCCGTGCGCGTCGCTGAGCACCTTGCCGTGCTCGGCCGTGATCATGGCGGCGATCTTGTCGGCGTTCTCTTCGAGCAGCACCTTGAGCTTGCTCATCACGCGGGCGCGCTTGAGCGGCGGCGTGTTGCGCCAGGCCGGGAAGGCGGCCTCGGCCGAGGCGATGGCGCGCTCCACCGTGGCCTTGCTGGCCAGGGCGACGTTGGTGGTGGACTGGCCCGTGGCGGGGTTGAAGACCGGCTGCGTGCGCTCGGTGTCGGCAACGATCTGGCCGTCGATCAGGTGGCCGACGGTGGTGGTGACGCTCTTGTCGTGGTTCATGGCAGAAGAAAAGGAAATGAAAGGAGTGCAGCGGGCTTACGCGGTTTCCGCGAGTGCGTCGCCCAGGGCGTTGACGAGGCGGTCGATCTCGGCCTTCTCGCTGATGAAGGGCGGGGCCAGCTGGATGGTGTCGCCGCCGTAGCGCACGTAAAAGCCCTTCTTCCAGCAGTTCATCGCGATCTCGTAGGGGCGGCGGGCGGGCTCGCCGGGCAGCGGTGCAATGGTGATGCCCGCGGCCAGGCCGTAGTTGCGGATGTCCAGCACATGCTTGCTGCCTTTCAGGCTGTGCACGGCCTGCTCGAAGTGCGGGCTCAGGGCCTTCACGCGGCCGATGGCGTCTTCGCTCTGCAGCAGGTCCAGCGCGGCGATGCCGGCAGCGCAGGCCACGGGGTGGGCCGAGTAGGTGTAGCCGTGCGGGAATTCGAGCATGTACTCGGGGCCGCCGGCGTTCATGAAGGTGTCGTAGATCTCCTTGGTCGCGACCACGCCGCCCAGGGGCTGGGCGCCATTGGTGACCTGCTTGGCGAAGTTCAGGATGTCCGGCGTCACGCCGAAGGCCTCGGCACCGGTCCAGGCGCCGCAGCGGCCGAAGGCGGTGATCACTTCGTCGAAGATCAGGAGGATGTTGTTCTGCGTGCAGATCTCGCGCAGGCGCTGCAGGTAGCCCACGGGCGGGATCACCACGCCGGCCGAGCCCGAGAAGGGCTCGACGATCACGGCCGCGATGTTCGAGGCGTCGTGCAGGGCGATCACGTCCAGCAGGCGGTCGGCCAGTTCCTTGCCGGTGGCGGGCATGCCCTTGTGGAAGGAGCCGGCGGCGGGCTGGGTGTGGGGCAGGTGGTCGGCTTCGACGCCCTGGCCGAAGAGCTTGCGGTTGGCCGCGATGCCGCCCACCGAGATGCCGCCGAAGTTCACGCCGTGGTAGCCCTTTTCGCGGCCGATCAGGCGGGTCTTGCTGGCCTGGCCCTTGGCGCGCCAGTAGGCGCGCGCCATCTTGAGCGAGGTGTCGGCCGCTTCCGAGCCCGAGCCCGTGAAGAACACATAGTCCAGGCCGTCCGGCGTGATGGCCTTGATGCGGTTGGCCAGCTCGAACGACAGCGGGTGGCCGAACTGGAAGGCCGGCGCGTAGTCGAGCTTCATCGCCTGCTGGCCCACGGCCTCGGCGATCTCGCGGCGGCCATGGCCCAGGCCCGTGCACCACAGGCCCGACAGGCCGTCGAAGATCTTGCGGCCTTCGGAGTCGGTGTAGTAGGCGCCGCTGCCTTCCACGATCATGCGCGGCGCCGCCTTGAACTGGCGGTTGGCCGTGTAGGGCATCCAGTGCGCGTCGAGCCAAGCGGCGTCCAGGCGGTCACCGCCGGCACCGGCTGCGGGTTTTTCGATGTTGACGAAGCTCATGGGAAATCTCCAGTGCAAAACAGCGGCCGCAAGGCGGGCCGGGCCCAGGCAAAAGCGGGTCTCGGGCACATTGTTGTGCGGGGTGTTAATCTCTCAAATAGTGCAATATCAATGTTTACTTGCGGATCTATGCAAGTAACAACCACCGCTCCATGAACACCAAGAACCGCGCCGTGCTCGGCCAGCTCAGCGACATGGACCTGCGCCTCTTGCAGGTGTTCAAGGCCGTGGCCGAGTGCGGCGGCATGTCGGCGGCCGAGCTCGAACTCAACATCGGCACCAGCACCGTGAGCCGCCACGTCAAGGACCTGGAGACCCGCCTGGGCCTGACCCTGTGCCGGCGCGGGCGCGCGGGCTTCGCGCTCACGCCCGAGGGCCAGCGCGTCTACGACGAGACCCTGCGCCTGCTGGCCTCGGTGGAGGGCTTTCGCAACGCGGTGGACGACATCCACGCGCGCATGGGCGGCCAGCTCGCGGTGGCGGTGTTCGACAAGACCGCCACCAACCCGGCGGCGCGCATCGGCGACGCCATCGCGGCGTTTGCGCAGCAGGCGCCCGACGTGCACCTGCAGATGCATGTGGGCACCATCAATGCCATCGAGCGCGGGGTGATCGACGGCACCTTCCAGGTCGGCATCATCCCCGCGCACCGCGCCTCGCAAAGCCTGGTCTACACCGACCTGTTCACCGAGACCATGCTGCTGTACTGCGGCGCGGGCCACCCGCTGTTCGGCATCGACGACACCGCCCTGGACTGGGAGGCGCTGCGCCACCAGCCCTTTGCCGGCCTGGGCTACCACTCGCCCAACATGGAGCTGAGCCACCAGGCACGCCTGTCGCGCACGGCCACGGGCTTCGATCAGGAGTCGATTGCCACGCTGATCCTCTCGGGCCGCTACCTGGGTTTTCTGCCCGACCACTACGCCGAAGTCTTCGAGCGCCGCGGCCTGATGCAGGCCGTGCAGCCCGCGCTGCTGCGCTACAGCTGCCGCTTCGTGGGCCTGCTGCGGCGCTCGCCCGAGCCCTCGCGTGCGGCCCAGGCGTTCCAGCAATGCCTGGTACAGGCCCACGCGGGGCCGTGACCGGCCCCGCCTTCAATCGGGCTGCGCTCCCGACTTCTTGACCAGCTCTGCCCAGCGCGGGATCTCGCGCGCCATGTGGGCAGCCAGCTCCTCGGGCGTGCTGGCCACGATGTCCATGCCCAGCTGGTCGTGCAGCTTGGCCTGCACGTCGGGCTGCCTGAGGGCCTTGGTGATCTCGGCGTTCAGGCGCTGCACCACGGCCCGCGGCGTGCCCTTGGGCGCATAGACGGCCTGCCAGGACGACATCTCGAAGCCCGGCACGCCGGCCTCGGCCATGGTGGGCAGCTCGGGCGCCAGCGTGATGCGCTTGCCCGTGGTCACGGCCAGCAGCTTCACGCGGCCGGCCTTGGCCAGGGGCAGGGCCGCTGTCATCTGGTCGAACATGAAGGCCACCTGGCCGGCCGCCACGTCGGTCAGCGCCGGCGGCGTGCCCTTGTAGGGGATGTGCGTGAGCTTCACGCCGATCAGGTCGCCGAAGAGCTCGCCGGCCAGGTGGGTGGAGGTGCCCGAGCCCGAGGAGGCGAACATGCGCTTGGCCGGGTCTTTCTTGAGCAGCTCGACCAACTCGGCCACCGAGTTCACGCCCAGGGCGGGGTTGATGATGAGCACATTGGGCAGGGTGGCCACCAGCGCCACGGGCTCGAAGTCGCGCACCGGCTGGTAGGCCAGGTTCTTGTACAGGCTGGCGTTGATGGCGTGGGTGCTGATGGTGCCGCCGAACAGGGTGTAGCCATCGGGCGCGGCCTTGGCCACATAGCTGGCACCGATGCCGCCGGCCTGGCCCGGTTTGTTCTCCACCACCACGGACTGCTTGAGCGCCTCCTGCAGCTTGTTGGCCAGCACGCGGCCGATGGTGTCGGTGGAGCCCCCGGGCGTGAAGGGCACGACGTAGGTGATGGGCTTGGCGGCCGGCCACTCCTGGGCGGCGGCCATCGGGGGCAGGGCAGCCAACGCCAGCACGGCCGCGCAAGGGAGGATGAATCGCATGGTGGTGTGTCTCCGGTTGTCGTTATGGGGAAAGCGATGGAACGGGGGGCTCAGCGGCCCTGGGCCTGCCGCCAGGCGGCGAACTCGCCGGGCGTGGCCGGGTCGGTGGGCGGGTACAGGCCCAGGATGGAGCGGCCCTGCAGCACCTGCGCAGTCACGAAGTCCTCGAAGGCCGTCATCTCCGTGGCCTCGGCCGCGATCTCGTCGGCCAGGTGGGCGGGGATGACCACCACGCCTTCGCCATCGCCCACCACCACGTCGCCCGGGAACACGGCCACGTCGGCACAGCCGATGGGCACGTTGATGTCCAGCGCCTGGTGCAGCGTGAGGTTGGTGGGCGCCGAGGGCCGCTGGTGGTAGGCCGGCATGGACAGCGCCGCGATCTCGGGCGTGTCGCGAAAGCCGCCGTCCGTCACCAGGCCGGCCACGCCGCGCTGCATCAGGCGCGTGGCCAGGATGGAGCCGGCCGAGGCGGCGCGCGCGTCCTTGCGGCTGTCGATCACCAGCACCGCGCCGGGCGGGCATTCCTCCACGGCCTTGCGCTGGGGGTGGCCACGGTCCTGGAACACGCTGATCGGGTTCAGGTCCTCGCGCGCCGGGATGTAGCGCAGCGTGAAGGCCTCGCCCACCATGTTGGCGCGGCCGGCGCGCAGGGGGTGCACGTCCTGCAGGAACTGGTTGCGCAGGCCGCGCTTGAACAGCGCGGTGCACAGGGTGGCGGTGCTGACATGGGCGAGCAGTTCGCGGGTGCGGGGGTTCAATGGCATGGCAAAGGAGGGGAGGGTGGGTCAGAAGATGTCGGGCTCGGGCACGGGCGCACCGAAGCCGGTTTCGAGGAAGTCGAAGTCGCAGCCCTGGTCGGCCTGCAGGATGTGGCGGCTGAACATCCAGCCGTAGCCGCGTTCGAAGCGCGGGGGCGGCGGCGTCCATTCGGCGCGGCGGCGCGCCAGCTCGGCCTCGTCCACTTCCAGGTGGATGCGGCGCGCGGGCACGTCCACGGTGATCCGGTCGCCCGTGCGCACCAGGGCCAGGGGGCCGCCGATGTAGGCCTCGGGCGCGGCATGCAGGATGCAGGCGCCATAGCTCGTGCCGCTCATGCGCGCGTCCGACAGGCGCAGCATGTCGCGCACGCCCTGCTTCACGAGCTTGGCCGGGATCGGCAGCATGCCCCACTCGGGCATGCCCGGCCCGCCCTGGGGGCCGGCGTTGCGCAGCACCAGGATGTGGCCGGGCGTCACGTCCAGGTCCGGGTCGTCCACGGCGGCCTTCATGCTCGGGTAGTCGTCGAACACCAGGGCCGGGCCGGTGTGCTGCTGCAGGTGGGGCGCGCAGGCGCTGGGCTTGATCACCGCACCATCGGGCGCGAGGTTGCCGCGCAGCACGGCGAGCGCACCCTCGGCATAGATGGGCCTGGAGAGCGGCCGGATCACGTCGTCGTTGAACACCGCCGCGCCCTCGATGTTCTCGCCCAGCGTGCGCCCGGTGACGGTCTGCGCCCCCAGGTGCAGCAGCTCCGGCATGCGCGACATCAGCCCCGGCAGGCCGCCCGCGTAGTAGAAGTCTTCCATGAGGTAGGTGTCGCCGCTGGGCCGCACATTGGCCAGCACCGGCACCACGCGGCTGGCGGCGTCGAAGTCGTCCAGCGTCACGGCACAGTGCGCACCCGCACGGCGCGACATGGCCACCAGGTGCACGATGGCGTTGGTCGAGCAGCCCACGGCCATGGCAATGCGGATGCCGTTGAGAAAGGACTCGCGGCTGAGCAGGCGTGCGGGCGTGAGCTCGTTCCACACCATGTCCACGATGCGGCGGCCGCTCTCGGCGCTCATGCGCACATGGTTGGCGTCGGGCGCGGGGATGGACGAGGCGCCCGGCAGGCTCATGCCGATGGCCTCGGCAATCGCCGTCATGGTGCTGGCCGTGCCCATGGTCATGCAGGTGCCGTGGCTGCGCGCGATGCCGGCCTCCACGCCCTGCCATTGCTCCTGGCTCAGGTTGCCGGCGCGCCGCTCGTCCCAGAGCTTCCAGGCGTCGGAGCCCGAGCCCAGCACCTGGCCGTTGTAGTTGCCGCGCAGCATTGGGCCGGCGGGCACGAAGATGGCGGGCAGGCCCGCGCTCATGGCGCCCATCAGCAGGCCCGGGCCGGTCTTGTCGCAGCCGCCCATGAGCACGGCGCCATCGACCGGGTGGCTGCGCAGCAGCTCCTCGGTCTCCATGGCCAGCATGTTGCGGTAGAGCATGGTGGTGGGCTTGACGAAGGCCTCGGCCAGTGAGATGGCCGGCAGCTCGATGGGAAAGCCGCCCGCCTGCAGCACGCCGCGCTTGACGTCCTCGACCCGCTGGCGGAAGTGACCGTGGCAGGGGTTGATGTCCGACCAGGTGTTGACGATGGCGATGATGGGCTTGCCCACCCAGTCCGCGGGCGCGTAGCCCATCTGCAGGATGCGCGAACGGTGGCCGAAGGAGCGCAGGTCGTCGGGCGCGAACCAGCGCGCGCTGCGCAGGGAGTCGGGGGTGCGTCGTGTCATGTGGCGCATTAAAGCACTAGTATATTAGTGCGTCAACACCAGCCGGTGCGACAATCGGCAGGCCTATGAACGTGAGAGAAAAAGTCCGCCTCGACCGATCGCGCCACGCCGCGCCCCAGGTCTTCGACCGCCTGCGCGAGGCCATCGTCTCGCTCGACCTGGCGCCCGGCACCGTGCTGGCGCGCGCCGAGCTGGCCGAGCAGTTCGGCATCAGCCAGACGCCCGTGCGCGATGCCCTGCTGCGCCTGGGCGAAGAGGGGCTGGTGGACATCTTTCCGCAGCACGCCACCGTGGTCAGCCGCATCGACATCGAGGCCGCGCGCCAGGCGCACTACCTGCGCCGCTCCATCGAGCTCGAAGTGGTGCGCACCCTGGCCCTGGCACCCGATGCAGTGGTGCTGGCCCGCCTGCGCGCCCAGGTCGCCGCCATGACCGCCGTCATGGGGCCCGCCAGCTACCGCGCCTTCGTCGAGGCCGACCAGGGCTTTCACCAGTGCATGTACGAGGCCGCGGGCGTGGCCGGCCTGTGGGAGTTGGTGCGCCGCCGCTCGGGCCATGTGGACCGCCTGCGCCGCCTGCACCTGCCCACCGAAGGCAAGACCGCGGCCGTGCTGGCCGACCACCAGCGCATCGTGGACGCCATCGCCGCCGGCGACGCCCCGGCCGCGCAGGACGCGCTGCGCGCCCACCTGTCGGGCACGTTGAGCCAGGTCGACGAGATCTGCGCGCGCCACCCCGACTACGTGCAGGCCTGATCAGCCTGCGCTGCGCACCGGCAGCACCGCCGCCTGCTGGCGGCGGAACTCGGCCGGGGTGCAGCCCGCCTCCCGCCGGAAGAACTTGCTGAAATTGGTCGCCTCGTCAAAGCCCAGGCGTTCGGCAATGCGCGCCACAGGCACACCCGTGTGCAGCAGCAGGCGCTTGGCTTCGAGGGCAATCCGCGCGGCGATAAAGGCCTTGGCGCTCGTGCCGACCGCGGCGTGGGTGGCACGCGCCAGGCTTCTTTCCGTGCAGCCCAGCGGGCCGGTGTAGTCCGCCACCTGGTGCCAGTCGGCAAAGCGCTGCTCCAGCAGCTGCCGAAAGCGCTCGAAGCGCTGCAGGGCGCGCAGCTTGGCCGGCTCGGGTGGCGTGCGCTGGCCATGGACCATGGCCAGCCGGGTGAGCAGGGCATAGAGCTGGTAGCGCAGCAGGGCATGCAGGTCCTGCGCCGGGGCACTGGCGGCGGCATCCGCACGCATCTGCAGCAGGGCATCGGCCACCGTGCGGGCCTCGCCCTCGCCCAGCGCCAGGTGCACGGGAAAGCGCTCCAGCCCGGCCACCAGCCGCAGGTCGCTGGCGGGCGCCCCAGCGCCCGCGAGCAGGAATTCGGGGCGCAGCAGCAGGACCCAGCCTTCCCAGTCCTCGGCCGGCCCGAAGTAGTGGGCCTGGCCGGGCCGGATCGCGAGCAGCGCGCCAGGTGCGCAGGGCACGGGCGCGAAGTCGATCACCTGGGTGCAGCTGCCGCGCGTGACCAGCACCAGCATGTGGAAGGCATAGCGGTGGGTGCGTTGCACCTCGCCCGCGGGGCCGCGCTGGCGCAACTCGGACATGGCGAAGACCTCCAGGTCCAGCCCGTAGCTGCCGGGCGGCCGGTAGTCGAAGCGTTCGATGTCGGTGCTGCCGGGGTTCTTCGGGGCCATCGCCTTCCTTGCGGGGTGTGGGCGCATTGTGTCCGAAAAGTATCTCTTCAATGCCTGGAGCTACCGTGCCATTCGGGCTCAGAAGTCCAACAATTACCCCATCGTCAACACCTTGAGAGAACCCATGTCCGCCATCGATATCGCCAGGAACTACATCCGTGCCGCCCAGACCGGTGACCAGGCCCTGCTGGCCCGCACCGTGTCACCCACCGTGGTCTGGCACCAGCCGGGGGCCAACCGCTTTTCCGGCACCCACCGGGGCCTGGCCGCCGTGGGGGCCATGATCGGCGGGATGATGGAGGTCTCGCAGGGCACGTTCGCCATCACCGAGGCGCAGCACTACATGGAGAACGGGGACTGGGTGGCCGTGAGCATCCGCTTTGCGGGCGAGCGCGAGGGCGCCCGCCTGGACCAGGCGGGCGTGGACCTGCTGCGCATCCAGGACGGCCAGGTCGCCGAGGTCTTTCTGTTCTCCAGCGACCCGGCGCAGGAAGACCGCTTCTGGGGCCAGCGCGGGGAGAAATGACGGATGGCACGCCCCAGTGACCCTGCCGGCAGGATGGGCGGTCTCGCCCAAAATCCGGCAGCGCCGGATAATTCGGGCATCCACCTCCACCGCGAGCACGTCCCCATGGCCTCCATTTCCTCGATCGGCACCTCCGGCATGCAGACGGCCCAGTTGCGTCTGGACGCCTCGGCCCACAACGTGGCCAACATGAACACCCCGCGCTTCCAGCGCCAGGTGGTGGAGCAGGAAGCCACGCCCGGCGGTGCCGGCGTCACCGGCTCCGTGCGCCGCAGCCAGGAAGAAGGCGTGGCGCTGGAGCAGGAGGCCGTGGAACAGATGTCGGCCACCTACGCCTTCAAGGCCAGCCTGCAGGTGGTCAAGACCCAGGACCAGATGATGGGTTCCCTGCTCGATGTGAAGGCCTGACCAATCATCTGCGCGCAATGAAAAAGGCGGCCCTCGGGCCGCCTTTGTTTTTGGCGCCGTGCGCGCTCTTCAGCGCAGCTCGCCGTATTGGGTGCTGCTCAGGTCCGGGCCGCGCTCTTCCGAGCCGGGCATCTCCGTGTCCTCGAAGCCGGTCGCATTGGGTGGGCGGGGGCGCAGGGGGCCCGAGCGCACGGGTGCACCGCCGGGGCGGGCCGGGGCGACGGGGTTGGGGTTGCTGCCTGCGGCGTCGGCCAGGGCGCGCTTGAAGGCGGCCACTTCGTCGGCCTCGATGGGCTCGAAGCGCTGCACCGGGCGGGTGGCCTCGTAGTCCACCGGCGCGGGGGAGCGCGGTGCGACCGTGCCCGTGAGCGGCGCCGGGGCGGTGGCCACGGGTGCGGCGGCGCGCAGCGGGGCCGGGCGCGAGATCGGGGCCGAGGGCGTGGCCGTCAGCGGGGCAGGGGCCGATACCGGGGGCAGCGGGCGGCGCACGGCGGCGGCCGCGGCAGGTGCCTGGGTGCCCACGGGCAGGGCGGCGCCCAGCGGGGCAATGCCCTTTTGCGGAATGCCCACCGCCACATGGTCGTTGATGCGCCAGTACACGGCGGTCACCAGGATGTCGTAGCGCGTCTTGGCGGTCTGGGCGATCAGCGCCTCGATCTCGGACAGGCGCACGGTCTCGCCGCCGTACTCGCGCGCCAGGTCCATCATTACCAGGAACTGGCGGCCGCGCTGGTCCAGCGACAGCACCTTGAATTTGTAGCTGGCCGACAGCACGCCGGCACGCACCATGGCATCGCGCACCACGGTGTAGAGCAGCTCGCGGCGCTCCATGCGCTCGTTCTTGCGGTTGGCGGCGTGCTCGGGGGGCACGGGGTCGACCAGGGGCTTGCCCTGGCGGCCCGCAGACAGCGGCACCGTGGCGTCGGCGTTGAGCAGGCCCGAAGGTTCCGACGCCGCACTGGGCCGGGGCTTGGGGGGTACCGGTTTGCGGCTGAACCAGCTGAACAGTGACATGGCGTGCTTTCCTCGGAGTTCACCTGCAGTGGGTTGTCCGATTCGAGTGTACCGCGAGCCCTGCACCCCCAACGACGCCGCCGGTACCGAAAGCGGTGCCGGCCGACAGCGGTGTCAGGTCGCCGCAACGCGGCGTCGGCGATTGCCCAGGCGCTTGGCCAGCACCGACCCGGCCGCCATGGCCAGGCCCAGCGCAATGGCAGGTTGCCGGTTGGTCAACTCGGTGAAGCGGATGGCCGTCAGGCTCCACAGCTTGCAGGGCCCCGTGGCCTGCACCGTGGCGCTGCGCGAGCGGTGCGAAAAGAAGGCGCCCTCGCCGAGCACGGAGCCCGGGCCCACGATGGCCAGGCGCAGGCGCTCCTTCTCGTCCTGGAAGTGCACGCTCAGGCTGCCGCTTTCCACGAAGTACAGGGTGCGGTCGCTGGTGCCCTGCTGGAACAGCACATGCCCCGTGGGCAGGATGCAGGGCAGCAGGTAAGGCGCGACCACATCCCACTGCGCGGCGCTCAGGGGATTGGTGATGCTGTCGTCGGCACTGGCCTGGGCGATGGCATCGATCAGGCCCTGCAGATCGGCTTTGGTGGCAGCGGGGGATAGGACGTTCATGGTTGTTCTTAAAGTAACCCTGTTACAGGTTGGGCACAAGCGCTGTTTACGTCCGTTTACAACAAAAGCGCACGCGCCGTCAGCGGCCAAACGCTATTTTCCGATGCAAAAGCTCGAAAAAATCACGCCCAGCAGGTCATCGGAGGTGAACTCGCCCGTAATCGCACCCAATGCATTCTGCGCCAGGCGCAATTCTTCGGCCAGGATGTCAAGGGCCGGGGCGCGCGCCTGTAACTGCATGTGCGCCTCGTCCAGATGCGCCGCCACCGCCTGCAGCGCCTGCACATGGCGCGCGCGGGCGATGTACACGCCCTCGGGCGCCGACTGCCAGCCCGCCACCTCGAGCAGCATGCGGCGCAGGTCTTCGAGGCCCGCCCCGGTGCGCGCCGACAGCCGTACCGCGCGGCCCGCACCCTGCAGCCGGGCGGCCGTGGCCTCGTCCACACAGTCGATCTTGTTCCACACATCGATCACCGGCACGGCGGCGGGCAGGCGCCCGGCCATGTCGGCCGCAATCGCGGCATCGCTGGCCGCGTAGTCCGCCGTGTCGGCGCGCGACAGGTCGTGCAGGAACAGCACGGCGTCGGCCCCGGCGATCTCGTCCCAGGCGCGCGCGATGCCGATGCGCTCCACCTCGTCCTCGCTCTCGCGCAGGCCGGCGGTGTCGATCACATGCAGCGGCACGCCCTCGATCTGGATGGTCTGCTGCACCTTGTCGCGCGTGGTGCCGGCAATCGGGGTCACGATGGCCAGCTCCGCCCCCGCCAGCGCATTGAGCAGCGAGCTCTTGCCCGCATTGGGCTGCCCCGCGATCACCACCTTGATGCCCTCGCGCAGCAGCGCCCCCTGCTGGGCGCGCTGGCGCACGCGCGCCAGGGTCTGCTGCAGGCGGTCGAGCTGGCCCTGGGCATCGGCCTGCTGCAGGAAGTCGATGTCCTCCTCGGGGAAGTCCAGCGTCGCCTCCACCAGCATGCGCAGGTGGATCAGCGCGTCGCGCAGGGCATGGATCTCGTGGGAAAAGGCGCCCGTGAGCGAACGGCTCGCACTGCGCGCCGCCGCCGCGGTGGAGGCATCGATCAAGTCGGCAATCGCCTCGGCCTGGGCCAGGTCGATCTTGTCGTTGAGAAAGGCGCGCTCGGTGAACTCCCCGGGCTCGGCCACGCGCAGCCCGGCCAGCACGGCAGCGCCACCCTCGGCCTGGGCCGTGGCCGCCGCCTCCAGGCAGCGCGCCAGCAGCAGTTGCAGCACCACCGGGCCACCGTGGGCCTGCAGCTCCAGAACGTCCTCGCCGGTGTAGGAATGCGGCGCCGGAAAGTACAGCGCCAGCCCCTGGTCGATGGCCTGGCCGTCGGCATCGCGAAACGGCAGGTAGTGCGCCTCGCGCGGGCGCAGGTCGCGCCCGCACAGCGCCTGCACCAGCGGTGCAATGCCCTTGCCCGACACGCGCACGATGCCCACGGCCCCGCGCCCCGGGGCAGTGGCAATGGCAACGATGGGGTCGGCGTGGCGGGCGAGCATAGGGAGACTTTAGCGGTATGGATTGAAAAAGGCCGCTTGCGCGGCCTTTCGGGGGTAGCTCAGCGACCAGGTCAGCTGAACTTGGGCAGGTTGAACTGCGGTGGCACGCCCATGCGGGTGTTGATGATCCACTGCTGCGCGATCGACAGGATGTTGTTCGTCAGCCAGTACAGCACCAGGCCGGCCGGGAAGAAGAAGAACATCACGCTGAAGATCAGCGGCATGAACCACATCATCTTGGCCTGCAGTGGGTCCGGTGGCGCGGGGTTCAGGGCCGTCTGCAGCAGCGACGACAGCGTCATCAGCAGAGGCAGGATGAAGAACGGGTCCGGTGCCGAGAGGTCGTGGATCCAGCCGATCCAGGGCGCGTTGCGCATTTCCACGCTGGACAGCAGCACCCAGTACAGGGCGATGAACACCGGGATCTGGATCATGATGGGGAAGCAGCCGCCCATGGGGTTGACCTTCTCCTCGCGGTAGATGCGCATCATCTCCTGCTGCATCTGCTGCGGCTTGTCCTTCAGGCGCTCGCGCATCTCCATGATCTTGGGGTTGATGGCCTTCATCTTGGCCATGCTCGCGTAGGCCTTGGCGTTGAGCCAGTAGAAGGCGATCTTGAGCAGCAGCACCAGCGCCACGATGGCCCAGCCCCAGTTGCCCAGGATCTTGTGCAGCTGGTCCAGCAGCCAGTACAACGGCTTGGACAGGATGGTCAGCCAGCCATAGTCCTTCACCAGCTCCAGGCCGGGCGTCAGCGCTTCCAGCGTCTTCTCGACCTGGGGGCCGGCGAACAGGCGCGCGTCCACGGTCTTGCTGGCGCCGGGGGCAATGGCACCCAGCTGGGTGATCATGCCCACCGAGTACAGGTTGGTGTCCACCTTGCGCATGAACAGATTGCGCGGGATGTCGTTGCCCAGCAGCCAGGCCGTAGCGAAATAGTGCTGCACCATGGCCACGTAGCCGTTGGTGGCATCCTTCTGGATGTCGACCTTGCCGGCCTCGATGTCCTTGAACTCGACCTTCTGGTACTTCTTGGCCTCGGTGTAGACCGCGGGGCCGGTGAAGGTGGAGTAGAAAGACGACTCGCCTGGCGGCTTGTTGCCGTCGCGCACCAGCTGCAGGTACAGCTCGGGCGACACGGGGGCCGTGCCGGTGTTCACCACCTCGTGCTTGACGGCGATGTCGTACTGGCCGCGCTTCACGGTCCAGGTCTTGACCAGCTTCACGCCACCCTGATCGGGCGACTCGAAGCGGATCGACAGCTCGTCCTGCCCGTCCTTGAGCTCACGCGGGCCGGGCACGGCGGTCATCAGCGTCTTGTGCGTGGGGAAGGCGCCGCCGATCAGGCCGGTCTGCGCCACGTAGACGCGGTTGGCGCTTTCGTCGAGCAGCAGAAAGTTCTTGCCGCTCTTGTCACCGATGTCGGCGTGCTTGAGCAGTTCGGCGTGCGTCAGCGAGCCGCCTTCGCTGTCGAAGGTCAGGCGGTAGACGTCGGTGGCCACCTGCACGCGCTCGCGCGTGGCCGGGGCTGCCGTGGTGGCGGGCTGGCCGGGCACGGCCGCTGCGCCCTGGCTCGCGGCAGGGGTGCCGGTGGCCGATGGCACGCTCGCAGCGCCCGCCGAAGCCGAGGCAGTGCCCGCAGGTGCCGGCGCCGCCGTGGTAGCTGGCGTGGGGAAGAAGGTGGCCTTGTTGCCGTTGTGCAACTGCCACTTGTCCCACAGCAGAACCATGGAGAAGCCAAAAATCACCCACAGTATGGTGCGGCGAATGTCGTTCATGGAGACTTTTTTGGTGAAGGTTGTTGAAACCGCGAGAACAGCCGCATGCTGCGCGGCAATTGTTGCGGGACGGGGTCATGGCCCCCGTCACACCAGGGGTGGCAGCGGACCAGCCGGCGCAGCGTGAGATAACTGCCGGCCGCCGCGCCATGCTGCTCCAGCGCCTGCAGCGAATAGACGGAGCAGGTCGGCTCGAAGCGGCAGGCCGAACCCAGCCAGGGGCTCAGGAACAGGCGGTAGCCCTTGACCACCCCGATGAGCAGCGCCCGCATCATGGCGCAACCGCCGACGCCCGTGGCGCACTGGGGCTTTTGTCGCTTCTGCTAGCACTGCCCTTGCCATCGCCCTGCCGTTTGGCCGCATGGCCAAACAGCTGCAGCAGCTCGGCCCGCACCGCCTGCTTGAGCTGGTCGGACGTGGCGCTGACGAACTGCTTGCGGTCGAAGGTGCTGCGCAGGCGCACCACGTGGGCGGCCTGGGGCAGGCGCGCCTCGAAGGTCGCGCCCACGGTGTAGATCTGCCGCTTGATGGTGTTGCGCGTGACGGCACGGCGTGCCCAGCGCTTGGGCACCATGGCGCCCAGCCAGACGTCGGAAACGGCAAACAGGGCCTGCGGCGAGGTGCCGGGCCCTGTGGAAGATGCCGGTGCGGCGGCTGGCTGCGCGGGGTCTGCCATGGCGGGTTCGCCAGACGTGACAACGGCACCGCCAGTCGTGGCAGTGCCGTCGGCGCCCAGCACCAGGCGGTGCAGCGCAAAATGGGCGGTACGGGAAACGGTGCCCCCCGCCATGGCGGCCTGGAACTGCGGACGGGTTTTCAGCCGTTGCATGCTGCGCAAGCGCCCCCGTTTGTGACCTGGCGGTGCAAACCGGGGTGCAGGCCCAGGACCTTGCCGGCCTTAGACGGCCAGGCGCTTGCGGCCCTTGGCGCGGCGTGCGTTGATGACGGCACGGCCGCCACGGGTCTTCATGCGCACGAGGAAACCGTGGGTGCGGGCGCGGCGGGTCTTGGAGGGCTGGTAAGTACGTTTCATGGTGCTCTATTCCTTGAGGTTCAGTTCCGGACTGCTGCACACAAAACGGCACCGCCCGGTCAAATCGCCCTGAACACATTCAGGGAAACCCAAAATTATCGCAGGCTTGTGCCCCGCTGGCAATGCCCCGCTGCGGGAAGACCCTGTGGCGCGCTTGAATCAGGGGTTCAGAATGTGCTGGCCACGCCCCAGGTGCAGGGGTTCACGGCATGCCGGCGGGGCGGGCTTTCAAATTGTGGATAACTCCTTGACAAGCTACAATGCGCGGCCCAGCACCGTTCCTCCTATCCACAAAAAGAACCACCGATAAATGACCGAGGAACCCTCCAGCAGCTCCGCATCCAACCCCGGGGCCGACGCAGGCCAGAGCCTGTGGCAGGCCTGCCTAGAACAACTGGCGCAAGACCTGCCAGAGCAACAGTTCAACACCTGGATCAAGCCCCTCGTGGCCCAGGTGACCGAAGACTTCTCCAAGGTGACGCTGTTCGTCGCCAACCGCTTCAAGCTCGACTGGATCCGCGCGCAGTACGCCAAGCGCATCTCGCTGCTGCTCGAAGACCTGTACGGCCAGCCCGTCACGCTGGAGTTAGCGCTCGCTCAGCGCGAAGCTGTGACGCGCACTTACGTGCGCCCCAGCACAAGCAGCACACCCGCCCAGCAGCAGGCCCCCGAGCAACCCAGCCAGGGGCAGGGCGGCAATGGCTCCGGCCAGGGTGGCAGCAGCAGCAGCGGCCCCGACGAATCGGCCAGCGCCTTCCGCAACCGCCTGAATGCCGGCCTGACCTTCGAAACCCTGGTCGAGGGCACGGCCAACCGCATGGCACGCTCGGCCGCCATGCACGTGGCGGGCATGCCCGGCCACCTGTACAACCCGCTGTTCATCTACGGCGGCGTGGGCCTGGGCAAGACCCACCTGGTGCACGCTGTGGGCAACCGCCTGCTGGCCGACAAGACCGACGCCAAAGTTCTCTACATCCACGCCGAGCAGTTCGTGTCGGATGTGGTTAAGGCCTACCAGCGCCGCACCTTCGACGAGTTCAAGGAGCGCTACCACTCGCTGGACCTGCTGCTCATCGACGACGTGCAGTTCTTCGCCAACAAGGACCGCACGCAGGAAGAATTCTTCAACGCCTTCGAGGCGCTGCTGGCCAAGAAGAGCCACATCGTGATGACCAGCGACACCTACCCCAAGGGCCTGGCCAACATCCACGAGCGCCTGGTCTCGCGCTTCGACTCGGGCCTCACCGTGGCCATCGAGCCGCCCGAGCTCGAGATGCGCGTGGCGATTCTGATCAACAAGGCGCGCGTGGAAGGCACCGAGATGCCCGAGGAAGTCGCCTTCTTCGTGGCCAAGAACGTGCGCTCCAACGTGCGCGAACTCGAAGGCGCGCTGCGCAAGATCCTCGCGTACTCGCGCTTCAACCAGAAGGAAATCTCCATCCAGCTGGCCCGCGAGGCGCTGCGCGACCTGCTGTCCATCCAGAACCGGCAGATCTCGGTGGAAAACATCCAGAAGACGGTGGCCGACTACTACAAGATCAAGGTCGCCGACATGTACAGCAAGAAGCGCCCGGCCAGCATTGCCCGCCCACGCCAGATCGCCATGTACCTGGCCAAGGAGCTGACGCAAAAGAGCCTGCCCGAGATCGGCGAGCTGTTCGGCGGGCGCGACCACACCACCGTGCTGCACGCCGTGCGCAAGATTTCGGGCGAACGCCAGCAGCTGACCGAGCTGAACCAGCAGCTGCACGTGCTGGAACAGACATTGAAGGGCTAGCGAAAGTGCATTCCGCCAAGGCCTTATATGTAAGAGCGTGTTCCGCGCCACATTGCCAAGGTGAACACGTACTTACAAGGCAAAATGGGGGGTTATCGGGCAGCCGGGGGGCACAACCCGTGCCGCTGCCCGCACCGTTCCAAATAAGATCCACAATCAAGGGGTTGATGACATGATCGTCCTGAAGGCAACACAAGACAAGGTACTCGCGGTTCTGCAATCGGTGGCTGGCATCGTGGAGCGCCGCCACACCTTGCCCATTCTGGCCAACGTACTGATCCGCAAGACCGGCAATGCGCTGCAGCTGACGACCAGCGACCTCGAGATCCAGATCCGCACCACGGCCGAGCTGGGTGGCGACACGGGCGACTTCACCACCACCGTGGGCGCGCGCAAGCTCATCGACATCCTGCGCACCATGCCCAGCGACCAGACGGTGAGCCTCGAATCCGCCCAGTCCAAGCTCATCCTCAAGGGCGGCAAGAGCCGCTTCACCCTGCAAAGCCTGCCGGCCGAGGACTTCCCGCTGGTGCAGGAGTCGGCCGCCTTCGGCCCCGTGTTCGCCGTGCCGCAAAAGACCCTCAAGGACCTGCTGGGCCAGGTGTCGTTTGCCATGGCGGTGCAGGACATCCGCTACTACCTCAACGGCATCCTGTTCGTGGCCGAGGGCAAGACCCTGAGCCTGGTGGCCACCGACGGCCACCGCCTGGCCTTTGCCAGCGCCACGCTCGACGTCGAGGTGCCCAAGCAGGAAGTCATCCTGCCGCGCAAGACCGTGATCGAACTGCAGCGCCTGCTGTCGGACGCCGGTGGCGAGAACCAGCCCCACATCGAGATGCAGTTCGCCAACAACCAGGCCAAGTTCACCTTTGGCGGCATGGAGTTCGTGACCAAGCTGGTGGAAGGCAAGTTCCCCGACTACAACCGCGTCATCCCCAAGAACCACAAGAACAACCTCACGCTGGGCCGCGCCCCGCTGCTGGCCAGCCTGCAGCGCACCGCCATCATGACCAGCGACAAGTTCAAGGGCGTGCGCCTGAACCTGGAGCCCGGCACCCTGCGCGTGGCGTCCAACAACGCCGAGCAGGAAGAGGCCGTGGACGAGCTCGACATCGACTACGGTGGCGACACCATCGAAATCGGCTTCAACGTGACCTACCTGATCGACGCCCTGGCCAACATGGGCCAGGACATGGTGAAGGTGGAGCTCTCCGACGGCAACAGCTCCGCACTGCTCACCATCCCCGACAACGACAGCTTCAAGTACGTCGTGATGCCCATGCGCATCTAGCCCTGCGCCGTGCCCGCCGCACCCCGGCGGGCACCCCTGCGAGCTATTGAAATGATAGCTAACTGACCCCATCTGATGGGAATCAGAGCACTATTTGAACCCTATTGACAGATACCGGAAGCCACCAGTGGCTTCCCCCGGACCCCAAGGCCACCATGACCGCTGACAACAACCTGCCCGAGCAAGAACCTACCGGCACTGGTGAGCCCGTTCCGCAAAAGATCGACACCAACCAGGCCGGCGCCAGCGAAAGCTACGGCGAAGGCTCCATCACCATCCTCGAAGGCCTGGAGGCCGTGCGCAAGCGCCCCGGCATGTACATCGGCGACACGAGCGATGGCACCGGCCTGCACCACCTGGTGTTCGAGGTGGTGGACAACTCCATCGACGAAGCCCTGGCTGGCCACTGCGACGACATCGTCGTCACCATCCACACCGACAACTCCATCAGCGTGACCGACAACGGCCGCGGCATCCCCACCGGGGTGAAGATGGACGACAAGCACGAGCCCAAGCGCAGCGCCGCCGAAATCGCGCTGACCGAACTGCACGCCGGCGGCAAGTTCAACCAGAACAGCTACAAGGTCTCGGGCGGCCTGCACGGCGTGGGCGTGAGCTGCGTGAACGCGCTCTCCAAATGGCTGCGCCTGACCGTGCGCCGCGAAGGCAAGGTGCACCAGATCGAGTTTGCGCGCGGCTTTGTGCAAGACCGTTTGCTGGATACCGTGGACGGCTTCGAAGTGAGCCCCATGAAGGTGACCGGCGAGACCGAAAAGCGCGGCACCGAGGTCCACTTCCTTCCAGATACCGAGATCTTCAAGGAAAACAACGACTTCCACTACGAGATCCTGGCCAAGCGCCTCCGCGAACTTTCCTTCCTGAACAACGGCGTGCGCATTCGCCTGAAGGACGAGCGCAGCGGCAAGGAAGACGACTTCTCGGGCGCCGGCGGCGTGCGCGGCTTCGTCGAGTTCATCAACAAGGGCAAGACGGTGCTGCACCCCACGTCGTTCTACGCCGCGGGCGAGCGCCCGGCAGAGACGTACGGCGGCATCCCCGGCACGCACATCGGCGTGGAAGTGGCCATGCAGTGGAACAGCGCCTACACCGAGCAGGTGCTGTGCTTCACCAACAACATCCCCCAGCGTGACGGCGGCACCCACCTGACCGGCCTGCGCGCCGCGATGACCCGCGTCATCAACAAGTACATCGAAGAGAACGAGCTGGCCAAGAAGGCCAAGGTCGAAGTCACCGGCGACGACATGCGCGAAGGCCTGTGCTGCGTGCTGAGCGTGAAGGTGCCCGAGCCCAAGTTCAGCAGCCAGACCAAGGACAAGCTGGTATCGAGCGAAGTGCGCGCCCCCGTGGAAGACATCGTGAGCAAGCTGCTGACGGACTACCTGCAGGAGCGCCCGGCCGACGCCAAGATCATCTGCGGCAAGATCGTGGAAGCCGCCCGCGCCCGCGAAGCCGCCCGCAAGGCCCGCGAAATGACGCGCCGCAAGGGCGTGCTCGACGGCATGGGCCTGCCCGGCAAGCTGGCCGACTGCCAGGAAAAAGATCCCGCCCTGTGCGAAATCTACATCGTGGAGGGCGACTCCGCCGGTGGCTCTGCCAAGCAGGGCCGCGACCGCAAGTTCCAGGCCATTTTGCCGCTGCGCGGCAAGATCCTGAACGTGGAGAAGGCCCGCTACGAAAAGCTGCTGACCAGCAACGAAATCCTGACGCTGATCACCGCCCTGGGCACCGGCATCGGCAAGGCCGGCGGCACCACCGGCGGCGATGATTTTGACGTGGCCAAGCTGCGCTACCACCGCATCATCATCATGACCGACGCCGACGTCGACGGCGCCCACATCCGCACCCTGCTGCTCACCTTCTTCTACCGCCAGATGCCCGAGCTGGTGGAGCGCGGCCACATCTACATTGCCCAGCCACCGCTGTACAAGGTGAAGGCCGGCAAGGAAGAGCTGTACCTGAAGGACGCGCCCGCGCTCGACGGCTTCTTGCTGCGCATTGCGCTCAACCACGCCAGCGTGAGCACCGGCGGCGCCAACCCGCAAGTGCTGACCGGCGAGACCCTGGGCGAACTGGCGCGCAAGCACCAGGTGGCCGAGAGCGTGATTGCACGCCTCTCCAACTTCATGGACGCCGAAGCCCTGCGCGCCGTGGCCGATGGTGTGACGCTGAAGCTCGACACGGTTGCCGAGGCCGAAGCCAGCGCCGTGGCCCTGCAGGCCAAGCTGCGCGAGCTGAACACCACCGGCGCGCCTGCCGAAGTGGCCGGCGAATTCGACGCCCGCACCGACAAGCCCCTGCTGCGCATCAGCCGCCGCCACCACGGCAACATCAAGAGCAGCGTGATCACGCAAGACTTTGTGCACGGCGCCGACTACCAGGCCCTGGCCGAAGCCGCAGAAACCTTCCGCGGCCTGCTGGGCGAGGGCGCCAAGGCCCTGCGCGGCGAAGGCGAAAAGCAGAAGGAAGAAAAGGTCGGCGACTTCCGCCAGGCCATGAAGTGGCTCATCAGCGAAGCCGAGCGCAGCACCAGCCGCCAGCGCTACAAGGGCCTGGGCGAGATGAACCCCGAGCAGCTGTGGGAAACCACCATGGACCCCAACGTGCGCCGCCTGCTGCGCGTGCAGATCGACGACGCCATCGAGGCCGACCGCGTGTTCACCATGCTCATGGGGGATGAGGTGGAGCCGCGGCGGGACTTCATCGAGACCAACGCGCTGCGCGCGGGCAATATCGACGTTTGAGCGAACTGGCAGGTCTCTGGCGAGGCCAGCCGCAAGTCCCTTCGCTTGATCCGTCGGCAGTTTTGTAGCAACATTGCTACAAAACTGCTGACAGAGGTACCGCCATGACGATCACCACCTTATCAAGCCGGGAATTCAACCAGGCAGCGGGCGACGCCAAACGGGCCGCCAGCAATGGACCCGTGTTCATCACGGACCGGGGCCGGCCAGCCCATGTGCTCATGACCTATGAGTTGTACCAGCGCTTGACGGGCAGCCCGCAAAAAATTGCCGACCTTCTGGCCATGCCGGGCGCAGCCGATGCAGAGCTGGAGCTTGCGCGCTCGCGGGACCTGGCACGCGCTGCGGATCTGTCCTGATGTTTGTGCTGGACACCAACGTCGTCTCTGAACTGCGAAAGATCCGCCTGGGCCGGGCAGACCCCAACGTGGCCCGGTGGGCAGACAGTGTGGATGCCACGACCTTGTTCGTATCCGCCATCACGGTCCAGGAACTGGAAGTGGGCGTGCTGCAGGCAGAGCGCCGGGACCCGCCCCAGGGTGCCACACTCCGAACCTGGCTCAACCAACATGTCTTGCCGGCTTTCGCCGGCCGGATCCTGCCGGTTGACGCCGCCGTGGCGCAGCGCTGTGCATTGCTGCACGTACCGGACCCACGCCCTGCCATGGACAGCCTGATTGCCGCCACGGCCCTGGTCCACGGCATGACGGTGGTGACGCGAAACACCGCCGACTTTGATTCCTTCGGTGTGCCCATCCTGAACCCCTGGCTCAACGGCAATCCATCTTGAAACAGCTGCGCCTGTAGCATCCACTGACCGCAGCCATCGCCAACCCTTGGAACCAAGCTTCCCATGCCACAGCCGCTGACCCCTTGGAAATCCGCCGCCATCGGTGTGGCCCTCTCCATCACCGCCCTGGCCACACCCGCCCAGGCGCAGCAGATGTACAAATGCGCCCAGCCCGACGGCAAGACCGCCTTCCAAGACCAGCCCTGCCACATGAGCGGCAGCACGGGCGGCA
The DNA here is from genome assembly GCF_058783375.1 of Acidovorax sp. FW305-C-20-28. Taxonomy (NCBI): domain Bacteria; kingdom Pseudomonadati; phylum Pseudomonadota; class Betaproteobacteria; order Burkholderiales; family Comamonadaceae; genus Acidovorax; species Acidovorax sp. FW305-C-20-28. The sequence continues at coordinate 301,966 of NZ_JBYSYM010000001.1, read as the reverse complement.
CGGTCAGCGTGAAGGTGACCCCGCCCTCCAGCGACGCGCCACCGCCTGGCGCACCGCAACAACAGCAACAACGCCAGCGCTCCACATCGCCCTACGCCGGCACCCAGACCGCCGATGCGCAGAACGCCCAGGCTGCACAAAAGCAGCGCCAGCAACAGCAGGACGAATTCCAGCGCAACGCCCGCTGCAACAACGCCCGCAGCAACCTGGGCGCCCTCAAGGCCGCGCGCCCCGTGTACCAGTACGACAACAAGGGCGAAAAGCAGTACCTGGACGACAACAAGCGCCAGTCCGAAATGGCCGCAGCCCAGCGCGGCGTGGCGGAGAACTGCCGCTGAGGCGGCGAAAGAAGATCACTAGGCATGCCCCAATCCCAAGACCCCGCATCCCTGCAGCAACTGGCCCTGCGCCTGCAGGACTTCGCGCAGCAGCGCGACTGGGGCCAGTTCCATTCGCCCAAGAATTTAGCGTCCGCGTTGATCGTGGAGGCCGGCGAGCTGCTGGAGCACTTTCAGTGGCTGACCGAGGAGCAGAGCCGGAATCTGCAGGCGGACAAGAAGCAGGCCGTTGCCTATGAGATGGCGGATGTGCTGCTGTATCTGGTGCAGATGGCAACGGCGCTGGATGTGGATTTGATTGAGGCGGCGAACGCCAAGGTCGTGATCAATGGGGAGAAGTATCCGGTGGGGGAGGCGCGAGGGAGCAGTCGGAAGTCAGTCAACTGTAGAAAATTTCCTTAGACCAAAAGCAGCTAACACCCAGGCCTACGATCCATCGATTTTCTGAAAAAAGGCCATTTCCCCCTGCACAAATCGCACAATCACTATGCACAAATTTGTCCACCTCTGGCGGAGGCTAGGCGGAAAATAAAACAAACGCAAGCGATAGTCAGGGATAAAGAATTTTTATTTCATGAAAACTCATCGGCACAATCCAGAATAATATCGACACCCTTTTCAAAATTAATGTAAACTCACCGGCTTCACAGACTCCAGAGATCGCGCATGAACGAGTACTACAACATATCTAAAGAGTATTTTCGACAGCTAGAGGGATGGCATTTATACAAGCAAAGCGGGAAATATTGGCTGAGCGCGTGGATTTGCCTATCCTTACTCTTCACAACGCTCATCATTCCAGTGGCGTCAAAAATACAACAGGGTCAGTCATTTTTCTTCTGGCTGCTAATGTTGATAATTGTAGAAATATTAGTGCTAATAGTTAATGGCAAAATTCAATCCAACAAACAATTATTTATAGTTCAGGCATTCAAAAGCAATTTCAATCAAGAAATAAAAACAGAAGCGGAGTGCCGGGAAGTATTAATAAAAAAACTCGTAGACAAGACACCGGAAAAATTTCTCGCAACAGCCAAAGAAATAAATGAGCTCCTAGCTTTAAACCGAACATTTCAGCGGGTGGACACCATAGACACTCTAAGTGTTTTGAAAAAATTCTACGATCCCGACTCTAAAGCCAGACTATATGCCGGCATTCTGGCCATGATCACTGTTTGCACAGCTCTAACTGTTCGATCGCTTGCAGATGATTTCTCATTTTTTGAATCAATAACCGATCCTAGTTGGCAAAGATTCATGGCTACAGTCTTGTTCCTTTGCAGTGCCGTATTTTTCTTGATGGTAGGAAGTCAAGTTCTGCTTAAAATTATTTGGCACGCTGCCACAGCATGGGCTACGAAATTTCTACCAATAAAAGAAAGCAATGTGACCCTTCACTATTTTGCACGAGATCTTATTAAGCTCTATCGACCGAGCTGAAACGAGTCATCCGCAAGCAAAGGACCACCAAGTAACCCATCTAATACAGAAGAATATATCGAAGCCATTTCAACTCAGGGGCCATCGAAACCCTTGCAAGACAAGTCAATAGAACCAACCGCAGCATAAAAAACCACCCTAACCTTTGAAAAAAACCACATTATCTATTTAAATCCCAGAAATGCTTTTGCTAACCTGAGACCGCCCCTCATAAGCTTCGACAATAAAAGGCTTAGCAGCCTCCAAATCCGGTAGCGTGGTCAACGCAATCTCCACATCGCCAGTGCCCCAGTGGCCTTTCTGCGAAACATCTCTCGCCGTTGGCAAAGCCGCGATCACCTTGGCTGGATCAAGATGCAAATACAGCAGCAAGCGTCCGCGCTGCGCGACAAGCGTTGCAAAATTCTTGAGCCGCTTGAAAGCGATGTACAACCGCAGCTCCTTGCGTTGCACATCATCGCCCAGGGACAGGGTGTAGTCTTCCAATGAGGCAAGCAGGTCTACCAACCCCTGGGGCAGGGCGGCCACGACTTCTGAATACGTCTTGTCGGGACCAACCACTCTCTCTTCTACGCCTGCTTCCTTCAGATCCTTCTGTGTCTTTGCGACCTTCACCGCCATGGCTTTTGATGCAGAAGCTGACGATGCATTCGCCAATTCAAACAGCAAGAGCTCGTCGCCAAATCGGCGATAGCGAATCAACTCGATGTTGCGATTGATCTGTTGCACCGCGTGGCCGTCGTATTTCGTGAAATCCGCAGCGATGCATACCAAGCGCGGCGCACTCCAATCAATGCCATCTGCGGCCGCCTTGCCGAAATTCTCCAGCACCAGCAGCTTGAATTCGGCTTGGTGGTCCATCAACCAATCCAGGTAGAACAGGCCTTGATTGATAACGTTCTCGCCCACCGAGCGCTTGTATTCGAGGATGACTGGGCAGTTGTTCTCGTCGAGGCCCAGCGTATCGATGCGCCCTCCGTGCGTCTTACCGGTGGAGTATTCGGTAGCCAGAAAGCGGATGCCCAACAGCACTTCCAAATTGGCCTCGATCAGGTTCTGCAGCGGCTTCTCAAGGTCGGAGGCATCGCCTTGTAGCTCTGACGCATTTCCAGTTGTGATGCGAAACAGCTTGATATCACTCATGGCAGGTCGCACCTCAACAGTCTGTCCGTGGCAGGAGCACCATGCAAAGTCTCTCTTAACCAAGGCAGCTTCTGAAATGCTTGGGGTGGCTGCGTCGTAGTGGTAACGATGTACTGGAAGGCAGAGCGCCCGTCCACCTCCAAAGCGGCCACCATGTTGAACAGACGGTGGTACACACTGAGCCCCAAGTCAGCTTCTCGGGGACTGTCATGCATCAAAAACGCAGGAAGGTGCGTGCCGCCCTCGATGCTCATGCACATGACTGCCAGATCAAAGGCAATGATCTTCAGCGATTCAATGGCGGGCGTAGTGCGCTCCCCGCCGAACTGAACCACCAGCTTCAGTCCCTGGCCATCAAGCTGAATCCGCCCATTCGCGGTTGGACCAACGGTGGCGCGAATGATCGCGTCGAAATAAGCGGACAGTCGACCAAACACCTCTGCCTGGTTCTCCCGAAACGCGGACAAGCGTTCGCGATCCGCTTCGATTTGCTTGGTGATCTCGCTCACTTGCCGCTGCGTTAACTCCCATTCGTCCCACTCGCGTCCCAAACGACTTATATCGTCCTGCACTCTTCGCGCATTGAACCAGGCTGATGATCGCTGGTCATTGAGCTTTTCTGCCTTGCCCAGTATCCGCCTGAGTTCATCGCGCGAGGTTTGCGCAATAGGCAACTGAAGGTTGAGTTCATCAATGGAAGCCTGCACCTTTGATACCAACGACTGCTGTTGATCAATCTTGGCGTTCAATTCCTCATGGCGCTTTCGCAGGCCGTCCAGATCTGGCAACTTGTGGGACAGCTTGCAACCTTCCACCTTGATCCGATCAATCGGTACTTCACAGATTTGGCAGTACGGCACTTCTGCATCGCGAACGCGTGCGGAACTGAATGGAAGCTCAGACTTGAACTGGCGCAGTAATTCCTTCTGCGGCTGCAAACTCCCGTTCAGCCCCGCCAGCTCTTTGCCCAATGCAACCACCTTTGAGTCCGCGTCTTGATAGCGCCGCCTGATCTCTTTCAGGTCTGATACATCCACGCTCGGGCTGATCTTGCTGACACCTGCCAGTTGCTGCCGAGCCATCTGTTTCAGCGACTCAATGCCCAGCTTGCCGTCCGGTACATCGTTGGCATCCACGCCCAATGCAGCGACGATGCTGGACTTGGCCCGTTGGCATGACCACGCCTTTCGGACTTCGTCCTGAAGCTGTGTTCTGTGAATCTCTGCCTTACTGGCCACACTCTCTTGCAGGGCAATTTCGTCCGTGGATATGGCATCTATCAGCATACGGACAGCATCTTGCAGACGCCCCTTGGACATATCCCGTGCACGAGCAGGTGAGTCTGAATCCGATTCAGCCGCACGCCAATCCAGCACATGATCGAAGCGGCATTCCTGATCGCGGGTCAACCACGCCAGTGCCATGCGCCAGGCATCGTGCTCCCGCAAAACTGGCATGTGCCTAGCCACTTCGCGGGTGAGCACAGTGGCCTCGATGGCCTGAAGCAAGGGGTCAATGCCTGTGGGCTCATTCAACCTGTCAAAAAGCTGCTCGGGCAAAACGCCCTCTACCGCAAAATGCCCACGGCCGCCCCCCAGCGGGCGAAGCACACCCCAGAGCTGACCGTGTAGCATTACCTCTGCAGACACCCAGCCGTTCAAAAAGACGCGACCGATGCTCAATCGCTGCGGCTCAGGCGCAAACCTTTCTTCGCCCAGACAATAACGCAGCAAGCGGCAAAAAAGGGTTTTGCCAGCGCCATGACCCAGATCACCCTCTCTACCCTCCGTGTCCTGGCTCTGTGCATCCGACGGGTCAGGTGACCAGACGAAGTTCAACCCGGGTCTCAGCTCAATGGTGCGCACCCTTTCACCAGGCTCGCGCCAGATGGTCAGGCGGCGCACCCATAGCGCTGGTTGGGTAACTCCTGGAGGTGGACTCACCGACAGACCAGGGGGCGCAAATAGATCATGCTGCTCGGGCATTGACGAGATCCTGCTCTGCTGAATTCATGGAAGGCAAGATCGATTCGATACCATGGGCGCGCAAGTGCGCGACGATGACGCTGGCACGCCCATCCGGCCAACCAGCGGTGTCGATGCCCACCGCACCAGGACCAAGCGCCCAGGTGACATCCCCGCTGCCCGCTTCAATAAGATCCCCGCGCGCCCTCATGCGTTGAATGGCCTGCCCCCAATGGCTATTGGTAGCTGGCTGGATACGGGGCACGTTGGCTGGCAATGGCTTTGCGTCATCGCCCACCAAGCGATACCACTGCCGGGCTTGTGCTACAGGCAGCACAACGGAGAAAAGGCGAGGCTGCTGACACAACAAGGCGGCCAAGCGGGCCTCGCTTTCCGGCATGGGCTGGCCCCAGGCTCTGAGCACGGCCGTGAGGCACACTGTGGTTAACTGGCCTTGAGGGTCTGCGGGTGCGGCCCATTCACCCTCGGGCAAGGTGGCCCAGTCGGTTGGCTTGAGAACGGGGTGCACCTGCACCTGCGGCTGAGTGCGGGGCCTGCCGCGTGGGCCGGCGGCCTTGATGGGCTGGCGGGCTGCCAGACGGTGGAGCAAAACGCTGGCGGGCTCGTCTTTGGAGTCTTGCGCTACCAGTTCACCACGGAACGCCTTGGTGAGCACTTGAGGAGCAAGCCGCATTGCATGAGCGCGCATGGCCGAGCAGCGGGACTCAATGCGATCAGAAAAAGTCAGCAACGCTTCAACCCGTGACACGACTTCGGCTTGCTGTTCCAACGAGAGCAAAGGTATTTCAAAGTCTTTGATCTTTGAAAGATTTAAGTTCGGTTGATTGCCACCCTCTGCTAGTTCTCGCATTGCGAGGTAGTTGGCAGCTAGTGCAAGCTTGACATACTTGCGGGAAGCTCTCTCCTCATTGACTGATATCGCAGCACACGCCTGATTGATAGTTGCGTCAATGGCGAGCTCTGACACTTGCCCCCGCGTCTTGCCTTCGCCATACATAGCCACTAGCAACGTGCCCTTGGGATAAATCTTGAGTCGGTGCGCCGCAATGGCTGCCTGCGTCACGAACTGGTCAGCGCTTGCAATCAAGGGCTGGCCAGTTGCCGCGCTGGTTACCCAAGGTGTGCCTGACTCAGCGTAGAAATTCTCGTTTGAACGAAGCGGCGTAGACCCCGTACCGACCGATGCTACTTCGGATATTTTTGTCGTTTTCCTCTCTACTGAGGCAGTATCGAACCGATCATCGTCCAGCAGAGTACCGGTCAGGGCAGCATCCAAGACCGACTGCCGAAACCGCTTGACGATGCCCCGAATGGCATCGAGGTGATCGTTGCAGGTGTTGATGCGGGCCAGCAAGATGCCGAGTTGGTCTGCGATCCGAGTTTGTTCGCTCGATGGGGCTACGGGCACCGGAAGACCGCGGATGTCCTCCAGCCGGATACCTTTAACAGTTGTGCCAGTGCCCATTTCACGAATTCGGGTTTCTGACGCTTTCCAGAGATATTCGACATAAGTTTTGTTGATATCCTGATGGAGAAAAAGCGCCTTCAAGTCCTGATTAATCGCCACAGGAACTTTCGGACGGGCAATCTTGCCCAGCGACATTCGGCTCGCAACTATCAAGGTGTCTGCCGGTATCAAGGTACTTGCACTCTCTTCAAGCGCCTGTTCAGTGATGTGATCCTGGGTGTCTTCAATAAACCGAGCGTGCATGTCCTTCACGGTCATGAAAGGGATCAATCCACGGAAGTTCTCAGCATTGGCTTTGCTAGGCGTCCCGCCTCCCGTGATTCCCGATAGAAGCGCCCCCAATGGAGCGATCTCCCAAGAGTCTGGCAACTCACTCATCCTCGTTCCCTTCCAACAACACCCCACGCCTAGCCAGCCGCTCACGCGCCTCCAGCAAGGCTTGGTGCAGCTGCTGCTCCAATTCCGCCTTGGGCGGCAGTTCTGTCCAATACTCCGCCACGGTTATACCGTCTCTATGCATTTGCAGTAGCTCCACCTGCTCCCGGCTGGATTCAGCACACAGGATCAGGCCGATGGGCATCTCTTCGCCCGGCTGGCGCTCGTGTTTGTCCAGCCACTTCAGGTACAGCTCCATCTGGCCCTTGTGCGCGGCCTTGAAGCGGCCCAGCTTGAGTTCGATGGCCACGAGGCGACGCAAGCGCCGGTGGTAGAACAGCAGGTCCAGGTAAAAATCATCACCGTCGATGACTATGCGCTTTTGGCGCTCCACAAAGGCAAAGCCCCGGCCCAGCTCCAGGATGAAGGCTTCGAGCTGGCGCAAGATGGCGGCCTCCAGGTCGGCCTCATCGTGGCCCTGGCGCAGACCCAAAAAATCCAGAAAGTACGGGTCTTTGAACACCTGATCAGACGCCGTGGGCGCTGCTGGCACCACAGGGGCCTGGGCGCTGGCGATCTCAGTGCGCTCAAAGGCTTTGCGGTCGATCTGGTGGGCCAGTTCGCGCACGCTCCAGCCCTCATTGGCGGCCTTGGCGGCATAGAAGTGCCGGGCCTCGGGTGTTTTCAGGGGCACGATGGCCACCAGGTGGCTCCAGCTCAATTTGGTCGACAGTGTCGACACAATTTCAGCATCAGGAAAAGCTTGGACAAACCTCACCATGCGGCGCAAGTTGCGGACCTCGAAGCCACGGCCAAACTCCTGCGACAGTTGCTGGCCCAGTTGGTCCAGCAGCTGCGCGCCGTAGCTGGCGCGCTCACCGCCCAGCACCTCGGTGCCCAGGCGTTGGCCCACTGTCCAGTACAGGCGGGTCAGTTCTGCATTGACGGCGCCGGCCAGGCGCTGGCGGCTGCTGGCAATCAGAGTGCGCAGTTCGGCGTACAGGTCCCCGGCCTGCGCGGCTGGCAACGGACTCATGCGGATGCCTTTAAGTCTGCATCGCTAGGCCCAGTGTCGTCCACCAGCAGATCGTCCAGCTCGGCATCTGGGTCTTCGCCCAGGGCCTCTACCAGGGCGCGCAGCTCCATGAGGGCGGCGTTCATCTCGCGCATGGCCAGGCGCGCCAGCATGGCTGGTTCTTCGCGTTGCTGCTGCGCGGTGTCAGCGCTGTCGTCTTTCAGCCAGGCCAGGTCGAGATTGTCGCCACGGTCGGTAATTTGCTGGCGCGTGAATTTGCGCCAGCGGCCTGCTTCGCCCGCGTCAACGCGTTGGGCCAGAGCCTTCAGGCCGCCCTGGGGGTCGGCACCAAACACGTCTTCAAACTTGTCGCGCGGCACATCGGCTGGGGCGTCAGACAGGGTGCGGAAGTAATCGCGTGTGAAGGGTGTGCGCTTGCCGAACTGGGGCATGTTGGCCCGCATGTCGTACACCCACACCTCTTTTGTGTTGCCCTTGTCGGTCTTCTCGCCTTTGGTGAAGAACAGCACATTGGTCTTTACGCCCTGAGCGTAGAAGATGCCAGTGGGCAGGCGCAGGATGGTGTGCAGGTTGCACTTGTCCATCAGGTCGCGGCGGATGCTGGTGCCCACATTGCTTTCAAACAGCACGTTGTCGGGCAGCACCACGGCGGCGCGGCCACCAGGTGCCAGGTTGCGGTAGATGTGCTGCAAGAAGGCGAACTGCTTGTTGCTCGTCTCGTAGGTGAGATCTTTACGGGAAGGCAGGCCGCCGCCCTTCTTGGTGCCAAAGGGCGGGTTGGACAGGATCAGCGTGGCACGGGGCAGTTGTGTGCCTTCGTCGCCCAAGGTGTCACCATACTGCACGCCGCCTTCAATGCCATGCAGCAGCATGTTCATCAGCGCCAGGCGATGGGTGTCTTGCACCAGCTCCATGCAATAGAAGGTGGAGTGCCGGTAACGGCGTTGGGCCGCTTCATCCAGGCTGTCAAAGTCGTTGTGCTGACGCAGGTAATTGTTGGCCGCAATCGGGAAGCCGCAGGTGCCCGCTGCTGGGTCTTGGATCACATCGCTCAGTTGGGGCTTCATCACCGCAACGATGCTGTCGATCAAATGGCGAGGAGTGAAGTATTGGCCTGCGCCGCTTTTCTTTTCGGTGGCATTGCGCTCCAACAAGTCTTCGTACAGATCGCCCAGGTCATCGCGCTGCACGCTGTACCAGTCGAGCGCATCGATGTCGGTCACCAGCTTGCTTAGCGTGGCCGGTTTGGTAATGAAGGTATTGGCGTTCGCATAAATCTGCTGCACAGCGTCATGGCCGTGCAAGCCGTATCCCAACAGCATTTCTTTGTAGAGGTCGAGCCGCTCGGGTGCGGAAGCGCTCAACAGATCATCCCAGCGGGTGCCAGGCTGCTCGACGGCTTGCTCACCCTTCTTGGGGCGAATCCAGACCGTGAGCCGCTCTTCTTGGCCAGTCTCTTTCATCATCTTGAGAAAGAGCAGGTAGGTCAGTTCGCTCAGGTACTGGTGGTAGGTGACTCCGTCGTCACGCAGCACGTGGCACAGCGACCAGAGTTTGGCGCCAATGTCGTGAGCGACTTGCGGGGATTTGGCCATAGAGAAGTGCTAACTACAAATGCATCAAGCACTTTGGGCTGGGGCCGCCCAGAGTGCGTCGTTAAAGGCGTCCAGCACCGGTTGGAGCTGTCCGTTGAAAAGTTTGTCGAGGCGGCTGAACCCGCCGCCCTCCCGTTTAAAAAGCAGATCGGGGTCGTCCAGCGCCTCGCGGTCAACCAGAAGGTTGGCCTTGGTCTGCGCCGCAATGCGCTTGAGCCAACTGCGCTGCGGTTCGGTCCACGACTTGCCGCCCGGAGGATGGGCCAGCAGCGCTTGCAGAGCGTGGTCCACCCGCTCGTCATAGGGCAACAACGCGTCCCCCAGCGCAGCCTGGCGAATGTAGCCAACGATACGGGCCGCGATGTCCTGATTGCTCATTTCTCGCCAAGCCGTGGCCAGACGGGCTTCGCTGAAACCGGCATTATCCAGCACCAGCATCAGTTCCTTGAGCTGCTTTCGGGTCAGGTCTCGGGGCTTGGTGAGCACGGCCAACAAGGCGGGTAGCTCGTTGCTGTGGCTGCTGACGAACTGCTTGAACTCGTCGAGATAGTCCTCGGGCTTGCTGGCTTTGCCGTAGCCACGGTCTATGCCCAAGAACGCGTCAGGGTGGTCAGACACGTAGACCGGCTGGGCCTGACCAGCGGCCTTGCGGTCCAGAATTTCTCCCAGGTCTGGGTTTTGGGTGAACCAGGCAGCCACTTCAGGCAGGCTGAGTGCTTTGAGCTTTTTGATGAAGACATCTGGCGCCATGCCGGCCTTGGTCTCGAAGTCTTGCGCGTCTTTGCCCTTGAGGTGGCGCTTTTTGACTTGCAGCTTGGCCAGGAATTGATCGCGCAGCAGTTCGCGAGCCTGGTCTGAGTGCACCTCGGTGAATTCACGCGCCAATTGCTTGAATGTGATTCTGGGGTTGACCACAACAGGCTTCATGTCGGTCATGTCGCTGATGGCTTCGAAGATCTTCACAGCGTCAAAAACGCGGAAGAAGTCTTTGGCCTCGCCATCAAAATCACACAACCGGGTGGCGCGCCCCAGCATCTGGTCGAACAGAATGCGGCTGTTGACCTGCCGCAAGAAGACCAGGTTGCATATTTCTGGCACGTCAATGCCGGTGGTCAGCAGGTCTACTGTGACGGCCACGTTGGGCAGGCGTTCATTCTTGTATCGGCGAATCAACTCCAGCGGCTTGTCTGCATTGCCCGTGATCTTGATGACGGCGTCATCCTCGACCTCGCCATACTGGTCCTCCAGGGCTTTCTTGAGCACGTCGACCACCAGATCGGCATGGTCGCTGCTGACACAGAAGATCAGCGTCTTGCGTCGGCCAGTGGGATCGATCTCTTGCGCCAGGTAGCCGCACACGGCTTCGTTGAAAGGCCGCGTGATGACCTTGCGGTTGAAGTCGTCGATCTTCAGCTTGATCTCATCGGGCGTTTGGAACAGATCAATCTGGTTGCGCTGAGCGTCATACCTCTTGACCTCTTCGCCCACCTTCCAGGTCATGCCGTTTTCAGACAACTGGGTACGGATCTGGATGGGGGGCTCGTAGTCAACCAGAAAGCCATCCACGACAGCTTCGCGATAGCTGTAGCTGCACACCGGAAGACCGAAGATCTGCGTGGTGTGCAAGGCGGGTGTAGCGGTCAATCCGATCTTGACGGCATCAAAATAGTCCAGCACTCGACGGTACTTGGAGATGTAATCATCAAAGCCACGGAAGCTGAGCTCGGTGTCGGACATCTCGCGGTCCAGCGTATACCCGCGATGGCATTCGTCAATGATGATGCAGTCGTATTGGTCCACCGTGGGCGGCGCTACTCCTTCTGCCGGGAACAGCACCCTGCGCATCATGCCCTGCACCGTGGCGATGTGCACCGACGTATCGGCATCGGGTGACGGATGCTCCAGTTCCTTGATGCCAAAGGCATCCGCAAAGGTCTGCAACCGCTCCATGCGGGTGTCTTTGAAAGAGTTGGCGGCCTGCTCACCCAGCGCGGACCTGTCCACAAGAAACAAGACGCGACGGAACCGCTGGGCTTTCAACAATCGATAGATGAGCGCAATACAGGTCTTGGTTTTGCCTGTGCCTGTAGCCATCGCCAGCAGGATTTCGCGCTGCCCTTCGGCAATGCTCTTTTCGGTCGCGCGAATGGCTGCCTGCTGGTAGTAGCGCAGCGGAAAGCCATAGTTGAATGGCGTGCTGTCCAGGTCCGCATGGGCCTTGCCTTCGTCCTGTTTGAGCAAGGCCTGCAGACCGTCTGGTGTGTACCAGCCATCCAGCGCAGTGCTTCGGTTCTTGGTGTCTCGAAGATCGCAGAACCAGATACCGCTCTTGGTGGCCAGTTGGCGCAGGTAGGGCCGGCCATTGGTGGCAAACACGAACGGAATCCGAAACTCAGACTTTGCGCCCCAATTTTGCGCGTGCAGGAGTGTTTCGGCGGATGGAGTGAACGTACGGCTGTAGCGTTTGCTTTGCTGCAGATCGGCCGACACATCTTTGCTGCCGCGCTTGGCCTCCACCACGGCCAACGGCATCAGGCCCTGGAACAACACGTAGTCCGCTGAATAGCCATCGCAAGGCCACTCGGCAATTGCCAGGTTGCGCCCTTTGGTCGGGCGTGCTCCCTTGCTGTACAGCAAGACTTCCGAGTCCGCCTCCCAGCCTGCCTGCTGCAATTGCTCGTCGATGATGCGGCGCGTTGCGCTCTCGTCGAGTTCCACCAAGCTTGCGGCCTTGTTGGCAGAAAGAACGACTTCGGCCAGTGTTTCCGTAGGAGCCTTCTGGGCATGCGCCTGTAGCTCGGCCAACTGTGCTTCAAGTTTGGCCTTGGCTTGGTCTGTCTCCGATGCAATCTGTTCCCAGAAAGCGCTTTCTTCCCCCAGCGTGGTGAGTTGGGTTTGAGCGACCAACAGCGCGGAGGCAGTCTCCTCATGCTTGGCTTGGTATTCAGAGACAGCTTGTCGCAAGGCTGCCAGTTCGTGCTTCAGTTCCTGCGACTCATCAACCGGAGGAGCCGGCGGCACGAAGGGGCCTGACTTGTAGTCGGGCTGCTTGAGCGTGCGGTGAAACCACAAGCCTAGTTGCCAAGCAAGCTTGAGAGCAGCGAGGGCTTTGGAGTGATCGCCGTCAAGCGCATGGTTTGCAGCGTTTCCCGCGATGCGAATCTGGTCGAATACTTGCTTGATTTCGCGCGGCAACAGCGATTCGCCTTGCAGGCGGCGAAGCAAGTCATATTGGCTTTCGTCCTGGGATACATAAAGGCCACCCCGGGCCGCCAATGATTGGGCCATCAGTTCAGCGAACTGGCGCAGCTTGAGCAAGCTGGTGTTGGGGTCTTCAGCGAAATACCGCTCTGCCAAGGCACCAAGACGCCACAACTGCGGTTCATACGCCCTCAGTGCATCGAAATTCGAACGAATTGTCTGTTGCATCTCCACCCTCGTTTTCTTGCAATCGGCAGCTGCTACCCCTCCATTTACTGCCGATCGAGACTGTGACTGGTCGCGCTCCCCAAAGCACAGGGGAAGCTTGTCACTAATTTTCTCGTACTACGATTAAAACACCCAGTTACGTTTTACATGCCCTACAGCTTCAGATGGAAAGCCAGCGGGGACAACAGGTTGTACAAGCACAGATCAGCTGTATCGTGAATTTGTCACAACGAAACGACCCGCCATGTAGCCAAAATGCAGCTTCCTCATGCTCCTCGCATTGCTGCAAACATGACCTCCGCTCCCACTGACGACGATACCGACGCCCCTTCCCCCGGCTGGGACGCCATCTCCGCCCGCCTGGCCCAGCTCTACCCCGGCCAGGAGCCCAGGCACTTTGGCACGCTGATCTCGCACATGCTGGGCGGGCCGGACCCGTTGGACGGCATTAGCGCGTGGCGGCGCACGGACCCGGTGCCGCACTGGCACTTCGTCACCTATGGGCTGAGCGAGCTGTATGCCAAGGAGTCCGATGACCCGGAGGTGAGCGGCTATGGGTTCGAGCTGACCTTTCGGCTGGCCATGGAGCCGAGTGAAGTGGCGGATGCCAACGCCGAGCCGCCGGCCTGGGCGCTGAACTTTTTGCAGAACCTGGCGCGCTATGTGTTCCAGAGCGGAAACGTGTTTCGCGATGGCCATTGGATGACGGCCAACGGCCCGATTGCGCTGGAGCGGGCCACGCAGATCTGCTCCATGGGCTTTGTGACCGACCCGGAGCTGGCCGGGCCGCTGGCCACGCCCAATGGGTCGGTGGAGTTCTTGCAGGTGGTGGGCCTGACGGTGGAGGAGGAGCGCGCGGCCAAGCAGTGGCGCACGCGCAACCTGCTGGAGGTGCTGCTGCCGCACATGCCGCTGTGGGTAACAGACCTGGGCCGCGCGTCGCTGCTGGCCCACCCGGCGGTGAAGCAGCAGGTAGACGAGGGCTTGCGGCGCGATGGGTCGGCCAGCGGCTTCCTGTTCACCGATGTGCTGGGCCTCAAGCAGGTAAAACGGCTGCTGCGCAAGCCCATCACCCAAGTCACGGTGGGTGCCCGGCAGGTGGACGAGCTGGTGACCCTGCTGCCGCTGCGCCTGCCGTTTGGCCGCACGCTGCGGGTGGCGGGGCACAAGTGGCAGTTGCTGCTGGAGCCTGCAGGCAGCGAGGGCAGCAATGCGGTGGAGTGGCAGGGCGAGGGCGAAGGCGAAAACGCCGTGGTGCTGCGCCTGACCGATGCCACGGTGCAGCAGCTAGCGCAGACGCTACAGCCGCGCCAGGGCAGCTATGTGCTGCCGCTGTTGCCGCAGGTGGAGTGGGTGGTGGAGAAGACGACGATCAAGGATTCGACCGGCAAGGTCGTTGAGGTGATCGGCTGATCGACCAGCCCGGCCCCACCGCAAATTAGCGAAGGCAAGCGTGCGGGCCGGTCTTCTTCGAGGCCGGCTATGGGTTCAGAGCGGGTAACAAAGCTCAGCGAAGCGGTTCTGGCTAGGCGCTGCGTCGCAGGCAGTACGGTTAGTACGACAAGACGCAGCAACAACGCCAGAAGAGTTTTGTTACCCGCTCTTTACTCTTGCTTGGTCTGCTTCCAGATGCGGTCCGCCCTCTCCCACGCCGCCTTGGCTGCGGGCTCGGCTTCCAGCCAGCTCAAGCGGCTGGTCTGGCGATCAGACTCCCAGCGGGTTTGCAGGTGGCCGCGGGCCTCGTCCCAGTCGCGGTGGCGGCCGTCGATCACGCCCTGGTAGCCGTGGCGGTAGGCGGGCGCATAGTCGTCGTCGTAGGTGTACGCGTCGGAGTAGTACGGCTGCCGGCCATGGGCGTCGCGCCAGTAGGCGTCTTCGGCCGTGGGGTTGACGGCTTCTGCCGCGCCCTTGCCAGCCAGGCCGCCCACGACGGCGCCGACCACGGCCCCTACGGCAGTGCCCACAGGGCCGCCGATGGAACCGGCCGCCGCGCCGGTGACTGCACCGCCTGCAGCGCCAACGCCGGTGCCGATGGGGTGGGCACCGGGGGCGCCGGTGATGGGATCGGGATTGAGGTCGGGGGTATTGTCTCGGGCCATGGTGTGCTCCTTATCGTATGGGTGGTGAAGACCCATGGTCCATGGCCCCACGCTGGCGTGGCGTAGGCCAACGGCTCAATGCGGCGACAGCGGAAACAGGCCTGCTTACAGCACCCTGCGCGGCGCGGCCGTGGCCACGTCGCCGCTGTTGGGCGTGCCGGTGGATTCGATCAGCAGGATGTGCGCCTCTGCGCCCAGAGCGCGCGGGCGGTGCTCTACCCCTTTGGGCACCACGTAGAGCTGGCCGGGGTGCAGGGTGACCATGGCGCCGTGGGGCAGGTCGATCTCGACCACGCCTTGCAGCACGAAAAAGAAGTCGTCGGTGTCGGGGTGGCTGTGCCACTGGTATTGGCCCGCGATCTTGGCGACCATGATGTCGTGGCCGTTGAATTCGGCCACGGTGCGCGGGGCCCAGTGCTCGGTGAACTGGGCGAGCTTGTGGGCCAGGTCGATGGCGGGGACGGCGGTGGGGGTGGGGGCGTTGGTGGTGTCGGGCATGGGTGGTCGAAAAATGGGGTTGCCTGCAGTGTCGCCACCGGTCGCCGGGCGGTCTTGTACATTTGTTGCATGCACGCCGGGGACCCAAGCTCCTCTTCCACATCCTCTTCTTCACCGCCCAGCCAGCGCGACTGGGCCGAGATGCGGCCGCTGGCCTCGGGCGGGGTGACGCTGCTCAACGCGCATTTCACGCAGCACCGGTTCGAGCGGCACAGCCACGAGACGTATTCCATCGGGGTCACGCGCTCGGGCGTGCAGACCTTTGCCTGCCGGGGTGCGCGCCACGCCAGCCTGGCGGGCGATGTGATTTTGTTCAACCCCGACGAGCCGCACGACGGCAGCCGGGGCACGGAGGCGGGGTTTGGCTATTCCATGCTGTATGTGGATGCCGCGCTGGTACATGCGTGGATGGGCGACCGCGATGCGGCGGGTGGGGGCGGTGATTGCAACCGCATGGCCACCCGCTACTTCAAGGCGCCGCTGGTGCACGACCCCGAGGGCGCGCGGCTGCTGCAGCAGGCCGTGGCTGCGGTGGCCGAGCGGCAGGAGTCGCTGCACGGCGAGGAGCGCACGGCCGCGGCCATGGTGGCGCTGCTGGGCCGGCATGGCGAGCTGCGGCGGCCCTGGGCGGCCACCGGCCTGGATGCAGGCCGCGCCCGCATGGTGCTGGTGCGCGAGTACCTCGATGCGCACTTTGCCGACGATGTGACGGTGCAGGCCCTGGCCACGCAGGCGGGCCTGTCGCGCGCGCACCTGACGCGCGCCTTTACCGCCACCTATGGCATGGCGCCGCATGCCTACCTGAACATGGTGCGCATTCGCCAGGCGCAGGCCGCCCTGCGGCAGGGCGGTGCGCTGGCCGATGTGGCGGCCGCCTGCGGCTTTGCCGACCAGAGCCATTTGACCCGCCGCTTCAAGGGCCAGGTGGGGGTGGCGCCGGGGCGCTGGATTGCTCACATGCGCGCGGCCTGACAAGCAATCGCCAAAACGGGGGTGTTGCGGCCAGCGCACAACCCGTGGGTGGGCGCACCTAACTTGCTGTTTTGTGCTGTAAGCAGTTGCAACCCGATGCTAGAGTGCGCGGGCGGGTATGCCCGCCTGCGTGGGGAGCGCAGTACCACCCAACAAAGAATCCAACAACCATCATGCGTTTCTTGACGACGACGAACACCCTTCGCGCGCTGGTGCTGAGCAGCGCCGCGCTGGCCCTGGTGGGCTGCACCGCGCCCCGGGCCACGCCGGACGCCGACCAGAAGGCCAAGCAGTTCACGGCGCAGGCCCAGACGGCTTCGCTCTACATCTACCGCAGCGAGATGACCGGCGCATCGGCCCCGATGACGGTCAGCGTCAACAACCAGTCGCTGGGCAAGACCAACGCCCGCACCTACTACCACCTGGAGGTGGCACCGGGCAGCTATACCGTGGTTTCGTCTGCCGACAACACCTCCACGGTGAGCTTCGAAGCCGAGGCAGGCAAGAGCTACTACGTGTGGCAGAAGGTCACGATGAGCATGGGCTCGGGCACGGCACGCGCCCAGGTGTCGCTGGTGAACGAGGCCCAGGGCCAAAAGGGCGTGCTCGCCAGCAAGCTGCTGACCACCAAGGTGCGCCCCAGCGCGTTTGGCGTCGCCCCGGCAGCTGGCAGCGCGCCGGAGGCGCCGGCACCGGTGGCACGCCCTGCAGCAGCAGGGCCAAGGCCTGCATCCGCCACGGCAACCGCCGCGATGTCGATGCAGCCTTACGTGCCCGACGCCAAGCCAGCGGACCGCGCCGCCCGGCCAGCGGCAGCCCCCGTGGCAACAACGGCTGCCGCCGCAGCGCCCACGCCCACCAGCACCAAGGAGTCGCGCCTGCAGTGGCTCAAGCAGATGCGCGATGCCAACCTGATCTCGTCGGGTGAGTACGAGACCAAGCGCCAGCAGGTGCTGAGCGCGCCTTGACGGGGCGGCCGAGCGATCGGCCTTCTGTCCCATCACCCTTTTTCTTTCAAGCCAGCGATGGCACCAGGCAGGGCCCGCACGGGCTTGCCTGGCTGTGCTGAGCGCTGTGCCAGCCAGCCGTTCACCCACTTTCCGTTCATCCATCCACACAACCCAAGCCATGCGTTATCTGATAAACCACTTGCGTACGATTGCCCTGTTCATTGCCGCGCTGGCCCTGGTGGGCTGCGCACAGGTGCCCCGGGCCTCTGTGGACCAAGAGTCCAAAGCCAAGCAGTTCAAACCCCAGGCCGAAACGGCTGCGCTGTACATCTACCGCGACGAGCTGTTTGGCGGTGCGATCTCCATGCCCGTGAACCTCAACAACCAGAATCTGGGCTACACGGGGCCCAAGAGCTTCTTCTACCTGAACGTGGCACCGGGCCGGTACACCATCGAGTCGATGGCCGAGAACCAGGCCTCCATCAGCATCGACGTGGAGGCGGCCAAGAACTATTTTGTGTGGCAAGAGGTGAAGATGGGCCTGTTCCAGGCGCGCAGCAACCTCACCCAGACGGACGAGGCCAGGGGTCGCCAGGGGGTGCTGGCCTCCAAGATGATCGCGGTGAAGCCAGGCGTTTCCTTCGCACCGGTGGGCGGCGTGGCGACGGCCGTTGCACCTGCACCCACACCGGTGCCAACGCCTGTGCCGGCACTTGCAACCGCCCCCGCCCCCGCACCCGCTGCAGCGCCTGCCCCCAGGTCAGCGCCCGCGCCGGCCACCGGCACGGTGGCGATGCCGTTCGTGCCCGACGCCAAGCCGGTGGCCCGCACTGCGGCGCCTGCAGCAGTGCCCGCAGCGCAAAGCGTGCCGACAACTGCCACCGTGTCCGTGGTGAGCCCTGCCCAGCCCGCGCCTGCAGCAACGGCTGCCGCCGCAGCGCCCGCCTCTACCAGCAAGAAGGAAGCGCGCCTGCAATGGCTCAAGCAGATGCGCGATGCCAACCTGATCACCTCGGGCGAGTACGAGACCAAGCGCCAGCAGGTGCTGAGCGCGCCTTGACTCTTTTCTTGGGAGCAGCATTCGTCAAAGGGCCCGCAAGGGCCCTTTGTCTTTTGGGCAGCCCCCACCTGTAGGACATTGCGCACCCGCTTTGCCCGCGGCATCCGACGCCTGCACCGGCCTGGGCATGGTCCCATGGACCCTTTGACTTATCCACAGCGAAGGAGCCTCAGCATGTCTGAAAAGAAAGCCAGTGTTCATTGGGAAGGTGCGGGCAAGACCGGCCAGGGCCAGGTGAGCACCGAGACCGGCGCGCTCGACAAGCACCCCTATGGCTTTGGCAGCCGCTTTGGCGATGACCGCAAGGGCACCAACCCCGAGGAGATCGTGGGCGCGGCGCATGCCTCGTGCTTCACCATGGCGTTTGCCTTTGCGGCCGAGAAGGCGGGCATTGCCACCGAGGTGATCGACACCACGGCCGCGGTGCGGCTGACCAAGGAGGGCGATGGCTTTGTCATCGACCGCATTGCACTCACGCTCAAGGCCAAGGCGCCGGGCCTGGACGAGGCCGCCTTCCAGAAGCTGGCGGCCGATGCCAAGGCCAACTGCCCGCTGTCGAAGGCGCTGGCCGCGGTGCCGGAGATCACGCTGACGGCGACGCTGGTGCAGTAGCAAATGTGCCCACCCCTGGGCGGGTGTGTGCATTTGGTAGCAACCCGCTCGCGCGAGTCCCCCTATGATGCGGCGCCATCAACCACAGGGGGTATGGAGTGAGCGAATCTGAAGCAGCAGCGGCCAGCGCACCGGTATCGGCGCAGCTGATCGCCATGATCGGGCAGCCTTTCGACAGCAAGACGGTGCGCGACGTGGTCGCCCCACTGGGCGTGAAGCGCGTGGGCGCAGCCGACAACGGCATCGGCGCCATGAGCTCGAGCATTGTCTGGATTGCCAAGGCGGCGGTGCGCATCGACGTGTACCGCCCCAAGGAGCTGAGCAAGCTGACGGCGATGCCTTTTGCGGACGAAGACGTCTGGCTCGTGGGCTCGGTGGAGTTTCTGGCGCCAGGCGCGGACGACCGGATCAAGACGCCGTTTGCCGGGCCGCTGCCTGCGGGCTTGACCATGGACTCCACCCCGCAAGACTGCATTGCCGCCTATGGCCCTGCGGACCTGGACGATGAGCACGAGCGCCCCGGCTTCTCAGGCCGCGTGCTGGGCTGGCGCAAGGGCGGGCTCAACACCGCCATCACCTTCGACTACAAGGGCGGCGGCTGCGCCATGGTCAACCACACGGTGTGCCTGGTGGGCTGCATGGGCGCCTGGCGCTACACCTACGCCGAGGTGTTTGCGCCTTGAGCGCACCGATGCAGGAGCCGCTATCCCACGGGCTGCTGCTGGAGGTGGCGCCCCGGACCATCCGGCTGCAGCGGGCGGCTTGAAGCCGCCGCCGGCGGTGCCGCAGGTCACGCGGACGGCGCTGTGGCCGGCGCCATGATGCGGTGGGGCCGTGCGCGGGCGGGCTGCACCACGCCATCGCGCAGTTCGCGCCGCAGGATCTTGCCCACGCTGGACTTGGGCAAGGCATCGACAAACACGATCTGCCGCGGCACCTTGTAGGGGGTGAGCTCGCGGCGGCAGTGATCGGCGATGTCCTGTGCGCTGACGCGCACCTCGGCCATGCGCACCACGTACAGGCGCAGGGCCTCGCCGGTCTTGTCGTCGGGCACGCCGATGCAGGCGCATTCGAGCACGCCGGGGTAGGCGGTGGCGACGGCCTCGACCTCGTTGGGGTAGACGTTGAAGCCCGAGACGATGACCATGTCCTTCTTGCGGTCCACGATCTTGAGAAAACCGCGCTCGTCGAGTTGGCCGATGTCGCCGGTGCGGAAGTAGCCGCCGGGCGTGAGGGCCGCGGCATTGGCCTCGGGCTGCTGCCAGTAGCCGGCCATGACCTGCGGGCCGCGCACGCACACCTCGCCGGCCTCGCCCAGGGCCACGGGCTGGCCCTGCTCGTCGAGCAGCTGCACGTCGGTGGAGGGCAGGGGCAGGCCGGTGGTGCCGCTGAAGGCGCCGACCGAGGCGGGGTTGAAGGCGACCACGGGGCTGGTCTCGCTCAGGCCATAGCCCTCGCGGATGAACTGGCCGGTGATGGCCTGCCAGCGCGCCGATACGGCAGGCACGATGGCCGCGCCGCCACCGCCCGCGAGCCTCAGCCGCGACCAGTCCACCTGCTGCGTGCCCGGGTGCGCGGCCAGGCCGGCGTACAGGGTGTTGACGCCCATGAACACGCTGGGGCGCGCGGCCTGGAGCACGCCGACCAGCGAATCCAGGTCGCGCGCATTGGGCACCAGCCAGTTGTGCGCCCCCACCGCGAAGTAGCTCACCAGGTTCACCATGAGCGCGAAGATGTGGTACAGCGGGATGGCGGTGATGATGGTCTCCTGCCCGGGGCGCAGCGCATCGGGCACGAAGGCCTTGAACTGCTGCACGTTGGCCACCAGGTTGCGGTGCGTGAGCATGGCGCCCTTGGACAGGCCCGTGGTGCCGCCCGTGTACTGCAGAAACAGCAGGTCACCGCCGGCCAGCAGCGGCGGCACGAAGGGCAGGGCCGCGCCTTCGGCCAGCGCCTGGGCAAAAGGGGTGCTGCGCTGCAGGCCGGCATCGACGGGCGGGCTGGGCAGCGCGGCCTGCGTGCAGCCATCGCCCGGCGCCACGGTGAGGATGCTTTGCAGCGCCACCCGGCCCTGGATGGCGGCCAGCGTGGGGGTGGCGCTGGCGTAGATGACGAGGATGCGCACGCCCGCATCGTTGAGCTGGTGCTCCAGCTCGCGCGGGGTGTACAGCGGGTTGACGTTGACCTGCACGCAGCCGGCGCGCGCAATGCCCAGCAGGGCGATGGGAAAGGCCGGCAGGTTGGGGCACATCACGGCCACGCGGTCGCCCTTGCGCGCGCCCAGCACGCACTGCAGGTAGGCGGCAAAGGCGCGGGCCTGCCGGTCGACCTCGGCATAGGTGAGCGTCTGGCCCAGGCAGGTGAAGGCCGGACGGTGCGCATGCACCCGGATGGCCGCGTCGAGCAGGTGCACGATGGAGGGATGGGCGTCGGGGTCGATATGGGCCGGTATGGCGCCATAGCTGGCCAGCCAGGGTTGGGGGTGCATGGGTGCGGTCTCCTTGTGCGGTGTCTTTTGGGAGGGGCAAGCGCAGCCCGGCCATGCAGGGCTGCGCATGGTTCTGCGCTCAGCGCAACGCGCCCGCAATTGCGGCAAAGGCCAAGCGGTCGTAGTTGTGCGTGAACGCCGTGTTGGGGATGGGGTGCGACGAGAGCTTGACCACCACCAGCTGCGCGGTGGGGTTGACGTGGATGTGCTGCCCCATGAGGCCCTTGGCCTCGAAGCTGCCGTCCACATCGTGCGGCAGCCACCAGTGGTTGTGGTACGAGTAGCCGGCGCGCATGGTCTGGCCCGAGGCCTTGAACTTCTCAGGGTCGGCGCCCTTGCGCAGCTCGGTCACGGTGGCGGGGGAGATGACCTGCTTGTGGTTGTAGTAGCCGTTCTGGCGCAGCATCTCGCCCAGGCGGCCCAGGTCGCGCATGGTGGCGTTGATGCCCACGCTGGTGGACTGGGCGCCCGTGGGGTCGGCCCACACATAGCCGTCCTGCTCGGCGCCCAGCGGGGCCCAGAGGCGCTCGGACAGCAGGGTGGCAAAGCTCTTGCCGGTCACGCGCTGCAGGATCCAGCCGATGACCTCGGTGTCTACCGACTTGTAGTAGAAGCCCTTGCCGTGCTCGCCCTCCTTCTGCACGGTGGGCAGGTAGTCGAGCATGGCCCGGGCGCCCGGGTAGTTGGCCGGCGCGGGCACCAGCCCGGCGGAAATGAGGTACTGGAACACGCCCGATTGCGGGTCGGCAAAGTCCTCGGCGTACTTGACGCCGGTGGTCATGTCCAGCGTCTGCTGCACGGTGGCGTCGGCCCAGGCGCTGCCCGCCAGCTCGGGCAGGTAGCGGGTGACGGGGGCGGCGGGGTCGATCAGGCCTTCGTGGATCAGCTCGGTGGCCAGCAGGCCGGTGAGCGACTTGCTCATGGACCACAGCACATGGGGCACGTGCGGCTGGTTGCCGACGTAGTGGCGTTCGTAGACCACGCGGCCCTGGTGGATGACGAGCAGGCCGTCGGTGTAGGTGGCCTTCTGCCACTGGGCCAGCGTGGTGCGGGCGCCCTTGTCGTCGAGGAAGGCCAGGCCGTCGAGTTCGCGCGGCGCGGCCTGCAGCTCACTCGCAGGCCCTGGGCCGCGTGCGATGTTGGCCGTGGGCCCCAGCTCGCGCAGGTGGTGCAGGGCCCAGCGTGCGTTGGGGTACTTGAGGATGGTGCCCAGCCGCACCTGCTTGTCGGGCGGCGGTGGAAAGCCCTGCATGAGCTTGAGCGCCACGGGGTCGGTGGCGTCGGGCGGGGGCAGCTGCGTGGGCTGCGCATGGCTGCTGGCCTGGGCCAGGGCAACGAGGGCCGTGGCAACGGCGAGCGAGAGGGCGCGGCGGGGAAGGCGCATGGTGACAGGTCTCCTTGAAAAGAAAGAAAGGGGAAAGGCGGGGTGGGACAGGGGAGGGGAAAAGGGAGCAGTGCTCATTGCGCAGCAGCGGGCGCGGGCCGGCGCCAGACCTGTGTCTTGCCGAACAGCGCGATGCCCACGTAGGCATGCACGCGCAGCTGGTCGGTACCGGCGGGGGTGAGGGTGGCGCTGTAGGTCTTGGCGTTCTCGCGGTTGTAGATTTCGCCCTGGTGCTCGTTGGGGCCGCTTTCCTTGAAGCCGGAGAGCAGCGTCATGCCCAGCGCGGGGCGCTTGTCGGCGAACTCGCCGCCCTGGCCGGGGCCGGCCATGGAGCGGTTGGCCATGACCCGCACGACCTTGCCGCACAGGGTGGCGCTGCCGGGGTTGCAAGGGGCGATCTCCACTTCGAGGTTGCCGCTTTCGGTGATCCAGCGGCCCAGCGGGGCCCGGGGTTCGGTGCCGGCCTGCGGTTGCGCCTGGGCGGGCGGCGGCAGCAGCAGTTGGGCGGCGTACAGGGTGGCTGCGGCCAGCAGGCAGCAGGCATTGGCAGACTGCGGTGTCATCGGGAAGCCCTCGTGGTGGTCAGGTTCTGGATGACTGCATTGGAGCCAGCCCAGGTATCGGGCATTTGTCCTGCCGGGGGCTTTTGGTGAGCACGGATGTCGGCGCCGCGCGCAGACAAGTTGGGATACAAATGCGCCGCAGGGGCACCGCACAGGCCCCGGCATTGCCCGGAGAATCGAGCCCATGCAGCAACAACCGCCGCCTGTAGACCATGTACTCATCGTCGATGACGACGCCGGCATCCGCGAGCTGGCGGCGCAGTACCTGCGCAAGCAGGGCCTGCAGGTGAGTGTGGCGGCCGACGGGCGGCAGATGCGCGCGGTGCTGGCGGGCACGCGCATCGACCTCCTGGTGCTGGACCTGATGCTGCCCGGCACCGATGGCATCACCCTGTGCCGCGAGCTGCGCGGCCCGGGGGCGCCGGTGCTGCCCATCATCATGCTGACCGCGCGCAGCGACGAGGCCGACCGCATCCTGGGCCTGGAACTGGGGGCCGACGACTACGTGACCAAGCCCTTTGCCGCACGCGAGCTGCTGGCGCGCATCCACGCCGTGCTGCGGCGCACGCGCATGCTGCCGCCCAACCTGGCGGCCACCGAGCCGGTGCGCGAGCTGGCCTTTGGCGACTGGCGACTGGACACCACGGCGCGCCATTTGCTCGATGCGAGCGGTGCGGTGGTGGCGCTGTCGGGGGCCGAATACCGGCTGCTGCGCGTGCTGCTGGACCACCCACAGCGCGTGCTCACGCGCGACCAGCTGCTGCAGCTGACGCAGGGGCGCGATGCCGATGTGTTCGACCGCTCCATCGACCTGCTGGTGAGCCGTGTGCGCCAGCGCCTGGGCGATGGGGCACGCGGCTCGCGCTACATCAAGACCGTGCGCAACGAGGGCTATGTGTTCTGCGCCGCGGTGCAGCCCGGGCCCGCGGGTGCTGGCGCAGCGGGGGCGGGGCCGGCATGAGGCGCTGGTGGCCGGGCTCGCTGTTCGGGCGCATTCTGCTGGTGCTGGCGCTGGGCCTGGCGCTGGCGCATGCGCTGACCTTCATGCTGGCGGTGACCGAGCGCAGCATGAGCATGCGCAGCGCCATGGTGGGCTACTTCGCGAGCGACGTGGCCAGCTCGGTGGCGGTGCTGGAGCGCCTGCCCGCCGAAGAGCGCGCCCAGTGGCTCACGCGCCTGGCGCGGCGCAACTACCGCTTCGTGCTGGCCGAGCCGCTGCAGGTGCCCGCCAGCCCATCGGCCCTGGCCGTGCTGGTGACCGGCGCCGTGGCCGCCGCGCTGCCGCCCGAACGCGCGGTGCAGGTGGTGGACCCCGGGGTGCCCGGCACCGAACTGCGGCTGCAGCTGCGCCTGGCCGATGGCACGCCGCTGGCGGTGGACATGGACGAGCCCCGGCTGCAGGTGTCGCACTGGGTGCTGACCGCCTTGGCGCTGCAGCTGGTGGTGCTGGTGGGCCTGTGCGCCTGGGCCGTGCGCGCCGCCACGCGCCCGCTGAACACCCTGGCCGACGCGGCCGATGCCCTGGGCCCCGCGCAGCCGGCCAACCCCATGGCCGAGGACGGCCCGCGCGAGGTGGTGCGCGCTGCCGCCGCCTTCAACCGCATGCAGCAGCGCATCCAGGCGCACCTGCAGGAGCGCATGCAGATCCTGGCGGCGGTGTCGCACGACCTGCAGACGCCCATCACGCGCCTGCGCCTGCGCGCCGACCTGCTGGACGACGCGGCCCTGCGCGAGCGCCTGCACGCCGACCTGGCCGAGATGCAGTCGCTGGTGGAGGAGGGCATTGCCTATGCGCGCTCGCCCCAGGCCGTGCGCGAGCCGCTGCAGCGCGTGGACCTGCGCGCGCTGGTGGAAAGCCTGGCCATGGACTATGCCGATGCGGGCATGCCGGTGCGCGTGCTGCACGCGGCCGACGGCATCTGCGACACGCGCCCGCAGGCGCTGCGCCGGCTGCTGTGCAACCTGGTGGACAACGCGCTCAAGTTCGCGGGCAGCGCCGAGCTGGCCGTGGAGGCCGACGCCCAGGGCAGCTGGAGCGTGCGCGTGCTCGACCATGGCCCGGGCATCCCCTCCACCGAGCTGGCCGCCGTGCTGCAGCCCTATGTGCGGCTGGAGGACTCGCGCAACCGCGGCACGGGCGGCACGGGCCTGGGCCTGGCCATTGCGAACGAGCTGGCCCAGGCCCTGGGCGGGCGCCTGGTGCTGGGGCCGCGCGGGGATGGCGGCGAGGGGCTGGAGGCTCGGGTGGAGTTGCCGGGGCAGCGCTGGTAAAGTGGGCTTTCCGTGGACTCGCATGACAGGGAACGCCGTGGAAGCAAGCATCGTCAACAGCAAGCAGCAACGCATTCGCATCGGTATCGGCGGCTGGACCTTCGAGCCCTGGCGCGACAACTTCTACCCGGCCGGCCTGTCGCACGCCAGGGAGCTGCACTACGCGAGCCGCCAGCTCACGGCCATCGAGGTCAACGGCACCTACTACAGCACCTTCAAGCCACCGACGTTTGCCAAGTGGCATGGCGAGACGCCCGACGGCTTCATGTTCTCGCTCAAGGCCAACCGCTTTGCGACGAATCGCCGTGTGCTGGCCGATGCGGGCGATTCGATCGCGCGCTTTGTGGAAAGCGGCATCAGCGAGCTCAAGGACAAGCTCGGCCCCATCGTCTGGCAGTTCATGCCGACCAAGGTGTTCGAGCCCGGGGATTTCGAGGCCTTTCTGGCGCTGCTGCCCCAGGCGGTGGACGGGCGTACGCTGCGCCATGCGCTGGACGTGCGGCACCCGAGCTTTGCGACGCCGGAGTTTCTGGCCCTGGCCCGCAAATACGGCTGCGTGCCGGTGCACACCGATTCCGAGAAATTCCCGGCCATTGCCGATGGCGCGGCCGATTTTGCCTACCTGCGCCTGATGCGCAGCCAGGCCGAGGTGCCCACGGGCTACACGCCCGAGGCGATTGCCCAATGGGCCCAGGGCGTGCGCAGCTGGACCGGCGGCGAGCACCCGCGCGATGTGTTCGTGTACTTCATCAATGGCGCGAAGGAGCGCGCGCCGGCCGGGGCGATGGAGCTGTTGAAGCAGCTCGGCCTGCGTACCTGAAACCTAGACGGTTTCGCGCTGCGTGAAGCCCTGCGGGGCTTCACCCCCATCGGGCACGTTGCCTACCACCACACGGTCCACCCGCGCCTGCGCAGGGCCCTGGTGCGCCCAGTCGATGAGGGCCTGCACGGCCTGCGGCGTGCCCCAGGCACAGGCCTCGACCTGGCCATCGCGGCGGTTGCGCACCCAACCGCGCACGCCCAGGCGCTCGGCGGCCTGCACCATGGACCAGCGGTAGCTGACACCCTGCACATGGCCGGTGATGAGCAGGTGGCGGGTGGTGATTTCTTCAGTCATGGGCGCACTGTACCGTGAGCCTTGCAGGGTGGGCACGCCGGGCGCACACTGCCCCACATGACCGCACGCAAGGCCCTGCCCGCCATCGACACCGAGCGCTGCACCGGCTGTGGCTGGTGCATTGGCGTGTGCCCGCCGCATGTGCTGTCGCTGCAGGTGCAGGGGCCACAACCCTGGGGGCCCAAGCGCTCCACGCTGCACGACGAGGCGGGCTGCACGGGCTGCGCGCTGTGTGCGGTGCGCTGCCCTTTCGATGCGATACGCATGGTGCGCATTGACCTACCACAGACCATGCACGGCATTGCGAAAAAAGAGGCGCAATAAAACGCGCAAAATGGGTCGCACTTTCTGAAAAAAGCCTTTTCAAGTCATAGACTTGGGAATGTTTTTTAAGTCGCAATCTTTTTCGCAGTACACCCACCCTTCACAGATGCAGCCATTGCTGCCTGCAACGCGCCGATTGGGGCCCTTGCTGGAGCAGGCGCATGGCCTGGTGCGCGGGGCCGACCGGCTGTCGGGGCTGTGCCAGCCCGGGGCCCTGGGGGGGCTGCGCACGCTGCTGCGGGCGATGAACGCGTACCACGCGCAAAAGTTCGAGGGTCTGGAAAAGATGCAGCCGCTGGAGATCGAGCAGGCCCAGCGCGGCGAGTGGGCTGCCGATCCGGAAAAAGCAGGGCGCCAAAAGTTGGCGCTGGCGCACATGGCCACCGAGGCCCAGCTGGAAATGCGCTGGGCCGGGTGGGATGCCAAAACGGTGTGGTCGCCCCAAATGGTGTGCGATATCCACCAGGATGTGTTCGCGCGCCTGCCCGAAACCGACCGGGCCGTGAAAGGGGGCGCCATGCTGCGGCCCGGTGCGCTGCAAAACGGGCCTGCAAAAGTACGAGCGTTGCTGGAAGAGTGGGGAAATGGCTACGGCGGCGTCCAAGGGGGCGGTGGCATGCCGGTGCTGGCGATGGCCGCGTCGCACCAGCGCCTGCGGGGCATCCAGCCGTTCCGCGAGGGCAGTGGCCGTGTGGCCTGCCTGCACACCCACCTGGTGCTGGGGCACCTGGGCCTGACCCATGGCCTGTGGTCGCCACTGCGCGGCTTCGCCCGCAGCCAGGAGGCCTACCGCGCCCACCTGACTGCGGCGCAGGATGTGCGGGGCCTGGAGGAGTGGATGCACTATGTGCTGGCCCAGTGCCTGGAGCAGGTGCAGTTGATGACCGGCCTGCTCGCGCCGCAGGACATGCAGGACCGCATTGCGGCCTGCCTGGGGTTCGAGGAGCATGTGGTGAGGCAAGGCGTGCGCACCGAATCGTTGCGCGCGCTGCACTACCTGTTTGCCACGCAGGGCATGCTGGACCGCCGCGACTTCAAGGCCATGCTGGGGCTTGGCGACCGCATGGCCACGGCGCAGATCACGGCGCTGCTGCAGCGCGGCCTGCTGGAGAGCGATTCACCGCACGGCAAGCTGCGCTTTGGTGTGCCGCAGCACGCGCTGCGCTTCTATTTTCCAAGGCTGTGGCCCGAGGCGGAACGCGAGGCATAAAGAGAGCCCCTTGACGGCCCCCACGGCGAATCCGCTACACTGGTGGCCATGTCGTTCACCCAGATCCACACCGCACGTGCTGCTGCCGCCCCCATGGGCGCCTGCATGATGCTGCCTGCATTCTCGCGGGCAATGGGTGCACGAATGATTACCACCATTACCACCGCGGCCACCTGAGCACGCGCAGGTGGCCGTTCCGGCAGCCACCTGGTGATCGCTCCCTTCCTCCCCTCGGAATGAACGAATGAAACCCAGCTCTGGCAGCTGGTTTTTTTTGTTTTGTTCGTCAGTCCGTCAAGGAAGCCCTATGTACCGCGATCCCGTCCAGTCCCTTCAGCCCGCACAGCACAGCATCGCCACGACCATGGCCATGCCTGCTGCCACCCGCCCGCTGCGCGTGGGCATGATCGGCATTGGCACCGTGGGTGCAGGCACCTTCCGCGTGCTGGCGCGCAACCAGGCCACCATTGCGGGCCGCGCAGGGCGCGGCATCGAGGTGGTGGTGGTGGCAGCCCGCAACCTGGCGCGCGCCGCCGGCGTGGTGGGCACGGGCGTGGCGCTGACCAACGACCCCATGCAGGTCGCCACCCACCCCGAGGTGGATGTGGTGGTGGAGGCCGCAGGCGGCACCGGCCCGGCGCGCGAGTGGCTGCTGGCGGCCATGGCGGCGGGCAAGCACGTGGTGACGGCCAACAAGGCGCTGCTGGCCGTGCATGGCAACGAGCTGTTCACTGCGGCACGGGCACACGGCGTGGCGCTGGCCTACGAAGGCGCGGTGGCCGTGAGCATCCCCATCATCAAGGCGCTGCGCGAGGGCCTCACGGCCAACCGCATCGAGTGGGTGGCGGGCATCATCAACGGCACCACCAACTTCATCCTGACCAAGATGCGCGACGAGGGCCTGGGCTTTGCCGAGGCCCTGGCCCAGGCCCAGGCCCTGGGCTATGCCGAGGCCGACCCGGCCTTCGACATCGAGGGCGTGGACGCCGCGCACAAGGTGACGCTGCTGGCGGCCAATGCCTTCGGCATGCCGGTGCGCTTTGCCGATGCGCAGGTGGAGGGCATCACCGCGCTGCAGGGGCTGGACGTGGCCTGCGCCGAGCAACTGGGCTACCGCATCAAGCTGCTGGGCGTGGCGCGAAAACGCGCGGACGGCGTGGAGCTGCGCGTGCAGCCCGCGCTGGTGCCGGCCACGCACCTGCTGGCGCATGTGAACGGCTCGATGAACGGCATCCTGGTCAAGGGCGATGCGGCCGGCGTGACCATGTACTACGGTGCCGGCGCGGGCTCGGAGCAGACCGCTTCGGCCGTGATCGCCGACCTGGTGGACGTGGCCCGGCTCGACGGCACGAACGCCGCACAGCGCGTGCCGCACCTGGGCTTCCACGCCCACGCGGTGGACGAGGCGCTGGCCGTGTTGCCGCGCGCCGCCGTGCACACGCGCCACTACCTGCGTGTGCCTGTGCATGCGGCGCAGGACATCGAGGCCGTGGGCGCCTGGCTGGCCGCCCAGCATGTGCCGGTGGCGCAGGTCGCGCTGGCCGCCGAAAAGGCCCTGCCGCCCGGCAGCGGCCCCCAGGTGCTGGTACTGACCGACGCCGTGGCCCAGGCCACGGTGGATCTGGCCGTGCATGCGCTGGCCGCGCACAAGGCCGTGGCCGGGCCCGTGACCTCGCTGCGCGTGGAGATGCTGGACAGTTAAAGAAGGATCCGTTGGCTATGCCGCTGCGCACCGCCCGCGGGGCATGAAACTGGCGCGGCCGAAGCCAGTGCCCCCGTGCAAGGGCCGCCAAGCCGCGAATGCGGCGCTTCGCTTGCGTGCACTGGGGGCGTCCCCCTCCCGACTCGCGCAGCGAGTCGAGAGAGGGGTGAAGGCGCGAAGCGACTCAGGGGGTGTTTAACTTCAAGCAGGGGAGCCCTGCCGCACCAGCGCCGCCATCTCCAGCGCGGCGGGTGTGCCCTCGGCCGTGAGGCCGGCCACCACGCCCGCGCGGTCGGTCTCGGTGCGGTTCTGGCTGACCTTCCACACCCCCTCCCAGCGCTCCACCGCGAGCTCGATGCCGACGATGGCGCGCATCAGCTGCTCGATGTAGGCAGGCGGCGCGTCGTCCAGGCGCCAGGGCTCGGGGCGGTGCGCCTCGTGCGCCTCGCTCAGCGTGTGCAGGATGGCGCGCAGCGTGGAGGGGTCGTCCTGGAGCGCCGTGAGCCTGCCATGCGCATGCACCGTGGCGTAGTTCCAGGTCGGCACCTGCTTGCCGTCGATGGCCTTGGAGGGGTACCACGTGGGCGAGATATAGGCCTGCGGCCCGTGGAAGATGGCCACGGCCGTCTGCGGCAGCAGCGGCCACACGCCGTTGGCGCGCGCCACATGGCCGACCAGCGTGCCGTGCTCGCCGCGCGTGGGGTCCAGGTACAGCGGCACGTGGTTGGCGTGCAGCGCGCCTTCGTGCGTGATGACCAGCGTGGCCAGGGGCTGGGCGCGCACCAGGGCCTGCAGCACGGCGGCATCGGCCACGCGGAATTGGCGGTTGGCATTGGCCATGTCAGCCCCCTTCGCTCAGTTGCAGCACGGGCGCGCAGTCGATCTGCGTCTTGACCGAGTTGGCCAAAAAGCACGAGGCGTGGGCCTTGTGGTGCAGCGCGTCAAGCTGCTCGGCACTGGGGGCGTGCGCAGGGTCGAAGCGCGTGACGGGCTTGAGCTGCACATGGGTCACGACGAGCTGGCCCGCCTCGTTCCTGGCCATGGTGCCCACGGCCGCGTCGCTGTAGCTGTCGAGCCGGTAGCCCGCGCGGCTCGCATAGTCCATGAACCACAGCATGTGGCAGCTCGACAGCGCGGCGATGTAGGCCTCTTCGGGGTCGACCGCGGCCGCATCGGAGTAGGGCAGGGGCACGACGTGGGGTGAGGACGATGCGGCCACAGTGGCGCCGCCGTCGAACTGCCAGGTGTGGGCACGGTGGTAGCGCTTGTCGAGGAAATCGTCGCTGCCGCGTTGCCAGGTGATGGTGGCGAAATGCTCTGCCATGGTGGGATGCTTTCGTGGGGTGGGTGCCTACAATGGTTCCTCAGTCTATTGCGATACTGCACCATCGAAGGGGCCAATTCGTGCCAAGCGCCAGAGCCAATTCCACCGTGGCGACCAGCACCCTGCGCCAGCAGGTCTACGAGCAGTTGCGCAGCGCCATCGAGCAGGGCAGCCTGCGCGCGGGCACGCGGCTGCCGCCCTCGCGCGAGCATGCCGCGGCGCTGGGCGTGTCGCGCAACACGGTGCTGTGGGCCGTGCAGCGCCTGCAGGCCGAAGGCTATGTGGAGGCGCGCGTGGGCGATGGCACCTATGTCTCGCAGGCGGCCGCGGGCGCTGCCGGCCGCAGCCCGCAGCTGGTGGCGCCGCCGCGCGGCCTGTCGCGGCGCGGCCAGCTCATCGCCGACACGGCCGCTCGCTGGAACCCACCGGTGGCGGTGGCGCGGGCCTTTCGCATGGGCGCGCCCGAGGTGGACACCTTTCCGTATGCGGTATGGGACCGTCTGGCGCGCCAGGCCGGCCCGGGCCAGCGCGCGGCACGCGCCCAGTACCTGGACCCGGCCGGCGACCCGCAGTTGCGCGAGGCCGTGGCGCAGTGGCTGTGGGCCTCGCGCGGCATCCGCTGCGATGCGGCGCAGGTGGTGGTGTGCTCGGGCTCGCAGCAGGCCATCGACCTGATTGCGCGGCTGCTGCTGGACGCGGGCGACGAGGTGCTGGTGGAAGACCCTGGCTACCCCGGCATCCGCGCCGCGCTGCTGGCGCACGGTGTGCTGGCCCGCCCCATGGCCATGGACGGCGAGGGCGCCTGCATTGCCGAGGCCACAGAGCGCTGGCCCGGCGCCCACATGGCCGTGGTCACGCCCACGCACCAGTACCCCACGGGCGTGCGCATGGGCCTGGCGCGGCGCCAGGCGCTGCTGCAGTGGGCGCGCACGCACGATGCCTGGGTGGTGGAGGACGACTACGACGGCGAGTTCCAGTACGGCGCGCAGCGCGTGCCCGCGCTGTGCAGCCTGCCGGGGTCGGAGCGGGTGCTGTACGTGGGCACCTTCTCCAAGACGCTGCACCCGGGGCTGCGCCTGGGCTTCATCGTGGCGCCGCCCGCGCTGGTGCAGCCCTTTGCCATGGCCCGCGCCATCACCGACCGCCATGCGCCCGGCGACACCCAGGCGGTGCTCGCGCAGTTCATTGCCGAAGGCCACCTGCTGCGCCACCTGCGCCAGATGCGCGAGCTGTACCAGGCACGCCAGCAGGCCCTGCGCGATGCGCTGGCCGATGCCAGCGATGGCGCGCTGCAGCTGGCCGCGAGCGACCGCGGCATGCACCTGCTGTGCGAACGCGCGCCGGGCAGCGACGACGAGGCGCTGTGCCGCCAGGCCCAGGCGGCAGGGGTCATGCTGGCGCCGCTGTCGCGCTATGTGATCGCGTCAGAACGGCGCGGCTGGCTGTTCGGCTATGCGGGCTTCGACGTCGCCGAGATCACAGCCGCGGCACGCACCGTGGGCCAGCTCGCCAGGCGCCGGTCGCGCGGCTAATCACCCGGTTCGGTTCACTCCGCGCTTTTCCACCAGCTTTGCGAAAGGGCCGGGTTGCGGATGTCCAGGCGCTCGCCCATCACCGGTGCCACCAGGGGCACATTGGCAGTCGCGGCCAGCTGGGTGATGCGGTCGAAGGGCTCGTGCCAGGGGTGCATGGCCAGGTCGAAGGTGCCGTTGTGGATGGGCATCATGTGGCGCCCCTTCACGTCGCGGTGGGCCTGCAGGCTTTCCTCGGGCTGCATGTGCACGTCGGGCCACTGGGCATCGTAGGCACCGGTCTCGACCATGGTCAGGTCGAAGGGGCCGTAGCGCTCGCCGATGGCCTTGAAGCCGTCGAAGTAGCCGGTGTCACCGCTGAAGAAGATGCGCGTGTCGCCCGCCATGATGACCCACGAGGCCCACAGCGTGCGGTTGCCGTCCGACAGGGTACGACCCGAGAAATGCTGGGCCGGGGTGGCAACGAACTTCACGCCGCCCACGCTGGTGCCCTGCCACCAGTCGAACTGCTGCACCTTGGCGGCCGGCACGCCCCAGCCGATGAGGCGGTCGCCCACGCCCAGGGGGGTGAGGAAATGCTCGACCTTGGGCGCGAGCTTCTGGATGGCATCGAAGTCCAGGTGGTCGTAGTGGTCGTGCGAGAGCACCACGCCGGTGATGGGCGGCAGCTCGTCGATGGTGAGCGGCGGCGCGTGGAAGCGCTTGGGCCCGGCGAACTGAAAGGGCGAGGCGCGCTCGGAGAACACCGGGTCGGTAAGCCAGTACTTGCCGTCGAGCTTGAGCAGCATGGTCGAATGGCCCAGGCGCCACAGGCTCTGGTCGGGCGCGGCCAGCACATCGGCCTGGGTCAGCGGCTTGACCTCGATGGGCTTGGTCGGCACGGTGTTGGCGGGCTTCTCGGTGGCAAATTTCCAGAAGATGGCCACGGTCTTGAGGAAGCCCGGCGCCTGGCGCGGCACGGCGTTGCGGAACTTGCCGTCCTGGTACTGGGGCGAGGCCTCGTAGGAGCCCGAGGGCAGGGTGGCACAGGAAATGATGCTGTAGGCCATGGCGGTAATTGCGGTGAGGATGAGGAGGATTCGGGGCACGCGGCGGAACATGGGGACTGCCTTTTCTGAAAAGTGCACTGCACAGTGTAGTGTTGTTTTTGAAAAAGTAAACTACCCGGTGTAAAATTTCTCCTATGCACCCGATAGCCCCCACCGCCGCCCCGACCCGCCTGACCGACCGCAAGCGCGAGGCGATCGTGCAGGCTGCGATTGCGGAGTTCCGCGAGAACGGCTTTGCCGGCACCAGCATGGACCGCGTGGCCGCGGCGGCCGA
Organism: Acidovorax sp. FW305-C-20-28; assembly: GCF_058783375.1. Lineage (NCBI taxonomy): Bacteria > Pseudomonadati > Pseudomonadota > Betaproteobacteria > Burkholderiales > Comamonadaceae > Acidovorax > Acidovorax sp. FW305-C-20-28. Next base: position 267,728 of record NZ_JBYSYM010000001.1, on the reverse strand, counting down.
TGTCTCCAAGCGCACGGTGTACAACCATTTCCCGAGCAAGGACGAGCTGTTCGAGGCCATCCTGGCCCAGATGTGGGAGCGCAGCCATGCCCAGGCCGAGATCCCCTACGACGCCAGCGGCCCGCTGCGCCCGCAGCTGCTGGCGGTGCTGGAGCAGAAGATGCAGATGCTGGACGATGCGAGCTTCATCGACCTCTCGCGCGTGGCCATGGCCGAGCTGATGCACACGCCCGAGCGCGCCCGTGCCCTGGTGGACCGCCTGTCCGAGAAGGAAGAGGGCCTGCCCCAGTGGCTGCGCGCCGCCCAGCAGCACGGCCGCCTGCGCGCCGGGGTGGACGCAAACTACGCCGCCCACCAGTTGCACGGCCTGGTCAAGTCCTTCGCCTTCTGGCCGCAGCTGGCCATGGGCCAGCCGCCGCTGGAGCCCGCGCTGCGCCAGCAGGTGCTGGAGGATGCGGTGGATATGTTCCTGGGGTTCTACGAAGTCGCTGCGCCGGCCTGACGCGTGCGGCGTATGCTGCCAGCCCATGGCAGCACAGCAACAACCCTCGCAGATCATTTTTCTCCCAGGCGTCGGTGGCGACCCGCAGTTCTGGCAGCCCGTGTCCGCCCTGCTGGAGCACCCGGCCGCCCGCCGGCTGATGGGCTGGCCCGGCTTCGGCCCGGTGCCGGCCGACCCTGCGGTGCGCGGGATGGAAGACCTGGTGGCGCGGTTGGTGGATGCCATCGACCAGCCCACGGCCCTCGTCGCCCAGTCCATGGGCGGCACCGTGGCCGTCCAGGCCGCTCTGCGCCGCCCCGATCGGGTCACCCACCTGGTGCTCACCGCCACCTCCGGCGGCGTGGACATGGCCGCCCATGGCGCGCAGGACTGGCGCCCGGCCTTCGCCCAGGCCCACCCCACGGTGCCGCCTTGGTTTGCCGACTACCGCGGGGACCTGAGCGAGGCCCTGGCGACCCTCCAGGCCCCCACGCTGCTGCTGTGGGGCGATGCCGACCCCATCAGCCCCGTGGCCGTGGGCCGGCGCCTGCAGGCGCTGCTGCCCCAGAGCCGGCTGCACGTGGTGCCCGGTGGCGCGCACGACCTGGCGAACCGGCATGCGGCGCAGGTGGCGCCGCTGGTCGCAGCCCACCTGGGTGGCGGCGCCTGACTTTGCACTACGCTCGGCGCTTTCCCTGCATTCTAAGCCCCTAAAACCATGCCCACCGCTCCCTACCTCGATACCGCACCCGTGCTCGGCACGGGCGTCTTCCTCCACAGCTCCGCCCAGGTGATCGGCGACGTCACCCTGGGCAAGGACGCCTCGGTCTGGTGCAACGCCGTGCTGCGCGGCGATGTGAACCGCATCGTGGTGGGGGAGGCGAGCAATGTGCAGGACCTCACCATGGGCCATGTCTCGCACCGCAATGCGAGCAAGCCCGAAGGCTCGCCCCTCATCATCGGCAGCCATGTGACCGTGGGCCATTCGGTGATCCTGCACGGCTGCCGCATCGGCAACGAATGTTTGATCGGCATGGGCTCCATCGTCATGGACGACGCTGTCATCGGCGACCGCGTGATGCTGGGCGCCGGCAGCCTGGTCTCGCCCGGCAAGGTGCTGGAGAGCGGCTACCTGTACATCGGCCGGCCGGCGGTGCGCCAGCGCGCGCTGACCGACCAGGAAATCGCCTATCTGCGCTACTCGGCCGAGCACTATGTGCGCGTGAAGAACAACTACCTGGCGGGCACGCCCGAGGCGGTGGTGGAGCCGCCGGCCCAACCGATGTAAGGCCGACGCGCCCACCGGATAAGGGCCAGGCGGGATAATCGGGCACTTCCACGATTCCCCTTGAGGCGGCACTGCATCGCTCAGCCGCCCCCACCATGTCTGCCGCCCCACCGCTTCGCGTCCTGTCCGTCATCCCGCCGATGACGCAGCTGAACACGCCCTACCCGTCGACCGCCTACCTCACGGGCTTTCTGCGCTCGCGCGGCATCACGGCGGTGCAGGAGGACCTGGCGCTGGCCCTGGTGCTGCAGCTGCTCTCGCCCGAGGGCCTGCGCGCCGTGGCGGCGAAGGTGGATGCGCTGCCCGCGAAGAAGCACAGCCCGGCGGTGCAGGCCTTCGTGGCGCAGCGGGAGCGGTATTTCTCCACCATCGCGCCCACCATCGCCTTTCTGCAGGGGCGCGACACCACGCTGGCTCACCGCATCGTGGGGCGCAACTTTCTGCCCGAGGGGCCGCGCTTCGAGTCGCTCGACGTCTACGTGGACGACGAGGGCGGCGACCCGCTGGGCTGGGCCTTCGGCGCCCTGGGCCTGCACGACCGGGCCAAGCACCTGGCCACGCTGTACCTCAACGACCTGGCCGACGTGCTGCGCGACGCGGTGGACCCGCGCTTCGAGTTTGTGCGCTATGCCGAGTCGCTGGCGGGCAGCCAGCCCACCTTCGACCCACTGGCCGAGGCCTTGGCCGAGCCCCTGAACCTGGTGGACGAAACCCTGCGCACGCTGGCACTGGCCGCGGTGGAGCGCCATGCGCCCACGGTGGTGCTGCTGTCCGTGCCCTTCCCAGGCGCGGTGTACGCGGCCTTTCGCATCGCGCAGGCGATCAAGGCGGCGCACCCGCACATCGTCACCGTGCTGGGCGGCGGCTTCGTGAACACCGAGCTGCGCGAGCTGGCCGAGCCGCGCGTGTTCGACCACTTCGACTATGTGGCGCTGGACGCGGGCGAGCGCCCGCTGCTGGCGCTGCTGGAGCATGTGCAGGGCCAGCGTGGGCGCCAGCGCCTGGTGCGCACCTTTGTGCGCGAGGCCGGCACGGGCGCGGTGCGCTACATCAACATGCAGGAGGCGGACATCGCGTTCGCCGAGGTGGGCACGCCCACCTGGGACGGGCTGCCGCTGGACAAGTACCTGTCGCTGCTGGACATGCTCAACCCCATGCACCGGCTGTGGAGCGACGGGCGCTGGAACAAGCTCACCGTGGCCCACGGCTGCTACTGGAAGAAGTGCAGCTTCTGCGACGTGAGCCTGGACTACATCAGCCGCTACGAGGGCGCCTCGGCCAGCACCCTGGCCGACCGCATCGACACCATCGTGCGCGAGACGGGGCAGACGGGCTTCCACTTCGTGGACGAGGCCGCGCCGCCCAAGGCCCTCAAGGCCCTGGCCACCGAACTGATCGCGCGCAATACCGGCATCTCGTGGTGGGGCAACATCCGCTTCGAGAAGACCTTCACGCCCGAACTGGCGGAACTGATGGCCGACAGCGGCTGCATCGCCATCTCGGGCGGGCTGGAGGTGGCGTCCGACCGGCTGCTGAACCTGATGAAGAAGGGCGTCTCGGTGGACCAGGTGGCGCGCGTGACGCGGGCCTTCACCGACGCGGGCATCCTGGTGCATGCCTATCTGATGTACGGCTTTCCCACGCAGACGGTGCAAGACACGGTGGATGCGCTGGAGTATGTGCGCCAGCTGTTCGCCAACGGCTGTATCCAGAGCGGCTTCTTCCACCGCTTTGCCTGCACGGTGCATTCTCCCGTGGGCAAGAACCCCGAAGAATACGGCGTGACGCTGGCGCCGCTGCCGCCCGGGGACTTCGCCAAGAACGACGTGGCCTTCATCGACCCCACGGGCGTGGACCACGACGCACTGGGTGCCGGCCTGAAGAAGGCCATCTACAACTACATGCACGGCATCGGCCTCGAAGAGGACGTGCGCAGCTGGTTCCCCTTCAAGGTGCCCAAGACGACGGTGCGGCGCGACCGCATCGAGCGGGCGTTGCAGCAACGCGGCTGACCTCGGGAGGTCAGGCCGCAGCCACGAACGCCAGGATGTCGTCGAAGTCCTTGCGGTCCTTGGGCGTCTGGTACTTGTAGGCAGCGAACGATTGCTGGAGCATGGTGGTCAAGCGGTCCCGGCTCCCTTGCAGTTCGGCCTTCCACGCCGGATCGCGCACCAGCAGCTGGAAGATGGCGAGCTTGCCGTCCAGGTTCTCGTACATGGCGTCGAACGAGGTGGCCGTGAAGTCCAGCAGGTTGGCCAGTTGGGGCAGGCCGCGGGTGCTCGCACCCTTGTCCAGCAGCGACTGCACGATCCTGGCCTGGTGGTAGTAGATGGCGATCTCGATAGGGTAGCTGGCACTCGAAGATCCCTTCTCGCGCACGTCAGGATCGGCGCCGTGCTGCAGCAGCAGGTCCACGATCTTGGGGGCCGAGAAGCGGCAGGCCTCGTACAGGTTGGGGTAGCCTTTGTGCGGTAGATTCGGGTCGGCGCCATGTTCCAGCAGGAGCTGCACGACCTTCACGCGCTTGTCGGTGATGGCCTTGTTCAGGCAGGAATAGCCCGACGAGAACTTGCTGTTCGGATCAGCCCCCTTCTCCAGCAGGGCCTGCACGGTGGCCTGGTTCTTGGAAAAGCCAATGGCACGGATGAAGGCATAGGTCGGGTCGTTCTCTTCGCGCTCGGCGGCCTCAATGGTGCGACCCACGCGGCCCAGCTGGGCGGTCGGGGCCAGGGTCTTCATCAAGGCTACGACGTCGGCAGGCGGCTTTTTCTTGCCGTCGATGAAACCGTATTCAAGCTTGCGCGCCACTTCGTCGTCCACCAGTTCCGCATGCAGGGCGTGGCAGACCTTGGACAGGGGCCCGATGAAGTCCCCGACATCGGTGGAGCCTGCGGTGAAGACCGCGTCGATGACTCGGCCCGAGCGCTCATAGTGGTCGAAGCCCAGGTGGTCCGTGGGGTGGATGGCGATCTTGCGGGCCGCAAAGAAGGCCTTGACCGCGGCTTCGAGCGACGCGCCCTCGGGAGTGCTCGTGAACACCGCATGCAGCGCATCGGCATCGGTGTCGTTCTTGCAGACCAGCGTGAATCGCGTGGTGGTTTCCATGGTCCCTCGGAGGCAGTGGTTTTGCAGGCATCATATTTCGATGCCGACCCCGCACCCGCCCTTCGCCGCCGCCATCTTCGACATGGACGGCCTGCTCATCGATTCCGAACGCGCCACCCTGCGCGCCTGGACCGAGGCCGCCCTGGCGCTGGGTGTGGTGCTGCACGAACCCGACTACCTGCAGGTGGTGGGCAAGGCGGCGCAGGATTCGCATGCCATCCTGCAAAGGCACCTGGGCGGGGTGGCGCCGTTCGAGCAGGCCATGGCGGCGGTGCGCACCGCGCTGGGGGAGGGGGAGGGCCGAGAGCTGCTGTTCCCGCTCAAGCCCGGCGCGGCCGCACTGCTCGCGCGATTGCAGGCCGCAGGCATTCCCTGTGCGGTGGCGTCATCGTCGCGCACCGACGAAATCACCCACCGCCTGGCGCGCGTGGGCGTGCTGCAGCACTTTGCGGCGGTGGCCGGCGGCAACGAGGTGCTGCGCGGCAAGCCCGACCCGGCGCTCTATGCGCTGGCGGCCGCGCGGCTGGGGGTGGACCCGGCCCGCTGCCTGGCCTTCGAGGACAGCCACAACGGCGCCTGCGCGGCGCTGGCCGCGGGCATGGGCCTGGTGGTCGTACCCGACCTGCTGCAGCCCGCGCCCGAAGTGGCGCAGGACTGTGTGGCCGTTTTGGGCTCGCTGGAAGAGGCCCTGGCCGAGGTGCCGCGCTGGTTCACGCGCAGCACCTGACGCCATCAGATGGCGGTCTGCGACTCGGCTTCGAGCACCTTGCGGCGGGCCATGGCCAGGTTGGCGCGGCTGCGGTCGAGCACGTAGTAGATGAACAGGCCGTCGTGCTTTTCCACGGGGCGGATGATGTGGTACTGGTGGGTCAGGGTGATCAGGATGTCCTCGATGGTGCCCTGCATGCCCAGCGACTTCATGGTCTTCATCTTGGCGCGCACGACCTCGGTGTTGCCTGCGGCCGCCAGCTCCAGGTCCATGCCGCTGCCCACGGATTCGAGCAGCATGCCGCTGTTGTAGTCCACCAGCGCAGCGCACATGGCGCCCTCGGTCTGCATGAGCTGGTTCAGGAGTTCTTTGGGGGTCATTGCCATGGCGTGGTCTCCGGTGGTGGTGGAACAAGGGAACGGGAACGGCAAAACAGGGGATCAGCCCGGCTGCGGCGCTGCGGCGCAGGCCGCAATCACCTGGTCGGCGGTGTTGCGGCAGCTCCAGAGCAGCTTGCCCAGCAGCGAGGATTCGTTGGTGACCACTGTGAGCACCAGGTCGCCCGAGGGCACGGGCACGTTCATCGAGACGATGTGGCCGCTGCCCGATTCGAGGATCAGGCGCTCGGGCGCGCTGTGGCCGGCCTCGCGCGTCATGGCCCCGGCCAGCGCGCTCAGCGAGCCCGACATGGCCGAGAGCTTGTCGGCGTCCTGGCTGTCCGAGAGCGTGGAGGCCACCGTGAAGCCGTCGGCGCTGGCCAGCGTGGCGCTCAGGATGCCCGGGGTGCCGCGCTGCAATTCGCCCAGCAGTTCGGCCAGGCGCGCAATGGTCACCAGGCGCAAGGACGCCTGAACCGCCGGGGCGGCAGAAGGAACGCCGGTGGAACTGTCGCTGCTGCTACTACTCATGTTCGATCTCCGCCATGCTCACCAGGACCGACAGCAGAAGGCGCACGTCGGCATCGCGCCGCACGTCCACCTCCAGCACCGGGGGGTTGTAGCCCAGGGCGCCCAGCTGCTCGCAGTAGTCGGCGATGCCGGGCGCGGGATGGGTGTCGAGCCGGCCCACGCCGACCACGGTGCGCCGCGTGGGCACGTGGGGCGCAAAGGCCTTGAGGTAGCGCGCCACCTCGCCCACGGGGTCGCTCTGCGAGTTGTCGGCCAGCACGATGAGGCCGAAGGCCCCCGCGCCCAGGATGTCCCACATGAAGCGAAAGCGCTCCTGCCCCGGCGTGCCGAAGAGCTTGAGCTTCCACTGGCCGCCGTCCATCTGGCATTCGCCGTAGTCCAGGCCCACGGTGGTCATGGTCTTGCCCGGCATGGGCAGCTCGGCCCAGCCGGTGATGGGCACGTCGGTGGACAGGGCCTGGCCATCGCTGATGGCCTGGATCGCGGTGGTCTTGCCGGCCCCCATGGGGCCGGTGAAGACGATCTTGAGATCGCGGGAAGTGCCTGCGAACACCGCAGGCCCGGTGGAAGGCATCACCATAGCTTGAGCCGTTCTCGCAGGTTGCCGAGCCAGCCTGCGGGCGCGGCGGCCGGGACGGGGGTTTTGGCCGCGGCCACGGGTGCGGGCGTTGCCACGGCGGCTGCAGCGGCGGGCGCCGCAGGCGCGCTCTCCTCCACCGCCAGGCCCAGGGCCAGGCTGGCTTCGAGGAACCAGCGCACCGTGGCCTCGGGCACGCCGCTCTTGGCGCACAGCTGCTCGCAGCTCAGGGGCCGGCTGGTGAGCAGCGCCGCCAGGCGGGGGTGGCCGGCCGCCGACAGGCCGATGGCATCGGGCCAGCGCAGCAGCCGGTACCAGCCGGGGCGGGCCGGGGCGCCCGCGCGGGTCTCGGCCAGGCGCATGGCCAGGCTCCACAGCAGGTGGCGCAGGCTGTGCGAGGGCATGGACCCGATGAGCGCCTCCTCCACCGGGCTCACGCGGTGCGGCTCGCCCAGGGTGTAGGCGCCCGAGAGCAGCGCATCCATGGACATGGAGGTGTGCACCAGCTGCTGCACGAAGTCGAACACGATCTGCTGGCCCCCGCTGATGGGCACCACGGCCCGGCGGCGTTCGGCGACACGGGTGCGCTCGGCGAGCAGGTCGAACATGGCCCGCAGGCCCTGGACCGGGTCGAATTGCGAGGCCCCATGCACCCGCTGGGTCGCCGACTGCAGCACGGCGATGACATTGGTCATGCGCAGCGGGGTGGAGACGGTGAGGTCGGCCGTGGCCTCGGGCAGGGCGCCGGCATCTTCGGGGTGCAGCACGCGCACGGTGATGCAGGGGGCATGGAAACGGTAGGGCCAGCTGCCGGGCACGAAAACCACGTTGCACTCGGCCAGCTGCTCGCTGAAGCGTGCGCGGACATTGACCCCGCCGTCCAGCAGGCGCACCAGCGCGCGCAGCACCATCTGGTCCTTCTGCGCGATGTCCTGCGTACCGATGACCAAGCCGTCGCCCATAGTTCAAGCCCCCTGTGCAGGATGGCGCCCTGGAAGGCGGCCATGGAAGGCCCGGCCCGCGCTCGAAGCAGGAAGAACAGGAACAGGAACGGCGGCGAGTGCGGGACCGTGGCGGTGTTGCATCGCTGGAGGCAGCCTCGTGGTTGTAGGTATGCGACAACAACTGAGACGGCGGCTCCCCTGAGCAACCCTGGATCAACGTGGCAGTCCCGCCGTCCTGGGCCCGGGAACTGCTTCCAGGGCCGGTAGACCGGTGACTTTGCGGACCCGGCTTTCGCACGGGGGTGCCGTTTCAGTGCTTTTCAGTATAGGGGAATGGGTTGCGCTGGCAACCATTAGATTGGCGCGCAGCGCCGCCTGCACCCGGCAGGCTTTTTTCGGGTGTTGTTCTGGCGCACACCCGCAGGGTGGGCTGCGCCGTTCGCACCGGGGCTACTTACTTCTGCTTCTGGTAGGCCTTGTCGGCCGGGGGCCCGCGGTCGGTGTCCTGCAGCCCGCGCTGCACGTCGCGGTAGGCCTGCTGCACCTGCACGTCGGGCTGGCCGTGGGTCATGTCCACGGATTGATCGCGCTCGTGGGGGAGCTTGGGGTCCTGCGCCTGGGGCTTGCCCGTGGCCACTGCACCACCGGGTGAGGGGGTGTTGGCGCTCTGGCGCCGGGTGGTGTCCACCGAGGCGGGGGTCGTGCGGGGTTCGGCGCTTGTGGTCATGGGAATCTCCTGGGCCGCGCCATGGGGCGCGTGTACAGCCCCATGGTAGGCAGGCGCCAAGGGCTGCCGTGTAGGCCCATGCCCTCAAAAATACTGTATGCCCAACCATATGCCACACTCTCGTCCTTATGTCTTCAGCAGAGTGGGCCCAGGCGGCCCTGCAGTCGTTCGATGCGGTGGTGCAGGCCACCCCGGGGTTTCGCAGCCGCGGGGGGCAGCGGCGCATGGCCGAGCAGGTGGCCCACACCTTCAGCCACGCCACGCTGGGCAAGGTGGACGAGGAGGCGGGCGAGGCCGCGCCCACGCGCTCGATCGCCGTGATCCAGGCCGGCACGGGCGTGGGCAAGTCCCTGGCCTACTGCGCACCGGCGATCGCCATGGCGCTGTCACGCGGCACGCGCGTGCTGATCTCCACCGCCACGGTGGCGCTGCAGGAGCAGCTGGTGCACAAGGACCTGCCGGCCCTGGCCAAACTGCTGCCCCAGCCCTTCAAGTTCTCCCTGGCCAAGGGGCGCGGGCGCTATGTCTGCAAGCTCAAGCTCGACCGGCTGGCCGGCACCGGGGAGGCGAGCGAAGACCCGATGGAGGACGACCTGTTCGCCGAGGAAGAGGCCGCGGCCCGCGCCAAGCGCCCGCGCCAGGAGACCGAGGCGCGCATCCAGTTCTATTCGGCCATGTCGCAAACCCTGGCCCAGGGCGCCTGGGACGGCGACCGCGACAGCCTGGACACGCCGCCCGAGCCCGAGGTCTGGAGCGCCGTGGCGGCCGAGGGCGCCTCCTGCACCGGCAAGCACTGCCCGGCCTTCAGCCAGTGCACCTACTACGACAAGCGCAAGGAGTTGGTGGGTGCGCAGGTGATCGTGGCCAACCACGACCTGCTGCTGTCCTCGCTGGGCGCGCGCGTGCTGCCCGAGCTGGACAACTGCCTCTTGGTGCTCGACGAAGCCCACCACCTGCCTGCGACCGCGCTGGACCAGTTCTCCTGCAGCATGGACCTGAGCCGCCTGACCTGGATCGAGCGCCTGGCGAGCCGCGGCCTGCGCATCGGCGCGCTGCTGGAGGTCGAGGAGATCGCCGACATCCCCAAGCATTCGGGCCAGTTGCGCCAGACGCTGCAGGACCTGGCGCGCATCGTGATGGACGTCTACGGCCCGGCCCTCAAGAGCCAGAGGGACACCTGGGGCCCGGCGCGCGTGCGCGTGCCGCGCGGCGAGCTGCCCGAGCCGCTGCTCGCGCCGCTCGGCCTGCTGTCGGCCAGCGCCGAGGGCTTTCTCGAAGCGCTGCGCGCCATCTCCAAGGCCTTGCGCGCCGAGATGCGCGACAAGCCCGACGAGGCGCGCCGCCTGTCCACCCTGTATGCGCAGATCGGCATGCTGGCGCCGCGCCTGGAAGAGCTGCACACCACCGCCCAGCTGCTGCTGCAGGACGCGCCCGAGGGCGCCGTGCCGGCGGCCAAGTGGTTCACGCTGGAGGTGGAGGGCGACTTCATCGTCGTCAAGGCGCATGCCAGCCCCATCCTGCCGGGCACCACGCTGCGCAACCACCTGTGGAGCGCGGTGCGCGGTGCGGTGCTGACCTCGGCCACGCTCACCAGCTGCGGGCACTTCGAGTTCTTCATGCGCGAATCGGGCCTGCACGGCGATGCGGCCGCCACCACGCTGGAGGTACCGAGCCCCTTCGACTACGCCGCCCAGGGCACGCTGATTGCGGCCGAGACGCGCGCCGACCCCAAGAACGCCGCGCAGTTCACGGCCGAGATGGTGGAAGCGCTGCTCTACGACATCGCCAACGTGGAATACGGTGCGCTGGTGCTGTTCACCTCGCGCGAGCAGATGCGCCAGGCTGTCGATGCCCTGCCCACCGCCATGCGCAATGTGGTGCTGGTGCAGAACGCGCTGCCGCGCACCCAGTTGCTCAAGCGCCACCGCGAGCGCGTGGCCGACGGCCTGCCCTCGGTGATCTTCGGCATGCAGTCCTTCGGCGAGGGGCTGGACCTGCCGGGGCGGCTGTGCGAGTCGGTGTTCATCACCAAGCTGCCGTTTGCCCCGCCCGACGACCCCGTGGGCGAGGCCCGCGCCGAATGGCTGCGCGCCGTGGGGCGCGACCCGTTCAGCGAGCTGGTGGTGCCCGCCACCGCGATCCGCCTGGCCCAGTGGGTGGGCCGCGCCATCCGCACCGAGGAAGACCAGGCCCATGTGTACTGCTACGACAAGCGGCTCATGAACACCTCGTACGGGCAGCGCCTGCTCAAGGGCCTGCCGCCGTTTGCGCTGGAACGGCGTACGGCGCGCTGACCCCGCGCGCTGTCGGACAAACGCCCTAGGCAAGCCGGGCCGGATACCGACGCCCCCGGGCTGCCTGGCGGCCTACAGTGAATTTTTACCGATTCACCACCCGCCGGAGGCACCCCATGCAACACGAGACCCCCGCCCGCGAGACGCTGTGGAAGCTGATCAAGGACATTAAATTCGGCATGCTCACGCACCGCCATGCCAACGGCATGCTGCATGCCCACCCGCTGACCACGCAGAACCGCAGCATCGACGAGCAGTCGCTGCTGTACTTCTTCATTCCACGCAACGGCGAGCTCTATGGCCGCCTGCTGACCGACGGCCAGGTGAACGTGTCCTATGCCGATCCCGGCGATGACAGCTATGTCTCCCTGTCGGGCCAGGCCAGCTTCGTCGAGGACCTGGCGCAGAAGGAGGCCCTGTGGTCGCCCATGGCCAAGGCCTGGTTCCCTGCGGGCCACACCGACCCCAACCTGGCACTGCTGGCCGTGCGCATCGGCCACGCCGAGTTCTGGGACGTCAAGGAAAGCAAGATGGTGCAGCTGTTCAAGATGGCCAAGGCCGCCATCACCGGCGAGCAGCCGCGCGACCTGGGCGAGCACCAGGAACTGACGCTGTCCTGAGGCAGGCAGCAGCGTGCACACCGCGGTGCGCCCGCCCGGCGCGCCCTTCATGACCGGACCCGAGGAGATTGCCATGAGCAGCAAGGAAAACCAGCCAGACGACCCGAATGCCGCCAGTGACGGCAGCGGAAAGGTGGCCAACGCCCACAACAGCGCAGGCGACCAGGCCACCCAGACCAACCAGGGCCGCCGCACCCCCGAAAGCCGCGGCGACCGCGACACCCACCTGGGCAGCGGCAACCAGGGCCAGTCGCGCCAGGGCGCGGCCGGCAGCAGCAGTGGCGGGGGCAGCCGCGGTGCGGGCTGATCTCGCCGCGCCGCCGCCACGCACCAGAAAGGGCCCTTGGGCTCTTTCTTTTTTGAGGACCTGCACTTGAAAAGGCCGGCACACCATCCATTTACCATCCATATGGATGGCGTAAACCGACCAGAAGGCATACCATGACCCCCACTTTCAGCCCCCCCTCGGCCTTGCGCAGCAAGGTCCCTGATTCAGAGAAGATCACCATCAACCTCGGCTATGTGGACCTGGGGCACATCGATCTGCTCGTATCGGAGGGCTTCTACGCCAACCGCACGGACTTCATCCGCACGGCCATCCGCAACCAGCTGAGCACCCAGAACGAGGCCGTGCGCCAGGTGGTGGCACGCAAGATGCTGGTGCTGGGCCTGCAGCGCTTTGGCCGCACCGACCTGGAGACCGTGCAGGCGGCAGGCCAGACGCTGGAGATCCGCGTGCTGGGACTGGCCAGCATCGAGGACGACGTGACGCCCGAGCTGGCACAGGCGACGATCGCCTCGGTCACGGTGCTCGGGGCGTTTCACGCCAGCCCGGCGGTCAAGGCGGCGCTGGCGGGCCGCATCATCGGCTGAAACAAGCGCCTCCCACCGTGGCGCGGTGTCCAGGGCACCACAACGGCGATTTTTTGCCCCCTTCCATTCCAGACCGGCCCCTTCGAGCGGCGGCATCCCGAGACAAAAACCGACGGCACCGGCCGCCCCAGGGCGCCGGCGCCATGACCGGCGCATGCCCTATCCGCAGACCCAAGGACCTTCCCATGGACTGGAACCCCCATCTCAAGCAATTCCTCGGCAACGCCACCGACCTGGTGCGCAAGGGCCAATTGGCCGACGCCACGCGCGCCATCCAGCAGGCCCTGGGTGGTGCGCCGCTGCGCGAAGCCCGGGCGCCTGCAGCCCCGGCACCCACCCTGGCCGCCGCGCCATCGGGCCCGAGCTGGCGCAACGGCTATGCGCAGGCCGATGTCGAAGACGCCACCGTGATCCTCGACCGGGTGGAGGAAGCGCCCACGAGCGCGCAGCCACCGCAGCCCGCCCCGGCACACGCGGCCGAGGCACCCGGCAGCTTCCGCCGCGTGGCCTTTGCACGGGCCGGCGCGCCGCAAGACCACTACTACCTGTATGTGCCGCCGGGTGCCAGCACCGCCGCCGGCCCCTTGCCCCTGGTGCTGATGCTCCACGGCTGCACCCAGGACCCCGAGGACTTCGCCACCGGCACGGGCATGAACCGCGCAGCAGCGCGCGAGCGTGCCCTGGTGCTCTACCCCGCCCAGTCCGGCCAGGCCAACCCCAAGGCCTGCTGGAACTGGTTCCAGCCCCAGGACCAGCGGCGCGGCAGCGGCGAGCCCGCCACGCTGGTGGCCATGGTGCGCGAGGTGATGGCGCGCCACCCGGTGGACGCACGGCGGGTGTATGTGGCGGGCCTGTCGGCCGGCGGTGCCATGGCAGCCCTGCTGGCGCGCGAATACCCCGATGTGTTTGCCGCCGCGGGCGTGCACTCGGGCCTGGCGGCCGGTGCCGCCCAGAACGTGATGGCCGCGCTGTCGGCCATGAAGACCGGCGCCAAGCCCACCAGCACCAGCCCTTTTGCACCGGTGCCGCCCATCGTGCGGCTGGAGCAGGCGCCACCACTGATCGTCTTCCACGGCGATGCCGATGCCACCGTGCACCCGCGCAATGGCGAGCAGCTCATCGAAGCAGCGCTGGCCGTGGCCCCCGAGGGAGCAGTGCCGTCGGTCAGCACCGGGCGGTCGGCCCAGGGCCAGGCCTATACGCGCACCGTGTACCAGGGCGGCGGCACCACGCTGGCCGAGCACTGGGTGCTGCATGGCAGCGGCCACGCCTGGGCCGGCGGCGATGCGCGCGGCAGCCACACCGATCCGCGGGGAATCTCGGCCACCGAGGCCATGCTGCGCTTCTTCCTCGCGCATTCCCGCAGTTGATACCGCAGCGCGCGCCACCATAATCCGCCCCCGGGACCACCCGCGCCGCCCATTGCAGCGACAGCCAGTACACACAAGGCGCGGTACCGACCAAGGGAGAGGGGAAATCACATGGAGAACGTCTACATCACCATCGCGGGGCTGGTGGCCATCGGCCTGGTGGTCTACTTCTGGCGGCGCGCCCGGCGCCAGGACAACACCCGCACCGACCTGAAGATCACCGGCGTGCGCATCAACCCGCCGTCGGGCAGCGTGCTGCCCGCCAACACCCCCATCACCGTGACCCTGGACTACCGCTACACGGCGCCCCGGGAGCCGCTGCATATCTGGGTGAAGATCCTCGATACCACCTACGACTCGATCTACGAGGGCTCGCGCGACAGCCTGGAGCCCGGCAAGGGCCAGGTGACCCGCCGCGTGCACCTGACGCAGGCAGGCACCGTGCGCGAGCTGTTCATCGTGGCCAAGAACCAGGAGTTCGTGGAGGTGTTCAACCAGCCGCTGGCCGTGGACTTCACCTACGAAGCCGACGACGAGGCCGACGAGGAATGGCTGAACGATGGCCGGGGCTCGGAGATCACCGGCGTCAAGGTGTCCATTCCCTCCCCGGCCGTGGTCAAGGCCGGCACGCGCATCGACGTGGACCTCGCCTACGCGATCAACAGCGAAGAGGGCCTGGACATCTGGGTCATCCCCGAGACCGAGGCCAACATGACCTACGAAGGCACCACGGGCAAGCAGGTGGGCACGGGCGTCGTGTCCAAGCATTTCACCGTGATCGACCCCGGCAAGCTCAGCAGCGTGCGGCTGGTGATGAAGAATGCCGCCAGCCAGACGGTCTACGAGCTGCGCGTGCCGGTGGACTACACCTACACGGCGGCCTGAGGCCCGCCCGCCACGGCACGGACGGCGGCAAGCCCTGGGCCCGGGACGGGGCAAGGGCTTCGGTATATCCTCCGGACCCCATGTCCCGCATCGCCGTCATCGACTTTGAAACCACGGGCGTCTCGCCCGGCCAGGGCGCGCGCGCGACCGAGATCGCCATCGTGCTGCTGGAAAACGGCCGCCGGGTGGACCACTACCAGAGCCTGATGAAGACCGGCGCCTGGATCCCCGCCTTCATCATCCAGCTCACGGGCATCACCAACGCCATGGTGAATGCCGCGCCCGATGCCGCCGGCGTGATGCAGGACGCCGCGCGCTTTGTGGGCGATGCGCCCATGGTGGCGCACAACGCCGCGTTCGACAGCAAGTTCTGGCAGGCCGAGCTGGCCCTGGCCGGCGTGGCCGCGCCGCACGCCTTCGCCTGCACGGTGCTGCTGTCGCGCCGCCTGTACCCCGAGGCGCCGAGCCACAAGCTCGGCTCGCTGGTGGACTACCACGGCCTGCCACGCACGGGCCGGGCCCACCGGGCCCTGGCCGACGCCGAGATGGCGGCCGAGCTGCTGGCGCGCATGCAGCACGACCTGCGCCAGCGCTGGGGCGTGGCCGAGCCCGGCCATGCGCTCTTGATGGCGCTGCAGCGCTGCGCCAAGCCCCAGGTCGGCAAGCTGCTGGCCCAGCATGGCAACAGGCCTGCGGTGCCGGCGGCCTGCTGATCCCCTGCCCGCAACCTTGCTTTGCCGGCGCGGGCATGCCGCCAAATCGCCGAAAATGCGCGGTTGCCGACTTGAACCGAACCCCCTTTGTTTCCATGACCGATACCACCCAAGCCCCACCGCTGCCCGACCACCTGTCTGCCGACCCGCGCAGCCCGCACCATGTGGCGGCCGTGTTCGAGCACGACATCGGCATCCGCTTCAACGGCAAGGACCGCACCGACGTGCAGGAATACTGCATCAGCGAGGGCTGGGTGAAGGTGCCTGCCGGCAAGACGCTGGACCGCAAGGGCCAGCCGCTGATCATCAAGCTCAAAGGGAAAGTGGAAGCGTACTACCGCCAGCCCGAATAAGGCACCGTCCACCGCCACCATGGACCTGCCCGCGCCCTGGGTCATCCACTGCGATGGCAGCGCCATCCCCAACCCGGGCCGCATGGGCCTGGGCGCCGTGCTGGTGGCGCCCGACGGCACGCGCCATGCACTGTCGCAGGCCACGCACACCACGGGCTGCAACAACGAGGCCGAGTTGGGTGCCCTGGTGCTGGCGCTGACCGAGGCCCGCGCCCACGGTGCCACTTCACTGCAGATCTACAGCGACAGCAGCCTGCTCGTGGAGCAGATGGGCACACCTGCGGCCGCCCACGCGCGGCTCGCGCCGCTGTACGCGGCGGCACGCGCGCTGCTGGCGGGCTTTGATGGCGTGAAGATCCATTGGATACCGCGCCACCGCAATGGCGAGGCCGATGCGCTGGCGCGTGCGGCACTGGGGGCTGCGCCCAAGCCGGCCGTGCACCCCTCCCTGAAGCACCTGCCGCGCAAGAAGCGCAAGGCCCTGGCCGCCCCTTACAGCGGATCGAACCCCATCGACGCCCGGTAGGCCGCGATCCGCGGCAGCAGCACCTGGCGGCGCGCCAGGCTCTCGGGCGGCCAATGCGCCTCGCGTTCGTAGTATTCGGGCACCACCCTGGCGCCCTCGGGCAGCACCACCCAGGGCTGTTTGGACCGCGTGAAGATGTGGATGTCGGGCGGCAGGTGGTCGGGCGCATCGAGCGTGCCCACGCGCACGAAGGAGACCAGCGGCCCCGCGCCCGCATAGTGGCTCCACAGGGCCACGTGGCAGTGCGGGCAGCGCGCGATCTTCTGGCCCAGGCCGCTTTCCGATGGCGTTTCGACCAGCACGGGCTTGCCGCCCTGCAGGTGCACACGGTCGGCCTCGATCATGGCGTTGAGTGCGAACGAAGCCCCGCTCTCGCGCTGGCACCAGCGGCAGTGGCAGCAGTGCACGAACAGCGGCGCCGTCTCCATGCGGTAGCGCACATGGTGGCAGTCGCAGCCGCCTTCGAGCGGGAACGGGGGCGTGGGCGCAGGGTGCATGGCGGTCGCTCCTTGGAGGGCTGCACGTTACGGCAAAGACCGCCCCCTGTCACGCGCCGCATTGCGCGGCGCGCTGCAGCAGCAGCGCCTGCTCCTGCGCGTTGCGCGTGAGCGTGGCGGCATGCGCGAACTGGGTGCGGGCCTCGCCGTGGCGGCCCAGCTTGGCCAGCAGGTCGCCGCGCACGCTGGGCAGCCAGTGGTAGTCGCGCAGGGCGGGGTCGGCGCCCAGCTGCTCGACCAGCGCCAGCGCCGCGGCGGGACCGTCGGCCATGCCCACGGCCACGGCGCGGTTGAGCGCGACCACGGGCGAGGGCGAGACCTGCAGCAGCGCGTCGTACAGCGCCACGATGTGGTGCCAGTCCGTATCCTCGGCGCGGCGTGCACGCGCATGGCAGGCCGCGATGGCGCCCTGCAGCGCGTACGGCCCCCAGGGATGGCCGGCGCGCGCCAGCTGCTCGGCCTTGTCGAGCGCGGCCAGGCCGCGGCGCACCAGCAGGGCATCCCAGCGCGAGCGGTCCTGGTCCATGAGCAGCACCGGGCGGCCTTCGGCATCGGTGCGCGCAGCCAGGCGCGAGGCCTGGATCTCCAGCAGCGCCACCAGGCCCTGCACCTCGGGCTCGTCGGGCGCCAGGCCTGCGAGCACGCGCACCAGGCGCTGGGCCTCGCCGCACAGGGCCGGACGCATCCAGTCGTCGCCGGCCGTGGCCGCATAGCCTTCGTTGAAGATCAGGTAGATGACCTCGAGCACCGAGGCCAGGCGCGGCGCGCGCTCTGCAGCACTGGGCACCTCGAAGGGCACATGCGCGGCCGTGAGGCTGCGCTTGGCGCGCACGATGCGCTGGGCCACGGTGGCCTCGGGCACCAGAAAGGCGCGCGCGATCTCCACCGTGGACAGGCCGCCCAGCAGCCGCAGCGTCAGGGCCACACGCGCCTCGGTCGAGAGCACGGGATGGCAGGCGGTGAAGACCAGGCGCAGCAGGTCGTCGCCGATGTCGTCCTGGCGCGCGGCGTCCAGGGCGTCGACGAAGTCGGGCGCGTACTGGGCTTCGAGCGCCTCCATGTCATGGCCCAGGGCCTCGTGCTCGCGCGCCTGCATGGCCTGCTGGCGCAGGTGGTCCAGGGCGCGGTTGCGGGCGGTGGTCATGAGCCAGGCGGCGGGGTTGTCAGGCAGGCCGGTGGCGGGCCAGTGCTCCAGGGCGGAGACCAGCGCATCCTGCGCCAGCTCCTCGGCCCGGCCCACGTCGCGCGTCATGCGCGCCACGCGGGCGATGATGCGGGCCGCCTCGATGCGCCATACCGATTCGATGGTGCGGTGCAGCGCATCAGCGTCGGGCACGCCCATGGCCTTCAGCCCAGCGCCTTGCTGGCGTCCACCATGTAGGCGAACTCCCAGGTGTGGCCGTCGAGGTCATCGAAGCCGTGGCCGTACATGAAGCCATGGTCCTGCGGCGGGCGCGGTGCCGTGGCGCCGGCGGCGACCGCCTTGGCCACCAGGGTGTCGATCTCCTCGCGGCTCTGGGCCGAGAGGCAGACCAGCACTTCGGAGGTCTTCTTCGCGTCGGCGATGGCCTTGTCGGTGAAGGTCTTGTAGAACTCTTCGACGAGCAGCATCACGAACAGGTTCTCGCCCAGCACCAGGCAGGCGCCCTGTTCGTTGGTGAACTGGGGGTTGAAGTCGTAGCCCAGGGCGCGGAAGAAGGCTTGCGAGCGGCCCATGTCCTTGATGGGCAGGTTGACGAAGATCATCTGGTGTTGCATGGCGGTCTCCAAAAGTGGTGGAACGATAAGGGATAAGGGACGGGGAAAACAGGGGGTGATGCGAAAGCCGGGCAGCATCACTTGGCGGCCTCGGCCGCGAGGAAGCCGAGGCCCTCCTCGAAGTCCTTGCCGACCATGCGGTCCACACTGAAGAACAGGTGCATGACCTTGGCCATGTAGGGCACGGGGCCGTGCATGGCCCAGGTGACACGGGTGGCGTTGCCCGCCTCGGGCTGCAGCGTGAAGTCTGCCCGGTTGTGCGCCTCGAAAGGGGCGATGAAATCGAGCTTCATGCCCACGTGGGCGGGGGCCGTGGCCTCGGTGATCTCCATGCTGCCCGTGCCCACCTTGTCGCCCTGCCAGGCATAGCGCGCGCCGGGGCCGGCGGTGGCAGCGCTGTACTGGCCCTTGGCGCCGGGGTCCTTGCGCTCGTAGGGGTTCCAGGTGTTGAAGCGGCGCAGGTCCTGGATCAGGCCGAAGACGCGCTCGGGCGGGGCGGGGATCACGCGGCTGCGCTCCACGCGGAAGGTGTCGGGGCGGGTGGCGGCAAAGGCCAGCAGCAGGGCAATGGCAGCAAGGGCCACGAGGGCGATGGTCTTGATCATGGGGTTCTCCTGGGATGAATGCGTCAGTGGCGGGCCGCTTCGATGTCGCGAAAGCGCTGCACGGCTTCGCCCTGCACGAAGTCGTCGAGCTCGAAGACCGGGCGCACCTCGATCTCGGCTTCCAGCCCTTCGCCGCGCGGGTTGGGAAAGCGCCGCGCCCATTCCATGGCCTCTTCGCGCGAACGCACCTGGATCAGCGTGTAGCCGGCCAGCAGTTCCTTGGTCTCGGCAAACGGGCCGTCGACCACCGTGCGCTGGCCGCCGCTGCCGTAGCGCACGCGCCAGCCGTGGGTGCTGGCCTTGAGGCCCATGCCGTCGAGCAGCACGCCGGCGCGCGACAGCTCCTCGTGGTAGGCGCCCATGGCGGCCAGCAGGTCCTCGCCGGGCAGCACGCCGGCTTCGCTCTCGGGGCTGGCCTTGACCAGAATCATGAATCGCATGGCAGATCTCCTGTGGTGGAAGTGGTGGCGCAGAGACCAAGATTTCTCTGCGCTCATACCTCCACGACGGATGGGCCAGAGCGGAATCGACACGGATTCTGGAAAATCAGGGTTTGCACCTAGAAAATTTCCGTCTTCCGAATGAAAACAGCCCATGCCGGGTGCGGCATGGGCTGTGTGGCGAGCGGGACTGCGGCGCTCAGCGCTTGGCGGCAGGGTTCTGCGCCATGTACGCCAGGGTGGCGCTGGTGAGCGCACGCACGCCGATGCGCAGCGCTTTCTCGTCGATCACGAATTCGGACGAGTGGTTGGGCGCACCCGGCTTGTCAGCGAACGGCGAGGCGTACAGGTTCCAGAACACCACGGGCACGCCGCTGCCGCCGAAGGAGCCGAAGTCTTCCGAGCCCATCGAGGGCGGCACCTCCCTGGCCTTGTCGGCGCCGCCGGCCGCTGCGGCGAAGGCAGGGGCCAGGGCGGCGGTGATCTTCGGGTCGCTGACCACGACCTCATAGCCGGTGTCGATGGTCACCTCGGCCGTGAGCCCCGCGCTCTCGGCGATCTTCTCGGCCTTGAGGCGAATGCCCTCGTGCGCGACCTTCTGGTTGCGCGCCGACAGGGAGCGCACGGTGCCGCCGATCTCGGCCGTGTCGGGCAGGATGTTCACGCGGTTGCCGCTTTGCAGCAGGCCCACGGTGACCACGGTGGGGCCGTCGAGCGGGTCGATCTGCTGGCTGATGATGCCCTGCAGGGCGAGCACGATCTCGGCCGCGGCCAGCGTGGGGTCCTTGGCCGTCCAGGGCGAGGAACCGTGGCCACCCTTGCCCTTGAGCTTGATGTTGAAGGCATCGCCGCTGGCCATGAAGCTGCCCGCGCGGTAGGCCAGGGTGTTGCCCGGTGCCCGCGCGCTGATGTGCTGGCCCATGACGACGTCGACCTTGGGGTTCTCGAGCACCTTGGCCTCCATCATGGCCTTGGCACCGCTGGGCACGGGGCCGGGGCCCAGTTCCTCGGCCGGCTGGAACAGGAAGACCACCGTGCCCGCGAGTTCGCTGCGCACGCTGGAGAGCGCCTGCGCCGCGCCCAGCAGCATGGCGACATGGGTGTCGTGCCCGCAGGCGTGGGAGACGGGCGTCTCGTTGCCGCGCCACTGGGCGCGCGCGGTGGACTTGAAGGGCAGGTCGTTGCGCTCCTGCACGGGCAGGGCGTCCATGTCGGCGCGCAGGGCCACCACGGGGCCGGGCTTGCCGCCGCGCAGCACGGCCTTGATGCCGGTCTTGGCAATGCCGGTCTGCACCTCGATGCCGGGCATCTTGGCCAGCGCCGCCGCGATGTAGGCGGCCGTCTGCACCTCTTCGTACGACAGCTCGGGGTGCTGGTGGATATGGCGGCGCCAGGCGATCACCTGGGGCTCGGCCGCGTCGGACAGGGCCAGCACGCGCTGGGCCAGGGGAGATGCCGTCTGGCTCTGGACAGAGCTGGTGAACGCCAGGCTGGCGAGCAGGGCGGCAAGGGGCAGAAGCCGGTGGTTCATGGAGAAAGCCTTGGGGAAGGGTGGGAACGACGGCCCCCACTCTATCGACACACCCATGCCACGAACAGTCACAATTTCGTTACTGTGAAAACTGAAATGCATCACCCCCTTCGCCCAGGATGCCGATGAAGCCGCACCAGCTCAAAGCCTTTCTCACCGTGATGCAGCTGCGCAGCATCCGCCAGGCAGCCAACGCGCTGCACATCACCCAGCCCGCCATCTCACGTGCGATCCGCGAACTGGAGGACCACCTTGCGGTGCCGCTGTTCGTGCGCGGTGCCCAGGGCGTCACACCCACCGAGTACGCTCTGGCCTTCGAGCGGCGCGCGCGCCTGCTGGAGCAGGAGGCCGAGCGCGCCCGCGACGAGCTGCGCCAGATGCGCGATGGCCGGCTCGGCTGCGTGCGCGTGGCGGTGTCGTCCGTGCCTGCGATGGCGCTGCTGCCCCAGGCACTGGCCCTGTTCCGTACCGAACTGCCGACCACGGCGCTGGAGTTCAGCGAAGGCCTGGCTCCCATGGTGCTGCCGGCGCTGCGCGAGGGCCTGCTGGACCTGGCCCTGGTGCAGCACCGCATGGAGCGCACGGGCCCCGAGTTCGATTGCGAGGAACTGCTCACCACACCGCTGGCCATCTGCGCGCGCGTGGGCCATGCCCGTGCGCGGGTGCGCAGCCTGGCGGCGCTGCAGCAGGAGGAGTGGGTGGGCTGGGACCGGGCCATGGTGGAAGACCTGTTCGCCGGCAGTGGCACGGAGCCGCCCCAGCGCATCGTGGTGAGCCGCTCGATGGAGATCACGCGCGCCCTGGTGGGCCGCGGCGATCTGGTCAGCGCGTTTGCGCGCCCGGTGGTGGAACGCGAGCTGGCGCGCCACGGCATCCGCGCGATCCCCGTGCGCGAGCGCCTGCCTGAACTGACCATCAGCGCCATCACCCGGCGCGGCGCGCAGCCCACCCCGGCCGCAGCGAAGTTCCTGGCCGCCGTGCGCGCGGCTGCCAAGTCCCTTCGGCACTGAAGGCAACAGTTTTCACCAACTGATACATCCACCCCGGTCGGCCTGGCGCCACCCGACAGGGCGTGGTGCCAGGTGGCGCAAAGCGTGACAAATGCCCGGCTTTTCGCGCAGGCAGGGGATCGGGGGCCCGGAGTGTCCAGGCCCGCGCTTACGATCCCGCGCGGAGGAAAAGGACCATGGAAAAGAACACCGCTGCCACCCCCCCGTGGATTGCCCACATTCCGCTGTCCCCCGACAGCACCCGCCATGCCCGTGTGATCGTGCACCGAGGCCGGGCCGTCAGCCCGCCCGAGGGGCTACAGGCGCTGCTGCGCTTCAATGCCGACGGCCAGGGGGGCTGGATCTCCGCGGCCCAGGCGGGCGATGGCCGCTGGGGCTACATCGATGCCGAAGGCCGCTGGCGCGTGCCGCCCACGCTGGAGAACGCGCGCAGCTATTCCGAGGACGGCATGGCCCGCTTTCAGCAGGACGGGCGCTGGGGCTTCGTGAACCTGGCAGGCGAGGTGGTGATAGCGCCGGCCTTCGAAGACACCCGCCCGTTTCGGGACGGGTTGAGTGCGGTGAAGGTGGGCAAGAATGCCTGGCGCATCATCGACCGCGCGGGCCAGTTCACCTGCGACGAGAGCTTTCGCGATCTGAGCCTGTTTGGGGCAGGGGGACTGGCGCGTGCGGTCAGCAAGATCAAGGGCACGAACCAGCTCGGCGATGGCTTCGTGGACGGCACGGGCCGCTGGGTGATCGAGCCGCGCTTCAAGCGCGCACAGCCCTTTGGAGAGACCCCCACCACCCCGGCCTCGCTGGACGGCGAGAGTTACGGCCTGATCGACACGCGCGGCCAATGGGTGCTGGAGCCGTGCTATCCCAGCATCGACACCTTCAACAGCGAGGGACTGGCCTTTTTCGACGAGCCCAATTCCTGGGACAGAGGCCATGGCTACCTGGATGCCAAGGGCCATGTGGTGGTGAAAGGCGAGCGCCACCTCTCGCGCCACATGGCCTGCGGGCTGGCGGCCAGCACCTACAACGGCACCGCCTTTTTGCGTGCCGATGGCACGCCGCTGCCCACCCCGCCACTGGCCTGGGGCAGCCATTTCCGCGAGGAGGGCGGCTTTGCCGTGGTGCGCACCTACCAGCGCCGCAAGGGAGACCGCCCGGCCACCTGGGGCCTGCTGCACACCGATGGCCGGGTGTTCACCGTGGACGATGGGCTGCTCGAACCCCTGACCGATGGCGAAGGCTGGCTGGCGGACGAGCAGCCCGACACCCCCGTGGTGCCCTTTCTCACGCGCGATGGCCAGGTGGCCTTTGTCGACAAGGAGGCGGCCGTGGTCTGGCGCGCCGTGTACGACGGCCAGCATGTCGCACTGCTCGATGCCGAGGGCCAGGCGCTGTGGCGCAGCGGTGCGCAGGAGAACTGCCGGCCGCCCCGGCCCTTCTTCGAGCCTGCGCCCACCGAACACCTCGAAGCCGTCGACAGCGTGGAAGGCATTGCCCCGCTGGCCCAGACCCTGCTGGACGAAGCCGAAGCCCGGCTGCACCAGCTGGCCGCTGGCGCGACGCTGGAGCGCGAGTCCTCATCAGAAGATGACGACGAGGATGATGAGGACGACGACGGTGAAGACGAGGACACCGTGCAGGCGAACCGCGCGGTGGTGGTGCGCCGCGTGGCGCGCACCTACACCAACGAGGAACACAACGGCCACTACGACTACCTGGCCAGGGAACTCGACCAGGCCGTGAACGGGATCCGCGAGGCCATGGTCCAGGCCCTGTCCGCGCGCTACGGCACGCCCGACCCCGACCCTGAGCACGCCGCACCCTGGAACCGTTCGGGCGATCTCACCCAGGCCTGGGCCGTGCCGCTGGCACAGCCCCTGCCGGGCGACAGCGGCGTGCTGCGCGAATCGCGCGAGCAGTGGCTCACGCTGTACAAGCATTCGGACTCGGGCGATGGCGATACCTGGTCGGAGCTGTACCTGATGGTGGCGCCCAGCCTGGATGCACTGGAGACGGCGCGCCGCGCTCGCCGCGGCATGGCACCGCAGAGTGCCGGTGATGCTCTGGTACAGGAGCCCAATGGCGACACCAGCGCGGAGCCTGCCGAGCGGCCGAAGCCGCAGACGCGCGAAGAGTGGCTGCAGGCCGTTGCCAGCGACCGCTATGCGATCGCCCATGTGCCCGCCCCCTGGCTCGACGATGCGATGGTGGATGCGGCCCTGGCCAACGATGTGGAGGCCCTGGCCTGGGTGCCCGGCCCGTTCCAGACGCCGGCGCGGCTCGCGGCGCTGATCCGCCGCGGCGTGGACGAGGCCTCGAACATCCCACCCGAATGCATGACCGCCGAAGGCCTGGCCCTGGCGCGCGAGCTCTATGCCGACCAGCACGAGTGGGACTGGCGCGACGAGCGCAACAGCCTCCTGCCCAAGACCTGGGACCACAACAGCCTGTGCGACATCTGGGGCTGCCTGCTCACGCCGGAACTCGCGCTCAAGGCGGTGCGCGCCAAGGCCCCGCTGCGCGACCTGGCGCACTGGCTGCGCACCGATGCGGTGGAGCAGGCCGCGCTCAAGGCCGATATCTACAACATCAGCTACATCGACAAGGCGAAGATCACGCCGGAGCTGGCGGCGCTGGCCGTGCGGCACGACTATGGCACCCTGATCGAGGAGATTCCGCCCGAACTCATCACGCCCGAGCTGTGCCTGGTGTCGGCGCGCGTCAACGGCCTGTCGCTGGAGAAAATCCCCGAGCCGCTGCGCAGCGTGCCGGTCTGCGTGGCCGCGCTCAAGGACCGCTCGGACGTCTTCCTGCACGTGCCCGAAGCCCTGCGCCTGGCGGTGACCACACAGCTGATCGAAGACGATCTGGCCGAGGCACGCAAGGACGGCGAACCGCGCGAGGGCAGCCACTGGCATGGCTACCGTGCCTGGGTGAAGCTCTGGGCCGGCGACTACGAGGGCGCGATTGCCGATGCACAACTCGGCCGCCCGCAGATGCGCTACGAGCAGCACGCGCACTATGTGCTGGCCAGTGCCTACCGGGCCCTGGGGCGCGAGCAGGAGGCGGCACTGGAGGCATCGACCGTGCTCTCCATCCACTCGCCCTACAGCGCGCAATGGGACGATGCCGAGGACACGCGCTGGCTGCAGGCGCTGGCGCAGGGCCAGGCCGGCGCGGCCGACGATGCGGCGCTGGTGGCGCAGCTGCAGTCGCACCCGCGCACGCTGGCCGACATTCCGCGCGAGCGCATCACCGATGCCATGGTGGACGCGGCCCTGGCCGCCGACGAGGACACGGTGCGCTTCGTGCCACGCCGGCTGATGACGCCGGCACGCTACGCCGCCGCGCTGCGCCAGGGTGTCAAGGAGTTCAAGCAGATCCCGCCGGCCTTGCTGAGCGAAGAGGCCTGCATCGAGTACGTCAAGGACAGCGGCTGGCGCCTGGAGTACCTGCCCGAGGCCTGGCGCACGCTCACCGTGTGCGCCTATGCCGTGCGGCGCAGCAGCAGCGCCATCGAGCATGTGCCCGAGGCCCTGCGCGACCAGGTGCCCGGTGCGATCAAGAAGCTGCCGCCCGAGGAGGAAGACGATTCGTCCGGCGGCTCCTCGTCATCCAGCGACTGGCTGACCCGCAAGCTCGTCGACTCGGTGATGGGCAGTCAGCAGACGGCCTCCAGCCGGCTGCAGCAGAAGGGCCTCTTCACGGCCTTCATCGTCAAGACCATGCTGGGCGCCAAGTCCGACGACACGCCCACGCTCAAGGGCCTGGCGGGCTGGTTCGAGGTGCGGCCCTTCCTGGCCATGGTGAACAACCTGGTGCTGGGCCTGGCAGCCCTGATCGCCCATGCCTTCGTGTCCGTGGGTGCCTGGCGCGCCGAGGGCCCCTGGGTGGGCCTGGGCACCTTCGCGCTGATGGGCTTCTCGGAGCTCTACTGGGCCTGGCGCTTCTTTTTCTCCACCCCGTTCCGGCCCGGCCTGGGCGTGGCCTGCCTGGTGGTGATGCTCTATGTCTTCGCCTGGCGCTGGATGTACCGGCGCATTGGCCTTGTTTACGCAGCCCAGGCCAAGGAGAAGGGCGAGGATTGATGGGTCAGGCTACCGCGCCGTCGTAGCAGGGGGCGATGGCGCGCACTTCGATGGTCGCCCATTCAGCCGCCGGGCATTCGCGCGCGATGGCCAGGGCCTCTTCGCGCGTGGCGCAGTCCACAAGGAAGAAGCCGCCGACCATCTCCTTGGTCTCGGCGAAGGGGCCGTCCACCAGGCGCGGCTGGCCTTCGCGCACCTGCAGGCGCACGCCTTCGGTGTCGTTGGCCAGCGATTCGCCGCCCAGCAGCAGGCCGCGCGCCTGCAGGCCGGCACCGAAGCGCTGCATGCGCGCATAGACCTCCTGCCCGGCGGCCAGGCCGCGCTCGGCGCGCTGGCCTGGGGGTTCCATGATGAGCAGCATGTAGGGCATGGGGTCGTCTCCGGCAGTGGGTAGTGAAGATGGATGGGCGCGATTCTAGAACTCAGAACACGGCACGGCCGGGGGTGCGCAGCGCCTGCGCCAGGTCGACCGCCAGGTGCACCATGTCCGTGGGCCGGCATTCGCCCAGGCTCACGCGCACGGCGGGCGCGCTGGCCAGGCGCAGCGGGCTGCCGGCCTGCACGGCCCAGCCAAGCGAGGCCAGGGACTGCACGACCGCCGCCTCGTCGGCCACGGGCAGCCACAGGTGCAGGCCCTCGCCGGGCGGCACCACCACCTGGTGTGCGGCCAAGGCCTGGACCAGGGCCTGGCGCCGCGCGGCGTAGGAGCCGCCCGCCTGGGCCAACGCGCTGCCTTCGCGCATCTGGCGCCACAGGCCGGCCACCAGGCCCTGCAGGATGCGGCTGACCCAGCGCGGCCCCAGGGCCTGCTGCGCCTGCATGGACTGCAGCAGGGCCGGGGTGCCCGTGGCCAGGGCCACGCGCAGGTCGGGCCCGAGGAATTTGCTGACCGAGACCACATGCAGCCACAGCGCAGGCAACGAGGCCGCCATGGCCAGCGGTGCGCTGGACAGCGGGCCCCAGTGGTCGTCGAGCACCACGAGCAGGTGGGGCAAGGCCTGCAGCTGGCGGTGCAGCGCCTGCCAGCGCGCGGGGCTGACAGCAGCCCCCGTGGGGTTGTGCGCGCGCGGCGTGAGCACCAGGGCCGCACAGCCCTGCAGCACGGCGGCATCGGGCACACACAGACCCTCGCCGTCCACCGGCAGGGGCACGGGCTTGAGGCGCAGGCTGTGCAGCAGCGCCACCATGGGCGGCCAGCAGGGGTCTTCGACCGCGACCCGCTCCCCCGGGTGCGTGTGCGCGCGCAGGGCGCGTTCCACGGCATCCAGGGTGCCCGAGAACACCCCGACCTGCTCGCAGGGCAGGCCCTGGGCCGTGAGCCATTGCCGTGCCTCGGCCTGCAGCGCGGGCAGGTCGGCCGGGGCCTCGTAACCGGCCGACGAGGCCAGGGCCGCCCAGGCCGCCGCGCCGCCCTGCAGCTGGGGCAGCAGCGACGCATCGACATTGCCGCTGGCCAGGTCGCGCAGGCCTGCGGGCACGGCATAGGCCTGGGGCAGGGTTGCGGGCGGGGCCACCACGCGCGTGCCGCGGCGCCCATCGGTCACCACATGGCCGGCATCGCGCAGGCGCGCATAGGCCACCGCCACGGTGTTCGGGTTGACGCCCAACTGCTGCGCCAGCGCGCGCACGGCGGGCAGGGCGTCACCGGGCTGCAGCGCGCCGTTGCGCAGGGCTTCCAGCAGGCTGTCGGCAATCTCGGCAGCGGTTTTGCCTGAGGCGTACAATGTTCTCATACATTAATTTTAATGTATTAGTACAAAAAAGGAAACTGCCATGAAAACCGCGCTTGTGCTGCGCCATGTGCCCTTTGAGGACCTGGGCCTGCTCGCGCCCTTGCTGCAGCAGCGCGGCTATGCCGTGCGCATGCACGATGCCGGCGTGGGCCCGCTCAAGGACCACCTGCACCCCGCGCCCGACCTGCTGGTGGTGCTGGGCGGGCCCATCGGTGCCTTCGACGAGGCCGCCTACCCCTTCCTCGCCGACACGCTGGCGCTGGTGGGCGAGCGGCTGGCGCGCCGCCAGCCGGTGCTGGGCATCTGCCTGGGCGCGCAGCTCATGGCGCGGGCCCTGGGCGCCGGCGTGGCGCCCATGGGGCACAAGGAGATCGGCTTTGCACCGCTGGCCCTCACGCCGGATGGCGAACGCTCGGTGCTGGCCCCCCTGGACGACGGCACGCCGG
Source organism: Acidovorax sp. FW305-C-20-28 (assembly GCF_058783375.1). Classification (NCBI taxonomy): domain Bacteria; kingdom Pseudomonadati; phylum Pseudomonadota; class Betaproteobacteria; order Burkholderiales; family Comamonadaceae; genus Acidovorax; species Acidovorax sp. FW305-C-20-28. The sequence goes on along the minus strand of NZ_JBYSYM010000001.1, from coordinate 239,250 downwards.
TGCTGCACTGGCATGGCGACCAGTTCGAGATCCCTTCGGGTGCCCAGGGCCTGGCCGCCACGCCCCTGTGCCCGCACCAGGCCTTTGCCGTGGGCACGCATGCACTGGCCCTGCAGTTCCACCTGGAGGCCGACCTTGCACGCATCGAGCAGTGGCTGGTGGGCCATGCCTGCGAGCTGGCCGCTGCGGGCGTGGATCTGCATGCGCTGCGCGCCGGTGCGCGCAAGCACGGTGCGGCGCTGGCCCGCGCGGCCGACGCCGTGTTCGGGGCCTGGCTCGACGGCATTGGCGCCCCATGACCCCAGTATTGCTGGGCCAGGTGGTGGCCGTGCTGCGCGGGGCCGCCGTGCCCTTCGGGGACCGGCCGGACGTGCGCAGCGCCATCGCCAAACAGGCCGTGGCGGGCCCGGTGTCCGTGGACGCCGCCGGACTGCAGGGTGACGAACAGGGCGATACGCGCATCCATGGCGGCCCCGACAAGGCCGTGCACCAGTACCCGTTGGACCACTATGCGCTGTGGCGCAGCGAACTCGGTGATCTGCCCGTGCTGGATAGCCCGGGCGCCTTTGGCGAGAACATCGCCAGCACCGGCATGGCCGAGGCCGACCTGTGCTGGGGCGACCAGGTGCGCATGGGCAGCGTGCTGTTCGAGGTGGCGCAGACGCGCCAGCCCTGCTGGAAGCTCAACACCCGCTTCGGCCAGCGCGACATGGCGCTCTCCCTGCAGCGCACGGGCCGCACCGGCTGGTACTACCGCGTGCTCGAAGCCGGCACGCTGCAGGCCGGCGACGCCATCACGCTGGTGGCGCGCCCACACGCGCACTGGCCGCTGTCGCGCGTGATCGAGGTGCTCTACCACCGCACGCTCGATGCGGTGCAACTGCGCGAACTGGCGCAACTGCACTTGCCACCGTCGTGGCAGAAGCTGGTGGCGCGGCGGCTGGAGCAGGGCGAGGTCGAGGGCTGGGACCGGCGTACGCAGGGCGGTTAAAAAAGCCGGGGCCTGGCAGCGCCACCGGGCCTGTGCTAGGATTTGCCGCTATGCAACGCAGCATGTCCCTATCCACCCTAGCTCTAGGCCTAGTGCCTGGCCGGGGTCTGCCTGCGTTCGCCATCGTTGCCATTCCGCGCAACACCTGATTTCCCCCTGACCCCGGCCCGCGAACCAGCCTTTGCCCACCAGCAAAGGGCTGCAGGGGACGTCATCCGTATTCATTTCGTTTGACCTGCATGCAGGCGGCGCCCACCACATGGCGCACTGCACGCACCTGTTCGTGGAGCCTCTCATGATTGCCAAGCCCGCCACCAAGTACCAGCCCATCGCCCCGGTTGCGCTCACCGACCGCACCTGGCCCTCGCGTTCCATCACCCAGGCGCCGGTCTGGCTGTCCACCGACCTGCGCGACGGCAACCAGGCCCTGTTCGAGCCGATGAACGGCGAGCGCAAGATGCGCCTGTTCCAGGAGCTCGTGCGCATCGGCTTCAAGGAGATCGAGGTGGGCTTTCCGGCCGCCTCGCAGACCGATTTCGACTTTGTGCGCCGCCTCATCGACGAGGACCTGGTGCCCGCCGATGTGACCATCATGGTCATGACGCAGTCGCGCCCCGACCTGATCGAGCGCACCGTGGAGGCCGTGCGCGGCGCACCGCGCGCCATCGTGCACCTGTACAACGCCACCGCGCCGGCCTGGCGGCGCATCGTCTTCGGCATGAACGTGACCCAGGTCATGGAGTTCATCGACCAGAACGTCTCGCACCTCAAGCGCTTGACCGATGCCGAGCCGGGCACAGAGTGGACGCTGCAGTACTCGCCCGAGACCTTCAGCGCCACCGAGCTCGAAGTCTCGCTGCGCGCCTGCCAGACCGCGATCAAGGCCTGGGGCGTGGGCCCGGGCCGGCGCATCATCATCAACCTGCCGACCACGGTGGAGAACGCCACGCCCAACGTGTTCGCCGACCAGATCGAGTGGATGCACCGGCGCCTGGCACCGCGCGAGCACGTGGTGCTCTCGGTGCACCCGCACAACGACCGCGGCACCGGCGTGGCCGCGGCCGAGCTGGCCATGATGGCCGGTGCCGACCGCGTGGAGGGCTGCCTCTTCGGCAACGGCGAGCGCTGCGGCAACGTGGACATCGTGACCCTGGCGCTCAACATGTACACCCAGGGCGTGCACCCGGGCCTCGACTTCTCGGACATCACCGCCGTGGCACGCGTGGCCGAGGAATGCACGGCCCTGCCCGTGCACCCGCGCCACCCCTATGCGGGCGACCTGGTGTTCACCGCGTTCTCGGGCTCGCACCAGGACGCGATCAAGAAGGGCTTTGCCGCGCAGGACCCGAATGCGCTCTGGGAAGTGCCCTATTTGCCCATCGATCCCGCCGACCTGGGCCGCACCTACGACAGCGTGATCCGCGTGAACAGCCAATCCGGCAAGGGCGGCATCGCCTTCTTGCTCGAACGCGAGCACGGCGTGGTGATGCCACGGCGCATGCAGGTGGAGTTCAGCGCCGTGGTGCAGCGCCAGACCGATGCCAGCGAGGGCGAGATGACCGGCGATGCGCTGTGGACGCTGTTCCAGTCCACCTACCTGGCCAGCGGCCCCGACGCGGCCATCGTCTGCCATGGCCACAGGCTGGCCGATGACGGCCAGGGCATCGAACTCGACGTGAGCATCGATGGCACGCGCCAGACCCTGCAAGGGCAGGGCAACGGCCCGATCGCCGCCACGGTGGACGCATTGGGCCTGCCGCTGCGCGTGGACCACTACGAAGAGCGCGCCACGGGCACGGGCGCCAACGCCCAGGCCCTGGCCATCGTGGAGGCCGCGCTCGAAGGCGTGGCCGGCTCCACCTTCGGCGCGGGTGCCAGCCACAACATCGTGACCGCCTCGGTGCAGGCCATCGTGAGTGTGGCCAACCGGCTCGCGCAGCGCCGCAGCGAAGGCACGCGCGCCGCCACCGCAACGGCCTAAGCAAGCACAGGGGTTCAAGGGGACGCTGCCGGCACAAAAGGCAGTGACCCCGGCGGGGCATTCACCCCCGCGTGCAGGGTGCGGTACGCTTGCGATCCATGCGTGCCCTTTCCTGCCTGGCCCTGGTGTCCGCTGCGCTGCTGATCGCAGGCTGCGGCAGCTCCCGGCCCCCCTCGTCATCGCCGTCCTCGTCCTTTCCATCCGCCCCGGTCCGCACCACGCCGCCGCTGAGCCCGGACCAGGCGCACGGCATCGCCATCCATGCCCTGGGCCTGGTGGGCACACCCTACCGCTACGGCGGCAACACGCCGGATTCGGGTTTCGACTGCAGCGGCCTCATTGGCTATGTCTACCGCAACCAGGTGGGTACACCGCCACCACGCACCGTGGCCGCGCTCAATACCTGGGGCTACCCGGTCGAAGGGGGCGAACTGCGCGCCGGTGACCTCGTGGTCTTCGGCACCGGGCGCCAGCCCAACCATGCGGGCATCTATGTGGGGGAAGGGCGCTTCGTGCATGCGCCCTCCACGGGCGGCACGGTGCGCCTCGACTACCTGAGCGCCAAGCACTGGGCCGGCCAAAAACCGGCGTTCCGCCGCCCCTGACCTCAGCTCGCCAGCGGCGGGCGGCGCATGGCCTGGGCAAAGGCCAGGTGGTTGCCGTCCGGGTCGGTCACCAGGATCACGCGCACCCGTTTGCTATTGGAGCGCTGGGCGGTGTCCACGCCCATGCGTTCCAGTTGCTCGCCCTGTTCGTCGATGTCGTCCACCGCCAGCGTGACCGAGCAGCGGCCCGCGCGCCGGGGCAGCTCGTAGACCTGCAGCCAGCCGCCCTGCGGCAGGGTCCATTCGGCCAGTTCGGGCATGGGCTGCGAATCGGGGCCGCGCTCGAACAGGGCCCCATACCATTGCACGGCGTCGGGCAGGCTGCTGACGGCGACACTGGCAAGGGCATTCTGGATGGCCATGGAAACTCCTGGAGACGGGTGTTGGTCTGGCTACAGGTATACCGGGGACAGGGGTGAAGGGCTGTAGGACAGCACCGTAGCGCAAACACGTTCTGCGACCAAGGCGAAAATGGCGGCCACCATGACCCTCCACGTACACACCACCCCCACGGCAGCGCTGTCCACCCACGACACGACCCGCATCGACGACACCCGCATCAAGGCCGTGCGCCCGCTGATCACCCCGGCCCTGCTGCAGGAGTGGCAACCCGCACCCGAAGCCGCACAGACCCTGGTGGAAAACAGCCGCGCCGCGATCTCGCGCGTGCTGCACGGCCAGGACGACCGCCTCATCGTGGTGGTGGGGCCCTGCTCCATCCACGACCATGGCCAGGCCATGGAATACGCGCGCGCCCTCAAGCAGCAGGCCGATGCGCTGGCCGCCGACCTGCTGGTGGTGATGCGCGTGTACTTCGAGAAGCCGCGCACCACGGTGGGCTGGAAGGGCTACATCAACGATCCGCACCTCGATGGCAGCTTCGCCATCAACGAGGGGCTGGAGATGGCGCGCGCCCTGCTGCTCGATGTGCTGGCCCTGGGCCTGCCCGTGGGCACGGAGTTCCTGGACCTCTTGAGCCCGCAGTTCATCAGCGACCTGGTGAGCTGGGGCGCGATCGGGGCCCGCACGACGGAGAGCCAGAGCCACCGCCAGCTGGCCAGCGGCCTGTCGTGCCCGGTGGGCTTCAAGAACGGCACCGATGGCGGGGTCAAGGTGGCGAGCGACGCCATCCAGGCGGCCAGCGCCGCGCACGCCTTCATGGGCATGACCAAGATGGGCCAGGCCGCGATCTTCGAGACGCGCGGCAACCAGGACTGCCACGTGATCCTGCGCGGTGGCGAGGCGCCCAACTACAGCGCGGCCGATGTGGATGCTGCCTGCGCCATGCTGCAGTCGGCCGGACTGCGCCCGCAGGTGATGATCGACGTCTCGCACGCCAACAGCAGCAAGCAGCACCAGCGCCAGATCACCGTGGCCGAGGACGTGGCCCGCCAGATCGCCGCGGGCGACGCGCGCATCACTGGCCTCATGGTCGAGAGCCACCTGCAGGAAGGCCGCCAGGACATCGTGCCCGGCCAGGCGCTGGCGCATGGCGTGTCGGTGACGGACGCCTGCATCAGCCTGGCGCAGACCGTGCCGGTGCTCGAAGGCCTGGCCGAGGCCGTGCGCGCGCGCCGGGCATTGAAGGGCTGATTCAGGGCCGGGGCGGCCGGGCTGCGCTGCCATCCACATTGTGGGCGGTGGCCAGCAGCGTGGCGCACAGGGTCTCGTCGCCCGAATCCGCCACGGCGAACACATCGGCCGCGCAGACCGTGAGCGTGCGCCCCGCATTCACCACCCGGCCCCGCGCGCGCAGGCTGTGGCCGCGCGCCGGCGCCAGCAGCTTGACATGGGCGTCCACGGTGGAATTGACCCAGCCGCTGGGCAAGGTGCTGCCCGCCGCCGCCACGGCCGCGAAGTCGGCCAGCGCAAACACGGCCGTGGCCTGCAATTGCCCGGGCCGAAAGCACAGTGCGTCCTGCACCGGCATCTCCAGGTCCACCTCGCCCGCCGCCACGCGGGTGAAGCGCAGGCCCAGGGTCTGGGCGATGGGCATGGCCAGCACATGGGCCTGCAACAGGTCGGAGGGGAGGGGGGCTGGGGTCATGGTGAACTCCTGGAAGTGGAACGGGTGGAAGCGGCGGTGGCACGGCCACGCACGCGCGGCCAGGGGGCAACCACCGGGGGAGGGGAGGGCACCCGGGGGGTGGGCGCCCGGGCCTGCAGCCAGGCCACATGTTCCAGCACCTGCTGGCGCTGCGCCTGCAGCTGCGCCACCTGGTCGGAAAGCTCCTGCGCACGCTGCTGCAGGGCCTGCACCATGGCGTCGATGGTGAGCTGGCCGCTGCGAAAGTCGGCCAGGTGTTCGGCGATGCGGGGCAGTGCAAACCCCAGCTGGCGCGACATGGCGATGAAGACCACCTCGCGCTCGGTGCCCTCGGCATAGTCGCGGTAGCCGTTGGCCCGGCGTTCGGGCTGCAGCAGCCCCTGGCTTTCGTAGTGCCGCAGGGCGTGCACCGAGACCGAGGTGCGGCGGGCGAGTTCGGAAATCTGCATGCCGCCAAGGCTAGCAAGCCTCGCCCTGCACGAAGGTTGCCTGCGCGACGCGACCAGGCTGTTTCAGAGGGTTGTCAGCAGGCACCCCGCGGCGCGCACCGGTGTAGGATTGTTCTTTTGAAGTTGCAATGCTCACCATTTGCGTCTAGAAACGGTGGCAGGGCGTGCCGCGCCGTGCCTTTTTTGCTACTTTTCCCACCATCGACCACGGTCCGGGCTACTTTCTCTTCCATGCTGGCCATTCCGACCCCTCCCAGAACACCTCCACGGCGCCGGCAAGCGCCCGCGGCAAGCGCTTCGCGCACCTGAGCCATGCAACATCCAGAGCACGCCACCGCTGAGGCTGCGCGGCTCCATGCACTGCAGTCCTACGCCATCCTGGACACCCCGTCCGAGGATGCTTTCGACAAGCTCGCCCTGTTGGCTGCACGCATCTGCCGCACACCGATGGCGGTGGTCAATTTCGTGGACAGCGAGCGCCAGTGGTTCAAGGCGGCCGTGGGCATCCCGTTCCAGGAGACCGACCGCGCCGTCGCTTTCTGCGCCCACGCGCTCCATGGCAGCCGGGAGCCGGTGGTGGTGGACGACGCCAGCGTGCACCCCGTGTTCTCGCACAACCCGCTGGTGACCGGCAGCCCGCACATCCGCTTCTACGCCTGCGTGCCGCTGGTCAATGGCGAGGGCTTTGCCCTGGGCACGCTGGCGGTGCTGGACACCCGCGTGCGCGGCCTGGAGGCCGAGCAGCTCGACGGCCTCACGGTGCTGGCCGAGCAGGCCATGGTGCAGCTGGAGCTGCGCCGCCAGCAGCGCCTGCTGGCCCAGCTGGTGGAACAGCGCGACCGCATGCACGACGAGCTGGTGGAGCAGGGCGAGACGCTGCGCGTGGCCGGCCGCATCGCCCAGGTGGGCGGCTGGTTCGTGGAGCTGCCCAGCATGCGGCTGAGCTGGTCGCAGGAGATCGCCGCCACCTACGGGCTGACGCGGCGTGTAGGCTCCGTGGGCCAGATCCTGGACCTGTACACCGCCCCCTACCGCAGCGCCTTGCGCAATGCCTTTCGGGCCTGCCTGCGGCACGGCACCCCCTTCGACCTGGAGGCCGAGGTCGTCATGCCGGGCGAGCGGCACTTCTGGGTGCGCACGGCGGGCCAGGCGGTGCGGGATGCGCAGGGCCGCATCGTGCGCATCCAGGGGGCCTTCCAGGACGTTTCGGCGCGCCACCAGGCCGACCTGGCGCTGCAGCGCAGCGAGGAGCGTTTCCAGCTCGTCTCGCGTGCCACGGCCGATGCGATCTGGGACTGGAACCTCACCACCGACGCCATGTGGTGGAACGAGGGCATGCAAAGCCTGTTCGGCGTGCCGCTGGACCAATTGCCACCGGACAGCACCTCCTGGACGCTGCGGCTGCACCCCGAGGACAGCGAGGCCGTGCTGCGCGGCATCCACGCGGCCATCGACGGGAGCGACAGCCACTGGTCGGCCGAGTACCGCTTCCGCCGCCAGGACGGCAGCTATGCCTGGGTGCTGGACCGCGGCTTCCTGATCCGCGACAGCAGCGGGCGCGCCGTGCGCATGGTGGGCGGCATGGCCGACCACAGCGCGCAGAAGGCCGTCGAGCTGGAGGCCCAGCGCGACACGCGCAACCATGCCGAGCTGCTGCACCTGCAGCAGCGCATCTCCTCGCTGGACATGCCCCTGCCCGATGTGCTGCGCATGGTGGCCGAAACCGTGCAGCGCCAGACCGGTGCGCGCGGCGCCATGGTGGAGCTGCTCGAAGGCCGGCATCTGGTGGCCAAGGCTTCGGCCGGCGACATGGTGCGCCCCGAGGGCGATCTGATGGCCGTGGACGACAGCATCCTGTGGCCTGTGCTGTACCAGGGGCGCACGGTGCTGTGCAACGACACCGAGGCCGCGGGCTGGGACATGGCCGCCATGCCGCACCGCCTGGGCGTGCGCTCGGTGATGGCGGCGCCGTTGCGCGCTCAGGAGGTGGTCGTGGGCTCGCTCAAGGCCACCTCGCACCAGGCGAATGCGTTTTCGCGGCGCGATGTGGCGCACCTGGAGATCCTGGCCGAATCGCTCGGCGCCATGGTGCAGCTGCGCCACGTGGCCGGCCAGCTGCACGCCTCGGAGCTGCAGTACCGCATGCTGTTCGACGAGCATCCGCAGCCCATGTGGGTCTACGAGCGCGAGAGCCTGCGCCTCTTGGCCGTGAACCATGCCATGGTGCACCACTACGGCTACAGCGAGAAGGAGCTGCTGCGCATGCGCATGCAGGACCTGTGGCCAGCACAGTACCGCGAGATCGCCGAGCGCAAGCTGCGTGCCATCGACCCGGAGCAGCGCAGCCTGCCCAAGGTGCGCCGGCATGTGCGCAAGGACGGCAGCCTGATCGACATGGAGCTCACGGCGGGCAACATCGACTTCAACGGCGTGGCGGCGCGCCAGGTGCTGGCCTCCGACGTGACCGAGCGCGTGCGCAACGAGGCAGAGCTCGCGCGCATGGGCCGCGCCCAGCGCCTGCTCAGCGCCTGCAACGAAACCCTGGTGCGCGCCACCTCCGAGGCCACGCTGCTGCAGGCCATCTGCAAGATCGCGGTGGACATCGGCGGCTACCGCATGGGCTGGGTGGGCTTTGCGCGCGATGACGAGCGCAAGTCCATCGAACCGGTGGCCCATGCGGGCCACAACCACAACTACCTGGAGACCCTCAGGCTCAGCTGGTCGGAGGACGAGCCCTATGGGCGCGGCCCCGCCGGCCGGGCCGTGCGCTCGGGCCAGGCCGAGATCGTGCGCGACATCCGCACGGAACGCTACTTCATGGACTGGACCGAGCGCATGCTGGAGCACGGCTTTCATGCCGTGATCTGCCTGCCGCTGCGCGACCGCGACAGCACCTTCGGCCTGCTCTACCTGTATGCACCGGAGGTGCTGCAGATCAGTGCCGAGGAGACCGCGCTGCTGCAGGAGCTGGCCAACGACCTGGCCTTCGGCATCACCAGCCTGCGCACCCAGAAGGCGCAGCAGCGGCTGCAGGCCTCGGTGCTCAAGGTGGCGGCCGCCGTGTCGGCCAGCACCGGCACGGAGTTCTTCGAGCAGCTGGTGCGCAACATGGCCGACGCGCTCGACGCCCAGGGCGGCTGCGTGGTGCGCCTGCTGCCGCACTACCATGACCAGCCCCCGCGCGTGAGCACGCTGGCGGCCGTGCTCGATGGCCAGCTGCTGGCCCCGACCGACTACACACTGGAAGGCACGCCCAGCCTGCAGCTGCTGAACCAGCGCCAGTTCGTGGTGGCCGACGGGGTGCAGCAGCTCTACCCCGAGGCGCCCGTGCTGCGCATGGTGCAGGCGCGCGGCTACGCGGGGCAGCAGCTGTGCAATGCCGATGGCGAGGTGGTGGGTCTGGTGTTCGTGCTCTTCCGCCAGGCCATCGCCGACCCGAACTTCATCATCTCCACGCTGCAGATCTTCGCGGCCCGGGCCTCGGCCGAGATCGAGCGCCAGGTGGCCGATGCGCGCATCCGCCACCAGGCATCGCTGCTGGACAAGGCGCAGGACGCGATCATCGTGCGCGACCTGGAGCACCGCATCATCTTCTGGAACCAGAGCGCCGAGCGCCTGTACGGCTGGTCGAAGCTGCAGGTACTGGGCCAGTCGATCGAGACCCTGCTGTATGCAGACCCCACGCATTTCCGCCGCGCCACGGAGGCCACGCTGGAGCATGGGGAGTGGACCGGCGAGATCGTGCAGCAGCACCGCGACGGCAGCGCCATCGACGTGGAAGGCCGCTGGACCCTGGTGCGCGGCGACAACGGCCAGCCCCATTCCATCCTGGCCATCAACACCGACATCCGCCAGCGCAAGGCCACCGAGCGCGAGATCCAGCGCCTGGCCTTCTACGACCCCTTGACCGGGCTGCCCAACCGCATGCTGCTCATGGACCGCATGCACCAGGCGCTGGCCAGTGCGCGGCGGCACCAGCGCGGCGGGGCGCTGCTGTTCATCGACCTCGACAACTTCAAGACCCTGAACGACACCCTGGGCCATGACCAGGGCGACATGCTGCTGCAGCAGGTGGCGCAGCGCCTGAACACCTGCGTGCGCGCCGTGGACACGGTGGCGCGCCTGGGCGGCGACGAGTTCGTGGTGATGCTCGAGGAGCTGAGCTCGCTGCCCGAGGAGCTGGTGCTGCATGCGCGCTCGGTGGGCGAGAAGATCCTGGCCACCCTGGCCCTGCCCTATGCGCTGGCAGGCTACCAGTACCGCAGCACGCCGAGCATCGGCGTCGCCCCCTTCACGGGCGGGCAGACCAGCGTGGGCGAGCTGCTCAAGCAGGCCGACCTGGCCATGTACCAGGCCAAGACGGCGGGCCGCAACACGCTGCGCTTCTTCAACCCGCAGATGCAGGCCGTGGTGAGCGAACGCGCCTCGCTGGAGACCGATCTGCGCTCGGCCCTGGCTCAGGAGGAGTTCTTGCTGCACTTCCAGCCCCAGGTGCGCCAGTCGGGCCTGGTGGTGGGGGTGGAGGCACTGCTGCGCTGGGCCCACCCGCAGCGCGGTATGGTCTCGCCGGCGCAGTTCATCCCGCTGGCCGAGGAGACCGGGCTGATCCTGCCGCTGGGCCGCTGGGTGCTGCACACCGCGTGCAAGCTGCTGGCCAGCTGGCAGGACGACCCGGCGCTGAGCCACCTGACGGTGGCCGTCAACGTAAGTTCGCGCCAGTTCCGCCATGCGAGCTTCGTGGACGACGTGGCCCGGGTGCTGGCCATCACGGGGGCGCCCTCGGGCCTGCTCAAGCTGGAACTGACCGAAAGCCTGCTGGTCGAGGACATGGAAACCACCATCGCCACCATGGCGGCGCTGCGCTCCTATGGGGTGGGATTCTCGCTGGACGACTTCGGCACCGGCTATTCGAGCCTGAGCTACTTGAAGCGCATGCCGCTGGACCAGCTCAAGATCGACCAGAGCTTTGTGCGCGACCTGCTCACCGACCCCAACGATGCGGCCATCGTGGACACCATCATCGGTCTCTCGCGCAGCCTGGGCCTGGAAGTCATCGCCGAAGGCGTGGAGACGGCCGAGCAACGCGAGCTGCTGGCCCGTGCAGGCTGCGAGCTCTACCAGGGCTATCTCTTCAGCCGCCCCCTGCCCGTGGACCGGCTGGAGGCCTTTCTGCGCAATCCGGGATAGGAAGCCCCCGAGGCGCTGGCCTGGGTCGCGCCGGTACTGAGCAACTGCGCTTGCTTCCTGGCCCCCTGGCCCCCTGGCTTTCAGAACCGGCCCTGGAACCAACACCCGGTGACCCGTGCTTTTCCAGCCCCGAACCGGGTGCGGATGCCGGGGAATGTTGTTCTCTGTCTTCTTCTTAATTTCTTTATAAATACATAGTCGTAGTAGTAAAGCACCGGCTTTTCTGTGGACAAGGGCTTTTTCCTGTGGCCTGACAAGCACTTGCGTCGCTGCCAACCCTGTGTGCAGCACGCGGGTCCCGCTGTCTCGCCAACGGGGACAACAATGCGACATCGCCCTTCGGTGTGGACAACCAGGCGGTTGTGCCAGCAATTCCCCCAAAGTTATGCACAGCACCTGGGCCCATCCTGGAGAAATGGCTGCGCCAGTGGATTTCTCTGCCCGGGAACGGGGGGGTTTGGCCCTTTTCAATGCATCGGCAGCCCGGGCGGTGGCATGGCACCTCCCGACAACCCTTCCATTCCCCCGGTACGGCCTCAGGAAGAGGCCCTGAACCCTTGCAGAGGCCTCTGCCTGCGCCGGGGTGCCTGAGGGCCTCACCCTGGCTGCCAGGGGCCTCTGCCGGGCTTGTGCGCTTGCTGATCCTCTTTCTGCCTTGCAGAGCCGCATTCAAGAGGGCCCCCAGACCTTCCATGGACCCCGCCTTGGCTTTGTCTTGTTATTCCTTGATAGCTCTATAAATCAATAGCAGTAGTAATAGAGCAGGGGCTGTTGTGTGGACAAGCCGGTTTTTCCCAATGCTGGCGCGCACTTGCGTGGCTTCAAACCCTGTGGCGCAAGCGGGGTGAACTTTGCGCGTTCATGACAACAACTTTGGGTTGTTGCGAAGTTCTGTGGATAAGCCATGGGTTGTTCGGCAACCATACCCATGGTTATCCACAGGCTGCTGGAGGGCTGTGCAGAAAAAAGGCCCGCCAGGGCGGGCCGTCGTGGCGGGCGGTGGCCGGCTCAGAAGTGGTAGCCGTAGCGCAGCTGCACGAAGTTCTCGCCCGGGTTGGGTTTCTTGATGCCGGCATTGGACACATGCTGCACGCGCAGCACCAGGTCGTGCTGGCGCTGTTCGCCCAGGCTCACGCCCAGGCCCAGGTGGGAGGCGAAGTTGGCGCGGGTGCTGAAGGTGCGGTTCGGGATTTCGTAGCGCTTGTCGGCCACGGTGAGGCCGATGCCGCCTTCCCAGAACCAGGCCGAGCGGCCTTCGTCCATGCGCAGGCGCAGGGTGGGCGTGAGGCCGACCAGGCTGAGGTGCTCGCGCTGGCCCGACAGGCCGTCATAGGACCAGCGGCTGGCATAGAGGTCCCAGTAGCCCGTGAGCTGGCCGCCCCAGAGGGAGCGCTGCCAGCCTTTCCAGGGCAGGGTGGCGCCGAGGGTCACGGCATCGGTGTCGCGCCGGGCCTGGGAACCCTGGACGTAAAGGGAGGGGGACGCCTGGGCGCTCTGCGCCTGCGCGGCCCGGGGCAGCGCTGCCAGCGCACCCCAAGCCAGGGTGGCCGCCAGCAGGGAAACGAGGGAAACCGGGGGCGCCATGCGGAAGGTTTTGGTGTTCATGGTTTTGTTCCGTGGTTTGACATACACAACTGTATGTAAACGAGTGTAGGAACGCCGTCCGCGGTTTTTTTGTAGGCCGCCACCCCGGCTTGCTGGCGGAAAAAGCGAAAAGGGGCCCGTGCGGGCCCCTGGTGTCAGGCGGTGGCGCCGCGCGGGCGGCGCGGGTTCACGACTGGGGTGCGGCAGGCGCCCCAGCAGGCTTGCCGTGGTGGCCATGGGGGCCGTGCTTGCCGGGGCCGCCATGCGGCGGGCCCATGCGGTGGGTGCGGGCATCGAAGGTCTTTTGCTGCTCGGGCGTGAGCACGGCATAGAAGGCCTTGGTGGCTTCGCCTCGGCGGTCGGCTTCGGCGGCGTGCTGGGCGCGCAAGGCACGCATGCGGTCGATGCGCTCGGGCGTGGTGAGCTTGTCCAGTTCCTTGCGGTCCAGGCGGGCGTGGCCTTCGTTCTGCTGCATGGAGGCCGTGAAGCTGTTCCAGGCCGGTTCCTGGGCGGGGGTTAGCTTGAGCTGCTCCTTGAGTGCGGCGGCACGTTCGGCCTTGCGGGCCTGGTGGCGCTCGCGGTGATCGCCAGGGCCCTTGCGGGCGTCGGGCGCGGCCACCGCGCCGACGGCCGGCGGATTGGCAGGTGTAGCAGGCTGGGCCAGCACCGGCAGGGCCAGGGCAGCGAGAACGGTTGCAGCCACGGTGTGGCGGGACAGGAGGGCCATGGTGAGAGTCCTTTCGGGAGTTAGGGCCCCGGAACGACGGTTCCAGCGCTTGACTGCAGTGTCGGCCGCCGATGTATCGCCCGCATGCACGTTGTTTGTCCCAGTGTAAAGTTGTGACAAGAAGATCGCGCGGGCCTGCGGGGCCCTGCAGCTATCAAAAGCGGAGCAGACGCAGGGATTGCCCCCGTGCCGCGCTGTGGCCCGTGCGCACGGGGGCGCCGACCACCGACAATGGAGGGTTCCGTGCCGCAGCGCCCAGGGCGTGCAGCACCGGTGGACAGCTTCGTCCGGCAACCAGGGGGTTTGTTTCCGTGTTCAAGAACATGATCGTGTACCGCATTGCGCCGCAATGGCAGGTGGAATTGACGCAGGTGGAAGAGGCGCTGGCCAAGTCGCCTTTCATGGAGTGCGGTGCCACGCAGGAAAAGTCGCTGGGCTGGATCCCGCCGCGCGGCGAGGAGCACGGCGCCCTGGTCGAATCGGTGGGCGGGCAGTGGATCCTGCGCTTCATGGTCGAGTCCAAGGTGCTGCCCGGCTCGGTGCTCAACCGGCGCGTGAAGGAAAAGGCCGAGCGCATCGAGAAGGAAACCGGCCGCAAGCCCGGCAAGAAGGAAAGCCGCGACCTCAAGGAAGAGGCCAAGCTCGACCTCCTGCCCATGGCCTTCACCAAGCAGGGCTCGATGTGGGTGTGGATCGACACCGAGGCGCGCACCATCGTGTTCGACACGTCCAGCCAGGGGCGGGCCGACGAGGTGGTGTCGCTGCTGGTCGAGTCGCTGCCGGGCCTGTCGGTCTCGCTGCTGTACACCGAGACCAGCCCGCAGGCCGCCATGTCGCACTGGCTGAGCACGCAGGAGCCGCCCGTGGGCTTCACCGTGGACCGCGAGTGCGAACTCAAGAGCGCGGACGAGGCCAAGGCCGTGGTGCGTTATTCGCGCCACCCGCTGGACATCGAGGAGGTGCAGGCCCACATCGCTGCGGGCAAGCTGCCCACCAAGCTGGCGCTGACCTGGGACGACCGCGTCTCGCTGATGCTGACCGAGGGGCTGCAGATCAAGAAGGTGTCTTTCCTGGACACGGTGTTCGAGGGGACCAAGGCCGATGACGGCGGTTTCGACACCGACGTGGCCATTGCCACGGGCGAGCTGTCCAAGCTGATCCCCGACCTGATCGAGGCACTGGGCGGCGAGTCTGATGGCGTCGGTTCCGGCGGTGGTGCGGTGGCATCGGGCCCGGGTCTCGCATCCGCCGTGCCCGTGCCGCCGCGCGGCAAGGACGTGGGCGGGCGCGCGGTCACCGGGCCGGCCACGGCCCCGGTGGACACGGACCCGGATTCGGCGCCGTTCTGACCGGCACGGGGACGCCCAGCGCGCGATGAAGGCCATTCCGCCCATCCACCTGCTGCTGGCCTTCGATGCGGTGGCGCGGCGCTGCAGCTTCAGCAAGGCAGCCGAGGAACTGCACCTCTCGCACAGCGCGGTGAGCCACCGCATCCGCGAACTGGAACGCCTGGTCGAGAAGCCGCTGTTCGTGCGC
Organism: Acidovorax sp. FW305-C-20-28; assembly: GCF_058783375.1. Lineage (NCBI taxonomy): Bacteria > Pseudomonadati > Pseudomonadota > Betaproteobacteria > Burkholderiales > Comamonadaceae > Acidovorax > Acidovorax sp. FW305-C-20-28. The sequence continues at coordinate 224,143 of NZ_JBYSYM010000001.1, read as the reverse complement.
AGCACGCGCGCAGTCGCGCTCACGGCCGAGGGGCTGCACCTGCACCAGCAGGTCCAGCAGCCCCTGCTGCAGCTGGCACAGGTCTTTGGTGCGCAGGACGGGGCGCGGGGCAGCGTGGTGCGCATCAGCGCCCTGCCATCGTTTGCGCGCTGGCGCCTGGTGCCTGCCCTGTCGCGGCTGGGCACGCAGACGTCCGGCTGGAATGTGGAGATCCAGCCCTCCATCGACACGGTGGACCTGGAACGTGGCGACGCCGACATTGCCGTGCGCTTTGCGCGCACCCGGCCGGCCGCCCACCATTGCGAAAAGCTCATGGACGACGAGTGGTTCCCCGTGGCCGCGCCGGCCTACCTGGAGCGCCTGGGGGTGCCGGCCGGCACGGCCGCGTTCCGCAAGGCGGTGCTGCTCGCACACACGCGCCAGCCCTGGAAGCCCTGGCTGGACAAGGCCGGCGTCCGTGTGCCGGCACAGCGCCAGCAGGGCATGGCCTTCACCGACACGGGCTTTGTGCTCGATGCGGCGCTGGGCCTGCAGGGCATTGCGCTGGGGCGGCGCTCGCTGGTGCAGGAGCTGCTGGCCAGCGGCGCGCTGGTGCGCCTGGGCGAGGTGGCGCTGCCCAGCGAGCAGTCCTACTACCTGCTTGCGTCGGAGCGCACGGCCATCACGCCGCAAGGGCAGCAGGTGATGGCATGGATCCGCAGCCTGGCGCCTGCGTAGCCTCGGGGCTGCTCAGCCTGCGAGCGTGAGCACGATGCCGGCCAGCACGCCGGCGATGGCCACGGACTTCTGGGCAATGAAACGCTCGCGCAGGAACAGCGCGCCGAGCCCGAAGACCATGACCAGGTTGGTACGGCGCAGCACCGATAGCACCGCGATCATTGCTCCCTCGGCCTGCACAGCCATGAGGTAGAGGTACTCCGCCAGCACATAGGCCAGGGCAATCGCGGGGATGCTCCAGTGGCGTGTGCACAGGCCGCGCAGCGAGGGGAGGGGGCGCACCCAGGGCAGCAGCGCCAGGGCGATCACGCCGCGCTGCACGGCCGACCAGGCCTGCACGCCCGCCAGGTCCATCTGCAGCCCGGCCAGGATGTGCTTGTCGTACAGCGCATTGGCCGAGGACAGCAGCGTGGCGGCCAGCATGCACAGCACCCAGCCATCGCGGTGAAAGCGGATGCCCTCGCGGCTGCCGATGCGCGAGAACAGAAAGTAGGACAGCATGGACACGGCCAGGCCCAGCCACTGCCACCCGCCCAGCTGCTCGCCCAGCAGCACGATGGCACCGGCCGCCGTCCACAGCGGGCCCGAGGCGCGCACACCGGCCGATATCGACAGCGGCAGGGCCTTGACCGCGTAGTACGAGAGCACCCAGTTGGCGACCATCATGAGCGACTTGGGCAGCACCAGTGCCTGTTCGCGCCAGGAGAGGGGCGCGGGGAAAAGCCCCCAAGGCTGCAGCAGCGGGGCGGCCGTGGCTGGCGCGAGCAGCAAGAGCAGCCACAGCAGTGCACCGAGCGCGGAGCTCAGCACGACCACATCGAGCACCGTCTTCTCGCGCAGTGCGAGCTTGGTGAGGAAGTCGTAGCTGCCCAGCACCAGGCCGGCGAGGAGACCCAGGGCGACCCAGGTCATGCCATGCCTCGCAAGGCGGGGAGAGAGAGAAAGGGGATACGCGGCACGGCGGGCTCTTCGGCAAGGTGGAACAACAAGCCACCGAGCGTAGGCACCTGGCGCTGGCGATTGATGAGCAATCGCCCTGCATTGCTGCGCCGCGTTCAGCAATCCATCCCTGCGCCAGGCCTGCAAGGTCCCGGCGCAGGCGGGTCAGACCCGCTCGAAGACCGCCGCGATGCCCTGGCCGCCGCCGATGCACATGGTCACCAGCGCATAGCGGCCGCCCGTGCGGTGCAGCTCGGCAATCGCCTTGGTGGTGATGATGGCGCCCGTGGCGCCCACGGGGTGGCCCAGCGAGATGCCCGAGCCGTTGGGGTTGACCTTGGCCGGGTCCAGGCCGAGCTCCTGGATCACGGCACAGGCCTGGGCGGCGAAGGCCTCGTTGGCCTCGATCACATCCATGTCCTGCACCGTGAGGCCGGTGCGCTGCAGCACCTTCTGCGTGGCGGGCACGGGGCCGATGCCCATGTAGGCCGGCTCCACGCCCGCATGGGCATAGCCCACCAGGCGCGCCAGGGGTTGGAGGCCCAGGGCCGAGGCGCGCGCCCCCGAGGCCAGCACCACGGCGGCCGCGCCATCGTTGATGCCCGAGGCGTTGCCGGCGGTGACCAGGCCGTCCTTCTTGAACGCGGGCTTCATGCCGGCCAGCACCGCGAGCGTGGTGCTGCCGCGCACATGCTCGTCGGTATCGAAGACCACGGTGCCCTTGCGCGTGGCGATCTCCACGGGGACGATCTGTTCGCGGAAGTGGCCGGCCGCGATGGCCTGGGCCGCGCGCTGCTGGCTTTGCACGGCGAGCCGGTCCTGCGCCTCGCGGTCGATGCGGTAGCGCTCGGCCACGTTCTCGGCGGTGATGCCCATGTGCATCTTCTGCCAGGGGTCGTGCAGGATGCCGAGCATGTAGTCGATGCTTTTCGCATCGCCCATGCGCGCGCCGTAGCGCGCAGCGGTGTCGAAGTAGGGGCCGCGGCTCATGGACTCGCTGCCGCCGCCGATGGCGATGTCGCAATCCCCGTAGCCGATGGCCTGGGCCGCCGAAATGATGGCCTGCAGGCCCGAGCCGCACAGGCGGTTGACGTTGAAAGCCGGCGTCTCGATGGGGCAGCCCGCGTCGATGGCGGCCACGCGCGCGAGGTAGGCGTCCTTGGTGTCGGTGGGGATCACGTTGCCCATGACCACATGGCCGATGGCGTCGGCCGGCAGGCCGCTGCGCGCGATGGCGGCCTTCACCGCGGTGGTGGCCAGCTCGGTGTTGGGCACATCCTTGAGGCTGCCGCCGAAGCTGCCGATGGCGGTGCGCGCGGTGGAGATCACATAGACGTCTTGGAGGCTGCTCATGGGTCGTTGGGGGAAGAAGAAATGAAGAATCAGCGCCCGTTGAATTGCGCGGGGCGGCGTGCGTAGAAGGCCTCGACGCCCTCGCGGAAGTCTGCGGTGGCGGCGCAGCGGGCGAAGGCCTGCTGCTCGGCATCGAGCTGCTCGGGCAGGCTGCGCTCCATGGACTGGCGCATGAGGCGCTTCATCGCGCCATAGGCGACCGTGGGGCCGGCGGCCAGGCGCTCGGCAATGGCCGTGGTGGCGGCATCGAGTTCGGCTGCAGGCACGACGCGGTTCACCAGGCCCATGCGCAGCGCGTCTTCGGCGCTGAAGGCTTCGCCCAGCAGTGCGATCTCGAGGGCCTGGCGCAGTCCCACCTTGCGCGGCAGCGCCCACGATGCGCCCACGTCGCAGCTGGTGCCCAGGTTGATGTAGGCCAGGTTCAGGCGCGTGCCCTCGGCCATGAGCACATAGTCGGCCTGCAGCAGCAGGGACAGGCCGGCGCCCGCGGCCACGCCATGCACCTGCGCGATGACGGGTGCATCGATCTGCGCGAGCAGGGCCAGGCCCGCGTGCAGCGGCGTGAGCAGGTCCATGGCGCCCTGCACGGGGTGCGCGCGCAGGGTGGCCAGGTCACCACCGGCCATGAAGCCCTTGCCGGCGCCGCGCAGCACCACCACGCGCACGCTCGGGTCCTGCGCGATGGCCTGCACGGCGGCCAGGAAGGCCTGGGCCATGGGCACGTCGACGGCGTTGAGCGCGGCGGGCCGGTTGAAGCACAGGGTGGCGATGGCGCCCTGGCGCTCATGCAGCAGCGCAGGCGTGGCCTGGGTGGAGTCGGTCATGGCAAGGGTTCCTCAGCGGTAGAGCGCTTCGATCTCGGCGGCGTAGGTTTGGTAGATGCTGGCGCGGCGCACCTTCATGGTGGCGGTGACCTCGCCATCGTCGTGGTCCAGCTCCTTGGTCAGCAGGTGGAACTGGCGGATCTGCGAGACCTGGGCCAGGCGCTCGTTGCCGCGGCGGATCTCGGTGTCGATGAGTTCGCGCACGGCGGGCGTTTCCACCAGCGAGCGGAAATGCGTGAACGCGATGCGCCGCGCCTCGGCCCATTTGCCCACGGTCTCGAAGTCGATCATCACCAGCGCGCCGACGAACTTGCGGCCCTCGGCGACGATGATGCATTCCTTGATGAAGGGGCTGCCCTTCATGGTGTTCTCGATCTCGGACGGCGTGAGGTTCTTGCCGCCGGCCGTGATCATGATGTCCTTGAGGCGGTCCACGATCTTGATCTGGCCCTGCTCCTCGCGCACCACGTCGCCCGTGTGCAGCCAGCCATCGACAATGCTCGCGGCCGTGGCCTCGGGGTTCTGGTAGTAGCCCGCAAAGACCATGTCGCCGCGCAGCTGCAGCTCGCCGTTCTCGGCAATGCGGTGCTCCACGCCCAGCGTGGGCACGCCCACGGTGCCCACCACCACCTGGTTGAGCCGGTGGCCGGTGACCATGCCGGTGGATTCGGTCAGGCCATAGACCTCGATCAACGGCAGGCCCAGCGTGCGGAAGAAGCGCACCACATCGGGCGGGATGGGCGCGGCGCCCGTGAGCGCCACGCGCGCCTCGCGCAGGCCGATGAAGTTCTGCAGCGCACGGAACACCAGCCAGTAGCTCGCGCCAGCTGCCATGCGCTCGCCCAGGCTCCAGGCGCTGCGCGGCTTCTCGGCCAGGGGCTGGCAGGCCGCGAAGGCGCGCTCGAACAGGCGGCGGCGCAGGCCGCCGGTCTCCTGCAGCTTGATGTGGATGGCGGCGTGCATCTTTTCCCAGATGCGCGGCACGCCAAGGAACATGGTGGGGGCCACCTCGCGCAGGTCTTCCTGCACGGTGCGGATCGATTCGCCGAAGTTCACCTGCGAACCGATGTACACCGGCACGAAGCTGGTGAGCATCTGCTCGGCCACATGGCACAGCGGCAGGTAGGACAGGTGCGTGGTGGCCGCGTCGAGCTGCAGCCGGTCCACGATGCCGGGCACCACGCCGCGGATGTTGCGGTAGCTGATCATCGCGCCCTTGGGCTTGCCGGTGGAGCCCGAGGTGTAGATCATCAGGCCCAGGTCGTCGAGCGTCTGGCGTGCCAGGGCCTCGTCCACCAGCGCCTGCTGGCCCGATGCCGCACCCAGTGCCTCGACTTCGGCGAAGGTGGCGATCAGCGCGCGCACCTCGGGCGCAAAGCTGCGCAGGCCCTTGGTCTCGATGACGATGATCTTTTTGAGGCGTGGCAGCTCGGGCAGCGCCGCGAGCAGCTTGTCGGTCTGCTCCTGGTCCTCGCAGACCATGACCTCGATGTCGGCATGGCCCACCACGTAGGCGACTTCGTTGGTGGGGCTGGTGGGGTAGACCCCCACGGTGACCGCGCCGACCAGGCCCGCGCCCATCTGCGCGAGCACCCATTCGGTGCGGTTCTCGGAGATCACGCCCACATGGCCGCCGGCCGGCAGGCCCAGCGCGCGCAGGCCCAGGCCGAAGTGGCAGGCGCGCTCGTGGTAGCGGGCCCAGGTGAAGGGCTTCCAGATGCCGTAGTCCTTTTGCCGGATGGCCACGCGGCCCGGCTCGGCGCGCGCGCGCTCGCGCAGCATCTGGGGCAGGGTGAGGTCAGGGAGGGTCATGACAGCCATCTCTTGCGGCGTTTGTAGTGCTTGATGTCCTTGAAGCTCTTGGCTTCGCCGCCACCCCCCATGCCGAGGTAGAACTCGCGCACGTCGGGGTCGTTGGCCAGGCGCTCGGCCGGGCCGTCGATCACGATCTTGCCGTTCTCCATGATGTAGCCCTGGTGGGCCACGGCCAGGGCCACGGTGGCGTTCTGCTCCACCAGCAGCATGGAGGTGCCGCGCTCGGCGTTGATGCGCGCGATGATGGTGAAGATGTCTTCCACCAGCTTGGGCGACAGGCCCAGCGAGGGCTCGTCGAGCAGGATCAGCTGGGGCTGGGCGATGAGGGCGCGGCCGATGGCCAGCATCTGCTGCTCGCCGCCCGAGAGATACCCCGCCAGACCCTTGCGGCGTTCGTGCAGGCGCGGGAAGTAGCCGTAGACGCTGTCGAAGTCGGGCCTGGCATCGCCCCGGCCCGTGAGCGCATAGGTGGCGGCCACGAGGTTCTCTTCGACCGTGAGGTCCTCGAACACGCGGCGGCCTTCCATCACGTGCGAGAGCCCGGCGCGCACCAGCTGCTGCGGCGCCAGGCCTGCCGTGGGCTGGCCGTTGAAGCGGATGCTGCCCGACTCCACCGTGCCGTCTTCGAGCGCGAGCAGGCCCGAAATCGCCTTGAGCGTGGTGGACTTGCCCGCGCCATTGCTGCCCAGCAGTGCCACGATCTGGCCGCGCGGCACGGCCAGCGACAGGCCGCGCAGGGCCTGCACGACCTGGTTGTAGATGACCTCGATGTTGTTGACTTCGAGGACCGGGGCCGGGGCTTGCTGGGTCATGGCAAGGTCACAATTTGATCCAGTCGGAGGCCGCCACCATTTTTTGCGCCTTCATGTCCGCGCGGTACACGCGGCCCACGGGAATGGAATTGCCGCTGATGGTGATCGGCACGCCGATCAGGCCGCCGGTGTCGAAGTCCTTGATGCTGTTGAGCGCGGCTTTGAGGTTCTTTCCGTCGAGCGGCTTGCCTGCATCGAGGCAGCGCTTGGCCGACTCGGTGAACAGCATGGCGGCCAGGAAGCCCTGCACGTAGGCAGTGCTCTGGTACTCGGGGCGCATGGCGCGGATCTTCTCCAGCATGGGCGCCTTCTCGGTGTCGTAGTAGTAGCGGTAGGGCATCACGCCCATGAAGCCGTCGGCGGCCTCGCCCATCTTCATCACGGTGGAGCTGTCCATGGTCCAGAAGGTGCCCATCCACTTGCTGGTCATGCCCTGTTGCTTGCCCTGGGTGATGAACTCGGGGATGGGCGCGAGGATGTAGCCGTGGAAGATGGTGTAGTCGGGTGCGGCACGGCGCAGCTTGATGACCTCGCCCGAGACGTCCACGCTGCCCGCGGGCGTCATGATCTTGATGGGCACCGACAGGCCCAGCGCCTTGGCGGCGGCCTCGCTCTTGTCGATGGGGTCGCGGCCGAACTCGGAATCGGAGTACACGAAGGCCACCTTGGCGCCGGGTTTCTCCTTGGCGATGTGCTTGAGCAAGATGCCGAACATCTCGGTGTAGTCCGGGCCCACGAGGAACTGGTTCGGGTACTTCTTGGGGTCGTTGAGTTCGCTGGCGAACGAGGCGCCGGCCATCAGCGTGGTGCCGGCGCGGTCGAGCTCGGGGTTGATGGTCTTGGAAAAGCCCGTGGAGTCGCCGTAGTAGAGGTTTACCTTGTTCTGGCTGGTGATCTTCTTGTAGGCCGCCACCGAGACGTCGACCTTGTAGCCCGTGTCCTCGGGCACGTACTTGAGCTTGCGGCCCTTGATGCCGCCTGCGTCGTTGACCATCTTCACGTAGTCGCCGATGCCGGCGTTGATGCCCACGCCCGCGAACGCGAACACACCGGTGAGCGGGATCGAGCCGCCGATCACGATGTCCTCGCCGCTGGCCTGCGCGGTGGCGGTGAGCGGTGCGGCCAGCGTGGCGCCGGCGGCGAGCAGCAGGGAGCGGCGGCGCTGCGAGGTGGGGGATGCGTTGGTGGTGGGCATGGTGCTTGTCTCCTTCATGGTTTTATGGGCTGTGGCGGCTCTCTCAATTGCGGAAGGGCCACAGATGGAAAAAGCGGCGAATGCGCCGCCACACTTCTGCGAGCCCCTGTGGCTCGAACACCAGAAATCCGATGATCAGCAGGCCGAAGATCACGGTGCGCACGGGCGAGAGAAACACCGTGAGCTCGTTGCCGCCGGGCAGCAGGTCGACCACCAGTTTGAGCAGCTCGGGCACCATGGTCATGAACACCGCACCCAGGATGCCGCCCAGGATGGAGCCCATGCCGCCGACGATGATGGCCGCGAGGAAGAAGATGGACATGAGCAGCGGAAAGCTCTCGGGCGTGACCACGCGGAAAAAGTAGGCCCAGAGCCCACCGGCCACGCCCGCATAGAACGAAGACAAGCCGAAGGACAGCAGCTTGTAGCGCAGCAGGGGGATGCCCAGCACCTCGGCCGAGATGTCGCGGTCGCGGATGGCGATGAAGGCGCGGCCCACGCGCGTGCGAAACAGGTTGGCTGCGCCCAGCAGCATGAGCACGGTGACCGGCACGATCACCCAGTACAGGCGAAACGAGGTGTCGAGGGCCATGCCGAAGAATTTGGCCGGCGGCACGCTCAGGCCGCCGGTGCCGCCCGTGAACTTCCAGTTGGCGAAGATGAAGTGCGCGATGAACGAGGCCGCGATGGTGGCGATGGCCAGGTACAGGCCCTTCACGCGCAGCGAGGGGATGCCCACGACGATGCCGCCCAGCATGGCGACGAAGCCGCCCGCCAGCAGGTTGAGCACGAAGGGTGTGCCCACGCGCGTTTCCAGCACGGCCACGGTGTAGGCCCCCAGGCCCATGAAGGCCGCTTGCCCCAGGCTCACCAGGCCCGTGTAGCCGGTGAGGATGTTGAGCCCCGTGGCGCTGGCCACGTTGATGCTGACCAGGCAGGCCAGGTAGAGCCAGTAGTCGCTGGCCATGAACGGGAAGAGCAGCAGCAGCGCCGCGGCCACGGCGAGCCAGACCTTCTGCGTGCGCGAGTCGAACAGCGCCGCATCGGCGACGTAGGATTCCTTGAGGGTGCCTATGCGCATCAGAGTCTCTCGATTTCGTGGGTGCCGAACAGGCCGTATGGGCGCACCAGCAGCACCGCGACCAGCACGATGAAGGTGGCCAGGAGCTTGTATTCACCGCCCAGGTAGGCGCCCGCCAATGCTTCGACCAGGCCGATGAGCAGCCCGCCCAGCAGGGCGCCCAGCACGCTGTCGAGCCCGCCCACGATGACGACGACCAGCACCGACAGGCCGAACACGCCCATGCTCGACGAGATGCCGCCGATGGAGCCGACGATGATCCCCGAGACCGCCGCGATCATGGCCGAGGCCACCCAGGCCAGCGAGAACACGCGCGGCACGTTGATGCCGACCGAGTAGGCGGCGGCCTGGTCGCTGGCCGTGGCGCGCAGGGCCACGCCGCCGCGCCAGAAGCGGAACACCAGCAGCACCGCCGCGATGAAGGCCACGGCGATCATGGCGCCCCAGAACACCTTGGGGGCGAGGAAGGCGTCACCCACCATGATGGGCTTCGTGGGCATGAACTCGGGCAGGCGGCGCTGGTCGGCGGTCCAGATCATCTCCACCAGGCCCACGAGCACCGAGGCCAGGCCCACGGTGACCATGAAGACGGAGATCGGCGGCTCGCCCAGCAGCGGGCGGATCATGGTGCGCTCGATCACCGCGCCCAGCAGGCCCGAGCCCAGCACCGCAGCGGGAATGGCCAGCCACAGCGGCAGCGCGAAGGTGGCGGCAAAGGTGAAGAACAAATAGGCGCCGACCATGAGCAGTTCGCCGATGGCGATGTTGACCACGCGCGTGGCCTTGTAGACCATGACGAAGGCCAGCGCCGCCAGGGCGTACAGGCCGCCGCCGGCAATGCCGGTGAGGCTGATCTCGAAGAGGTAGGCCCAATCGACATTCATCATCATGCGGTGGCTCCCTGCACGGGTGCAGCGGCGCCCGCCTGGAACCGGGCGCGCAGGTCGCCCACATTGCCCGCGCCCAGGTAGGCGCGGACCACCTCGGGGTTGGCCTGCACCTCGGCCGGCGTGCCCTGGGCGATGACCTGGCCGAAGTTGAGCACCACCACATGGTCCGACAGGTCCATCACCATGCCCATGTCGTGCTCGACCATGAGCACGGTGACGCCCCATTCGGCGCGCACGTCGAGGATGAAGCGTGCCATGTCCTCGGTCTCCTCGCGGTTCATGCCGGCCACGGGTTCGTCGAGCATCAGCACCTCGGGCTGCATGGCCAGGGCGCGGGCCATCTCCACGCGCTTTTGCAGGCCGTAGGGCAGGGCCGAGACGGGGGCGTGGCGGATGTGGTCGATCTCCAGGAAGTCGATGATGCGCTCCTCGATGTCGGCGCGCAGCTGCGCCTCTTCGCGGCGCGCGCGGCCGATGTAGAGCAGCGCGTCGAGCACGTTGGTCTTGAGGTGCGCGTGGCGGCCGAGCTTGATGTTGTCGAGCACCGTCATGCCGCGAAACAGCGCGATGTTCTGGAAGCTGCGCCCCAGGCCCAGGCGGGCGCGCTGCGGTGCCGGCACGCGCGTGATGTCCTGGCCCTTGAAACGGATGGCGCCGCTGGCTGGGCGGTAGAAGCCCGAGATGGTGTTGAACAGCGAGGTCTTGCCCGCGCCGTTGGGGCCGATCACGGCGGTGATGGAGCCGGCCTGCACGCCAAAGCCCACGCCGGTGAGCGCCTTGACCCCGCCAAAGGCCAGGGTCACGCCATCGACCTGCAGCAGGGGCGCGCTGGCGGGGGGAATGCCGGGTGGGTGTGTCTCCATTGGCTTTCTAATGCGGGTTTGTGCTGACCAGAAAATGCCTGCAGCGCTGCAGAAATTTCCTACTTGTGCGTAAACTGTTTACTCGCGAGTAGATTCTGGAAGCCCCTGCGCCAAACCAGCATCCGTACTTTCCCGAGGAATTGCCTGCCATGCCCAGCCCCACCGTGTCGCCCCCCCGCAGTGCCGAGCGCCCCTCTGCCTCGCCCTGGGCGCCCGCGACCCACCGCGAACAGCAGCGCGAGGCCAAGCGCAATGCCGTGCTGCAGGCGGCCGCCCAGCTGTTCAATGAACGCGGCTTTCACGCCACCTCGCTCGACGACATCGCCGCGCGGCTGAACGTGACCAAGCCCACGCTGTACTACTACGTGAAGAACAAGGACGAGATCCTGCTGCAGTGCGTGAGCAAGGGCCTCGAAATGATGCTCGAGGGCATCGATGCCTCGCGCGCCGCTGGCGGCAAGGCCATCGACCAGCTCATGACCTGCATGCAGGTCTATGCGCGCATCGTCACCGAGGATTTCGGCAAGTGCCTGATCCGCGTGGGCGACGAGCAGTTGCCGCCCGAGAGCCGGGTGGAGCTGCGGCGCCTCAAGTCCGCCATCGACAAGGAATTCCGCCGCCTGGTGGCCGAGGGCGTGGAGGAGGGCTCGTTGCAGCCCTGCGACCCGAAGATGACGGCCTTTGTGATCGCCGGCGCGCTCAGCTGGATCGGCCGCTGGTACCAGCCTGGCGGCGAGTACACGGCCGAGCAGGTGGCCGAGCAGTGCATTGCGACGCTGTGCCAGGGCGTGCTGCGGCGTGCCACCGATGGGGCCGCGGCCAAGGCGCCTGCCAAGCGGGTGCGCAAGGCCGCGCCGGCCGCCCGCAAGCGCACTTAGTGCCGGGCAGGGGCTGGCTCCCCGGCCAGGTCATCGAGGATCGGGCAGTCCGGCCGCTCGTCCCCATGGCAGCACGAGACCAGCGTCTGCAGGCTGCGCTGCATGGCCTGCATGGCGGCGATGCGCTCTCCCAGGTCGGCGATGTGCTCCTGCGCAATGCGCTTGACCTGGCTGCTGGCGCGGCTGCGGTCCTGCCACAGGGCGAGCAGGCCGGCGATCTCCTCCATCGAGAAACCCAGATCGCGTGCGCGGCGGATGAAGCGCAGGCCGTGCACGTCGGCTTCGGTGTACTGGCGGTAGCCGCTGTCGGTGCGTGCCACGCCGGCCACCAGGCCCAGGGATTCGTAGTGGCGCACCATGCGCGCCGAGACACCGGCGCGGCGCGCGGCCTCGCCGATGGGCACGGGCCAGGCGGTCTTGCTCATGCCGCGACGGCGTAGCCTTCTTCGGCGATGGCCGCGGCCAGCGCTGCGCGGTCGGCGCTGCTGCGCTCCACGCGCACACTGCCGCTGGCGCGGTCGATGCGCACCGTGGCATCGGGGTCCACGCCCTGCACGGCCTGGGTTACGGCGCGCTCGCAATGGCCGCAGGTCATGCCCTGAACCTGGAAGTCGTAGCTGGTGGGGGTGAACGGTGCTGTCATGGGAAGGCTCCTTGCTGAAAAAGTCATTGGGATGGCAGGGAGCGTAAACCTTCACATGGCGGCAAGGTCAAGCGCTGTGCACAAGACCTTGGCGCGGGCCGCCTTTTGCAGCTACTTGGGGCGCGGCCGCTTCACGCGTGCATCGGGGCGCGAAAGCCGGCCCGCGCGCAGCTCGCCCACGGCCACCGCCAGGGCCTGGGCAGCCCCACGGATCTCGGCCTGCATGGCAGTGTCGCGGTCCAGTACCTCGTGGCTTTCGGCATAGCTTTCGTAGTAGCCGATGTAGCGGTCCAGGCGGGCGGCGGGGCCGGCGTCGATGAAGCCCATCCAGTCGAGCCAGTCCGACAGGCCGCGGCGCGTCATCTCGATGCCGGCCACGTCGCCGTGCACGGCCAGGGCGTAGGTGCGGCCTTCCAGGTGCTTGGGGTAGCCCCAGCCGGCCAGCTCCAGCGCCTTGGCCTCGGCGGACTTCTTGCCGTGGGTGCTGGTGGGGTCGGGGTTGCCGCCGTCGGCGCAGACCAGGCGGTCGATCATGAGCTTGAGCGGGCTGGGCGATTGGTACCAGTACACGGGGGTGATGATCATCACCCCGTGCGCGGCGGTCCAGCGCTCGTAGATCTCGTTCATCCAGTCGCCGGTCTGGCGCATGGCGTGGTTGGGGTAGCAGCTGCACGGAAAGTGGCACAGCGGCATGGCGGTGGAGACGCAGCCCTTGCAGGGGTGGATATGGCGGCCGTAGTCCGACGTGACGCGGCTCAGGTCGAGGGTGTCGACCTCGATGTGCTCGGCCGCCAGCACGTCGCGCGCCATGTTCAGCATGCGCCAGCTCTTGGAGATCTCGCCGGGGCAGGTGCCGTCGTTGCGGGCCGAGCCGCATACCAGCAGCACGCGCGAGGGGCTGGCCGGGTCGGCCCAGCGCTGGCGCGCGGCATCGATGCGCTCCTTGGCCTCGATCCAGTCGACCGACAGTTCGTAGTCCGGGTCGGCATAGCCGGGGCCGGCCTTGCGCGTGCGCGGGGCCTTGCGGTTGTCGTCGTAGTTGCGCCAGGCGATGGCTTCGATGCGGTCCAGTGCGTCGGCAGCCTCCTGGGCAAAGCGCGGGTCTTGGAAGTCCAGCAGAAAGCGTTCGCGGAAGGCGGCGCGGTCCAGCGGGTCCGGGGCCTGGCCGGTGCGCGCCCGGGGGGGTGTGGGGCTTGTCATGGAGAAAATTCGACCACCGGCCGCCCGGCGGATGTATCGGACAAGGCGCCGACTTGATCTGCGGCAAGGGCTTGACCTTGACACCATGGCAAGCTGTAACTTCGCTGCCATGAACACACTTTCTTCCACCCCACTCCCCGATCCGGCGCTGGCAGCACCGGCCCTGCAATTCGACCTGGGCGTGGGCGGCATGACCTGCGCGAGCTGCGTGGGCCGCGTGGAGCGCGCGCTGCGCAAGGTGCCGGGCGTGCAGGAGGCCTCGGTCAACCTGGCCACCGAATCGGCCCGCGTGGCCCTGGCCGCGCCCGCAGGCAGCGACGCGGCGGCGCTGGAGGCACAGCTGCGCCGCGCGGTGCGCAATGCGGGCTATGAGCCACTGGCCAAGGGGGAGGGCGAAGCGGCCGAGGATCTCTCGCCCTGGGCGGGCTTCCTGCCCGTGGGTGTGGGCCTGGCGCTCTCGGCTCCACTGGTGCTGCCCATGCTGGGCGACCTGTTCGGCCAGCACTGGATGCTGCCCGCCTGGCTGCAGTTCCTGCTGGCCACGCCGGTGCAGTTCATCCTGGGCGCGCGCTTTTACAAGGCGGGCTGGCATGCGGCCCGGGCGCTGACAGGCAACATGGACCTGCTGGTGGCCGTGGGCACCAGCGCGGGCTGGGGCCTGTCGGTGTGGCTGTGGCTCACGGCGCACGCAGGGCATGCGCCGCACCTGTATTTCGAGGCCTCGGCCGTGGTGGTCACGCTGGTGCTGCTGGGCAAGTGGCTGGAGGCGCGCGCCAAGCGCCAGACCACGGCGGCCATCCGCGCGCTGCATGCGCTGCGCCCCGATGTTGTGCACCTGCTCGGCAAGGCCGGCGAGGTGGACGTGCCCGTGGCCGAGGTGCTGGTGGGCGACCGGCTGGTGGTGCGCCCGGGTGAGCGCATTCCGGTGGACGGCACGGTGCATGAGGGCCACACGCAGGTGGACGAATCCATGCTGACCGGCGAGCCCCTGCCCGTGGCGCGCGAGGTGGGTGCGCCGCTCACGGGCGGGTCCATCAATGGCGATGGGCGCATCGTGATGGCCGTGACGGCCGTGGGCGCCGAGACGGTGCTGGCCCACATCATCCGCCTGGTGGAGGATGCGCAGGCCGCCAAGGCGCCGCTGCAGCGCCTGGTGGACAAGGTCTCGGCCGTGTTCGTGCCGGTGGTGCTGCTGATCGCCCTGGCCACCCTGCTGGGCTGGCTGTGGGCCGGTGCGGGGCTGGAGGTGGCGCTGATCCATGCCGTGGCGGTGCTGGTGATCGCCTGCCCCTGTGCGCTGGGCCTGGCCACGCCGGCCGCCATCATGGCGGGCACGGGCGTGGCGGCCAAACACGGCATCCTGATCAAGGACGCGCAGGCGCTGGAGCGCGCCCACCAGGTGGACACGGTGGCCTTCGACAAGACCGGTACGCTGACCGTGGGCCAGCCGCGCCTGACCGCCTTCGAGGTGGTACCCGGTGTGGACGAGGCCGCCGTGCTGGCTGCCGTGGCCGCGGTGCAGAGCGGCAGCGAACACCCGCTGGCGCGCGCCGTGGTGCGTGCGGCGCAGGAGCATCAGCTGGCCCTGCAGGCCCCCGATGCCGTGCGCGCCGTGCCCGGCCGGGGCACGGAGGGCGAGGTGCAGGGCGCCAGCGTCCTCGTGGGCAGCCTGCGCTGGATGCAGGAACTGGGCGTGGAGCTGGGCGCCCTGGCGCGCCGTGCAGCCGACCTGCAGGCCGAAGGCGCCACCGTGTCGGTGGTGGCCGAGCGCACGGCCCAGGGCCTGGCCTTGCGCGCGCTGCTGGCCTTTGGCGACGAACCCAAGCCGGGCGCGCGCGAGGCCTTGGCGGCCCTGAAGGCCCGGGGCATCCGCACGGTGATGGTCTCGGGCGACAACCGGGGCGCGGCCGAGGCCATGGCGCGCCGCCTGGGGCTGGACCCGGCGGCCGGCGAGGTGCGGGCCGAGGTGCTGCCCGGCGACAAGGCCACGCAGGTGGCCGCGCTGCAGCAGCAAGGCGGCCGCGTGGTGGCCATGGTGGGCGATGGCGTCAACGATGCACCGGCCCTGGCCGCCGCCGACGTGGGCATGGCCATGGGCAATGGCACGGACGTGGCCATGCATGCGGCCGGCATCACCCTGATGCGCGGCGACCCGCTGCTGGTGGCGGCGGCGCTCGATATCTCGCACCGCACGGTGCAGAAGATCCGCCAGAACCTGTTCTGGGCCTTTGCCTACAACGTGGCCGGCATTCCGCTGGCGGCGCTCGGTTACCTGAGCCCGGTGGTGGCCGGGGCGGCCATGGCGCTCAGCTCGGTCAGCGTGATGGCGAATGCCCTCTTACTCAAGCGCTGGCGCATGTGATAAACACGTATGGCGTGCGGTCACACATGTCTGGCAAACTGCAACGTTTTGTTGCAGTCGGGCGGACACGGGGGCAGGGTGCTTGCATGGCAGAGTATCCCTTGCAGTCCGGCACCGGCATCCCTACCAAATGAAGGATGACAGACATGAATCTTTTCACGCTCATGCGGCAGTTCACCATTCGATTTCGAATGCTGGGTGCCATTGCCGTGGTGCTGGGCCTGCTGGGCCTGCTCGGTGGGGCCGGCATGCTGGGCATGTTCCGCATTGCCGCGCTCAGCGAGGACTTCATGTCCCACTCGTTCGCCGAAGTGGGCCACATGGCCGAGCTGCGCGGCGAGATGGGCACCATCCGCCAGCTCGAGAAGGACATGATCATCGGCTATGAAAAGCCCGAGGTCGTGAAGGCCGCGCACGCCAAGTGGCTGGCCAGCCAGGAGAAGGCCAAGAAGGTCGCGAACCAACTGCTCGAAGGACCGGAAGACGCGAACAACCCGGTGGTGCGCGACATCATCAAGCGCCTGGACAGCTACCGTGAGCAGTTCGCCCATGTGGCGCGCCAGCTCGAAGCCGGCGGCTACGACACGGCCACCATCGCCAACCGCATGAGCGGCAAGGCCGTGGCCGAGTTCGACCAGGCCGACAAGCTCATGGTGCAACTGGACACGGTGCTGCGCTCCGACGTGACCCAGGCCGTGGAACAACAGGGCAAGGTGACCAGCCAGACCAAGTGGCTGTTCGTGCTGGCCGTGCTGATCACCGTGGTGGTGGTGGTGCCGCTGACGCTCTTGAACATGGTCTCCATCTGCAACCCGCTGGCCGAGGCGCGCCGCATGGCGCAGGCGATCGCTGGGGGTGACCTGTCGCAGCCCATCCGCGCCGAGGGCAAGGACGAGGTGGCCGACCTGCAGCGCGCGCTGGGTGACATGCAGCAGGGCCTGGGTTCGCTGGTGGCGCAGGTGCGCGATGCCAGCGGCAACATCGCCACGGCCAGCCAGGAGATCGCCACGGGCAACCAGGACCTGTCGCAGCGCACCGAGCAGACGGCCAGCAACGCGCAGGAGGCCGTGGCCTCGCTGTCGCAGCTGACCTCCACCGTGCAGCAGACGGCCTCGTCCTCGCAGATGGCCAACCAGCTCGCGGCATCGGCATCGAACACCGCCACGCGCGGCGGCTCGGTGGTGCAGCAGGCCGTGGCCAGCATGCAGGAGATCTCGGCCTCGAGCCGCAAGATCGGCGACATCATCGGCCTGATCGACTCCATCGCCTTCCAGACCAACATCCTGGCGCTGAATGCGGCCGTGGAAGCCGCCCGTGCGGGCGAGCAGGGCCGCGGCTTTGCCGTGGTGGCCTCGGAGGTGCGCAGCCTGGCCCAGCGCTCGGCCGCGGCGGCCAGCGACATCAAGGGCCTGATCCACAACAGCGTGACCGCCGTGGACGGCGGCGTGCGCCACGTGGAAGACGCCGGCACGGCCATGAAGGAAATCGTGGCCAGCGTGCAGCGCGTGGGCGACATCATCGGCGAGATCACGGCGGCGGCCACCGAGCAGTCCGCCGGCATCGGCCAGGTGAACCAGTCGGTGGGCGAGATCGACCGCATGACGCAGCAGAACGCGGCGCTGGTGGAGGAGTCCGCCGCGGCCGCTGAGTCGCTGCGCGAGCAGGCGGCGCGCCTGTCGCAGGTGGTGCAGCAGTTCCAGCTGGCCGAATCGATGTCCCATGGCGGCCACGGTGGCGGCCCCGTGGCCCAGCCGCAGCAGCACGCATCCTTGCGCGCACCCTCGGCCTCGCGCCCGCTGCTGGCACGCTGATACCGGCCCCCAGGCGGTCTGCACAAGGCCCCGCGCGCTTCGGCGAGCGGGGCCTTTTTCATGGGCAGGGTTGACTTGCGTCAGCCGGCGCGCGGGGCCTGCATGGCACCCTTGGGGTTGTTGAACAAACACCATCCCGGAGCCGTGCCATGCCCTACACCAGTCTGCAAACCATCCGTGAAGAGCATGCCTCGCTGGCGGCCGTGCTGCGCTCGCTGGAGCTGATGCTCGACCGGGGGCCGGGCGATGCGCCAGCCCCGTTCTTCGATGTGATGCGCGCGATGCTGTTCTACATCGACGAGTTTCCCGAGCGCCAGCACCACCCCAAGGAATCGCAGTGGCTTTTTCCGCGCGTGGCCGAGCGTGCACCCGAGGCGGCCGAGGCCATTGCCCGGCTGGAGCGCGAGCACGCCGGGGGCGAGGCCGCCGTGCGCGAGCTGCAGCACCTGCTGTTGGCCTGGGAACTGCTGGGAGAGACGCGGCGGCCCCCGTTCGAGGAGGCCCTGCACCGCTATGTGGCCTTCTACCTGGAGCACATGCGGCTGGAGGAGTCCGTGGTGCTGCCGGCGGCGCATGCGCACCTGGAGGCCATGGACTGGGTGGAGATGGACATCGCATTCGCAGCGAATGCCAACCCTCTGGAGTCCGGCCCAGCCCGGGATGCAGCCTATGACCGCCTGTTCACGCGCATCGTGATGCGAGCCCCCAGCCCTATCGGGCTGGGGTAGATGCCTTACGTCGCCTCAGCGAGCGTGGGGTAGTCGGTATAGCCCTTTTCGCCGCCGCCGTAGAAGGTGCTCTGGTCCCAGGCGTTGAGCGGGGCTTTCTGGCGCAGGCGCTCGACCAGGTCGGGGTTGGCGATGTACAGCTTGCCGAAGGCCACGATGTCGGCCGAGCCGTCGGCCACGGTCTTCTCGGCCAGGCTGGCGTCGTAGGCGTTGTTGGTCATCCAGGCGCCCTTGCCGCCGGCTGCGCGGTAGGCGGCCTTGAGGGCGGCGTAGTCGAAGGGGCGGTCGGGCAGCTCGCGTGGGCCGCCGGTGGCGCCTTCGATGATGTGGATGTAGGCCAGGCCCAGCGGGGCGAGCTGGCGCACCACGTAGTCGAACAGGGGTTGCGGGTCGGCGTCCACGATGTCGTTGGCAGGCGTGACGGGCGAGAGGCGGATGCCGACCTTGCCACCGCCCACGGCGTCGACCGCGGCGCGCGTGGCTTCGAGCAGCAGGCGGGCACGGTTTTCGATGCTGCCGCCGTAGTCGTCGGTGCGCTGGTTGGCGCCGGTCTTGAGGAACTGGTCGAGCAGGTAGCCGTTGGCACCGTGGATCTCCACGCCGTCGAAGCCGGCGGTCTCCACCGCGTTGCGCGCGGCGGCGGCGTAGGCGTGCACGATGCCGGGCAGCTCGGAGGCGTCGAGCGCGCGCGGCTGCGAGGTTGGCGCAAAGCTGCCCTTGCCGGTGGCGCGGTCGATCAGATAGGTCTTGGACTTGGCGATGATCGCCGAGGGCGCCACGGGCGCGCCGCCATCGGGCTGCAGGTCGTTGTGCGAGATGCGGCCCACGTGCCACAGCTGGGTCACGATCTTGCCGCCGGCTTCGTGCACGGCGCTGGTGACCTTTTTCCAGGCGTCGAGCTGCTCGGTGCCGTACAGGCCGGGCACGTCGGCATAGCCCTGGCCCTGGTGGCTGATGGCGGTGGCCTCGGTGATCAGCAGGCCGGCGCTGGCGCGCTGGGCGTAGTAGGTGGCGGTGATGCCGGCCGGCACGGCGTTGGGCGCACGGTTGCGCGTGAGCGGCGCCATGGCGATGCGGTTGGCCAGGTGCAGGTCACCGACCTGGATGGGATCGAAAAGCGAAGGTGTGGACATGCTGCGGTGCTTTCTATCGTTCGTTCCTGCGGAGGTCGCAGGGACCGGAAATGACGGACAAGCGTATTCGCAATCGGCAAAGCCTGCAGTGGACTGGCGCAACCAAGGGCAAGGGATTTGTGCTATTTTCAGGCGCCCGGGGCGACAGCGTGGCGGTGCCCTGCGCGGCACAATGGCCGCCATGAGCACTGCCGCCCCTGCGCCTTCTTCTACCCCCTTGCTGCGCCATGGCCTGTGGCTGGCCGTGGCCCTGTCGATGGGGGCGGCGGTGTCGCTGGGCATCACGCGCTTTGCCTATGCGCTGCTGCTGCCGCCCATGCGCGCGGACCTGGCCTGGTCGTACACGCTGGCCGGTGCCATGAACACGGTGAACGCGCTGGGCTACCTGCTGGGTGCGCTGGCCACGCCCTGGCTGCTGCGCCGCCTGGCGCCGGGCACGGTGCTGGTGGCGGGCTCGGTGCTGGCCACCGTGTTCATGGGCCTGTGCGGCTTTTTCGTGGAGGCCGCCCCGCTGCTGCTGCAGCGCCTGCTGGCGGGGGTGGCGAGCGCGCTGGTCTTCGTTTGCGGCGGGCTGCTCGCTGCGCGGCTGGGGGCGCAGCAGCCCGGGCGCAGCGGGCTGCTGCTGGGCCTGTACTACGGCGGCACGGGCTGGGGCATCAGCCTGTCGGCCGTGCTGGTGCCGGCAGTGCTGGCTGCCGCACCGGGCCCGCACCCCTGGGCCTGGGCGTGGTGGGCGCTGGCGCTGGCCTGCGTGGCGGCCACGCTGGTGCTGCTGTGGCCGGCGCGGGCGCTGCAGGCCCTGGCGGCACCGGCTGCTGCGTCTGCACAGCCGGCAAGCGGCAGCGTGCGCTGGGCTGCATTTGCGCCAGCGCTGCTGGGCTATGGCCTGTTCGGCGTGGGCTATATCGGCTACATGACCTTCGTGGTGGCGCTGCTGCGCGAGCAGGGCGCCAGCGGCACGGCCGTGACCTGGTTCTATGCGCTGCTGGGGTTGGCCGTGGTGCTGTCCTCGCGCATCTGGGCGGGCCTGCTCGACCGCAGCTGCGGCGGGCAGGCGCTGGCCCTGCTCAACGGCCTGCTGGGCGTGGCCACGGTGCTGCCCGCGCTGACCTCGGCCTGGCCGGTGGTGCTGGCCTCGGGCCTGCTGTTCGGGGCGGTGTTCCTGTCGGTGGTGGCATCCACCACGGCGCTGGTGCGCCACAACCTGCCGCAGGCGCTGTGGGCCAGCGGCATCAGCGCCTTCACCATCGTCTTCGCGGGGGGGCAGATCGTCGGGCCCACGGTGGTGGGCTGGATCGCCGATGGCCCCGGCGGCCTGGCGCGCGGGCTGGTGTTCTCAGCCTGCGCGCTGTGGGTGGGCGCAGCGGTGGCATCGCGGCAGAAGCCATTGGTTGCTGCATAGACGCTTTTCGCATATCCAAGCGCGAAAGCAGTGCAAGGCCGCGAGGGCCCTGCTGCCTAGAATTTTTCTTTCCTGCCGGACCGTTTCGGGCTGGCGTCGACAGACCCGAGAGAGAAAAAGGAATTCGTCCCGATGGCAGCAACACGCAGAACCAGCATCCAGGCCGCGGCCCTGGCCGTGGGCATGGCCCTGGGCTTCAGTGCCCTGGCGCAGACGCGCGAAGTGGTGATCGGCTACCAGGACATGGTCGTGCCCTGGCGCCATGCGCAGGAAACGCGCGAGGTCGAGAAGCGCACGGGCTACAAGGTCACCTACCGCAAGCTGGGCAGCGGCGCCGAGGTGGTGCGCGCGCTGGCCTCGGGCGCCATCCACATCGGCGAGGCGGGGTCCTCGCCCATTGCCTCGGCGATTTCGCAGGGCGTGCCCGTCGAGGTGTTCTGGGTGCTGGACAACATCAACGATGCCGAGGCCCTGGTGGCGCGCAACGGCGCGGGCGTGAACAGCCTGGCCGACCTCAAGGGCAAGAAGGTCGGCCTGCCCTATGTGTCCACCACGCACTTTCATGCGCTGGTGGCGCTGCAGGACGCGGGTGTGGACCCCAAGAGCGTGCAGATCCTGAACCTGCGCCCGCCCGAAATCCTGGCGGCCTGGGAGCGCGGCGACATCGACGCCACCTTTGTCTGGGACCCGGTCCTCGCCAAGGCCAAGGCCGGCGGCAAGGTCATCGTGACCTCGGGCCAGATCGCGGCCAAGACGGGCAAGGCGACCTTCGATGGCTTGGCGGTGAGCAAGTCCTTCGCCAAGGAGCACGACGCCTTCCTCGCGCAGTTCGTGCAGGTGCTGGCCGATGCCGACAAGGCCTACACCGGCAACAAGGCCGCGTGGAGCGCCGATTCGGCCGAGGTCAAGTCCCTGGCCAAGTGGAGCGGGGCCGAAGCGTCCACCGTGCCCGCAAGCCTGGCGCTGTATGCCTTCGTGCCGCCCACCGAGCAGGCATCGAACCAATGGCTGGGCGGCGGCAAGGATTCGGGCGTGGCGAAGTCGCTGGCGGCCACGGCGGCCTTCCTCAAGGAGCAGGGCACCATCCAGAACGTGCTGCCCGACTACGCCGTGGGCGTGAACCCGGCCTGGGTCCGGCGTGCCAAGTGACGACGACAACGCCGAGGGCCTGCGCATACGCGGCCTGAATGTGCGCTACGCCGGTGCATCGCCCGTGCTGGCGCTGCAGGACGTGGACCTCGACATCGCGCGCGGCGAGCTCGTGGTGGCGCTCGGTGCCTCGGGCTGCGGCAAGACCACGCTGCTCAACTGCATTGCGGGCTTCACCGAGGCCTCCTCGGGCCGCATCACGCTGAATGGGCGCGAGGTGGCCGGGCCCGGTGCGGAGCGCGGCGTGGTGTTCCAGAAGCATGCGCTCATGCCCTGGCTCGACGTGGTCGACAACGTGGCCCTGGGCCTGCGCCTGCGCGGCGTGCCGCGCGAGGAGCGGCGCCGCCTGGCCACCGAGCAGCTGGCCCTGGTGGGGCTGGAGGCCTTTGCCAGGGCGCCCGTGTGGCAGCTCTCGGGCGGCATGCAGCAGCGCGTGGGCATTGCGCGCGCGCTGGCCAGCGACCCCGAGGTGCTGCTCATGGACGAGCCGCTGGGTGCGCTCGACGCCTTCACACGCGAGTCGCTGCAGGAGCTGGTGCTGCAGCTGTGGCAGCGCACGGGCAAGACCATTTTCTTCATCACCCACGACGTGGAGGAAGCGCTGTTCCTGGCCTCGCGCCTTATCGTGATGACGCCGCGGCCGGGCCGCATCGCGCAGCAGCATGCGCTGGACTTCAACCGCGAGCACCTGGCGGGCCGGGCAGCACGCGCGGTGAAGTCGGACGCGCAGTTCATCGCCTGGCGCGAGCGCGTGCTGGACTGGATCGCACCCAGCGTGGCCCAGGGGGAGACAGCCGGTGCCTGATGCGATGAGCCAGATCCTGGTGATCCCCGGTATCGGCCGCGATGCACCCGGGGCCGCCGTGCCCGCGCAAGCGGCCTTGCCGCGCGCCGTGGCCCCCTTCCGCCTGCCCGGCAGCGGGCCCAGCCGCGCCATCAGTGCCGCCACCGTGGCCGCGTTGGTGGCGCTGTGGTGGCTGGCCACGCAGCGCGGCTGGGTGCCGCCGCTGTTCCTGCCCGCGCCCGAGGCCGTGCTGCGCGCCTTCGGCGATGCCTGGCGCGGCAACATCCAGGGCGGCGAGCCCTTGTGGAAACACCTGCAGTGGAGCGCGATCCGCGTGTTCGGCGCATTTGCGCTGGCGGTGGTGACGGCCGTGCCGGTGGGCATTGCCATGGGCGTGAGCCGCGTGGCGCGCGGGGTGTTCGATCCGCCCATCGAGTTCTACCGGCCGCTGCCGCCGCTGGCCTATTTGCCGCTGATCGTGATCTGGCTGGGCATCGACGAGGCGTCCAAGATCCTGTTGATTTACCTGGCGTGTTTTGCGCCCATCGCGCTGGCCGCCAAGGCCGGCGTGCGCAGCGCCAGTGTGGAGCAGATCAATGCGGCGCTGTCGCTGGGCGCCAGCCGCTGGCAACTGGTGCGGCACGTGATCGTGCCGGCCGCGCTGCCCGAGATCCTGGTGGGCCTGCGCATCGCCATCGGCTTTGGCTGGACCACGCTGGTGGCTGCCGAGATGGTGGCGGCGACCGTCGGGCTGGGGCAGATGGTGCTCAATGCCTCCAACTTCCTGCGCACCGATGTGGTGGTGATGGGCATCCTGGCCATCGGCCTGGTGGCCTGGGGCTTCGACTGGTGGATGCGCTGGCTGGAGCAACACCTGGTGCCCTGGAAGGGGCGCTGAGCCCCTCCGGGGTTGGCTGGCTTACTTCAGCAGGCCTTCGGCCTTCATGGCTTCCTGCACGGCGGGGCGGGCGCCCACGCGCTCGCGGTAGGCCGCCAGGTTCGCCAGGGCGGAGATGTCCACGTTGGTGGGCTTGGCCCAGTTGGTCACGGTGAACAGGTAGCCGTCGGCCACGGTGAACTGCTCGCCCATCAGGTACTGCTTGTCCGCGAGCTGGCCGTCCACCCACTGCAGGCGCTGCAGCAGCTTCTCGCGCGCCATGGTCTTGTATTCCTCGGGCGTGGCGGGGTTGAACAGGGGGCTGAAGCCCTTGTGGACCTCGGTGCCGATGAAGGTCAGCCATTCCTGCAGGCGGTAGCGCTGCAGCGAGCCATTCTGCGGGGCCAGCATCTTGAGCGGCACCTGGTCGGCGATGTACTGCACGATGGCCGGGCCTTCGCGCAGGCGCGTGCCATCGTCCAGCTCCAGCATGGGCACGTAGCCCAGCGGGTTGATGGTGTAGTAGTCCGTGCCATCCTGCAGCTTGTGGCTCTTGGTGCTGGCCAGCACGGGCGTGTAGGCCAGGCCTGCTTCGTGCAGGGCGATGTGCGGGGACAGGGAGCAGGCGCCAGGAGAGTAGTAGAGCTTCATTTTTGGGTCCTCTGGTGAAAATGGCAGGAGCCCACTATCCTATGCGTTGCGCCCGCCTTTTGCATGACGCGGGCGGTAAAGCACCGCAGGGCCCGTGTCAGGTGTCGTAACCAGGTGCATCGCGCTGCGCCTTGCGCAGCAGCGACGGCCAGACAAAGGCACCGCCCAGCCCGCCGGTCTGCACGCGCATGGCCTGGGCCACGCCGCTCACGATCTGCGGGTCCACCGAGGTGACTTCGCCGCCGGCCTGGGCGTCGATCTGGATGCGGCAGGTGTTCTCGAAGGTGTACATCGACAGGAAGGCATCGGCGATCGACTTGCCCACGGTGAGCAGGCCGTGGTTGCGCAGCATGAGGAAGTTGGCCTCGCCCAGGTCGGCCTGCAGGCGCGGCTTTTCCTCGTCGCGGAAGGCCACGCCCTCGTAACCATGGTAGGCCAGCGAGGCCAGCACGAAGGTGCTCTGCTGGCTGATGGGCAGCACGCCGCATTTCTGCGCGCTCACGGCGACCCCTGCGCGGGTGTGGGTGTGCAGCACGCACTGCGCATCAGGCCGGGCCTCGTGCACGGCGCTGTGGATCACGAAGCCGGCCGGGTTCACGGGGAAGGGCGAGTCGTGCAGCTTGTTGCACTGCATGTCCACCTTGATCAGGCTCGACGCGGTGATCTCGTCGAACATCAGGCCATAGGGGTTGATGAGGAACTGGTGCTCGGGGCCCGACACCGATTCGGGCAGCTTGGCGCTGATATGGGTGAACACCAGGTCGCTCCAGCCGTACAGCGCCACCAGGCGGTAGCAGGCGGCCAGGTCGCAGCGCAGCTGCCATTCTTCGGGGCTGACGCTCTCTTGCAGGGAGGGGATGGCGATCATGGGGCGTGTCTCCTGGAATGTCTTGTGAGGGAAAGCCACTGTAGGGCGCTGCGCGCACGGGCGCTGTCAGGCAGGCTACACAAGCCGCAGAAAGTCAGGGCGCCGCAGCACCGGTCTCGTAGAGGGCGGGAAAGTAGCGCTCCATCAGCGACTGGGGGCGCAGCGGCGCGGTGAAGCCGAAGCTGGCATACAGGCCATGGGCGTTGCTGGTGGCCAGGGTGAAGCGGCGCAGGCCCTGGAGGTCGGGGTGGTCCATGACGGCCTGTACCAGCTGCCTGCTGTAGCCCCGGCCGCGGAACGCCGGCAGCACGAACACATCCACCAGGTTGGCGAAGGTGGCGCGGTCGGAAATCACGCGCGCAAAGGCCACCTGGGCACCGTCCACGAAGCCGCCAAAGCACAGCGAATGCGCCAGCGCGCGCTGCACCGTGGCCAGCGGAATGCCCCGGGCCCAGGTGGACTGCTCGGACAGAAAACGGTGGATGAGTGCCACGTCGAGCGCGGCCGGGTCGGTGGAAATGCGCAGGGTGGTGTCCATGGCAAAAAGTATACGGATGGGCGGGCGAGGCGGCTGCAGCGGTGTTTTCCCGCAATGTCGCGGGCATTCCATTTCGCCGTGCGCGCCTCCAATCGCGGCGTGGCGGGCGTCCCTACAGTCGATTCACCCCATCGCCCGATGGGAGGAAACAACCCCCGGACTTCTGGAGATCACCACCATGTTCATCACCACGCCCACTTCAAAAATCGGGAGGCTGCTGGCCTCGTTCGCGGCCGCCACCGGCCTCTTGTCCCTGGGCCTGTCCGCCCATGCCCTGGAGACCGTGGACAAGGGCGCCTTCACCATCGCGTTCTCGGGCGACATGCCCGGTACCGGCTACCAGGACGGCAGGATGGTGGGCTACGACGGCGAGATCCTGCAGCGCGCCGCCGAGTCGCTCAAGCTCAAGGTCAAGCCCGCGCTGATGGAGTGGTCGGGCACCATCGCCTCGGTGCAATCCAAGCGCGTGGACGTGATGGCCGGCACCATGGGCTGGACGGAGCAGCGCTCCAAGATCATGGCGCTGAGCGATCCCATCCACTATTTCAAGAACGGCATCACGCAGTCCGACAAGACCGACTGGAGCAAGCTCCGGGACCTGGAGGGCAAGAAGGTCGGCACCATCACGGGCTTCTCGTTCATCCCGGAGCTGCGCAAGATCAACGGCCTGCAGCTGGCGCTGTACGACACCTCGGACGCGGCCGTGCGCGACCTGCTGGCCGGGCGCATCGACGCGGTGATCGGCGACCCGCCGGTGATGCAGTACGCGATCTCGCAGAACCCGCAGTGGAAGATCAAGTTCAATGCCTTCACCGATGCCTCGCCCGACTACCCGCTGCTCACGGGCCTGGGCCAGGTGGTGTTCGGCCTGAACAAGGACAACCCCGAATTGCTCAAGGCGGTGAACACCGAGATCGCCAAGCTTTGGCAGAGCTGCGACCTGCGCAAGATCGGCAAGGCCTATGGCCTGGTGCAGGATGTCTGGTACGTCCCCGTGGGCCAGAACGCCCGGGCCGGCGTGGACCGCGCGGCGGACTGGAAGCTGCCGTCCTGCAAGTGACTTTCTGACTCCTGGCGAGCCGCATGCATGCCCCGTGGGCACGCATGCGGCTTTCTTGCTGGCTTGCCTCAGGCCTCCACGGTGCCGGCCTGCAATGCCTTGCGCATGCGCCCTGGCGGCATGCCGTACAGCTGCTGGAAATGCCGGATGAAGTGCGAGGCATCGGAGAAGCCGCACTCGTAGGCGATGGTGATGATGGGCAGCTCGGTGCTGGTGAGCATCCAGCGTGCGTATTTGAGGCGCGCGTTGCGGTAGTACTCGGACGGGGTGGTGCGCGTCTCGGCGAGGAAGACGCGTTCGAGCTGGCGGCTGCTCGAATCCACGAGGCGCGCGATGACCGCGATCTCCAGCGGCGTGCCGATGTTCTTTTCCATCAGCACGATGGCCTGGCGCAGCTTGTCGTGGTCGGCCGTGCCGTAGCCCAGCGCGTGGCGGCGCGCCACATGGGTGCTGCGTGCGGCGGGGTTCACCGTCATCTGGTGGATGACCTTGGCCGCACGGTCGGGGCCGCAGTGCAGGCGCACCAGCTCGGCCGTGAGCTCCACGATGGAGATGCCGCCCGCGCAGCTGATGCGGTCGCCGTCAAACACGTAGTGGCAGTCGGTGCTGTAGTCGAGCGCGGGGAAGGCGGTCTTCCAGTCCTCCACATGGTAGGGGTGCACACAGGCGCGGCGCCCGGCCATGAGGCCCGCGTGCGCGAGTGCGAACGTGCCCGTGCAGATGCCGATCAGCGGCTTGCCCTGCGATGCCGCTTCGCGCAGGAAGGCGGTGTAGCGCGGGTGCACCGTGGGGATGGCGGGCAGCAGCCCGCCGATGACGGCGATGTAGTCGTAGTCGTTCTCGGACGAGAGCGAGTCCTGCACCGCCACGGGCACGCCGCAGCTGGCCTGCACCGACTGGCCGGGTACCCCGAGGATGGTCCACGAACAGCGGATCTGGCGGCTCTGGTCGCCCACGTCGGCGGCGTGGCGCAGGCCGTCGCACAGGCCGGCCAGCGAGAGCAGGGGGAACTGCGGCCACAGCAGGATGCCCACGCGCAGTTCCGTGGCCGTGCCCGAGGGCCTGCGCTTGGGTGCGGCCACTGCCTTGGCTGCATCAAGCTTGCCGATCAATGCACCAATGTCGCCTGTGTTCTGTGCACTGGCCTGGTGCGGTTGCGCACCAATCTTGGCAGGATTGAGGTCGGCTCGGTGTTTGGGTGGTGGCATGGGGTTTTCCCTGCATGTCGCATACGTTCAATATAGCGGCGACCGCCTGCAATGAACAGAGGGGCACCCTTCCTAGCATGGAGGCACTGGGTAACGAGGGCGAACGGCTGCAAGGACCGTGCCGCGGCACCCGTTGTCTTGTCTGGAGAACCATGCTGTGAACGACGACCAACCCCCCCTGCTGCGCGTGAGCGGCCTCAAGAAAAGCTACGGCCCGGCCGAGGTGCTCAAGGGCATTTCCTTCGACCTGAAGAAAGGCGAGACGCTGTCGCTGATCGGGCCCAGCGGCTCGGGCAAGTCCACCTGCCTGCGCTGCCTGAACTTCCTGGAAAAGCCCCAGGCCGGCGAGGTGCTGCTCGGCACCGAGCGCATCGGCCAGCGGCCCGATCGCAAGGGCGGCTGGCGCCTGATGAGCGACACCGAGATGGCGCCGCAGCGCCGCGAGATCGGCATGGTGTTCCAGCTGTTCTACCTGTGGCCGCACCTCACGGTGAGCGAGAACGTGGCGCTGGCCTCCATCAAGGCGGCAGGCATGCGGCGCGACGAGGCCCATGCGCTGGCCGAGGAGATGCTGGAGAAGGTGCACCTGCGCCACAAGGCCGATGCCTACCCCGAGCAGCTCTCGGGCGGGCAGCAGCAGCGCGTGGCGATTGCGCGCACGCTGGCACAGAAGCCCCAGCTCATCCTGTTCGACGAGCCCACCTCGGCGCTCGACCCCGAGCTGGTGGGCGAGGTGCTGGGTGTGATCCGCGAGCTGGCCGAGGAGGGGCGCTCGATGATCCTGGTGACGCACGAGATCCGCTTTGCGCGCGATGTGGCGGACCGCGTGATCTTCATGGATGGCGGCCACATCGTGGAAGAGGGCCCCGCCGCGCAGGTGATCAACCAGCCCCGCATGGAGCGCACGCGCAGCTTCCTCGGCCAGGTGGGGGCATGAGCATGCCGGGCATCGACACCCTGACCCTGATCGTGGCCACGCTGGCGCGCGGCGCGCTCACGGCCGCGCAGGTGGCCCTGGGCGCGGGCCTGCTTGCGGCCGGCCTGGGCCTGTTGCTGGCGCTGGTGGTGGTCTTCGTGCGCAATCCGTTGCCGCGCGCCGCCATCGCGGCCTATGTGGAATGGATGCGCAACGTGCCGGCGCTGGCGCACCTGTTCGTGCTGTACTTCGGCCTGGCCTCGGTGGGCGTGCGGCTGTCGCCGCTCACGGCCGCCGTGCTGGGCCTGGGCCTGGTGGGCGCGGCCGTGCTCTGCGATGTGTTCGCGGCCGGCCTGCGCTGCCTGCATGCGGGCCAGCGCGAGGCGGCCCTGGCCGTGGGCCTGACGCCCGCGCAGGCACTGCGTTCGGTGCTGCTGCCGCAAATGCTGCGCGTGACCTTGCCCTCGCTGGGCAACTATGCGAGCCAGCTCGTCAAGGACACGTCCATCGCCTCGGCCATCGCGGCACCGGAGGTGATGTTCTACGCGCGCAACCTGGTCACCTCGACCTTCGAGACGCCGCTGATCTACCTGACGGCCATGCTGCTCTACGCGGCCATGGTGCTGCCCATCAGCTGGGCCTTTGCGCGGCTGGAACGCCGCACCGCAGGGGGTGTGCGATGAATGCCTTTTTCGCGATCTATGCCGAGTACCTGGGCGAGTGGGGACCGCGCCTGCTGCAGGCGGCCCGGGTGACGGCCGAGCTCTCGGCCATCGGCTTTGCCATCGCGCTGGTGCTGGGCGCCGTGCTGGTGTGGATGCTGCGCAGCGGCGTGGGTGTGCTGCGCCATGCCGCCAACGGCTTCATCCAGCTGCTGCGCGCGGTGCCGCTGCTGGCCCTGCTGCTGGCGGTCTACTTCGCGCTGCCTTCGGTGGGCATCACGCTGTCGGGCTACTGGGCCGGGGCCATCGGCCTGGGGGTGCACGGTGCGGCCTATGTGGCCGAGATCCTGCGCGGCGGGCTGCAGTCGGTGCATGGCGGGCAGCGCGAGGCGGGGCTGGCCGCGGGCCTTACGCCGCGCCAGGTGTTCCTCTGCGTGACGCTGCCGCAGGCCCTGCGCGTGATGCTGCCGCCGCTGCTGTCGAGCTATGTGGCGCTGCTCAAGGACAGCTCGCTGTGCGCGCTGATCGCCACCAACGAGTTGATGCTGGCAGCGCGCGCCATGTCCAGCGAGTACTTCCTGCCGCTGCACATCTTCCTGCTGGTGGGCTTGCTGTACTTCGCCATCGCCTTTCCCCTGTCGATGTGCTCGCGGCTGCTGGAACGCCGCCTGGCCCAGGGACGCCGCACGGTGGGTGCGGCATGACCACGACGACCAAGGATTCCATGACCTCCCTGACCTATGCACCGCTGGAGCAGCTGGCCCAGGCCATCCAGCACGGAGAGCTGACGAGCGAGGCGCTGCTGGAGGCGCAGCTCGCGCGCATCGCGCGCCACGGCAAGCAGCTGCATGCCTTCACCGAGGTCTATGCCGACGAGGCCCGCGCCGCGGCGCGTGGCCTGGACCAGATGGCACGCGCCGGCATCCGCCTGGGGCCGCTGCACGGCGTGACGGTGGCGGTGAAGGACTTGTTCGAGGTGGCGGGCAAGCCCATCGCGGCGGGATCGAAGGCGCGGCCGCCGCGCACCTCGGTGGTCAGCGCGACCGTGGTGGAGCGGCTGCGTGCAGCCGGCGCCGTGGTGATCGGCAAGACGCACACGGTGGAGTTCGCCTTTGGCGGCTGGGGCACGAATGCCGTGATGGGCACGCCCTGGAACCCCTGGGACCTGCGCACCCACCGCACGCCGGGGGGCAGCAGCAGCGGTTCGGCTGTGGCGCTGGCGGCCGGCCTGTGCACGGCCAGCATCGGCACGGACACGGGGGGCTCGGTGCGCATCCCGGCGGGTCTGTGCGGGGTGGTGGGCCTCAAGACCACGCGCGGGCTGGTCAGCCGCCACGGGCTCATCGAGCTGTGCCCCACGCACGACACGGTGGGCCCGCTCACGCGCACGGTGCGCGACAGCGCCATTTTGCTCGACGTGCTCTCGGGCCCCGACCCGCGCGATGCCGTCTCGCTGCCGGTGCCCGCACGCGCGGTACTGCCGCAGCTCGATGCGGCGCGCGGCGTGGCCGGCATGCGCATGTGGGTGCTGCCCGAGGCCGAGCGCGCGGACGTGGCCCCCGAGGTGCTGGCCGCCTGCGACGAGGCCGTGCGCGTGCTCGAAGGCCTGGGCCTGCAGCGCGTGGAGCGCGCGCTGCCGCAGAGCCTGGCCGAATCCATGCGCGTGGCCGGCAGCCTGATGAGCGCCGAGGGCTATGCGAACCTGGGTGCCCTGTTCGAGCAGGAGGGGCTGGAGTTCGACCCGCATGTGCGCCGGCGCATCCTGCTGGGGCGCGACATCGGGGCGGCGCAGTACCTGCAGCTGCTCAGGCTGCGCGAGCAGGCCAAGGCCGAGATGCTGGCCGCCATGGACGGGGTGGACGTGTGCGCCTTTCCGACCAATGCCATCGCCGCGATCCCGCTCACCGAGGTGGACGAGCTGGCCACGCCGCTGTCGCGCCTGGGCCGCTTCGTGAACCTGCTGGACCTGTGCTCGGTAGCGGTGCCGGCGGGCTTCACGCGGGCCGGCATGCCGGTGTCGCTGCAGTTCATTGCGCGGCCGTTCGACGAGACCACGGCCCTGCGTGTGGGCCAGGCCTTCGAGCGCGCGACGCGCTGGTACCTGGCCGTGCCGCCGGGCCTGGGCTAGGCCGCACGAGGAGCCCACCATGCATGCACGCGTTCTCGCAAAGTCCCTGCCGCTCCTGGTCGCGCTGGCCTTGTTGGGGCCGTTGTGCCAGGCGCAGGGCACGACGGGCGGCGCGCTGGCCCGCATCGCGCGCAGCGGCACGGTGCAGGTGGGCTACATCCCCACGCCGGGCACCTTTGCCTTCCGCGATGCGGCGGGCAACACCGTGGGCTATTCGATCGCGGTGTGCATGAAGGTGGTGGAGGCCCTGCGCAATCAGCTGGGCCGGCCGGACCTGCGCGTGGCGTTCCGCCCGCTGGAGGCGGCGCAGCGCATCCCGCTGCTGCAGGCCGGCAGCATCGATATCGAGTGCGGGGGCAACACCAACACGGTGGGCCGGCAGAAGGCGGTGGATTTCTCGCACACGCTGTTCACCACCGGCGTGCGCTTTCTCGCGCGCCAGTCGGTGCAGCTCGACGGCGTACCCAGCCTGTGGCGCCGGCGCATTGCGGTGAGCAAGGGCACGACGGCGCAGGAGACGCTGCAGCGCGTTGAACGCGAGCAGGAGATCGCCGTGACCGTGGTGGCCACCGACGCTGAGGGCGTGCGCCTGGTGGAGCAGGGCGAGGTCGATGCATTCGCGCAGGACGATGTGCTGCTCTACGGCCTCATCGCATCCTCGCCGCTGCGCGGGGAGCTGCATGTGACGGGCCGCCACCTCACGGTGGAGCCCTATGCCTTCATGCTGCCCAAGGACGACGTGCCGTTGCGCGAGGTGGTGGACCGCACGGTGCTGGGGCTGATGCATTCAGGCGAGCTGGCGGCGCTGTACCGCCAGTGGTTCGACACGGCCACGCTGCGCATCCCGATGAGTGCGCACATGCGCGAGAACATCCGCTACCCCAACAAATACGGTATTCCGTAGTGAAGCACCCCCTGAGTCGCTTCGCGCC
Organism: Acidovorax sp. FW305-C-20-28; assembly: GCF_058783375.1. Taxonomy (NCBI): domain Bacteria; kingdom Pseudomonadati; phylum Pseudomonadota; class Betaproteobacteria; order Burkholderiales; family Comamonadaceae; genus Acidovorax; species Acidovorax sp. FW305-C-20-28. Next base: position 191,724 of record NZ_JBYSYM010000001.1, on the reverse strand, counting down.
TTCACCCCTCTCTCGACCCGCTGCGCGGGTCGGGAGGGGGACGCTCCCAGCGCGGCGGGGCGGCCCTTGCGCGGGAGCACTGGCATTGGCCGCGCCAGTTGCATGCGTTGCGTAGCGCAGTAAATGGCCCAGATGGCCGGCTCAGGTCCCCTGCGGGATGGGGCTGCGCATGCCGGCGTTGATCAGGTTCCAGGCGTTGATGACGCCGATGGCAAAGCCGAGTTCGGCGATCTCGGTGTCGTTGAACTGGGCCTTGAGCAGGGCGAATTCCTCGTCGCTGGCGTCGCTGTGCGGCGTGGCGGTGATGATCTCGGCCCAGCGGAAGGCGGCACGCTCGCGTTCGCTGAAGAAGGGGGCTTCGCGCCAGCCGGCCACGGCGTTGAGGTGGCGCGGCTCCATGCCGTCCTTGACGAGGTAGGTCCAGTGCATGTCCATGCAGTAGGCGCAGCCGTTGATCTGCGAGACGCGCAGGAACACGAGTTCGGCCAGGCGGGCGCCGATGCTGCCCTTCTTGATGGTTTCGGACAGGTTGACGAGGCCCATGAAGGCCTTGTTGGCGAGCTGGTGGTAGGGCAGGCGGGCGGTGTGCTGGGACATGGTGAAAACTCCGTTGGGTGGTGATGAAGGGTTGAAACCTGGAAGGCGCCGAGCCTTTCGTTGCCTTCCATACCCTTCAAGACGCGCGGGCCTGTGCCGTTGTGACAGCCGCGCCCAAAAATTCTTCAATCCAGCGTGAGCGGGATGCCCTGCAGCTTGTCCGGGTTGCGGATCGCATAGATGGCGACGATGCGCTCGCCATCGGTGACGATGGCCTGGGCCGATTCGAGCCGGCCGTTGATGTAGCGCAGCAGGCCCGGCTCGCCATTGATGAGCACGGTGCGGTAGACCACCTGCTCGGCCATGCGCCGCCACTGCGCCCAGAACAGGTTGGCGATGCGGAAGGCGCCCACCAGCGGGTGCGGGAAGGACTGCACCTTGCCGCCCCCGTCACCGATCAGCAGGGCGTCTTCGGACAGCAGGGATTCGATGGCATTGCGCTGGCCGCTGTGGGCGGCCGCGATGAAGCGTTCGAGCAGCTGGTGGTGCACCTTGCGCGGCACCTCGAAGCGGGTGCGCGCCTGCTGCACGCGCTCGCTGGCGCGGTGCACCATCTGGCGGCAGCTGGCCTCGCTCTTGCCCAGCTGGGCGGCGATCTCGGGGTAGTCGTAGTCGAAGACCTGGCGCAGCAGGAAGGCGGCGCGTTCCTCGGGGCCCAGGCGTTCGAGCACGTAGAGGAAGGCGACCGAGAGCTCGCCGGCCAGTTCGGCGGCGGCTTCGGGCGTGCGTTCGTCAAGCGGCTCCACCAGCGGCTCGGGCAGCCACCAGCCGACATAGGCCTCGCGCTCGGCCTTGGCGGCGCGCAGCCGGTCGATGGCCAGGCGCGTGGTCACCGTGACCAGCCAGGCCTCGGCCGATTGCAGGGCCGCCGTGTCCGTGCCGCTCCAGCGCAGCCAGGCGTCCTGCACCACGTCCTCGGCGTCGGCGCGCACACCCAGCATGCGGTAGGCGATGCCGAACAGGCGCGGGCGCAGGGCGGCAAAGGTGTCGTCGACCGAAGTGGTGGGCGGGAGGGTGGTCATTGCAGGGCTCCAAGCATAGTCTGGTACCTACCAGACGCGCCAGGGGTCCGCCGTGTGACAGGCTGGCCGCAAAAAAATCAGAGCGTGCGGCGCAGTGCTTCGAAGAACAACTCGGATTGCAGGCGCTCACCCATGGACTGCTCGCTCACGTGCTGGGCGAGCGCGGCACTGGCCGGCGCCAAGGGGCGGCCGGTGGACTGGGCGAGCACCTGGGCCATGCAGGCGCGCTCCAGGTAGTAGAGGTCGTCGTAGGCGTAGTCGATGCGGTCGCCGCAGACGACCACGCCGTGGTTGCCCAGGAAGCCGATGTCCGCCGTGCGCAGCACGCCCGCGATGCGCTCGCCCTCGCGCACGTCGAGCGCGAAGCCGTTGTAGTTCGGGTCCACGGCCGTGCGGCCATGGAAGCGCATGGCATTCTGCGAGAGCGTGGTGTCGAGCGCGCGGTCGGTGGTCAGCGTGAGCGCCGTGGCGTAGGGCATGTGGGTGTGCAGCACGCAGGCCTTCTGGCACAGGCGGTGGATGGCGGCATGGATGAACATGGCCGTGGGTTCCACCGCGTGGCGGCCGGCCAGGCGCTGGCCCTGTTCGTCGATGAGCACGATGTCCTCGGCCTGCACCTCGCTCCACATCAGGCCGCGGGGGTTGAGCAGGAAGCGGCCGGAGCGGTCGGGCAGCTCCACGCTGAAATGGTTGCACACGCCTTCGGACAGGCCATGGTGGGCGGCGGCGCGCAGGGCCAGGGCAAGGTCTTCGCGCAACTGGCGCACGGAGGGCGAATCGAAGTCGAGAGGGGCGGTGTCGTTCATCGGGGTTCCTGGGGTCACGGGTGGATTGTCACGTGTGCAATGGGCGTGCCATCCATTCAGCCTGGGCCTGCAGCACGCTGGCCGGGCTGCGGCCGGTGATGGCTTCGTAGACGCCCGGGGCGGTGGCGCCTTCGGTGCTGATGAGCAGCACACGCGAGTCTGCACCCAGGCCGGCCTGGGCGGCCTGCACCGGGTCGGCCATGAGGGCGGCCAGCCCGGCCAGGCCCGCGGCGCCCGATTCGCCGCTGAGCACGGGCACATCGCCCGCCGCACCGCCGGCCAGGGTGCGCATGGCCGCTTCGGCCTGGGCGTCGCCCACGGTCATGAAATGGTCCACGGCAGGCTGCAGGAATCGCCAGGCCAGGGGCGAGGTCTCGCCGCAGGCCAGGCCTGCCATCACCGAATCCACACTGCCCGTGGCGCGGCTCGCGCGGCCGGCGATGGCGCTTTGCAGCAGGCAGTCGGCCTGCTCGGGTTCCACTGCGATGAAGGTGGGGCGCTGCGCGCCGTAGCGCTCCCACAGGGGCGCCACGACACCGGCAGCCAGGCCGCCCACACCGCCCTGGAGCATGACGTGGGTGAAGGGGCAGGGATTGCCGGGCATCTGTTCCAGCAGTTCGTCGACCAGGATGCCGTAGCCCTGCATGACGTCGCGCGGAATGTCCTCGTAGCCCTCGTACGAGGTGTCGGAGACCACCCACCAGCCATGGGCGCGGGCCAGGCGCTCGGCCTCCTGCACGGAGTCGTCGTAGGTGCCGGTGATGCGCACGACCTCGGCGCCCAGGTCGCGGATGGGCTGCTCGCGCTCGGCGCTGACATGGGCATGCAGCACGATGACGCAGCGGCAGCCCATGCTCTGCGCGGCGGCGGCCAGTGCGCGGCCGTGGTTGCCATCGGTGGCGCTGATGGCGGTGAAGCCGGCCAGTGCATCGGCATGCCGGCCCGCGAGCAGGTCGGCCGGGGCCCATCCTGCCTCGGGCCATTGGCGCAGCACCAGGCGCAGCAGGGCCACGGGCGCGCCCAGCACCTTGAAGCTGGCCAGGGGCGAGCGCGTGGACTCGTCCTTGAGGTACAGCCCGCCCAGGCCGAGCTGGCGTGCCAGGTGGGGCAGGGCGTGCAGCGGTGTGCTGCCGCGGCGCAGCTGGTTCCAGCCGGCCAGCCACTGGCGGCTTTCGCGGGCGGTGGCGAGGTTCATCACCTGCTGCAGGGCGGGATCGTAGGGGCGGCGTGTGGCCGCAGGGTTGGTGAACAGCATGGGTGGTTTTCCGGGCTCAGGCGTTGTTGACAGGCAGGCGCAGGCGCGCGAGCTCGGCGAAGTAGCGCGCGCCCACGGGCAGCACAGCGTCGTTGAAGTCGTAGGCGGCGTTGTGCAGCGGCACGCCGCCGGGCGTGCCTGCCTCGCCGTTGCCGATGAACATGAAGGCGCCAGGGACCACCTGCAGGAAGGCGCCGAAGTCCTCGGAGATCATCATGGGCGTGACGTTCGTGTCCAGCCGCTCGGCGCCGATCACGGCCTGTGCCGCGGTCACCGCCACCTCCACGCAGGCCGGCCAGTTCACGGTGGGGGCGAACTCGTGGGTGTAGGTAAAGCGGCAGCTGGCGCCATGGGCGGCGCAGATGCCTTCGCAGAGCTCGCGCATGCGCTTTGCGAGCAGGGCCTGGACGTCGGGCGAGTAGCTGCGCGTATCGCCCTTGATCGTGACATGGGTGGGCAGGGCATTGCGGATGCCGTCGGTGGTGAATTCGGTGCAGGAGACCACGGCGGGCTGGCTCGGGTCGACCGAGCGGGCCACCACGGTCTGCAGCGCGAGCACGATCTCGGCACCGATGACCAGCGGATCGATGGCCATGTGCGGGCGCGCCGCGTGGCCGCCGCGGCCGGTGATCTCGATCACGAAGTTGTCCTCGCTGGCCATGATGCCGCCGCTGCGGATGGCCATGTGGCCGGCCGGCATGCCCGGGATGTTGTGTGCGCCGTAGATCTCGTCGACCGGGAAGCGCTGGAACAGGCCGTCGGCCATCATCGCTGCCGCCCCCTTGCCGTGTTCCTCGGCGGGCTGGAAGATGAAGCGCACCGTGCCGTCGAAGTCGCGCCGCTCGGCCAGCAATTGCGCCGCGCCCAGCACGATGGCCATGTGGCCATCGTGCCCGCAGGCGTGCATGCAGCCCGCGTTCTGCGAGGCATGTCCGCGGCCCGGGGCCGATTCGCCCATGGCCAGCGCGTCCATGTCGGCACGCAGGCCGATGCTGCGCGCGCTGTTGCCCACCGTGAGGCTGGCCACCACGCCCGTGCCGCCGATGCCGCGGTGCACATCGAGGCCCAGGGCCGCCAGGTGCCGGGCCACGTAGTCGGCGGTGTCCACCTCGTTGAAGCCGGTCTCGGGGTGGCGGTGCAGGTGGTGGCGCCAGCGCACGAGCTGCTGGTCGAAGTCGGGTGGGGTGGTGGTCATGGCGGAGGGGTTCCTGGGTGTAGGAGGTTTCCTGCACATTGTTGCGGCGCCTTTACGGTTGAATTCACCGCAATCCGGCGTTCAATGAGTGCCATGTCTCAAAATCGGGAGCAATGTGATGCATTTGTCCCGCGATTGTTTGGTACCTTGAAGCCTGCCATGAACCTCGACCGCCTGGACATCCAGATCCTCAACCTGCTGCAGGACGATGCGTCCCAGCCCCTGCGGGTGCTGGCCCGCAAGGTCAACAGCTCACCCGCAACCTGCCAGCGGCGCATCGCCATCCTGCGCGCGGCGGGCATCCTGCTCAAGCAGGTCGGGGTGGTGAACCGGCAGCGGGTGGGGCGGCCGCTCACGGTCTTCGTGTCGGTGGAGCTGGACAAGCAGAACGATGCGCTGCTGCGCAACTTCGAGGCCAAGATGGCGGCGCAGGACGATGTGATGGCCTGCTACGAGGTATCGGGCGAGTTCGACTTTCTGCTGATCATCAACTCGGCATCGATGGAGCGCTACCACGCGTTCACGCGCGAGGTGTTCTCGTCGAACAACAACGTGCGCAACTTCAAGAGCACCTTCGCGATGAACTGCTCCAAGTTCGAGACGCGCGTGGCGCTGGATGTGCCGCCCGAAGCCGACAAGGATGACGACGAGGACTGATCAGGCCGCAGGCCGGGTGAGGTCTTCCAGCCGGGTCAGGAAGGCCATGGCCTCGTGCGTGCTGCCCGCGCACATCTCGGCCGAGGGCTGCAGGCCGCTGCAGACAGCGGGGCGCTCGGGGTGCCCAAAAATAAGGCAGCGTGCATCGTCTGCGAGCTGGATGCAGCGCACGCCCGCCGGCTTGCCTTGGGGCATGCCAGGGATGGGCGAACTGATGGAGGGGGCGGTGCAGCAGGCACCGCAGCCCGATCTGCACTGCATGGTTTGCTATCTATTCAATAGCTGAAATCAGGCATTCAACCTGGCGGAGGCCCAGAGCACCTGGTCGACCACGGCGCGCACACGCTCGTTGTGCACCGGTTGTACCAGCGCGCCCGTTTCGTTGAAGGCCGTGCTGGCCTGGCCCAGGGCAAAGGCCTTGGGAGCCAGCCAGCATTCGAGGTTGACCAGCAGCGGGGCCAGGTGGCTTTGCGAGCGCAGGCCGCCCAGGCCGCCGTTGGAGGCGCTGAGCATGCCGACCACCTTGCCGCGGAAGGGCTTGGTGCCGTCCTGCCATTCGGCGCTGCCGGCGACAGGGCTCGAGGCCCAGTCGATGGTGTTCTTGAGCAGGGCGGTGTAGCTGCCGTTGTACTCGGGCGAGCAGATGATCCAGGCCGGGTGCTCCCACAGCACCTGCTTGAGGCGCACCACGTCGGCCGGCGTGCCCCGGGCTTCGAGGTCGGCGTTGTACATGGGGATGTCGTAGTCCGACAGCTCCAGCAGCGTGACATCGGCCCCCGCATCGCGTGCGATGGCGGCGGTCGCCTGGGCCAGGCGGCGGTTGAAGGACTGCTGGCGCGTGCTGCCGGCGAAGACGAGGAGGGAGTTCTTGTGCATGGTGCTGCATTGGAGCACAGGCACCGGGCAGGATTCCTGCAAGCGAGGGTTATCTCGGCGTGCGCGATGGCGCCAGCCGCCACACCAGGGTGGCCAGGGCCAGCACAAAGGCCGCGAGGCTGAGCAGGGCGCGCCACAGGTTGGCAGCATTCCACTGCGCCCGCACTTGCGCCCAGTCCTGTGGCACCGCCCTCGGATCCCAGGCCTCGGTGGTGGCATTGAGCGGCAGGTTGACCTGCTGGGTGAAGACGATGATGCCCAGTGCGTAGGCCAGCATCACCGTGGCCAGGGTCAGCCACCAACCCTCGCGGCGCCGGGTCCAGTCCATTCCCAAGGCCAGCGCGCACCACAAGGGCGGGCCGAAGAACAGTGCGAAGAACAGGGCATGGCGCACATTGCGGTTGAGGGCGGACTGCACGGTGGTATAGGTCGCGCCGTCCATCTGCAGCATGGCCAGGTTCACATTGCCGCTGTAGGTGCCGAAGAAGCCGGCCATGAGACCGAGCCAGACGACGGCGAGGAAATGGGGTGCGATGGCGAGAGCAGGCATGCGCCCACTGTGCCTGCGGCGGCGGATTGGCGCCTTAACCTTTGATAAGTCCCATCTCGCTGCGCAGGCGGGAGAGCGTGACATCGGTGATGCCGAGGTAGGACGCCAGGTGCCGCAGCGCAATGCGATCCGGCCAGTCGGGGTGTTGGGCCAGCAACCGGGTGTAGCGCTCGCGCGCGCTCAACTGCAGGAACTCCTGCTCGCGCTGCATCTTGCCGTCGAGCAGGGCGCACAGCACCCGGTGTTCGAGTGCGGCCCAGGGCGCCCAGCCGTCGGTGGGCGCTGATGCGCCCCAGGCGGGCAAGGGCAGGGCCCATAGCCGGCTGTCTTCCAATGGTTCCACGTGGAACATCGCGGGCTGCTGCCGCAGGCTGGGGGTGATGGGCCAGCACAGGGCACCGTCGAGAAAGAAGTTCTTGTTGGCCTCGGCCCCCTCGCGATCCACCAGGTACAGGCGCAGGGCGCCATGCTCCACCCACCACAGGTGGTGCCAGGTTTCCCCGGCACGCAGCAGGGGTTGGCCTTTGACCAAATGGACCGACCTGGCGCTGGCCCACCACGACGCCACCGGTAAGGGCGGATCGCCCACCAGTCGGGTAAGGAAGTGGGTCAGAGGGCTGTGGGCAGACACGGTGGGCGCAAAGTGGGAAAATCCCGGGTTGCCCGCCGGGGCAGGGTGCAGGGTTGCGCCCATGCGCCCGGGCGGGGCCGGTATGCATGGCGCACCCAGGCAGGGGCTGCCGCCAAGGCGTCGTACCGGGACTTTTGATTATCGGGCCCGACAGGCCCCGGAGCGCTCCCATGTTGTACCCCCAGGAATTTGATGTGATCGTCGTCGGCGGAGGCCATGCCGGCACCGAGGCCGCGCTGGCCGCTGCCCGCATGGGCAGCAAGACGCTGCTGCTCACGCACAACATCGAGACGCTGGGGCAGATGAGCTGCAACCCCAGCATCGGCGGCATCGGCAAGGGCCACTTGGTCAAGGAGGTCGATGCGCTGGGTGGGGCCATGGCCCTGGCCACGGACGAGGGCGGCATCCAGTTCCGCATCCTCAACAGCTCCAAGGGGCCGGCCGTGCGCGCCACGCGGGCCCAGGCCGACCGCATTCTGTACAAGGCCGCCATCCGCCGCATGCTGGAGAACCAACCCAACCTGTGGCTGTTCCAGCAGGCGGTGGACGACCTGATGGTGGAGGGCGACCGCGTGGTGGGTGCCGTCACCCAGGTCGGTATCCGCTTCCGTTCGCGTACCGTGGTGCTGACGGCGGGCACCTTCCTGGACGGCAAGATCCACGTGGGCCTGAACAACTACTCCGCCGGCCGGGCAGGGGACCCGCCGGCCGTGTCGCTGTCGGCACGCCTCAAGGAACTCAAGCTGCCCCAGGGCCGCCTGAAGACCGGCACGCCGCCGCGCCTGGACGGGCGCAGCATTGACTTCTCCAAGTGCACAGAGCAGCCCGGCGATGGCATGCCCGGTGGCGTGAACGAAGGGGCGGTGCCGGTGTTCAGCTTCATGGGCAATGCGGCCATGCACCCGCAGCAGATGCCTTGCTGGGTCACGCACACCAACGAGCGCACGCACGACATCATCCGCAGCGGCTTCGACCGCAGCCCCATGTTTACGGGCAAGATCGAGGGCGTGGGCCCGCGCTACTGCCCGAGCGTGGAAGACAAGATCAACCGCTTTGCCGACAAGGACAGCCACCAGATCTTCCTGGAACCCGAAGGGCTGACCACGCACGAGTTCTACCCCAATGGCATCAGCACCAGCCTGCCCTTCGACATCCAGTACGAGCTGGTGCGCAGCATGCCGGGGCTGGAGAACGCGCACATCCTGCGCCCGGGCTATGCGATCGAGTACGACTATTTCGACCCGCGCTCGCTCAAGAGCAGCTTCGAGACGCGCCAGATCGAGGGCCTGTTCTTCGCGGGCCAGATCAACGGCACGACGGGTTACGAGGAGGCCGCGGCCCAGGGCCTGTTCGCCGGCATCAATGCCGCGCTGCAGTGCCGGGGCGATGCGCCCTGGCTGCCCGCGCGCGGCGAAGCCTACCTGGGCGTGCTGGTGGATGACTTGATCACCAAGGGCGTGAACGAGCCCTACCGCATGTTCACCAGCCGGGCCGAGTTCCGCCTGCAGTTGCGCGAAGACAACGCCGACCTGCGCCTGACCGAAATGGGTCGCCAGATGGGCCTGGTGGACGATGCGCGTTGGGATGCCTTCAGCCGCAAACGCGATGCGGTTTCACGTGAAACAGAACGCCTCAAGGCCACCTGGGTGAACCCGCGCAACCTGCCTGCGAGTGAATCCGAGCGCGTGCTGGGCAAGAGCATCGAGCACGAATACAACCTGTTCGAGCTGCTGCGTCGGCCTGACGTGGCCTATGCATCCCTGGTCGGCATGGATGGCGGCAAGTACGCCTCGGCCGAGGTTTCACGTGAAACCCTGGGCGATCTGGCCGAATCCGTGGTCGAGCAGCTGGAGATCGCGGCCAAGTATTCGGGCTACATCGATCGCCAGAAGGACGAAGTGGAGCGCGCCGCCCACTACGAAAACCTCAAGCTGCCCGAGGACCTGGACTACATGCAGGTGGCCGCGCTGTCCATCGAGGCACGCCAGATCCTGAGCCGCCACCGGCCCGAGACCCTGGGCCTGGCATCGCGCATTTCGGGCATCACGCCCGCGACCATCTCCCTGCTCATGGTGCACCTCAAGAAGGGCGCCTTCCGTTCCATCCCCGGTGCCCGCGCCCATGCCGAAGCGCCCGCGCACTGAAGCGGCCTCAGGCCGGCGGGGCCGGGCGGCCCGCAGGGATCGCCAGCGCGGCGAGTTGTTGATGGTGCGCACCGTGGCGGTGGTGGCCGTGCTGCTGCTGTTGCTCGGCATTCCCCTGTGGATGAAGCACGAGCGGGACAAGCGCACCGAAGGCCAGGCACGCAAGGAAAGCCCGGCACCGGCGGCCAAGCCTCCGGCTGCCAAGGCGGCGGCGCCCGCAGCGGCACAGGCCAGCGCACCGGCAGTGACAGGCGGCATGGGCCATGGACTGACCTTCGCACTGCTGGCAGACGATGCCAAGCTGCCCGCCGAGGTGGCGCGCCTGGGTTGCGCGGGCGAACCCCGCGCAACGGACCGGCCGCTCAAAGACGACCACCCCTGCAACCACCAGCAGGGTGATACCTCGTGCCGCGTGGTCCTGCCGGTGCTGTGCATCCAGCCGGGCTCGGCGGCCAAACCCGTGGGTGGCACCGACGGCAGCTACGCCGGCTGGACGGGTGGGCAACTCGCGCCCACCCAACCCGTGATGGGCGCCATCCTGACCTCTGCCGCGCAGGCATCGGCCCGCTGCGAGAAGGAACTGGGCAGCGGCTGGCGCATGGCCGACGTGAAGGATGGCCTGGACAGCGGCAGCATCACTGGCCTGCGCACCACCAACACCACCCTGGGCCAGGGCACCCGTTACTGGGTACAGACCAGGGAGCAGCCCGCCAACTGCTGGAACAGCAGCGGCTCCTGAGGCCGCCCGCGCCATGGTTCCACGTGAAACCATGGCCCTGCCCACCGAACAATGGAAATGCGATACCCATGAACACCCCCTCCGCCACCACGCAGGCGTTCCGCCCCACGCTGCTCTCTGCTGCGGAGCAATTGGGCGTGGCGCTCACCGATGCCCAGGCCGATGCCCTGCTGTGCTACCTGGACCTGATCCAGAAATGGACCAAGGTCTACAACCTCACGGCCGTGCGCGATCCCAAGGAGATGCTGACCCACCACCTGCTCGACAGCCTGGCGGCAATTCCCCCGCTGCGCCGCGCGCTTGCCCAACTGGACCTGCCGGCAGGGCAGGGTGCTCGCCTGCTGGATGTGGGGGCCGGGGCCGGTCTCCCCGGTGTGGTGATCGCCATCTGCTGTCCTGAAGTCGATGTGAGCTGCGTGGACACCGTGGCCAAGAAGGCGGCTTTCATCCAGCAGGTGGCGGTGTCGCTCAAGCTGCCCAAGCTGCGCGGCGTGCACGCCCGGGTCGAAAACCTGGAAGGCCCCTTCGACGTGGTGACCAGCCGGGCCTTTGCCTCGCTGGTGGATTTCACCACCTGGTCGCACCAGGCCCTGGGTCCGCAGAGCGTGTGGCTGGCCATGAAGGGCAAGCACCCGGCCGAGGAAATTGCGGCCTTGCCGACCAGCGTGCAGGTGTTCCACGTGGAACCATTGGCGGTGCCGGGGCTGGATGCGGAGCGTTGCATCGTCTGGATGCGCCCGGCCTGACCGGGCATTCGGCAAAAAAGCCCATGCCTCCTGCGTGGGTCGCGTAAACTTCCCCGCTCACCGGCTGGATTCGCGGCAGGCTCTTCCCAGGGGATTCTCATGTTTGGCATTGCAGATTACGGCGCCTTTGTGGCCGCCATCGTGTTGTTCCTGGCGATTCCCGGTCCGGGCAATCTGGCGCTCATCACCTCCACCAGCAAGGGCGGCATCCGCGGCGGACTGGCCGCCACCCTGGGCGTGATCGCTGGCGACCAGGTGCTGATGTGGGCGGCGGTGGCCGGCGTGGCCGCCTTGCTGTCCACCTACCCGGCGGCTTTCCACGCCGTGCAGTGGCTCGGTGCCGCCTACCTGGCCTGGCTGGGCTTCAAGATGCTCACGGCCAAGCCCGGTGCCCAGCCCATCCTGAACATCCAGCCGCGCCACTACTTCAAGCAGGCCGGCCTGATCACGCTGCTCAACCCCAAGGCCATCGTGTTCTACATGGCCTTCTTTCCGCTGTTCGTCGATCCGGCGCGCCATCAGGGCCTGCTGACCTTCGGCGTCATGGCGGCCACGGTGGCGGCCTTGACCTTTGCCTACGGCCTCATCGCCGTGCTGCTCACCCACCACCTGGCGGAGCGCATGCGCGCCAACCCCACCATCGGCCGCGTGCTCGAAAAAGTCGCTGGCGTGTTCCTGATCGGCTTCGGCATCAAGCTGGCCATTTCGAAGTAAACGAGGCACCCAACCCCATGGCCCAGATCTTTTGCATTGCCAACCAGAAGGGCGGCGTCGGCAAGACCACCACCACCGTCAACCTCGCCGCAGGCCTGGCCAAGATCGGCCAGCGCGTGCTCATGGTCGACCTGGACCCGCAGGGCAATGCCACCATGGGCTCGAACCTGGACAAGCGCAAGCTCGACCTCACGGTGTACGACGTGCTGCTCGAATCCGCCTCGGTGCGCGAAGCGGCCGTGCTGAGCGAGAACTGTGGCTACCATGTGCTGGGCGCCAACCGCGAACTGGCCGGTGCCGAGGTGGAGCTCGTGACGCTCGAACACCGCGAAAAGCGCCTCAAGGCCGCGCTCGCCGCGGCCGATGCGGACTACGACTTCGTGCTCATCGACTGCCCGCCTTCGCTGTCCATGCTCACCCTCAACGGCCTGTGCTCGGCCCATGGCGTGATCGTGCCCATGCAGTGCGAGTACTTCGCGCTCGAAGGGCTGACCGACCTGGTCAACACCATCAAGCAGGTGCATGCCAACCTCAACCCCGACCTGCAGATCATCGGCCTGCTGCGCGTGATGTTCGATCCGCGCATCACCCTGCAGCAGCAGGTGAGCGAGCAGCTCAAGGACCATTTCGGCGACAAGGTGTTCAACACCGTGATCCCGCGCAATGTGCGCCTGGCCGAGGCGCCGAGCTACGGCCTGCCCGGCGTGGTGTTCGACCCGCTGGCCAAGGGCAGCCAGGCCTTCATCGAGTTCGCCCAGGAGATGGTCGAGCGCGTGCAGACCATGAAGGCCCTGGGCCGCAAGCCCGCCGTGGTCTGACCGGGCAGGGCACCGATTGCTATCAAATTCATAGTATGAGTCCATCCCCCGACACCGTGCTGGTGCTGCCTGGCTGGCAGAGCTCCGGCCCCGAACACTGGCAGAGCCGCTGGGAGGCGCTGCACGGCTTTCACCGCGTGGAGCAGCACGACTGGATGCGCCCGCTGCGCGGCGACTGGACCGCGCGGCTGGAGGAAAGCATCATCGACGCCCCTGGCCCCGTGGTGCTGGTGGCGCACAGCCTGGGCTGCATCCTCACCGCCTGGTGGGCTGCGCATTCGTCCAACACGCACCGCGTGAAGGGGGCGCTGCTCGTGGCCCCCGGCGACGTGGAGCGCGAGGACATTGCAGGCTACCTGCCCGGCTGGTCGCCCATTGCGCGCCAGGCGCTGCCGTTCCCCGCCGTGCTGGTGGGCAGCCGCAACGACCCCTACTGCAGCTTCGAGCGCGCCGAGGCCATGGCCGGTGCCTGGGGGGCACGCTTCATCGACTACGGCGCACGCGGCCACATCAATGCCGAGTCCGGCCTGGCAGACTGGTCCGAAGGCCTGGCCCTGCTGGCCGGCCTGCGTGCGCCCGCGGCACCGTCGACTCCCTCCCTTTCCTGACCGGCTGCTGCCATGTCCAAAACCAATCTCCTGGAGACGGCGCGCACGTTTCCCAAAGCCTGGTCGTCCCGCGTCGTCGGCCGGGCCGCCAATGCCAACGTCAAGGTGCTGCGCATGGACGACGGCGCCTACCCCGACGAGTCGCACGACTTCGACGAGGCCCTGATCGTGGTCGAGGGCTGCATGCGCCTGGATCTGCAGGGCCAGGTCACAGAGGTGCAGGCCGGCGAAGTCTTCATCGTGCCTGCGGGCGTGCCCCATGCGGTGGCGCCGGGCAGCCATGGCACGCTGGTGATCATCGACCAGTGATGATGTCCTGGTTCTCCAACGCCTCTTCAGCGCCCCGCCAGTCCTGGACACAGCGGCTGGGCTACGAGCTGGGCGGGATGCTGGAACTGCTCGCCGGTGTGGCAAGCCTGGCCGGAGTTCCCCTGGCCGTGATGCTGGGCAAGCTGTTCCTGGCAGCCGTATTGGCGGCCCTGGTACTGGGCATAGGCCTGCGGTTTGCCCGGCGGCGCAGACTGCCTGGCCGCGTGCGTGCTGCGGCCCCTCTCGAATCTCTCAAAAAATAAGCAATCAATTCACCATGGTCACCAAAAAACCCAAGGGCCTCGGACGCGGCCTCGAAGCCCTGCTCGGCCCCAAGGTCAGCGAAGCCACCGAGAAGGCCCAGGCTGTCGAAGCGGGTCTGCCCAGCACCTTGCCGCTGACCGAGATGGTGCCCGGCATGTACCAGCCGCGCACGCGCATGGACGAGGGCGCGCTCTATGAGCTGGCCGAGAGCATCAAGGCCCAGGGCATCATGCAGCCCATCCTGGTGCGCCGCCTGGCCGATGGCGAGAACGCCGGCAAGTACGAAATCATTGCCGGCGAGCGGCGCTTCCGTGCGGCGCGCCTGGCGGGCCTGGACCAGGTGCCGGTGCTGGTGCGCGATGTGCCCAACGAGGCCGCGGCCGCCATGGCGCTGATCGAGAACATCCAGCGCGAGGACCTGAACCCGCTCGAAGAGGCGCATGGCCTGCAGCGCCTGATCCGCGAGTTCGGGCTCACGCACGAGCTGGCGGCGCAGGCCGTGGGCCGCTCGCGCAGCGCCGCGAGCAACCTGCTGCGCCTGTTGAACCTGGCCGAGCCGGTGCAGACCATGCTCATGGCGGGCGATTTGGACATGGGCCACGCGCGCGCGCTGCTGTCGCTGGAGCGGGCCGCGCAGATCACGGCCGGCAACCAGATCGCGGCCAAGAAGATGTCGGTGCGCGAGGCCGAGGCCCTGGTCAAGAAGATCGGCGCCGAGTTCAGCCTGGTGCCGCAAAAGCCCAAGAAGGAAAAGTCGCGCGACCTGCGCCGCGTCGAGGAAGAACTGTCCGACCTGCTCATGGCCGAGGTCGAGGTGCGCGTGAAAAAGCGCGTCAAGCGGGGCGGCAAGGTGGAAGACATGGGCGAACTGGCCATCCAGTTCGGCTCCATCGAGGAACTCAACGGCCTGATCGAGCGCCTGCGCGGCTGAGAACAGGCGCTGCCGGCCCTGTGCGGGACGCCATGGCAGCGGTGCCTGCAGGGATGTGCACACGGGGCTGGAAGCCACGTGACAAAGTGCACACAATTGGGTTGCAGGGCCTGGCACGCGTGTGTTGCAGCGCGCCATGCAGACCTACACTGCGCTCCATTCCATCCCGGGGCACCCGCACCGGGGGAGTTTTCCGGAGAGCCCCATGTCCCGCGCACGCCGTCTGTCCCTGCATCCGATCGCCCTGGCCACCGGGCTGTGCCTGGTGGGCATGGCCGCGTCGGCACAGACGCCTGCGGCCAAGCCTGCCAAGACCCAGCTGTGGATCGACGTCTCCACCGGCTCCATGGCCGGCATGCCGGAGATGGACACGATGCCCCTGGGGGGCCTGATGGGCGGCAACCGCACGCCGGGCATGGGCAGCAACACCGCCTACGGCCAGGCGCGCGCCATGTCCATCATGCCGCCGCGTGTGATCGACATCGCACTGCACAACAGCCTGCGCCCCGGCGTCGAAGCCAGCCAGGCGATCCCGGCCGGCATGCGCATGGGCGATGCGCTGCCGCTGCTGCCACCCGCCGTGCAGCCCGCCCAGCGCGAGCCTGGCGAAGTGCCGCAGGAATACCAGCAGCACCAGCCCAAGGGCCGCATCCTGGTCTACTGGGGCTGCGGCACCACGGTGCGTGCCGGCCAGCCCCGCGTGATCGACCTGGCACGTGCCAAGGCCGCGGACTATGGCCAGGCCTTTGCCGGGCGTGCCGTGCCCGACCGCGCGCCGCGCGTGGGCCCGGCCCATGCGCTGTTCCCGAACGAGCGCAACCAGCGCACCCTGTCGCGTGACAGCTCCCTTGTGGGCGAGCACCGCGTGACGGGCGAGGGCGTTCCCGCCTCGATGAAATTCACGCTCGGTGCCGCCCAGGACCTGATGCCCGCCATCGACCTGCGCACCAGCGGCAAGCCGCAGGACAGCATGCTCGCCAGCTGGCAGCCGGTGCGCGGTGCCCAGGCCTACTACCTGCACGCCATGGCACAGGACGGCGACGACCTGGTGATGTGGTCCAGCGCCGAGGCGCCCGACACCGGCATGGGCCTGTTCGACTACCTGCCCCCCGCCACCCAGGAGCGCTGGCTCAAGGAGCGCGTGCTGCTGCAGCCCGACGCCACGCAATGCGCCATTCCGCAGGGCATCTTTGCCGCCGCTGGGCGCGAGACCAGCCCCATGCTGCGCATGATGGCCTATGGTGGCGAGAGCCACATCGTGCACCCGCCGCGCCCCGCCGACCCCAAGGCCGCCTGGAACCCCGAATGGTCCGTGCGCGTGCGCGCCAAGTCGCACACCATGGCCATGCTGGGCGAGGACATGGCACGCAGTGGCCGGGGCGGCTCGGCCGCCGCCGCCGACATGGCCGCCGGCGAAGCCGCTGCGCCGCCGCAGTCGGCCAGTGAGGGCCTGATCCCCGCCAATCCCGTCAACCTCTTGCGCGGCCTGTTTGGCCGTTGATGCTGCCATGCCACTGCGCCTCCTGCCCTGGCCCCTTCCCGCGCTGCTCGCGTGGGCGGGTGCCTGGCTGCTGTACCTCAGCCTGCTGCGTGCCGTGCCACCCGTGGCGGCGCTGGTCGCGGCCAGCCTGCTGGGTACGGCGGCCAGTGTCCTGGGGGCCAGCTGGTGGCGGCGCGGGCTGATTGCGCTGGGCTTCCCGCTGTCGCTGGCGCTCACCGGCATGGCCAGCCTGCCGGCCTGGGCCTGGCTGGTGCCGCTGGCGCTGCTGCTGCTGGTGTACCCGCTCAATGCCTGGCGCGATGCACCACTGTTCCCGACCCCACACCACGCGCTGCAGGCGCTCGCCGTGCAGGCGCCGCTGGCGCAGGGGGCACGCGTGCTCGATGCCGGCTGCGGCGTAGGCGACGGGCTCATCGCCCTGCGCCATGCCTACCCCCATGCCCGCCTGGAGGGGCTGGAGTGGAGCTGGCCGCTGCGCCTGGCCTGCGCACTGCGCTGCCCCTGGGCCCAGGTGCGCCGCGGTGACATGTGGGCTGCCGACTGGAGCGGCTACCAGATGGTCTACCTGTTCCAGCGCCCCGAAAGCATGGCCCGCGCCGCGGCCAAGGCCCAGGCCGAGATGGCGGCTGGCAGCTGGCTGGTGAGCCTGGAGTTCGCCGTGCCCGACCTGCTGCCCAGCGCCCAGCTGCGCGTGCCCGGCGGCCGCGTGGTGTGGCTCTACCGCCTGCCGCTGCTGCTGGAAAAGGGGGGCTGAAATGCACCGCAACAACTGTTTTTCCAGGCCCCTGGCGGTTACAGAAAAGATACATCCTTTTGCTACATTGCGCCCTGGCTACCAACCACACAAGAACCTAGAAATTCAAAGCCACAGGGGGCTTGCAGCAGCAGCAGCGAGGACCAGCGCCAGGAGGGAGCGCTCGGGCCTGCACAGCCTTCCTTGTCCGGTCGACATCCTCCCTCGCCAGCGGCATGCCGCGTGCGGCACCTCTTCGGGTGCCCGCCGCAGCATTTCCGTGGCAGGGCGCGTCGCCGGGGGTTTTCTGGTGAGCACCCGATCCATTTGCAAGGAGTATCCATGACATCCCAACCCCAATTCCGTCCCCGCCTGCTGTGGGCGCTGGCGCTGAGCGCGGCCCTCACGGGCTGCGCGACGATGCAGAGCCACGACAAGCTGGCCAGCGACGTGCAGGGCGCCGGCCGCGCCGGCGGCATTCCCGCCGCCATCGCGCAGCTCGAATCCACGGCCAAGAGCGAGGATGAGAAGACCGCGCTGCTGTTCAACATGGAGCGCGGCGAGCTGCTGCGCATGGACCGCCGCTACGTGGACAGCACGAATGCCTTCCTGCTGGCCGACATCAAGGTCAAGGAATGGGAAGACACGGCCAAGAGCAACCCGCAAAAGCTCATGGGCACCGTGGGCGCGGCACTGATCAGCGAGCGCCTGAAGGCCTATGAAGGCCAGGACTACGAGAAGGTCTGGCTGACCACGCGCCTGGCGCTCAACCGCGTGGCCGTGGGCGACGTCGAGAACGCCCGTGTGGACATCAAGCGCACGCACGAACGCGAGGCCATCATCGCCGAGTTCCGTTCCAAGGAAACCCTGGCGGCCGAGCAGGAAGCCAAGTCCAAGGGTGCCAGCGCAGGCGGCAAGGAGCTCAACGGCTACCCCGTCGAGACCTTCAACGACCCCGAGGTGCTGGCCCTGAAGAACGGCTACCAGAACGCGCTGAGCCACTACCTGGCCGGCTTCCTGTACGAGATGCTCAACGAGCCCGGCCTGGCAGCGCCCGGCTACCGCAAGGCCATCGAGCTCAAGCCCGAGACTGGCGTGCTCGAAGAAGGCCTGCGCGGCCTGGACAGCCGCACCAGCTTCACCTGGAAGCGCCGCCAGCGCATGACCGACGTGCTGTTCGTGGTCGAGGCCGGCGACGCCCCCGCGCGCAAGCCCCGTGCCTTCACGCTGCCGGTGCCCGTGGGCAGCCGCTGGACCACAGTGAGCGTGTCCTACCCCGTGATCGAGCCCTCGCGCGACGCGCCGCTGACCAACCTGTCGGCTGCGGGCACCGATTTCAAGCTCGAGAAGGTGGTCGACGTGAACGTGATGGCACGCCGCGCCCTCAAGGACGAAATGCCCGGCATGGTGCTGCGCGGCTTCACGCGCGCCGTCGCCAAGGGCGTGATGCAGGACCAACTGCAGAAGAAGGGCGGTCTCTTGGGCGGCATCGTGGGTGCCGTGGCGGCTTCGGCCACCGAGCAGGCCGATGACCGCATGTGGCGCATGCTGCCCGGCCGCGTCTACGTGGCCCGCGGCTACCTGCCGCCCGGTGAGCACACCGTGACCATCAACGGCCGCGCGCTGCCCCAGCCCGTGAAGGTCGATGGCCAGTACGCCTTGGTGCCCCTGCGCCTGTACGAGAACAGCGTGCTCATGGGCGACGTGGCCTCGGTCGGCCAGCTGGCGGCCGCGGCTTCCACGGCGGCGGTGGCGCCTGCGCCCGTCAACGTGCCCGCCGCGTCGACCACGTCGGTCTCCACCACCACGACGACCAAGACCACCACCACGACCACCAACCGCACGCGGCCTGCGGCCAAGCCCGCGCAAGCGCCCGTGACCCCGGCCAAGAACTGAACCGACGACTGTTTCCCCAAGGAGTTTGATCCATGACTATCCGCACCCACCTGACCGCCATCGGCGTTGCCCTGATGGCACTGACCGGCGCAGCGGCGCACGCCCAGCTGCATGACCCGGCCACCCCGATCGCTGTGGCCTCCAAGGTGGCACTGCGCGGCGAGGCCAACAACATCGCCGTGCGCGAGATGCGCATCGTGCGCACCAACGACATCCTGGTGGTGCAGGCCGACATGGCCAACATGGGCCGCACCGACCGCACCGTGTTCTACCGCTTCAAGTGGGTGGACCAGGTGGGCAACCAGGTGGGTGACGGCGAGTCGTGGAAGCAGATGAGCGTGCTCGGCCTGGGCCAGCAGACCGTCAAGAGCGTAGCCCCCACCAGCGCCGCAGTCGACCTGCGCCTGGAAATGAACGTAGAACCGCGCTGAGCACTTCAGCGCCGACCGGAGAACCCACCATGCAACGCAATACCATCCAGCGCAGTGCGCTCGTCCTGGCCTTCGCGGCCAGCACCCTGGCCCTCTCGGCCTGCCAGAACCTGTCCTCGCCCACCGTGCGCTTCGACCGCCAGGTCAACTACGGCGACGCCAAGGCCGTGGAACTGGTGACCAACGAGTTCGGCTCCACCGACCTGCAGATGATCGCCGAGAAGATGACCGGCGGCCTGCTCGAAACCGGCATCTTCCAGGGCCGCCCCACGGTGACCATCTCCACCGTGAAGAACAAGACCAGCGAGTACATCGACACCACCAACGTGATGAACTCGATCCAGACCGCGCTGGTCAAGTCCGGCAAGGTGCGCTTCGTGCGCTCCATCAACGAGATGCAGCAGGGCGTGGACGAGCTGCAGCGCCAGAACCAGAGCGGCCTGTACAAGCAGGGCACGACCGCCAAGGTCGGCCAGATGACGGCCGCCAAGTACACCATGGAAGGCGAGCTGACCAGCATCGTCAAGCAGAGCAACACCACCAAGGACGTGTACTACAAGTTCACGCTCAAGCTGTTCGACGTGCAGGAAGGCACCGTGGAATGGCAGGACGAGAAGGAAATCCGCAAGACCAGCAAGCGCTGATCGGCCGCGGCACTGAAAGGACTTCACCATGCAACGCAGAACCACCCTGGCGGCCGCACTCTCCGTGCTGGCCCTGACCCTCGGCACGGGCGCCCAAGCGCAAAATGCTGCCCCCAAGATCGCCGTGACCGACCTGGCCTATGCCCAGCAGGTTTCGGAATACTTCGTGGCCGGCGCCTACCAGCGCAGCGCCCAGATGAGCGCCGGCGGCAGCCACAGCCACGGCATGTACGGCGGCTCGGGCAGCCACTCCATGCAGGCCTCGGAGCAGGCCAGCGGCACCTTCGTGGCCGGCCGCTACAGCTACATCGAGCAGCGCGAGCTCGGCGGCTACACCAACGACATCAAGGGCGCGCTGCTGCAGGGCACCTACTTCCGCCTGGTGCAGGGCAAGGGCTTCGATGCCGGCAAGCCGCAGAACAGCAAGGCCGAGCAGGTGCTCAACCAGGTGCAGACCGGCAAGATGGCTGCACCCCAGGCGCAGAACCAGGTGGCCAACGTGATCGCGCGCATCAAGAAGGGCGAGTTCGCCGGTGCCGACTACGTGCTCTTCGGCGTGGTCTCCAGCATCAACTTCACCGATGCGCTCTCGCCCCTGCAGGGCACGACCAGCGCCACGCGCCAGTACGGCCTGCAGCTGTTGGCCGACTTCTCGCTGATCAACACCCGCACCTATGAGATCAAGGCCGCCTTCTCCGCACAGGGCGAAGGCAACGACACCAAGATCCTGTCCAACCGCGGCGACATCGCCCCGCCCAACCGCGCCAAGGTGATGAGCGAGACCTCGCGCAGCCTGGCAGGCAGCGTGTACGAACAGCTGGCCACCCAGCTGGGCTACACCGACGCCCACCTGGCGCGCGGCGTGCGCCCGGCCGCTCCGCCGCCACCGCCCGTGGTCTACCAGGGCGGCGGCCAGCCCATGCCGGCACCGCAGGCCGACCAGGTGCTGATCCTCAAGTGAGTCGTGCCCCTCGCGCAGCGTGGATGGCCCGCGCCATCCCGACCCGCGCCCTCAAGGCCAGCCTGGTGCTGGCCTTTTTTGTGGGCGGCTGCGCCGCAGCGCCCGAGCCAGAGTCACCGGCCACCACCGCCTTTGCGTCCTACCCCTTGCCCGGGGCGGGCGGGGCCAGCGTGCAGGCCCTGCAGCGCCCCGCGCGCACCGCACCGCTGCGTTACCGCGTGATCGTGGTGCCGGGCTCGGGCTGTGCCGGCATGGGGCCGCTGGCCGACCGCTATTTCGCCGGCCTGCTGCATGCCGAGGTGCTGGTGCTGCACAAGCCCGGCGTCGATCCCGCGGCCCGCACGGCAGCAGGCGCCTGCCCCGCCGAATTCGTGCAGGCCGACCGCCTCTCGGCCTGGCGCGAGCATGCACGGGCCGCGCTGCAGGCCGATGCCCGCCAGCGCCAGGCGCAGGGCTTGCCCGCCATGCCCCAGGTCCTGGTGGGCATCTCCGAAGGGGCCGAACTGCTGCCTGCGCTGGCGCCCGAGGTGCCGGGCCTGGCGGGCCTGGTGCTGCTGTCGGGAAGTGGCCTGGACCCGCGCGAGGCCGGCGCCCTGCAGGCGCAGCGCCTGGGCGTGGCGGCCGACTGGGAGGCCCTGGGCCGCCAGCAGACCGGCAGCCTGCCCGACAGTGCGGTGGTGCAGGGCCGCAGCCTGGGCTACTGGCGCGACCTGTGGCACTGGCCGCTGGCCCGGCCCTTGCGCGAAGGGCCATGGCCCGTGCTGCAGGTCTGGGGCGCGAACGATGCCTTGGTGCCTGTGGAGGCTTTCCGCCGCGGGGCGGGCCAGGCCCAGGGCCGCCAGGCGCCCTGGTGTGCGCGTGAACTGCCCGGTGCCGACCACGGTCTGCAAAGCCCCGGGCGCGACGGCGTGCAGCAGCTCTGGGCGTGGCTGGAGCAGTGGGGCAGGGCGCCGCGGCAGGGCCTGTGTGCGCCGCTCTCCCGTTGAAAGGGCCTCAGGGGACCGTGTAGATCAGCTGGAACTTGCCGTTGTTCAG
The DNA here is from genome assembly GCF_058783375.1 of Acidovorax sp. FW305-C-20-28. NCBI lineage: Bacteria > Pseudomonadati > Pseudomonadota > Betaproteobacteria > Burkholderiales > Comamonadaceae > Acidovorax > Acidovorax sp. FW305-C-20-28. Next base: position 169,661 of record NZ_JBYSYM010000001.1, on the reverse strand, counting down.
CATGTCTGCCAGGCTGGTGCCGTAACCCAGGAAGAACTGCGTGCCGCGCAGGCTGCTCACATTGACCAGTTCCAGAATGGGTACGGTCTGCGTAGCGCTCAGCGTGCCCTGCCAGGCCGGCGCTGGGGTCGAGGCGCCGTTGAACAGCGTCCAGCCCTGTGGCGTCAGCACCGCCACGCCCACGTTGGGTACCACGGCCACGACATAGACCACGCCGCCCTGGCCCACATCGCCCGATGCGGGCTGCACGCGCCCGGTCAGGCGCAGCGACTGCACCGTGCCCTCGGTCGTGCCCGAAAAGCTGGCCGGCGTCAGCGGCCCGCCGCCGGGCGCGGGCGGCACGCGCGCGCTGTCGGCGCTGAAGCCCACGCGCGTGGTGATGGGCGACAGGTCCACGGCCTCGAAGGCCGTGTGCGGCACGGTCTGCACCTGGGTGATGGTGGCGCTTTGCCACAGCCGGCTCGGGTCGCCCGTGATGTACATGTCGGAGCCGCCGTCGGCGATGTACATGCCGTAGCGCTTGAGCGCGTTGAGGATGGCCTTGGCCTGCGCCGTGTAGTTGTCGGGCACGGGGTAGTCGGCGCGCAGGCGGAACAGCTGGCCCATGGGCGGCTTGGCGGCCGAGGCATCGCCATTGCGCGTGAGGTGGCGCGCGGGCCAGGTGTAGCTCGTGCGGATCTTGCTGCTCTGGATGGTGAAGCGCAGCGCGTGCTGGATCTCTCCGGTGCTGGCCTCGTCGGCGCGCAGCAGCAGCGGGAAGATCGGGAAGCCCGCCGCGTCGGACGAGGTCCAGCCTGCAGGCCGCAGCGCGTTGGAGCGCAGGTCGAATGCCGCGCTGCTGTAGATGTCCCAGCCGCCGTCGGCGCGGGCATAGCTCAGGTAGCTTTCCCACAGCGTGCAGGTGTCGGTGTCCACGCTGAGGATGTGGTGGTCGTTGTAGATGGCCTTGTTGCTGCTGATGCCGCCCTCCACCTTGGGCTGCAGCGGGAAGGGCAGGCGCGCAGGGCTGGTCAGGCCCGTGCAGGGCCGCGCCAGGCTGCCGTCGGCGCGTGCGCAATCGCTTTCATCGGGGGCACCGTCGGCATCGAAATAGACCGCAGGCCAGGTGATCTTGCTGCCCTGCACCACGTTGTACGGAATACCCCAGTACTCGGTGCTGGCCATGTCCTCGCTCTGGCCCAGGTCCAGGTGCAGGCGCCGGCTGCCGGTGCTGATGGTCTGCAAAAAGGCCGCCGACTGCGGGTGCACCGGCAGCTGGTCGATGCGGGTGTTGAACACATGGTCGGCCGGCAGCACGGGGCAGGGCCCGATGGTGGGCGCGGCTACGGCGGCGGTGGCGAGCAGCGCCAGCGAGGCCAGCAGGGCAAGGTGGGGGCGGGGCATGGTGGGTCTCCTGGGTACTCGCCAGGATGCTGCCACGCCTTGTTACAGCGCGGCGCGCTCAGTTGTAACTGCCAGCAACCAGCAACCAGCAACCAGCAACCAGCAACCAGCAACCAGCAACCAGCAACCAGCAACTGCAGCTTCTATTGGGCCTCGCATTTTGGCCGCTGACCTGCCCATGTCTGGTGAAGGCGAGAACTGGCACGCTCAAGGCCAGTGCTCCCGCGCAAGGGCCGCCCCGCCGCGCTGGGAGCGTCCCCCTCCCGACTCGCGCAGCGAGTCGAGAGAGGGGTGAAGGCGCGAAGCGACTCAGGGGGTGTGGGCTACCTCGGCCTGTACATCTTGAACAGCTGTTCCGGGCCGACCGTGAAATAGTCGGCCGGGCCTCCTGCGCGCAGGATGTGGCCCGCCGCGGCTGTGTCGTAAATCCCGTCCTTGAGCAGCGCCTTGTCGATGTGGATGGCCACCACCTCGCCCAGCACCAGCCAGGTCGGCACCTCTGCCCCATCGGCGCCCTGCAGCTGCAGGATCTGGGTGCGCCGGCATTCGAAGGTGACGGGGCTTTCCGCCACGCGCGGCGGCGCCACCTGGGTGCTGGCCAGCGGCGTGAGGCTGGCCAGCTCGAATTCGTTGACCTCGGGCGGCACGGCCGCGCAGCTCTGGTTCATGGCCTCGGCCAGGCTGCGCGTGGCCAGGTTCCACACGAACTCGCCGGTCTCCTCGACATTGCGCACCGTGTCCTTGTAGCCGATGCTCGCAAAGCCCACGATGGGCGGCACATAGTTGAAGGCGTTGAAGAAGCTGTAGGGCGCCAGATTGAGCGCACCCGCAGCGCTCTGCGTCGAGATCCAGCCGATGGGGCGCGGCCCGACGATGGCGTTGAACGGGTCGTGCGGCAGGCCATGGCCGTTGCGCGGCTGGTAGCTGTGGATCAGGGTGGGGTCGGGTGTGGCCATGGGGGAGGGCGGTGGTTCGTTCAGTCCAGCCGCCACCATACGTGAAGCGCGCATGGCCTGCACGGCTGGGGTCGATGGACGCAGCGAAAGGCGCTGGCCGGGCAGGGGCTCCTGTGCCGGCCACGGGGTGACCAACACCTACAATATTGAGAATAATTCGCATTTGATGGGGATGACTGTTCCACGCCAGGTGGGACACCGGCCGCCCTTCTTTTTTTGGCAGGACAAAAAAAGCGCGCTTTGTGTTGCCCTTTTTTCCGTTTCGTCGGTCATAGATGGCAAGAGCCTTTCGAAAGGCCGGCTGCACGCCGGCCCGGGGCATTGCTGCTGTCGCCCTCCCGTTTTTCCCACCACACGCCATGCTGTCTATCTCGATCCCTGCCTCTCTCCATTCCAAGAACCTGCGCGCTACGGCCCTGGCCGTGCTGGCCACCACAGCGGCAGCCTTCATGGCCCCCGCAGCCCATGCGGACTACCTGTGGCTGCAGCGCGAGGGCGCGCAGGCCCGCGCCTACGCCGGCGAGGTGGCGCGCCGCAGCGCCGCGCTGCCGGCCCTGAAGGCCCCGCGTGCCACCCTGGCCGATGGCAAGGACCTGCCGCTGGCGCCAGAGGCCGGCCATATCGACATCACCGCGCCCGAGGGCCAGGACTTGCGCCTGACCACCAGCGTGGTGGGCGACAAGGGCGCGCTGACCTTCTACCAGGCGCGCCATGGCCGCAATGAGACCCGCGCCGCGAACGACCTGGAGCTGGTGCCCACCACCCCCGGCGGCAACACCTTCAAGCTGGTGTGGAAGGGCCAGACCGTGGCCGCATCGCAGGTCAACGTGGACACCAGTGCGGGCTGGCAGCGCACGCTGGCGCCCGCCAAGGACGGCACGGTGAGCCTGGCGACCCCGTTCCCGGGGCTGTACGTGCTGGAGGTGACGGCCCGCGTCAACGGCGCGGCCACGGTGGATGGCACGAAGTACGAGGACGTGCGCCACACGGCCACGCTGAGCTTCGAGGTGGCCCGCTGATGGCGCCCATTTCTGCTCCCTCCGCGCGCTGGGGCCGCTGGCTCGGGTCTTTCGCCCTGGTGGCCGTGGCCGGCGCCCTGGCGGCTGCCTGGTGGGCCCGGCCCACCCCGGTGGTGTACGAGACCGCGCCCGTGGCCCTGGGCGACATCGAGGCCACGGTGAGTGCCATCGGCACGCTGCAGCCGCGCCGCTACGTGGACGTGGGCGCCCAGGTCTCGGGCCAGATCAACCGGCTGCACGTGCAGCCCGGCGCCGAGGTGAAGAAGGGCCAGCTGCTCGTGGAGATCGACCCCAGCGTGCAGCAGGCCACGGTGGACGGCGGCCGCGCCGCGCTGGCCGGGCTGCGCGCCCAGCAGGCCGAGCAGCAGGCCCAGCACCGCCTGGCGCAGCAGCAGCTGGCGCGCCAGCAGCAGATGGAACGCGAGGGCGCCACGCGCCTGGAGGACCTGCAGACGGCCGAGGCCACGCTGGCATCCACCGCCGCGCGCATCGAGCACATCAAGGCCCAGATCGACCAGACCCAGGCCAGCCTCAAGGCCGACGAGGCGCGCCTGGGCTACACGCGCATCTACGCGCCCATGGCCGGCACCGTGGTGGCGCTGGAGGCACGCGAGGGCCAGACGCTCAATGCCACCTACCAGACCCCCAACATCCTGCGCATTGCCGACCTCTCGGCCATGACGGTGTGGACCGATGTGTCCGAGGCCGACATCCGCCGTGTGAAGGTGGGCATGCCGGTGTACTTCACCACGCTGGGCAACCAGGCCGATGCGGGCGCCCGCCGCTGGCAGAGCAGCGTGCGCCAGGTGCTGCCCGCGCCACCCACGCCCGAGGGCAAGGCCGCCGGCGGCAGCGCCAACGCGCAGGCCGCAGCGAGCAAGGCCGTGTCGTACACCGTGCTGTTCGATGTGGACAACACCGACGGTGAGCTCATGCCGCAGATGACGGCGCAGACCAGCTTCGTCACTGCGCAGGCCAAGGGTGTGATCACCGTGCCCATCTCCGCATTGAAGGAGGCTTCCGGTGCGGTGGCCAAGGACGCCAAGGCCGCGCCGGAACTGCGCCAGCACCAGGCGCGTGTGCTGCTGGCCGATGGCAGCGTGCAATCGCGCACCGTGGAAGTGGCCGTGAGGAGCCGCCACCGCGCCGAGGTGCGCAGTGGCCTGCAGGTGGGCGAGCAACTCGTCACCGGCGAACGGGCAGCGCAGGGCGGCACCAAGAGGTTCAAGCTGTGAACGTTGTAGCCCCCGCAGTTCCCCTGATCGAACTCACGGACGTGCGCCGGCGCTACGGCGGCGGCGACCAGCCCGAGGTGGAGGTGCTGCGCGGTGTCTCGCTGTCCATCCACGCGGGCGAGTTCGTGGCCATCGTCGGGGCCTCGGGCTCGGGCAAGTCCACCCTCATGAACCTGCTCGGCTGCCTGGACCGGCCCACCAGCGGGCGCTACCGCTTCAACGGCGAGGACGTGGCCGGCTTCGACGCTGACCAACTGGCCTGGTTGCGGCGCGAGGCCTTCGGCTTCGTGTTCCAGGGCTACCACCTGATCGCGGCCGAATCGGCGCGCGAGAACGTGGAGGTGCCGGCCATCTACGCCGGTCTGTCGCGCCAGGACCGGGCCGCGCGTGCGTCCGCGCTGCTCACGCGCCTGGGCCTGGCCGACAAGCTGGAAAACCGGCCCAGCCAGCTCTCGGGCGGGCAGCAGCAGCGCGTGTCCATCGCGCGGGCGCTGATGAACGGCGGGCGCATCATCCTGGCCGACGAGCCCACGGGCGCGCTCGACACCAAGAGCGGCACCGAGGTCATGGCCCTGCTCAACGAGCTGGCCGATGCCGGCCACACCATCGTGCTCATCACCCACGACCGCGAGGTGGCCGCCCAGGCGCGCCGCGTGATCGAGATCCGCGACGGCCAGATCGTGGCCGACAGCGGGCGCACGGAGCCCGCCCGGCTGGCGCAGCCGGCCGCCGTGCCGTCGGTCCATGCGGCAGGCGAGGGGGGTGGCGAGCATCGCGCCCTCTGGGCCGAGCTGGCCGAGGCCGCGCGCAGCGCCTGGCGCGGCATGCGCATGAACCGGGCGCGCACGGGGCTCACCTTGCTGGGCATCGTCATTGGCGTGGCCTCGGTCATCGTGATGATGGGGGTGGGCGAGGGCGCCAAGCAGCGCGTGGTGGACCAGATGGGCGCCATGGGCACGACCATCATGTACCTGGGTGGCGCCCATGTGGGCAGCGGCGGGCCGCCGGGGGAGATCACCGATGGCGACCTGGAGGCGATTGCCGCGCTGCCCGAGATCGGTTACGTGATGCCCGTGATCGGCGACCCCACGCCTGTGCGCCAGGGCAATGTGGAACGCCAGGTCTATGTCTTCGCCGCGAGCGAGGACATGCCTGCCGTGCACCACTGGAAGGTGGCCCAGGGCCGCTACTACACCGAGGCCGAGGACCGCGACTTGGCCGCACTGGTGGTGCTGGGGCACAAGGCGCACCAACAGTTCTTTCCGGACACGCCGAATCCGCTCGGCCGCATCCTGCTGATCGGCAACGCGCCCTTCGAGGTGGTCGGCGTGATGGCCGAGCGCGGTGCCGACTCGGGTGCACAGAACTACGACGACATGGTCTTCATCCCCTACCAGGCGGGCCGGGCACGCGTGTACCGCGTGCAGACCCAGCCCGACTACACGGTGATCTCGGCCGCGTCGGTGGAGCAGGTGACGGCGGCCGAGAAGGCCATGCACGCCCTGCTGCTGGCGCGCCACGGGCGCGAGGACTTCCGCATCGGCAATGCCGCCGCTAAGCTGCAGGCCGAGGCGCAGACGCGCAACACCATGACCATGATGCTGGGCCTGATCGCTGCGGTCTCGTTGGTGGTGGGCGGCATCGGTGTGATGAACGTGATGCTCATGACCGTGCGCGAGCGCACGCGCGAGATCGGCATCCGCATCGCCACCGGTGCGCGCCAGCGCGACATCCTGCGCCAGTTCCTGACCGAGGCCGTGCTGGTCACGCTGGTGGGGGGCTCGCGGGCCTGGCCATCGGGCTGGCCGTGGGGGCGGTGCTCATCGCCACCGGTGTTCCCGTCATCTTCTCGCTCACGGCCATGGGTGGGGCGTTTGCCTGCTCGGTGGCCACGGGCCTCGTCTTCGGCTACATGCCGGCGCGCCGCGCGGCGGGGCTCGACCCCGTGGTGGCCCTGGCTTCGGAATGAATGAACCGATGTCTGCTGCTTCCTCCCATGCCCTGACCCTGCTGACCGCAGCGCTGCTGTGCGGGTGCGCCAGCACCACCCCGCCGCCTCTGGCGGCCACAGCGCCGGCCTTGCCTGTGCAGTGGTCGGCGCAGGGCAGCCCCGGCCCCTTGTCCATTGCCCCCGACTGGTGGCGCAGCCTGGGCAGCGCCGAACTCGATGCGCTGGTGCAGGCCGCCCAGGCGCAGAGCCTGGACGTGGCCGCTGCGGCGGCCCGCCTGCGCCAGGCCGAGGCCACGGCGCGCCAGGCCGGCGCCGCGCTGCTGCCCGCCGTGAACGCCACGACGGACGCGAGCCGCCAGGCCCGCTTCTCGGGCGGCAGCAGCACCGAGGGCACGGCGGCCAACCGCTATGCCGCGGGCCTGGCCGCGAGCTACGAGCTCGACTTCTGGGGCCGCCAGCGCGCAGGGCACGACAGCGCGCTGGCCAGCCTGCAGGCCAGACGCTTCGACCGCGACACGGTGGGCCTCACGCTCACGGCCGCCGTGGCCGAGGCCTGGCTGCGCCTGGTGGGCGGGCGCGAGCGCCTGGCGATTGCCGGGCTCAACCTGCACAGCGCCGAGCGCGTGCTGGCCCTGGTCGAGTCGCGCGCCCGTGCCGGTGCCGCCACCCCGCTGGATCTGGCCCAGCAGCGTGGCCTGGTGGCCACGCAGCGCCAGGCCATCGAGGTGCTGCGCCAGCAGGTGCAGGGCCTGCATACGGCGCTGGCCGTGCTGCTGGGCCAGATGTCGGTGCCCGCCGTGCAGGCCGACAGCCTTGCTGCGCTGCAGCCACCCGCCATTGGCGCGGGCCTGCCGGCCGACCTGCTGGTGCGCCGGCCCGATGTGGCGCGCGCCGAGGCCCAACTGGCCGCCGCCCATGCCGACGTGCAGGCCGCGCGCGCCGCACTGCTGCCGCGCATCACCCTGAGCGCCGGCCTGGGCGTGGGGGGCGATCGCCCGGGCCGCGCCTTCGACCACCCCTTGTACAGCCTGGCCGCAGGGCTCACGGCCCCCATCTTCGATGGCGGCCGTCTGGCCGCCGGGGCCGACATCGCCCAGGCGCGGCGCGACGAACTGCTGGCGCAGTACCAGGCCGCCGTCATCGCGGCCGCGGGCGATGCCGAGCGGGCGTTGCAGGCCGTGGCCGGCACCGACGCACAAGCCGCCGCGCAGGCCCAGGTGCTGGAGCAGGCGCAACAGGCCTACACCCTGGCGCAGGTGCGCTACCGCGCGGGTGCCGATACGCTGCTCACCCTGCTCGATGCCCAGCGCACGCTGTATGCCGCACAGGACCACGCGGCCCAGTTGCGCCAGGCGCGGCTGGTGGCGGCCGTGGCCTTGTACAAGGCGTTGGGCGGAGGCTGGGAAGCGCCCCGGCCCGCCCTGGGCCTGGCCGCCATGGAGCGCCCGTGAGCGCGTGCCCCTCGCTGCTGCAGCGCCTGCGCGATGCGGGCCTGCGGCCGACCACGGCGCGCATCGGCATCCTGCAGGTCATCCAGGCCGCAGGCGCCTGCGGTGTGGCGGCCGACGAGGTGTTTCGCCAGATGCTGTTGCGCGGCACGCGCGTCAGCGTGAGCACGGTGTACCGGGCCATCCACCAGCTGGAGTTTCTGGGCGTGCTGCTGCAGGGGCGGGGCGAGCACAGTCAGCGCGCCCTCTACAGCCTGTGCCCGGTGGACGCCGCGGAGACCACCGTGGTGCGCATGGCCTGCCGGGGTTGTGCGCGCTCGGTGGCGCTGCCCGGTGCCCCATTGCGCAGCGAGGTGGAGCGCCGTGCGGCCGAGCAGGGCGTGCATCCTGCCCTGGGGGAGCTGGTGCTCCAGGTCGATTGCCTGGCACCCCAGACCTGCGCTGCGGGGGCATCGGTTGCAGACCGGGTCCACTGAACGCAGGATGGCCAGGGGAATGCGCTTTCGCTGAGAAGCCGGGCGCCCCAGGCCGCAATGCTGCAACGGGGCAGGGTCGGGGTCACCGGGGTCCGGGAACGCCCGCAGAGTCGCGCATGCGCAGCGTGGGCGCGAGCCGCACGGTCTGGCGGCGCGCACCGGGGTCGGCGATGCGCCGGGCCAAAAGGCGTACCGCCCGGGTGCCGAGTTCTTCCACGGGCTGCGCCATGACCGTCAGGCGTGGTGAGAAGACGTCGGCCCAGTCAAAGTCGTCAAAGCCGACGAGCGAAATGTCGCCGGGAACGCTCAGCCCTGCAGCGCGCAAGGCCTGCATGGCGCCAATCGTCATCAGGTTGTTGCCAGTCATCAGGGCCGTGGGGCGCTGGTCCAGCGACAGCAGGTGGTGCACGGCCGCGCTGGCGGGCTCGGACCGCGACTCGCCACTGCGGACCAGGGCCGGGTCGAAAGCGATGCCTGCCGCCGCCAGGGCGCGGCAGTAGCCTTCGAGCCGTTCCGTCGTCGTGGACAGCCCTGCTGCCCCCGACACCAGGGCAATGCGCCGGTGGCCCAGTCCGATGAGGTGCTCCACCAGGGTCTGGGCCGCGTCGCGGCTTTCCACGCCGATCTGGTCGAACGTGGTTCCGACGAACCGGTCCACCAGGACCGTCGGCACGCCCTTGTCGCGCAGGTAGTCCAGCGCACGGTGCTGCGGCTCGGCGGAGGGGGCAATCACGATGCCGTCGACACGCCTCTCGTGCAGGGCCTGCACCACTTTCATTTCGTAGTCGGCATCCTCGTGGGTGTCGGCCAGCAGCATCATCAGGCCCCGTTTGGCGCATTCGGCCTCGATCGCGCGCACCACGGCAGCGAAGTAGTGGTTCGACAGGACGGAAATGGCGACCCCGACCGTCCTGGTCGGGGCACCTGCCAGTGCGCGCGCCAGGTGGTTCGGCGAGTAGCCGACCCGCTCGATGGCGTCCAGCACGGCCCGCTCGGTATCGGGGTGGACCTTGCGCGTCTTGTTGATGACGTGCGAGACCGTAGAGGTCGATACCCCTGCGGCCGCCGCGACGGTTTCCATCGTAATCATCACTTCTCCATTGAGCTCCAAGCCCCATGGCCGGCACTGCCACGCCATGCCATCGGATGCACGGTATGGTGGGCAGGCATGGGAGTTTTCTTCATCGTATCGCACCCATCCCGGGAATTCCGGGCGGAGGACCGCACGGCCCAGGCCCACCGCCGAAGACATGCCGAGGCCTATGGATTTCCCTAGGTCGCAAGCGCTTGCGCAAGCGCTTGCGTATTCCCATAATCGCACACGGCATGTGTCCAGGCAAGGGCTTGCACAAGGCCGAATTGGGACCCGACCACACCCTGGAGACATCCGATGAACTTGAAGTACGCCACCCTGATCGCAACCCTGCTGACCACTTCTGGCACGGCGATGGCCGATACGCCGGTCATCGGGCTGATCACCAAGACCGAGACCAATCCCTTCTTCGTGAAGATGAAGGAAGGCGCCGCCGAGGTTGCCAAGGCCAAGGGGGCCAAGCTGCTGAGCGGTGCCGGCAAGGCCGATGGCGACAACGCCGGCCAGATCACCGCGATGGAGAACATGATCGGCGCGGGCGCCAAGACCATATTGATCACGCCCAACGACTCCAAGGCCATCCTTCCCGCGATCAAGAAGGCGCGCGACAAGGGGGTGATGGTGATCGCGCTGGACAGCCCGACGGATCCTGCCGATGGCACCGATGCACTGTTTGCCACCGACAACTACAAGGCCGGTGTGCTGATTGGCCAGTACGCCAAGGCAGCCCTCGCCGCCAGTGCGCCGGGCAAGCCCTTGAAGATCGCAACGCTCGATCTTCTGCCGGGCCATCCGGTGGGTGCGCAACGGCACAACGGCTTCCTGCAGGGCTTCGGCCTGGCCAGCTACGACGCGAAGAACAACGAGCTGGCCCGGCCCGCAGAGGTGGTGTGCATGGCCGACAGCTTTGGCGACCGCGCGAAGGCCCAGACGGCCATGGAGAACTGCCTGCAGAAGAACCCCGACATCACGCTGGTCTACACCATCAACGAGCCGGCAGCCGCTGGCGCATTCAATGCGCTGCAGAAGGCCGGCAAGGAGAAGGGCGTGATGATCGTCTCGGTGGACGGTGGATGCGACGGCATCAGGGACGTGGCGGCCGGCAAGATCGCCGCCACCTCGCAACAGTACCCGCTGAAAATGGCGGCCATGGGGGTGGAGGCCGGCATCGAGTACGCCAAGAGCGGCAAGAAGGTCAGCGGCTACACCGACACCGGCGTGACCTTGATCGCCGGCAAGGCCGTCGCGGGTGTCGACAGCAAGGACGTGAAAACCGGCACCGACCTGTGCTGGGGCAAGAAGTAGCCGGCCTTGGCGCAGGCCCCGGGCGCCCGCCTTCAGCTCCCCATCCTGAGGATCCCCACGTTGAAAGACAAACTGCCCCCCCTTGGCCAGCTCGGGCCCTTCATTGCGTTGCTGATCGCCTGCGCCATCTTTGGCAGCACCACCGAGCGCTTCCTCAGTGGTGACAACTTCTCGCTGATCCTGCAGCAGGTCATGGTCGTCGGCGTCATCGCCATCGGCCAGACGCTGATCATCCTGACCGCCGGCATCGACCTGTCGTGCGGCATGGTCATGGCGCTGGGCAGCATCGTGATGACCAAGGTGGCCGCCGACTTCGGGCTGCCGCCGTTTCTCGCGGTGCTGGTCGGCATGGCGGTGACGACCCTGTTCGCCCTGCTCAACGGCTTGCTCGTCACGCGGCTGAAGCTGCCGCCGTTCATCGTCACGCTCGGCGTGTTCAACATTGCCTTCGCGATCACGCAGCTGTATTCGGGGGCGCAGACGGTCACCGAGGTGCCTGGGGCCATGACCTGGCTGGGCAGCACCTTCGCCATTGGCGGCACCAACATTGCCTACGGCACAGTGCTGATGGTGCTGCTGTACCTGGGCGTATGGTTCTGGCTGCGCGAAACGGCGTCGGGTCGGCATGTCTATGCGGTGGGCAACAACCCGGAGGCGACGCGGCTGGTCGGCATTCCGCCCGAGCGCGTCATCCTGGGCGTGTATGCCCTGTCCGGGGTGTTCTACGGCATTGCCTCGCTGCTGGCCGTGGCCCGCACCGGCGTGGGCGACCCGAACGCCGGGCAGACCGAGGCACTGGATGCCATCACCGCCGTCGTGCTGGGCGGCACCAGCCTGTTCGGCGGCCGCGGTGTGGTGCTCGGCTCGCTGATCGGGGCCGTGGTCGTGGGCGTGCTGCGCAATGGCCTGACGCTGATGGGCGTGTCTTCCGTCTACCAGATGCTGATCACCGGCATCCTTGTGATCCTGGCGGTCGCGGTCGATCAACTGTCGCGCAAAGGAGGCCGCTGATGGCTGCGCAACCCCCCGTCGTCATGCGGGCCGCGGGCCTGGTCAAGCGCTACGGCCAGGTCACGGCACTCGATGGCGCCGACTTCGAGCTGCGTGCGGGCGAAATCCTCGCCGTGATCGGCGACAACGGGGCCGGCAAGTCCTCGCTGATCAAGTGCCTGTCGGGCGCGACCATTCCTGACGCTGGGGTGATCGAACTCGACGGCAAGCCGGTGCATTTCAAAGGCCCGGTCGACGCGCGCCGCGAAGGCATCGAAACCGTGTACCAGGACCTGGCCGTCGCTCCCGCGATGACGATTGCCGAAAACCTCTTCCTGGGTCGCGAACTGCGCCGCACCGGTTTCATGGGCCATGTGCTGCGCATGCTCGACAAGAAGCGCATGCTGGAAGAAAGCATTGCGCGCATGAACGACCTGAAGGTCGGCATCCGCTCGATGACGCAGGCGGTTGAAACCCTGTCCGGCGGGCAGCGGCAGTGCGTGGCCGTGGCGCGCGCGGCGGCCTTCGCCGAGCATGTGGTGATCCTCGACGAGCCGACGGCAGCGCTGGGTGTCAAGGAGGGCAACATGGTGCTGGAGCTGATCCGCCGTGTGCGCGACCGGGGCCTGGCCGTGGTGCTGATCTCGCACAACATGCCCCATGTGTTCGAGATCGCCGACCGCATCCACGTCGCGCGCCTGGGCAAGCGCGGTGCCGTGCTCAACCCGAAGGCGGTGACCATGAGCGACACGGTGTCGGTCATGACGGGGGCCTTGCCTGCGGAACAGATCCCGGCCGCGTGGCGGGCATGAAGACCGACCCATGAACGCATGACGACCCGCGCACTTCCCACCATCCCGCCCTGCCATCTGGCGCGCGTGCACCAACTCCTGCAGGATGGCCAACGCAAGCTGCTCGGGCTGGTCGGGCCCCCGGGCGCCGGAAAATCCCTCCTGGCCACGACCTTGCAGCAGGCTTTCGCCGATGTTTCGCAGGTGGTTCCCATGGATGGCTACCACCTGGCCCATGTGGAACTTGAGCGGCTGGGCCGCGCGGACCGCAAGGGGGCCCCCGACACCTTCGACAGCGCAGGCTATGCCGCCATGCTGCGGCGCCTGCGGGCGCAGCAGCCCGGCGAAACCGTCTATGCACCGGAGTTCCGGCGCGAGATCGAAGAGCCGGTCGCAGGTGCCATCGCCGTGGCGCCGCAGACCCGGCTGGTCATCACCGAAGGCAACTACCTGCTGCTCGACAGCGGCCATTGGGCAGGCGTGGCCGGGCTGCTGGACGAGGTCTGGTACGTCGATGTCGACGACGGCCTGCGCACCCGCCGCCTGACCCGGCGCCATGAGGAATACGGCCGCAGCCGCGAGGATGCGCTGGCGTGGGTGGACCGCACGGATGCACCCAACGCGCGCCTGATCGAGACCACCAGGCACCGCGCCCACAGGCTGTTCCGCTGGGACGACTGAGGCCTGAACCCGGCGTGGTGCCTCCTGCAGCCCTTTTGCATCCATACCCCCCATGAACCCACGCGTTCAGCTCCAGCAGTTCAGCACCGCCGTGGCCGACACCGCGACTTCCATCGTGCGCGAGCGCTGGATCGACGAGCTCAAGGCTGTGCGCTGAGGGGCGGGGACATCGCGCACGCCTGCGCGACCAGCCAGGCGCAGAACACGTCGAGCCGGGGGTGTGCGGCCCCCGTGCGCCGCAGCGCCAGGTAGTCGTAGCCCGAGGCGGCAAAGCCGAACGGCGCCAGCAGCCGACCGGCCTGCACATCGTCCGCTACCAGGTGCCAGGGGGCCATGGCAATGCCCAGGCCGCGCGCGGCGGCCTCCAGCGTGAAGTAGTAGTGCTCGTAGACAGGGCCGGCAGCCGCCGTGGCCTCGGGCCAGTCCGCACCGGCCGCTGCCGCCCAGGTGGCCCAGGCGCTGCGCCGCGCACGCGTGTGCAGCAGGGGCTGGCGGGCGAGGTCGGCGGGTGTGTGCAGCACACCGGTGCGCGCAGCCAGTGCAGGCGACAGCACGGGCCCCAGGCGCTCGGCGAACAGGGGCAGGGTGGTGGCCGCGTCGCGGGGCGTGCCGCTCGCCTCCTCGGCGGTGATGAGCAGGTCGCAGCCTTCGCGCGCGGCATCGGTGCCCGTGTCGGTGGTGCGCAGGCGCACCTCGATGCCCGGGTGCTGTGCATGGAAGTCGAACAGCCGCGGTATCAGCCACTTGACGGTGAAGGTGCTGAAGCAGGCCACGTCCAGCGGGCCCTGGTGGGCGTCGCCCAGTGCGCGCACGGTGTCTGCGATCTGCTGGAAGGCCGTGGTCAGCACCGGCTGCAGCGTGCGTGCCGCGGCGGTCAGGGTGGGGCGGGCCTTGCTGCCGTCGAACAGCGCCAGGCCCAGGTGGTCTTCGAGCTGGCGCACCTGGCGGCTGATGGCACCGGGCGAGACCGAGAGCTCATCGGCGGCCGCCGTCATGCGGCCCAGGCGGGCAGCGGCTTCAAAAGCGCGCAGGGCAGCGAGCGGGGGCAGGCGGTGGGGCATGGCTATGTGATCAAGACGCACATAGGAACGGAGCATAAATCGCTTTTCCAGTGAAAGGGCAGGGGCAAGAATTCGGGCTCAGCCAATTTTGATTTTCAGGAACATAAGCCCATGCCCTTCATCCACACCCATCTGCCCCAGGCCACCCCGGCCGCAACGCGCGAGGCCGTCGTCCAGGCCATCCACCAGGCCTTGGTCGAGGGCATCGGCATGCCCGAAGACGAGTTGTTCAACATGGTCACCGGCTATGCGCCAGGGCAGTTCGCCTTCAGCCGCAGTTTCAACGGCGTGGCGCGCTCGGACGCCGTGGTCGTGGTGGAGATCACCCTGCGCCGTGGGCGCAGCGATGCGATGAAGCGCGCGCTGTATGCCGCCATCGCGCGCAAGCTGCAGGCCATGGCGCAGGTGGAGCCGGCCGATGTGTTCATCTTCATGCACGAAAACGACTATTCGGACTGGTCGGTCGGCCATGGGCGCTTTGCCATGGCGCTGGTGCAGCAGGTGGGGGCGCCGGGCTGAGCGTTCGAAGGGGCCCTTCTGTGGACGCTACTTCTTGCTCAATTCCTTGAGCTCTTTCTCCAGCGCATCCACATTGGCCTGCAGCTCGCGCGAGCGCATTTCGCAGGCGGCGGTCGCGGCCTGCATCTCGGACGCAAGGGCCTGTTCGGACGTGGCCACGGCCGTGTTGGTGCGGGCCTGGGTGCGGCGCGCGGCGCGCTCGCGCTGCTCGGTGGCGCAGCGCTGCTGGTGGGTCTGGAGGGCGCCGCGCGCTTCGCGGATCAGGCGCTGCTCCAGGTCGGTCTTGCGGCGCCAGGTCTCGCCAAAGGCGCCCTCCTTGCGTGGGGCGGGAGCGGTGGCTGCAGCCGGGGCGGATGCGGCGCCCGCGGCAGGTGCCGCCGCCGATGCACCCGAGGCCGGTGTGGCGGCCGCCGGCGCTGCCGCTGCAGTACCGATGCCACTGCTCGACAGCCGGACTTCGATCTTCTCGCCCTTGCCTGCGCCCACGCAGGGCGCATCCTGGAAAGACACCTTGCCATCGGGCCCCGTGCACTTGTTGATGGCCCACGCCGGCGCGGCCAGCGCCAGGCAGGCGGCCGTGCCAAGGAACAACTGTCGAATCATGCTTTCCCTCTCCCCTGAAACCTGGTGTTACTGCTTCCCAGTATCGCCGCATCGGGCGTGCGCGGGGCAGCCCACTGTCCCCGGCGGTTGCCGAAGGCCCCCTGGCGGTCATGCCGAAGACGGCCCATAGGCATCGTTCCTGCCGATGAACCAGCTCGGCGGTTGCCCCATGGCGGCCTTGAACATGGCCGAGAACGCGCTTTCACTGGCGTAGCCGCTGGCAGCGGCCACGGCGCCCACCGATTCGCCGCGCGCCAGGCGGGGCAGGGCGTGGGCCAGCACGGCCTGCTTGCGCCAGGGTGCAAAGCCCATGCCGAATTGCGCCTGGAACAGCCGCGCCAGGGTGCGCTCGCTGGCGCCGCTGTCGGTGGCCCAGCCGTGCAGCGTGGCATGGCGGCCAGGGGCTTCCAGCACGGCCTGGCACAGGGCGCGCAGGCGTTTGTCGCTGTCCGGCCCGGGCAGCGGCACGCCCAGGGCGAGGCTTTCGGCCTCGCCGATCTCGTCGAGCACCAGCCGGGTCAGCGCCGCCTCGCGCACCGGGCCGGGCGGCGGACCGCCCACGGGGTCCAGGGCGGACACCAGCTCGCGCAGCAGCGGCGTCACGGCCATCACGCGGCAGACGGCACCATCGGCGGGCACCACGCTGGGGTCGATGTACAGGGTGCGAAAGGCCGCCGCCTCCAGCACGGCAATGGCGTGCAGCGCGCCCGGGGCGATCCACACCGCGCGCGAGGGCGGCACGATGTAGGCCGTGGGCGCCACCGGGGCCACCACGCTGACCTGGATCACGCCGCTGGCGCAGTAGGCCAGCTGCCCCCAGGCATGGCGGTGCGGCTCGAAATGCGTGTCGGCCGGCATGTTGCGCGCGCGCACCCGCACCGGGTGTGCGGGGTTCGGGGCAAAGGGGTCGGTGTCCCCGAGCGGGGCGACCTGGCTGGTGCGTGCCATGGGGTGGGTGGTTTTTGTATACGGAGTTGGCGCAAATTCGCCGAAAACTGTCTATCCGTCGCATTCCAGAAACTCAGGCGCAATACTACGATTTCGGCATGACTTCTGCCAACCCCGCCGCCAGCCCCGCTGCCGCCGTTCCCCTGCGTGCCGACGCAGGTGTGATCGGCCTCGTGGGCATCGCCCACCTCATCAGCCACTACAGCCAGCTGCTGCTGGCGCCCCTGTTCCCCTGGCTCAAGGATGCCTTCCAGGTCGGTTACACCGAGCTGGGCTTTCTCATGACCATCTTCTTCGTGGTCTCGTGTGCCGTGCAGGCGGGCTCGGGCTTTGTGGTCGACCGCTTCGGCCCGCGCCCCATCCTGTTTGGTGGCCTGGCGCTGCTGGGCCTGGCGGCGTTCGGCTTCGCGGCCAGCACCAGCTACGCCATGCTGGCCGCGTTCTCGGTGCTCGCGGGCATCGGCAACGGCGTGTTCCACCCGGTGGACTACACCCTGCTCAACCGCCGCGTGAGCGCGCCGCGCCTGGGCCATGCCTACAGCGTGCACGGCATCACCGGCAGCCTGGGCTGGGCGCTGGCACCGGCCATGCTGGTCCCGCTGGCCATCGCCTTCTCGTGGCGCGTGGCCCTGGTCTGCGCGGGCGTGCTGGCCTTTGCTGTGCTCGCGCTGCTGCTGTTCAACCGCCGCGTGCTGGAGCTGCCTCCCGCCCCGGCAGCCGTCGCCAAGGGTGGCGCGGCCGGCCAGCAGGGCAACTTCGCCTTCCTGCGTATCCCGGCCGTGTGGATGTGCTTTGCGTTCTTCTTCTTCTACGCCGTCTCGCTCAACGTGGTGCAGGCCTTCGCGCCCGAGGCCGCGCGCCAGCTGCATGCGGTGCCGGTGGCCCTGGCTGCGATGTGCCTCACGGTCTACATGGTGGCCAGTGCGGGCGGCATGGTGCTGGGCGGCTTCCTCGCCGCCGACCCGAGCCGCTGCGAACGCATCGTGGGCGTGGGCTTCGGCCTGGCGGCCTGCGTGGCGGTGGCCCTGGCCCTGGCGCACCCGCCCGGCGCCCTGGTGCCCGTGATGTTTGGCGTGATGGGTTTCTGCGCCGGCATCGCCGGCCCTTCGCGCGACCTGCTGGTCAAGCGCTCCACGCCCGAAGGCTCCACGGGCCGCGTCTACGGCATCGTGTACTCGGGCCTGGACATTGGCCAGGCCATGTCGCCGCTGCTGTTTGGCGTGCTGCTCGACCAGGGGCGCTTCACCGCCGTGCTGCTGGGCCTGGCCGTGGTGCAGGGCGTGCTGATCGCCAGCGCCTTCAATGTGCGCCGCGTGCGGCGCACCGTAGCTCCCGTTCCCGCCTGAAGCCGATGTGCCGGGCGGCACCCGGCACATCGTCAGACCACGGTGCAATGCCGTGCGATGCAGGTGTCCAGCGTGTCTTCGCCCGTACGCTGCCACCAGTCCAGCGCCGAGAAGATCTCCACCTCGGCGTAGCCGTCGAAGCCCGCGGCCTCGACCCACTGGCGGATCTTCTTGAGTTCGATCACCCCATCGCCCATCATGCCGCGGTCGCTGAGCAGATCGCGCGTAGGCAGGCGCCAGTCGCAGACATGGTAGGCCAGCAGGCGCTCCTTGCCGGCCCGCGCGATCTGCTGCGCCAGCTTGGGGTCCCACCACACGTGGTACACGTCCAGCGCCACGCCGAGTGCGCCGGTCTTGCGCGCATCGAGCGCGTCGCAGATGTCCAGCGCCTGCTCCAGCGTGTTGATGCAGGCGCGGTCGGCCGCCTGCATGGGGTGCAGCGGCTCGATGGCCAGGGGCATGCCCACCTGGCGCGCGTATTCCAGCGATGCGGCAATGCCATCGAACACCTCGCTGCGTGCCCGCGCGAGGTCGGTGTAGTGCGGTGTGCCGTCCAGCGCGCCGGGCAGGGCGCCCACCACCAGCACCAGGCAGGCGGCGTCGAGCGTCTTGGCCTCATCGATGGCGCGGCGGTTGTCATCGAGCGCTGCGCGCAGGCCGGCCGCATCGGCCGCCGGGAAAAAGCCGCCCCGGCAGTAGCCCGACAGCGCCATGCCATGGGCGCGCAACTGGCGCGCCGTGGCATCCAGCCCGACGGCAGCCACCTGGTCGCGCCAGGGGCTGATGGCGCGGATGCCGCGCTCGGCGCACTGGTCGATGATGCGGGGCAGCGGTACCTCCGCCCCCTGCTGCTTGCGCACGGTGGCGGTGTTGATCGACAGCCAGCGGTGGTCTTGCGAGAAATCACGCATGGTGCTCAGGCGCTCACGCCGTGCAATGCCAGCAGGTGGCCCATGCGCTGCACGGCCAGCTCGGGCTGCTCCAGCAGGTCGGCCTGATCGGCCAGGCGGAACAGCTCGGCAAAGTGCACCAGCGAGCGCGTGCTCTGCTGCCCACCCACCATGGTGAAGTGGCCCTGGTGCCCGTTGAGCCAGGCCATGAAGACCACGCCCGTCTTGTAAAAGCGCGTGGGCGCCGCAAAGATGTGGCGCGACAGTGGCACCGTGGGCCCCAGGATGGCGTGGAAGCGCGCTGTGTCACCTGCGGCCAAGGCCGCGAGCGCCGCACTCGCGGCCGGTGCGATGGCGTCGAAGATGCCCAGCAGCGCATCGCTCTGGCCCTGGCGTAGCGTGCTGCCGGCGCCATCGCCCGCAATCAGTTCGGCGTAGCTGAAGTCGTCGCCCGTGTACATGCGCACGCCCTGGCCGTCGGTGCCGCCCGTGGCGGGCAGGCGGCGGCGCATGGCGACCTCCTTGTCCTTGTCGAGCAGCGAGATCTTGATGCCGTCCACCTTGTCCGGGTGGGCGGCGATCACGGCCAGGGCCGTGTCCATGGCCGTATCCACATCGCGCGAACCCCAGTAGCCCGCGAGCGCCGGGTCGAACATGTCGCCCAGCCAGTGCAGCACTACGGGCTGGCGTGCCTGCGAAAGGATGCGGTCGTACACGCGCTCGTAGTCGGCAGGGTTTTTTGCCACGCGGGCCAGCGCGCGGCTGGCCATCACGATGAGCTTGCCGCCGAGCTTTTCGATGGCCTCCATCTGCTCCTCGTAGCCGCGGATCACGTCGTCCACCGACTTCACCTCGTCCAGCACCAGGTGGTCCGTGCCGCAGCCCGAGGCCACGAGCGCGCCCGGGCCGAAGTCGCGCGCCGCGTCGAGCGAGCGGCGGATCAGCTCCAGCGAGGTTGGCCAGTCCAGCCCCATGCCGCGCTGCGCGGTGTCCATGGCCTCGGCCACGCCCAGGCCCAGCGACCACAGGCGCTGGCGGTAGGCGATGGTGGCGTCCCAGTCCACCGCGCACTGCAGCCACGGGTCGATGGCGGCCAGCGGGTCGGCCACCACGTGGGCGGCCGAGTAGGCGATGCGGTTGAACACCGCACCCTGCTGCGGCACCACGGGCGTGCGGCCTTGCAGGGTGTAGGGACTGATGCGGCCGTCGGCCGTGGGCAGGGAAAGGCGAAGGGCCATGGTGAGCTCGGGAGATGAAGTGAAATGAATCAGGACGTCATGCCTTCAGTGGCGCTACGTCCACCCAGCGGCGTTCCTTCCAGCTTTCCAGGGCCGCTTCCACCAGCTGCACGCCCTTGGCGCCTTCGGGCAGGGTCCACTTGTACGGGGCGTCTTCCACCACGTGGCGGATGAAGTGCTCCCACTGGATCTTGAAGCCGTTGTCGTAGACCTGCGAGTCAGGGATCTCCTGCCACTGGTCGAAGAAGTTCATGGTCTGCTTCTCGTCGGGGTTCCACACCGGGCGCGGCGTGGCCACGCGGCTTTGCGCGCGGCAGCTCGACAGGCCGGCCACGGCCGAGCCGTCGGTGCCGTCCACATGGAAGGTGACCAGGTCATCGCGGCGCACGCGCGTGGCCCAGCTCATGTTGAGCTGCGCGATCACCGGCTCGCCGTTGTGGCCCGTGAGCTCGCAGGTGGCATAGGCCGCGTCGTCGGCCGTGGCCTTGTAGGGCTGGCCCGCCTCGTCCCAGCGCTGCGGGATGTGGGTGGCGCCGATGCACGAGACGGACTTCACTTCGCCGAACAGGTTGTCCAGCACATAGCGCCAGTGGCACATCATGTCCAGGATCATGCCGCCGCCATCTTCGCTGCGGTAGTTCCAGCTCGGGCGCTGGATGGGCTGCAGGTCGCCCTCGAAGACCCAGTAGCCGAACTCCAGGCGCACGCTCAGCATGCGGCCGAAGAAACCCGCGCGGCGCAGCATGTCCAGCTTGCGCAGGCCGGGCAGGAAGAGCTTGTCCTGCACGGCGCCGTGCTTGAGGCCCGAGCCCGAGGCCAGGCGTGCGATCTCCACCGCCTCGTTGAGGTTGGTGGCAATGGGCTTTTCGCAGTACACATGCTTGCCGGCGCGGATCGCCTTGGCCAGCAGGGTGGGGCGCATTTGCGTGGTGCCGGCGTCGAAGAACACCGTGTCCTCGGGGTTGGCCAGTGCCGCATCGAGGTCTGTGCCCCAGCGCGCGATGCCATGCGCCTTGGCCAGGGCCTCCATCTTCTCGGCATTGCGGCCGATGAGGATGGGGTCGGGCATCACGCGGTTGCCGTTGGCCAGCAGCACGCCGCCCTGCGCACGGATGGCGCAGATGGAGCGGATCAGATGCTGGTTCATGCCCATGCGGCCGGTGACGCCGTGCATGATGAGTCCGAGTCGTTGGGTGGCCATGGTGTCGTCCGCTTTCAGTTCAAAGGTTGCAAAAATGAATGGGCAAAGGCGCGGCCTGGCCATCCCCATGGCAGGGGCTGGCGGCGCAGTGCAGCGCTCAGGGAATTACGGGGTGGGCGAGAGGCCGGCCGCCTTGACCAGCGCGGCGTTGTTCTTGATCTCGTCCTTGATGTAGGCGTCGAACTGCTCGGGCTTGAGCGTCCAGGCATCGGCACCGAGCTTGAGGAAGCGCTCCTTCACCTCGGGCGTGGCCAGGGCCTTGACCACCTCGTCGTGCAGGCGGTTGACGATGTCGCGCGGCGTCTTGGCCGGCACCATCATGCCGATCCAGAAGTTGAATTCCGATCCGGGCACGCCGGCCTCGGCCGTGGTGGGCACGTCGGGCAGGGCGGCCGCGCGCTTGGGCGAGCCCACGGCCAGCGCCAGCAGCTGGCCGTCCTTGATCTGGCCGATGACGGGCGCAATGGGCGAGAAGTAATAGTCCACCCGGCCCGACAGCACCTCGGTCACGGCCTCGGCCGAGCCCTTGAAGGGGATGTTGGTGGCGTCGATCTTCGCGGCCAGCTTGAATTTCTCGGCGTTCAGGTGCGTGGCGCTGCCCTGGCCGGCCGAGGCGAAGTTCACCGTGCCGGGCTTGGCCTTGGCCGCGGCTACCAGGTCCTGCAGCGTCTTGATGCCTTTGGCGGGCGAGATCACCAGCGCATTGGGCAGCGAGGAAATCGGCGTCACGCCCGCGAAGTCGCCCGTGGTGTCGAAGGGCAGCTTGGCAAAGGTGAGCGGGCTCACCGTGTGCGAGGAGGAATGGATCATCACCGTGTAGCCATCAGGCGCGGCCGTGGCCACCGCCTGCTGGCCGATGGTGCCGCTGGCGCCGCCGCGGTTGTCCACCACCAGCGACTGCCCCATGCTCTGGCCCATCTTGTCGGCGATGGCGCGCGCAATGATGTCGGTGGTGCTGCCGGCCGCAAAGGGCACGATCACGCGGATGGGCTTGGTGGGGTAGCCGCCCTGCGCGAAAGCGCTGAAGGACAGCGACGTGAGCGTGGCAACTGCCAGGGCAGTGGCGGCAGCGCGGCGGGTGGTGCGGATGAAGGGCATGGATTTGTCTCCGTTGGCAGGCTTGGACTTGCTCTTTAATTCACTGATTGGTGAATAAGCGGATTTTTAGGCATTGCTGCGCCTGCGTCAACGCAGACGCGTTCTACGAAGCTAGGTATTTACCCGAGGGCCGGGTGGGGCAGGGGCCGTGGGCAGCGGTGGGCTTGAATCAAGGGAGCGCGCTGCGGCTGCAGGTCAGCGAGGCGCCTTCTTGCGCAGCCTGGCGAGTGAGTACCCGGTAAAGCCCTGGTGCACGAAGCCGCCGAGCGCCATGAGCGGGATCCATGCGGCCGCATAGTGCGGAAGGCAGAGCAGCAGGCCGAGGGCAAGCAACAGGTTTGCCGCAAAGAGCAGGTCGCGCCATGCAAACAGGCGCGCGCAGCCTTCGATCCCTTCGGGCGGGCGCACGATCCACTGGCGCGTGAGTTCGACACGCTTGCCGGTGCCCATCTGGTAGGCGCGCCAGAGGAGAAAGGCAGCCATGGCTGCGGGGGCGACGACGAAGAGCAAAAGCGTTGCGATGGACATGGGGTGTGGTTTCCTCTCAGTCCTTCAGCACATAACCGAGGATCACGTCGCACATGTGTGTCAGCCGCTCGTTGCGGGCCTTGGGGGTCATCAGGTCGCGCCCGAAGATGGCTGACAGGGTGTGGTTGTTCGACAGGTAGAAGTACGACAGCCCCGCAATGGAGACGTAGAGCTGCAGCGGGTCCACCCCGCCGCGAAAGCTGCCCTCGCGCCGGCCGTGCTCCAGCACCTCGCCGAGCATGGCGATCAGGGGCGAGTTCATCTCGCGTGCGCGCTGCGACTCCTGCAAGTGGCGCGCCTTGTGCAGGTTGGCACTGTTGAGCAGGGTCAGGAACTGGGGGTTCTCCAGGTAGTACACCCAGGTGAACTCCACCAGCCGGCGGATCGCGGTGGCAGGCTCCAGCTCCAGCAGGTTGAGCTTGCGTTCCTCCTCGCGGATGTGCAGGTAGGCCTGCTCCAGCACGGCCTGGAACAGGGTCTCCTTGTCCTCGAAGTAGTAGTAGATCAGCCGCTTGTTCAGACCCGCACGCTCGGCGATGCGGTCCATGCGGGCGCCCCCCAGGCCATGCTCGGCGAATTCGTCGCGCGCCGCGCTGAGGATGGCGCCCTGGGAGCGGTCGGCGTCGCGCTGGCGCTCCTTGGCGGTGGTGTCGGTGTCTTTGCTCATGCCTGGATAATTCACTAAATGGTTAACAAAATCCAGTCCTGCGCAGGGCCAGGGAGGATTTTGGGGTGGCGATGCACGGCGCGGCACGGGCACACACAGGCACCGGGGAACTATAGCCAGGGTGCGGGCGGCTTCCGGCTGGCGCATCTGCATACGCGCAGCATATGGAGCTGTCCCGTGCAGGCTATTTGACGGGGCGCCGGGCGCTTCCTACGATGCCATGCGGCTCCATTGCCCGTTTTGCCCCCAAAGAACCACTCCCCTACCGCCGGAGACGAATCGCCCATGCACGCCCTTTCTGCATCCCTTGCGCCTGCGCTGCGCCTGTCCCTGCTGGGCCTGGCCGCCGGCCTGCTGGCGGCCTGCGCCCCGATGAAGACGCCGCCCGCCGCTGGCGTGGGCACCGCCGTGCCCGCCAGCAAGGAGGCAGCCCCCGTCGCCACGGCCTGCCCCAAGGACATCGAGGCCATCGCGCGCTGCCTCTCGGGCCAGGACTCGGCCGGCGCCTACTACCTCATCGCCATGCCCAACGCCTGGAACCAGGTGCTGGTGATGCACTCGCACGGCGGCCCCACGCTGGGCGCGCCCAAGCCCGAGCGCGCGGTGGAGGACCTGGAGCGCTGGTCCATCATGGTCCGCGCCGGCTATGCCTGGGCGGGCAGCACCTTCCGCCAGGGCGGCGTGGCCGTGCGTGCCGCGGCAGAAGACACGGAGCGCCTGCGCCGCATCTTCATCGCCCAGGTGGCCCAGCCGCGCCGCACCATCCTGCACGGCCAGTCCTGGGGGGCCAGCGTGGCCGCCATGGGGGCCGACATGTTCGGCCACGGTGCCGTCAGCCCCCGGCCCTACGACGCGGTGCTGCTCACCAGCGGCCTGCTGGCCGGCGGCAGCCGTTCGTACGACTTCCGCACCGACCTGCGCGTGGTCTACCAGCACCTGTGCCACAACCACCCGCTGCCCAACGAGGCACCGTACCCGCTGAACATCGGCCTGCCGGCCGGTGCGAAGCTGACCGGCGCCGAGCTCGCGGCCCGGGTCAACGACTGCCTGGGCCTGGACAAGCCCGCCGCCCAGCGCACGTCCGAGCAGCAGCGCAAGGTCAAGACGATTGTCGACGTGATCCGCATCCCGGCCAGCTCCATCCAGAGCCACCTGAACTGGGGCACCTTCCATTACCGCGACGTGGTGCACCTGCGCACGGGCGATGCCAGCCCCTTCGGCAACACCGGCGCCAAGTACACCGGCTCGCCCGATGACGTGGCGCTCAACGCCGCCGTGCTGCGCTACAAGGCCGATCCGCAAGCCCTGGCCCGCTTTGCCCAGGACACCGACCCCACAGGCCGCATCGACGTGCCGGTGCTCACCACCAAGGGCGTGGACGACCCGACCGCCTTCGTCGAGCTCGATGCCTTCTTCAAGGGCACCATGGAGCGCGCAGGCAGCGGCGCCCGCCTGGTGCAGACCTTCACCCAGCACAACACCCACAGCTACCTGAGCGACCCGACCTACCCCACGCTGATGACCGCGCTGCTGCGCTGGGTGGACGAGGGCGCCAAGCCCACCCCCGAGGGCATCGCCCAGCAGTGCCCGGCCAATGAAGCCAAGTTCGGCAAGGGCTGTGCGTTTCTGCCGGCGTATGTGCCCAAGCCCTTGAACAGCCGCGTGGTGGACCGCGAAAGACCCTGATCCTTCAAAAAATGAAAAAAGGCCCCGCGTAGCGGGGCCTTTGCATTGTGGGTGCCGAAAAGATCAGGCGGCCACAGCAGCCAGCGCCTTGTTCAGCGTCTCGCTGGGGCGCATCACCTTGTCGAGCTTGGCCACGTCGGGCTGGTAGTAGCCGCCGATGTCGGCGGGCTGGCCCTGCACGGCAGCCAGTTCGGCCACGATGGTCTCTTCCTTGGCCGTCAGTTCCTGGGCCAGCGAGGCGAAGCGCGCGGCAAGGTCCTTGTCGTCCGTCTGCGCGGCCAGTTCCTGGGCCCAGTACAGGGCCAGGTAGAACTGGCTGCCGCGGTTGTCCAGCTGGCCGGTCTTGGGCGAGGGGTTCTTGTTGTTGTCCAGGAGCTTGCCCGTGGCCGCGTCCAGCGTCTTGGCCAGGACCTTGGCCTTGGCGTTGCCGGTCTTGATGCCCAGGTCCTCGAACGACACGGCCAGCGCCAGGAACTCGCCCAGCGAATCCCAGCGCAGGTGGTTCTCTTCCACCAGCTGTTGCACGTGCTTGGGCGCGGAGCCGCCGGCACCCGTTTCGTACATGCCGCCACCGGCCATCAGCGGCACGATGGAGAGCATCTTGGCCGAGGTGCCCAGTTCCATGATGGGGAACAGGTCGGTCAGGTAGTCGCGCAGGATGTTGCCGGTGGCGCTGATGGTGTCCAGGCCGCGGATCACGCGCTCCAGCGTGTAGCGCATGGCACGCACCTGGCTCATGATCTGGATATCGAGGCCGGTGGTGTTGTGCTCGTGCAGGTACATCTTGACCTTGGTGATCAGCTGCGCCTCGTGCGGGCGGTACGAGTCGAGCCAGAACACCACGGGCATGCCGGAGTTGCGGGCGCGGTTGACGGCCAGCTTGACCCAGTCGCGGATCGCGGCGTCCTTGACCTGGCACATGCGCCAGATGTCGCCGGCTTCCACGTCCTGGGACAGCAGCACTTCGCCGGTCGCCAGGTCGGTGATGTTGGCCACGCCGTCTTCGGCGATCTCGAACGTCTTGTCGTGCGAGCCGTACTCTTCGGCCTGCTGGGCCATCAGGCCCACGTTGGGCACCGTGCCCATGGTCTTGGGGTCGAACGCGCCGTGCCATTTGCAGAAGTTGATGATCTCCTGGTAGATGCGGGCGAAGGTCGACTCGGGCATCACGGCCTTCACGTCCTTCAGGCGGCCGTTGGCGTCCCACATCTTGCCGCTGTTGCGGATCATCGCGGGCATGGACGCGTCCACGATGATGTCGTTGGGCGAGTGGAAGTTGGTGATGCCCTTGGCCGAGTCGACCATGGCCAGCTCGGGGCGGTTCTCGTGGCAGGCGTGCAGGTCGCGCTTGATCTCGTCGCGCTGGCTTTGGGGCAGTGTCTCGATCTTGGTGTACAGGTCGACCATGCCGTTGTTCACGTTCACACCCAGCTCGTCGAACGTCTTGGCGTGCTTGGCGAACGCGTCCTTGTAGAAGATGCGCACGCAGTGGCCGAACACGATGGGGTGGGACACCTTCATCATGGTGGCCTTCACGTGCAGCGAGAACATCACGCCGGTCTTGCGCGCGTCTTCGATTTCCTTCTCGTAGAACTCCAGCAGCGCCTTCTTGCTCATGAACATGCTGTCGATCACCTCGCGGTCGAGCAGCGCGACCTTGGGCTTCAAGACAATGGTCTTGCCGCTCTTGGTGATCAGTTCCATCTTCACTTCACGGGCGCGGTCCAGCGTCATGGACTTTTCGCCGTGGTAGAAGTCGCCGTGGTGCATGTGCGAGACGTGGCTGCGCGATGCCTGGCTCCATTCACCCATCGAATGGGGGTTCTTGCGCGCGTAGTTCTTCACGGCGGCGGGCGCGCGGCGGTCGGAGTTGCCTTCGCGCAGCACGGGGTTCACCGCCGAGCCGATGCACTTGCCGTAGCGTGCCTTGATCTCTTTTTCCTTGTCGTCCTTGGGCTGGTCCGGGTAGTCGGGCAGCGCATAGCCCTTGCCCTGCAGCTCGGCGATGGCCGCCTTGAGCTGCGACACCGAGGCGCTGATGTTGGGCAGCTTGATGATGTTGGCGTCGGCCTGCAGCGTCTTCTTGCCCAGCTCGGCCAGGGTGTTCGGAGCGCGCTGCTCTTCCTTCAGGAACTCGGGGAACTCGCCCAGCACGCGGGCGGCCACGGAGATGTCGGACTCCGCCACGTTGATGCCCGCAGGCGCCGCGAAGGTGCGGATGATGGGCAGGAAGGAAGCCGTGGCCAGGCGAGGCGCCTCGTCGGTCAGGGTGTAGATGATGGTGGGTTGCTGGGTCGTCATGGCTTGTCTCACGAAACGAGTGTGTAAATGCCCTTGCCGGGGTACAGCAGGGCCAAACGCGAATGCTCTCGCATTCTCGTCCTTTGGCGCTTTCCCGGGACCCGGTTTTTGCAATCGAATCCCATAATGCAAAATTTACCGCCGGGTAGGCACAATTTTTTAACGCGTTGCCTATAGCGGAAGCGGTTTGGGGGTGGGAAATTGGGCTGCGGCAAGACCGAAAGGCCTCATTGCCACAAGGGCCAAGAGGTTCGGGATCAGACAGACCCTGCGGGCCCCGAGACCGGCGTGACCTCAAGGCCGGCGGTAGCTCAAGCCCAGCAGGACACCCTGCGCGCGCAGCAGGGACTGGGCCTCTTCGCGACCGGCAGGTGTGATGAACCGGGAGCGGAGCGCCCGCCTGAGGCAATCCCGGGCGCTGGCGTTGGAGACGGGCGTTCCCTGGCCCTCCAAATGGCATTTCGCCATTTCTACCCAGGCGTCGCCATCACCGTCCAGGGCCGCCTTGTGGAACCAATGGAAAGCGCTGCGATGGGCGTGGCGCTCCCGGAAAAGAATGGCCAGGTTGTTGGCGGCCACGAAATCCCCTGCGTGCCGGGCTTTGCGGTACCAGATCCGTGCCAGATACTTGCTGGAACGAATGCCCAGGCCTTCGTCGTAGAAATACCCCACATCGAGCATGGCGCCCCTGGCCCCTCGGTGTGCACAAGCCAGAAAAAGCTGAAAGGCTCGCGGCAGGTCATTTGCGTCCCAAGCCTCATGGGCTCGGTTTTCCATTTCATCCGGCTCGGTCATCCAGCGCCTTTCATCGACCCCATGATGCGGCCAGTGGGTCGGGGCATCCATGGTAGCGGCTTGATCTGCGCACGCTGATGCTCAACTGGAAGATCGAACCTCCACCACCCGATCCCCCACCACCGCAAACCGCCGAGTCTGCGGCGCAATGGATTGGCTCGATGTTCCGGTGAACGCCCCGAAGGCGGGCAGCACCAGAAGCCCCGGCGCGAAGGCAAAGCAGGGCAGGCGCGCGGCATCGCGTGCCAGGCCGTACAGGGTCACCGTGGGGTGCAGGTGCCCCGCCAGCACGGTGCTGCCGGCAACGGCCAGGGGGTGGTGGCAGGCCAGCACCTCGGCGCTTTCCACTGGTTGCCAGGGTTCGTCAGCGAGGTCGATGGCGAGGGCCGCCGGCGGATCGCCTGCATGCAGGTCGTGGTTGCCGCGCACCAGGGTCATGCGGATGCCGGCGTGGCGCTCGCGCCAGGGCTGCAGCTGGGCCCACAGCGGTGCATCGGCGCCGCTGCGCGCGTGCAGAAAATCGCCCAGGAAGACCAGGTGCTGCGCACCCGTGGCGGCCAGCACCGCGTCGAGCCGGGCCAGGTTGTCGGCCGTGGTGCCGTGCGGCACAGGCTGGCCGGCGCGGCGGAAGGTGGCGGCCTTGCCGAAGTGCACGTCGGCCACGCAAACCATGCGCGCGGCGGGCCAGACCACCGCGCGCTGGGGCAGCAGCCACAGCACCGTGCCGCCAGGCAGGGTGATGGCCTGGGCGCCTGGGGGCATGGTGGTCGGGGCGGCGTCGTTCGGCAAGGGCGGAGTGGCTGGGCTCAGAATCCGTGGCGTCTGCGGGGCCGGCGGGGTGTGTCCTGGGCATCCCCGCGGCGCGCGCGCCGCGGGGATGCGGTGGCCCCGTCGGGTACATCCCAGGCCATGTCGGCCGGGTCCACCAGATTATCGGCCTCGTGGGTGCCGGTGGTCTCGTCGGCCGCCTTCTCCAGCGCCTGCACCATGCGCGCCAGCCGGTCGGCCAGGGTCTCGGTGCTCAGGCGCTCGCGAAAGCGCTCCACCATCAGCGGCAGGGCGAAGGGCGTGGGCCGCTTGATGGCGTGGACGGACAGGGTCTGCGCCTGCATTCCCCGCAAGGTGCGGGCCAGGCGGTCCATGTCCAGCTCGTTCGCCAGCAACTCGGCGCGCGCCTGGGCCAGGAGCAGGTTGCCGGGGTCGTACTGGGCGAACACGTCGTAGTACAGCGAGGACGAGGCCTGCAGCTGCCGGCTGCTGCGCTGCTCGCCCGGGTGGCTCTGGAAGATGAGGCCGGCGATGCGCGCGATCTCGCGAAAGCGTCGGCGCGCCATCTCGGTGGCGTTCAGGCTGGCGAGCACCTCCTCTTCCAGTCCGCCGCCCAGCGTGGTGGCCGTGCCCTCGCCCAGGATGCGCGGCAGCAGCGTGGCCCAGGCGATGGGCTTGGCAGAGAGCAGCTCCAGCCCGTAGTCGTTGACCGCGATGGAGAAGGTGTTGGCCACCTGCTGCGACGCGCGCCAGGCCAGCAGGCCGGCCAGGCCCAGGTGCACCAGGCGGCCCGCCAGCGGGTACAGGTACAGGTGCCAGCCCTCGCGCGTGTGCAGGGTCTCGGCCACCAGCCGGCCGGGTGTGGGCAGGGCGGACCAAGCACCCTGCACGGCCAGCAGGGGGCGGGCGCACTGCATCTCGGGCGAGGCGTAGACACCGCGCTCGGCCTGCTCCAGCACTTCGAGCATGGCATCGGCCAGCGTGTTCGACAGCGGCATGCGCCCGCCGTTCCAGCGCGGCAGCGCGGCACTGCCCTTGGGGGCAATGCGCACGTAGGCCGTCATCTGCTGGGTGCGCACGAGCTCCAGCAGGCGCCCGGCGAACATGAACACGTCGCCCTTGCGCAGCCGTGCGATGAAGCTTTCCTCCACCGAGCCCAGGCGCCCGCCGCTCACGAACTGCACCTGCATGCTGGCATCGCTCACGATGGTGCCGATGTTGCTGCGGTGGCGGCGCGCCAGCCGTGCATCCGGCACGCGCCACACGCCTTCCTCGTCGGGCACGGCGCGCTGGAAATCAGGGTAGATGGCCAGCGAGGCCCCGCCCTGGCGCACGAACTGCAGGGCCCATTGCCAGTCATCGTCGGCCAGCGTGGCATAGGCCGGGGCGCGGCGCACCTCGGCCAGCAGCTCTTCGGGCACGAAGCCGCCGCCCAGCGCCACGGTGACCAGGTGCTGCACCAGCACGTCGAGTGGCGCGTGCGGCGTGTGCCGGTCTTCGATGCGGCCCAGCGCCAGCGCGTGGCGCGCAGCGGCGGCCTCCACCAGCTCCAGGCTGTGCGTGGGCACCAGCGTGATGCTGGAGGTGCGCCCTGGCGCATGGCCCGAGCGTCCCGCGCGCTGCACCAGCCGCCCCACGCCCTTGGCCGAGCCGATCTGCAGCACCTGCTCCACCGGCAGAAAGTCCACGCCCAGGTCCAGGCTCGACGTGCAGACCACGGCCTTGAGCTGGCCGGCCTTGAGCCCGTTCTCCACCCAGGCGCGCACCTCCTGGCCCAGCGAGCCGTGGTGCAGTGCCAGCGTGCCGGCCCAGTCGGGCCGCGCCTCCAGCAGCGCCTGGTACCAGCGCTCGGCCTGCGAGCGCGTGTTGGTGAAGACCAGCGTCGATGCGCAGGCCTCGATGGACTGCACCACCTGCGGCAGCAGCGCCAGGCCCATGTGGCCGGCCCAGGCAAAGCGGTCCACCTTGGGCGGCAGCATCACGTCCACCTGCAGCGCCTTGTCGATGCGGCCCTGCACCAGCACGGCGGGCGGCGCTGCGGGGGCATGGTGCACCGTCCGGGGCAGCAGCGTATCCAGCGCCTCCGGCAGATTGCCCAGCGTGGCCGACATGCCCCACACCTGCAGCGCCGGGCTCCAGCCCGACAGGCGCGCCAGCGCCAGCTGCGCTTGCACGCCGCGCTTGTTGCCTACCAGCTCATGCCACTCGTCCACCACCACCAGTTGCACGTGGCGCAGGCGCTCGTGCGCATCGGCGCGCGCCAGCAGCAGCGAGACGCTCTCGGGCGTGGTCACCAGCAGCGTGGGCAGGCGCCGGTCTTGCGCGGCGCGCTCGCCGCTGGCGGTATCTCCCGTGCGCAGGCCGCTGGTCCAGGCCGGCGCCAGATCGGGCAGTGGGGCCTGCAGCGCGCGCAGCGTGTCGGCCGCCAGGGCGCGCATGGGCGTGATCCACAGCACCGTGAGCGGTGGTGCGGCTGCGCGGCGGGCCTGCAGCGTGGTGGGCGTGTTCTCCATCGGCGCTGTCGCAGGTTCGGGCGGTGCCAGGTGCTGCAGCGCGCCCAGCCACACGGCATAGGTCTTGCCCGCGCCCGTGTTAGCGTGCAGCAGGCCCGAGCGGCCCTCACCCAGGGCCTGCCACACCTCGTGCTGGAAGGCAAAGGGTTCCCAGCCGCGCGTGGCCATCCAGGCCGCAGCGGCACCGTCGGCCTTGGGCGGCTTCTGGCGTGAACGGCGAGCCGCCGCGTTCATGCGGCTGCGTCCTGTCCCGGCAAGAGTGCCATCAGCGTCTGCAGGGTATCGGCCTCGGCCACGCTCTTGTCCTGGCGCCAGCGCAGCATGCGCGGAAAGCGCACCGCGATGCCGCTCTTGTGGCGCGGGCTCTTGCCGATGCCCTCGAAGCCGAGCTCGAAGACCAGGGTCGCATCCACACTGCGCACGGGCCCGAAGCTCTCGCGCGTGGTCTTGCGGACGATGGCGTCCACCTGGGCGATCTCGGCGTCCGTCAGGCCCGAATAGGCCTTGGCAAAGGGCACGAGCTGCCGGTCGGGGTCGTCCTGCGGCCCGGTCCACACGGCAAAGGTGTAGTCGGTGTACAGGCTCGCGCGCCGGCCGTGGCCGCGCTGGGCGTAGATGAGCACGGCGTCCACGCTCATGGGGTCGATTTTCCACTTCCACCACACGCCCACGTCCTTGGTGCGGCCCACGCCGTAGCGGGCCTGGCGGTGCTTGAGCATGAAGCCCTCGGTGCCCATGCCGCGCGCAGCCTCGCGCTGGCGCGCGAGGTCCGGCCAGCCGGCGCCGTGCAGCAGGGCGCTCAGGCGCAGGGCGGGTGGAGTTGCGGGTTCTGCGATGGCGTCGGGTGGCTGGAGCACTGCTTCCAGCAGGGCGCGGCGGGCCTGCTGCGGCTGCTGGCGCTGGTCCTGGCCCGCATGTTCGAGCAGGTCGTAGGTGACCAGCACCACGGGCAGCTCGCGCAACAGCTTGGGGGTCAGGGTCTTGCGGCCCAGGCGCTTTTGCAGGTCGGCAAAGGGGCGGGGCTGGGGCTCGTCGGGCAGCCACACGAGGATTTCGCCATCCACCACCGTGCCATCGGGCAGGGCCGCCAGGGCCGCCTCGGCCAGCTCGGGAAAGCGGTCGGTCACCAGTTCCTCGCCGCGCGACCAGACCCAGACCTCGCCCGCGCGGCGCACGATCTGCGCGCGGATGCCATCCCACTTCCATTCCACCAGCCAGTCGCGGGGTGCGCCCAGCAGCGCGGGCATCTCGACCACGGGCTGGCTGAACGGGTGGGCCAGGAAAAAGGGGTAGGGCTGGCCCGCCATGCCGCTGTCGCCCGTGCCGGGAGCGCTGCCGTCAGCGGCATCGTCCACGGGCGCGATCAGGGCGGCATAGTCGTCTGCCGCGGGCTGGCGGCCGATCTGCGTGTAGCCCATCAGCCGGTGGGCGACGCGCTTGGGGTCCAGCGCGCTCACTGTGGCCAGCGCCTGCGTCACCTGCAGGCGCGACACCCCCACCCGGAAGTTGCCGGTGATGAGCTTGAAGTACACAAAGCGCTGCTCCGGCGCCAGCAGGTCCCACTGCGCGCGCAGGCGCGCATCAGCCTCCTCGGGTGGCAGGGCACGCAGGGGCAGCAGCTGGGCCATCCATTCGACCAGCGGCAGGTCCACCGGCTGAGCGGGCGGGGGCAGCAGCAGGGCCAGCGTTTCGGCCAGGTCGCCCACGGCCTGGTAGCTTTCTTCGAACAGCCACTCGGGCAGGCCCGCCGCCTCCTGCGCCAGGGCCTTCAGGCGTTTGGTGGGCACCATCTGGCGCGGCTTGCCGCCAGCGAGGAAGTAGACCGCCCAGGCCGCATCGGGCGGCGCTGCCACGCGCAGGTAGGCCACCAGCGCCGCCAGCTTGGCCGACTGCGCGGTGGTGGAATCGAGCGCCTGGAACAGCGCGGCAAAGGCCTTCATGCCGCGGCCTCAGGCGCCGGTACGTCGGCATGGGCTGGTGGCGCAGCACCTGCATCGTCCTCGTTGTCCTCGGCACCGTATTCGGTCGCAAAGACCTGCGCATCCAGCCCCTGCTCGCACAGCCAGCGCACCATCACCTCGGTGCTGCCATGGGTCACGATGATGCGCTCGGCCCCGGTGGCGCCTATGGCCTTCTGCAGGCTGGGCCAGTCCGCGTGGTCGCTCATCACGAAGCCCCGGTCCACGCCGCGGCGCCGACGCGCGCCGCGCACCAGCATCCAGCCGCTGGCAAAGGCATCGGAATGCTCGCCAAAGCGCTTGAGCCAGGGCGTTCCGGCTGCCGAGGGCGGTGCCAGAACCAGCGCGCGGCGCAGATCCGCCTTGGTCACGCCCGGGTCCGTCACGCGCAGCGTGGGCGGCAGTGCCACGCCCGCTGCGCGGTACACGGCGTTGAGCGGGTCCACCGCGCCGTGCACGACGATGGGGCCGATGCCGGCGTCCACCCCGTGCAGCAGCCGCTGCGCCTTGCCGAAGGCGTAGGCATACAGCACGCTGGCCTTGCCCGCCGCCGCGTTCGCGGCCCACCAGGCATTGATGTCCGCGAACAGCACGGGCTGCGCAGGCCAACGGTAGATGGGCAGGCCAAAGGTCGACTCGGTGATGAAGGTGTGGCAGCGCACCGGCTCGAAGGGCGGGCAGGTGCCGTCGTCCTCCAGCTTGTAGTCGCCCGAGGCCACCCAGACCTGGCCACCATGCTCCACCCGCACCTGGGCCGAGCCCAGCACATGTCCCGCCGGGTGCAGCGACAGGCGCACGCCGTGGTGGTCGATGGCGTCGCCATAGGCCAGCGTCTGCAAGTCAATGTCCGCGCCCAGCCGGTTGCGCAGCGTGCCCTCGCTGTCCCTGTGTGCAAGGTAGTGGGCTGAGCCCATGCGCGCATGGTCGGAATGCGCATGCGTGATCACGGCCCGCTCCACCGGCCGCCAGGGGTCGATGTAGAAGTCTCCGGCCGGGCAGTACAGGCCTTCGGGGCGGTGGACGATGAGGTCGCTGGGCATGGGCAGGCCATCCTAAGCGCTGGGCGTGGTGGGACGGCCGCCCGCCAGGCAAATCGCAGCCGTGTCCTACAGCGGGGTCAACCGCCCGGCGCGTCTTTTTCTTCTTCCTGGTCCAGCAGAGGCCCGACCAGCACGGCGCCATTGGGCAGCAGCACGCTGCCAAAGGCGAAGACAAAGCCGTTGAATGCGTCCGCAATGCGGAACAGCGCGGGCCAGATCGCCGGGTTGTCCTCGAACTCGCGCTCCGTCACGAGCCCGAGCACCACCGTGGTGTGGCCGATGGCGTGGGCCGTATCACGCTTGCGCGCCTCGTCCTGGTCCAACGAGGCGATGTAGCCCAGGAAAGCCCTGCACGTGGGCCGCAACCGTCTTGGCATTCATCACATTGAAACGCACCGTCTCCCCACCCAAGGGCACGTCGTACCGCGTGGCCGTGCGGCGCAGCAGGCCCTTGTCGGATTTCACGCCGTCAAAGACGGTGGCCAGGTCGCCCGAGCCCTGCTGGATATAGATGGCTGCGTTGGCAGGCATGGTGGTGGAGCCCTCTGTGTGTTGGTGTGTTTTGATGCTGTTGGTATCTGGCGGGTTGCGCATCCATTTCAGTAGCGACCCGCATGGTTGCGAAAGGTTGGTGTGCCCAGCAAGGCCCATCAGCGGTTCTCAGTTGGTGTCTTTGGCTGCAATGCCCGTTCGTAGGCCTTGGCCAGGACCGGGAGCAGGGAGACCTGCTCTCCCTTGCAGTCACGAAGCGTGATGCCCCCCGATTGGGCAGGCCCATCAAAACGGACATTTGGGTTTTCAGGGTCGTACAATTGCCTGACCCGTGTTGTGCTTCTCTCGCAGTACTCAAACTCCGCTACGTTGTGAAGCGCGAAAAGGCTCATGCGGCCATCACGCGATAGCACCATGACAGCGGCTCCAGGCAGCCCTTGATTTGAGAGTCCGACCAGCGAGTACCCATCTGGTGATTCCACGATGTCATCGAGCGCAACCCCTGGAAAATGCGCAATCTGCTTTGTGCCCATATACATCCGAAGATGAAACGCAGGATTGCGCGGATCTTTGCTCGCATCGATGGTCTGCACGATTCGAAGTCCCCGTGAAAACTTCAGCTCCCGCTGTGCACTCTTGAACCACCAGGTATCCGCGAAGCTTGTCGTCGCGGTGACGGCAAGCAGAGCACCGAGCAGCAGGCGGCGCAAGGGTCTTGAAGCCATTCTGTGGGTCATGTTCATGGGCTGTGTATGGATACTTGGACGTGAAGTCAACCGTGGAACGCAGCCTCCGCAATCTGCTGCACCCGCGCCATGGTGATGCCTTCCCGCTGCTCCACCGCCAGCGGATGGTCCGTCGGCTCCAGTGTGATGAGGGGGCGCTGCCCCAGGGGCATGGTCTGCACGTTCGTTTTCAGGCTCAGCGTGCCGGGCGTGTATCCCGGCAGGGCACTTTGCAGCCAGCCGAAGTAAGGGGGCTCGGCCTCACGCCCTTCGCTCTCCCACAGTTCGCCGCTGCGCACAAAGTTCGCCTCGCTCAAGGACACCCAGGCGAGCCAGACAAAGGAATCGTCCCCGCCGATGACAGGCAACAGGATGCGGCCGAGAATGAAGAAATGGCGTCCGTCGATGACGCACTGGTCGGATGAAAGATGCACCCGGTCAGCGCGCTCTGCTTCGGGGATGGAGTGCCACAGGTCCGGTACGGGCGCACCCAGGCACATCGGTATGCTGTCGTGGGTCTGGCCGCAGGTCGCGCAAAGGAATCCGGTCATGGAAACGCGTTCATTCATTGGTGGAGCAGGGGCTGTGCTGCAAGGAGGGCATCCGATGGAAGGCATTTTCACATTCCGCAAGCGCCTCGCGTGCGCCCTGGTGCTGGCGGCGCTCGGGCTGCCGAATGCGTTCGCGCAAGGCCAGGCTGCCCAGCTGCCAGCGCCCCGCACCAACGCCTTCAACGACCCCTTCCTCCAGGTCACCTCCGCCATGCCCGGCTGCCCCGTGCCCGAGGGTCCGCTGTACACCGAAGCCGAGGTACGCGAGCTGGCCCATGTGCGCTCGCAGCATGGCGGCAGCTGCCACCGCGTGGGGCGCTGCCGGCTGCCCAACTCCTACCTCTACGATGCCGAGATCATCCCGCGCGTGCAGCGCTACATCCGCGAGGAGGGGCGCTTCGACAACACCAGTGTGTGGGTGCTGGGCGAGCGGCGCCTGGTCACGCTGATGGGCTGCGTGCAGTCGGCCGAGCAGGCGCGGGCGCTGGAAAAGGCCGTGGAGCTAGTGGACGACGTGATGGGTGTGATCAACCTGCTGCAGGTGGGAACCGATCGCAGCGCGGCGCGCTACCCCCTTGCCAGGTAGGTACCGGTAGATACCGCAGTTGCGGCATTTGCGCAATCGGCCATGACGCGCAGTTGCGCGGCGGAACCACACTGCCCGGACGGGGGCTTTTGCGCGCGCCCGTCCTGCTGCATATTGCCGGTTCTTCACATCCATCCTGTCTTGCAAAGGAAACCCTCCCATGCACTTCAAGCACTCCCTGCTCGCGGCCGCCACCCTGGCCCTGGCAGCCGCCGCCCCCACCGTTTCGGCAAAACCGTTCAAATGGGCCGGGTCCACCGACATCCAGACCATGGACGTCCACTCGCAGAACAGCGCGCTGGGCAATGGCATCCATGCGGCGGTGTACGAGTCGCTGGTGATGTTCAACAGCCGCACGCTCAAGGTCGAGCCGCTCTTGGCCACTTCGTGGCAGCAGGTCAGCCCCACGCAGCTGCGCGTGAAGCTGCGCCAGGGCGTCAAATTCAGCGACGGCTCGCCCATGACGGCCGACGATGTGGTGTTTTCGCTGCAGCGCGCGATGAGCAAGACCTCCACCTATGCCATCTACACGCAGGGCATGGACCGCATCGCCAAGGTCGATGGCGAGACCATCGACATCTTTTTGAAGAGCCCCAACCCGGTGCTGCTCAACCAGCTGACCGAGCTGCGCGTGATGAGCAAGGCATGGTCCGAGAAGAACAACTCCGTCGAGCCCAAGGACATCAAGTCCAAGGACGAGACCTTCTCGCACCGCAATGCCATGGGCACGGGGCCTTTCGTGCTCAAGGAATGGGTGCCCGACCAGAAGCTGGTGTTCACGGCCAACCCGCAGTGGTGGAACGCGGGCAAGGCCGAGGGCAACGTCACCGAAATCGTTTTTACGCCCATCAAGTCCGAGGCCACGCGCATTGCCGCCCTGCTCTCGGGCGAGGTGGACATGGTGCGCGAGGCCAACCTGCAGGATCTGGAGCGGCTCAAGGCAAATCCCAACCTCAAGGTGATGGAGATGGTCGAGAACCGCACCGTCTACCTGGCCCTGGACCAGTTCCGCGATGAACTGCCGGGCAGCAGCGTGAAGGGCAAGAACCCGCTCAAGGACCTGCGCGTGCGCAAGGCGCTGTACCAGGCCATCGACGTGGCCGCGCTGCAGCGTGTGACCATGCGCGGCATGTCCAAGCCCACGGGGGCCATGGTCTCGCCCCTGGTCAATGGCTGGACGGAGGCGGTGGACAAGCGCCTGCCCTACGACGCCAATGCCGCCCGGGCGCTGCTGGCCGATGCAGGCTACAAGGACGGCTTCGAGGTCGACTTTGCCTGCAGCAACAACTCCATCATCCAGGACGAGAACCTGTGCCAGGCCATCACCTCGATGTGGGCGCGCGTGGGCGTCAAGGCCAAGCTGCGCACCCTGCCGTCCGTCACCTACTACCCCATGGCCCAGCGCCACGAGGCCAGCATCGCGCTGCTCAGCTGGGGCGTGCCGACCTTCGACGCGCTGTACACCCTGCAATCGCTCACGCGCACCAAGACCACGGGCGGTGATGGCAACTACAACCTGGGCCGCTACAGCAACGAACGCATGGACTACGTCGTGGACCGCGTGAAGACCGAGATCGACCAGCCCGTGCGCAACCGCCTGCTGACCGAAGGCCTGCAGCTGCAGAACGACACGGTGGCCAACATCCCCCTGCACAACCAGATGCTGGCCTGGGCGATGAAGAAAAACGTCGAACTCGTTCAGCGCCCCGACAACCGCATCGACTGGCGTCTGATAAAAGTGAATTAACCCCCTGAGTCGCTTCGCGCCTCGGTGTGCCCGCCAGAGGCGGCCCTCTTCGTGCCGTCCAAGCCTGCGCAGGCAGGCTTGGAGCCGCTGCACTCAGCCCCTTTCTCTCAAATCGCTGCGCGATTTGGGAAGGGGGACGCCCCCAGCGCGGCGAGGCGGCCCTTGCGCGGGGGCACTGGCTTCGGTCGCGCCAGTTGCGTCGGCTTGCGCTTGCTGGCGATGCAGGTTCTTGGGGGACTTCTGCGCGATGGAACGTCAGACTGGATCGAGCGGGAACACCGGCCGGCGCACGTTCCTGAACGGGAACAGCGCGTAGTTGGAACTGGTCACGCCCGTGGGGCTGTCGCATTCGACCAGCGCATGCGACAGCGGCACGAACACCGGGCGGCAGTACATGCGCGACTTGAGCAGCACGAAGCGGTGCGCCGTGGGGTCCACGCCCACGCAGGAGAACACACCCAGGTCCCAGGGTTCGTGGGTCTTCTCGGTCACCACGATCAGGGCGCTGCCGGTGTCGAACAGCACGGTACGGCCCATGGCACAGCGCGCGCCGGTGTAGATGGGGCCGGTCACGGTGTACTCGCCGTCGCTGATGGCACGCACGGTGCCCGACAGGGCCACGGGCTTCTTGGCCACATTGAGCTGTGTGAGGGGCACCTTGTTGCCCAGGCGCACCGTGCACTGCGCACCCACGCCAGCGGCCACCAACTGGGCCACGGCCTCGGGGTCGCACAGCGGGCCCACGGCGATGTCCTCCAGGCCCTCGGCCAGCGCGGCCTGCAGCACATCCATGGAGTCGCAGGTGCCACCCGACATGCAGTTGTCGCTGTGGTCCAGCAGCAGCACCGGGCGCTCGGCGCCCTGCGCCAGGGCCTGGGCGCGCTGCAGCGATTGCGCCAGGGGCTCGCTGTCGTAGACGAACTCCGCACGTTCTTCCCAGATGGTGGCCGCAATGCGGTCGGCCACGGCCTGCGCCGCTTCGGGGGCGTCGGCCAGTCCGGTGACCACCACGCTCATGCAGGGCGCCTCGATGTCGGCCAGCGAAAAGCCCGCGAACACCGTGACGGCGGGCACGCCATCGGCCTCGGCTGCACGGGCCGCATCCACCGCGCGCAGCATGGCGCCCTGCAGCGTGGTGCTGCGCAAGGTATGGCCCATCATGGGCAACTGGTGCCATTGCACGCGGTAGTGCTGCTTCCCCTGCAGCATCGCCAGCAGCAGGCGGCCGGCGTGCTCGCCGGTCTCGTACATGTCGATGTGCGGGTAGGTCTTGAAGCCCACCATGACATCGGCGTTGGCGACCATCTTCGGGGTGATGTTGCCGTGCAGGTCCAGCGCCACGCCAATGGGCACGCCGGGTGCTGCGGCGCGCACGCGTTCCAGCAGGTCGCCCTCGCCGTCGGCGCTGTTCTCGGCCACCATGGCGCCGTGCAGGTCGAGCAGGATGGCATCGCAGCCCGGTGCGGCATCGACGATGCGGCGGGTCAGCTCGTCGTAGGCGGCCGCATGCACCGGGCCGCTGGGGTTGGACATGGCCGACACCGGCGTCACCAGCGTGGCGCCCAGGCCCTGGGCCAGGTCGATGAAGGCGGCCATGGCCGTGCGCATGCCCAGGTTCTCGCGCAGGGCGTCCTCGCCGTAGGTGGGCGCAAACGCCGAAAGCGGCGTGGGCACGGGCGAGAAGGTGTTAGTCTCGTGGTTCAAGCGAGCGATCAGGAACTTCATGCGGCCACCACCTTGGCGCTGCGCAGCATGGCCTGCAGCAGCACGTTGCAGCCAGCCTCCAGGTGTTCGGGCTGGGCGTCTTCGATCTCGTTGTGGCTGATGCCGTCGGCGCAGGGCACGAAGACCATGGCCGTGGGCGCCAGGCGCGCCAGGTACACGGCGTCGTGGCCGGCACCGCTCACCACGTCCATGGCGCTGTAGCCCAGTGCCTGGGCATCCGCGCGCACGCCTTCCACCAGCGGCGGCGCGAAGGGCTGCGGCGGGAAGTAGACGACCTGTTCCACCGCGATGGGGGTGCGATGGGCCGTGCCGATGCGCTCGCACGCGGCGCGCAATTCAGCATCCATTTGCAGCAGCACGGCATCGTCGGCGGCGCGCAGGTCCACCGTCATGCGCACGCTGCCAGGAATCACGTTGCGCGAGCTCGGGAACACCTCCAGCACGCCCACGGTGCCGCGCGCGTGCGGTGCGTGGGCCAGCGCGATGCGGTTGACCTCGGCCACCAGGGCGCTGGCGGTCAGCAGGGCGTCGCGGCGCAGCTCCATGGGCGTGGGGCCGGCATGGGCCTCCATGCCCTGCACGCCCACGTCGTACCAGCGCTGGCCCAGGGCACCCTGGACCACGCCGATCACGCAGTTGTGGGCCTCCAGCACCGGACCCTGCTCGATGTGGGCCTCGAAATACGCGCCCACGGCCGGCGTGGGCCCCTGTTCGCCCGCATAGCCAATGGCGGCCAGCGCCTCGGCCACGCTGGTGCCCTGGGCATCGCGCTGGGCCAGCGCGTGGTCGAGCGTGAAGGCGCCTGCGAACACGCCCGAGCCCATCATCACCGGCACGAAGCGCGAGCCTTCCTCATTGGTCCACACCGCCACCTCGATGGGTGCCTCGGTCACGATGCCCCGGTCGTTGAGCGTGCGCACCACCTCCAGACCTGCGAGCACGCCGTAGTTGCCGTCGAACTTGCCGCCCGTGGGCTGGGTGTCGATGTGGCTGCCGGTCATCACCGGCGGCAGGGCGTCGTTGCGCCCGGCACGGCGCGCGAAGATGTTGCCGATGGCGTCCACGCGCACGCTGCAGCCGGCCTCGCGTGCCCAGCGCACGAAGAGGTCGCGGCCTTGGCCGTCGAGCGCGGTGAGCGCCAGGCGGCACACGCCGCCCTTGGGGGTGGCGCCGATCTGCGCCAGGTCCATCAGCGATTGCCACAGGCGCGCGCCATCCACGCGCGGTTGCAGGGCAGGGGAGGGGGTCGTCGTCATGTCCACAGTCGAATTCCTGAAAATCTATGCCAGGCCCACGCCCAGGTAGCGGTCCTTGATGGCGTCGTCGGCGAGGAAGGCGGCGTTGTCTGCCTCGTGCACGATGGCGCCCTGTTCGATCACGTAGTGCCGGTCGGCCAGCTGGGTGCAGACCTCCAGGTTCTGCTCCACCAGCACAATGGCCACGCCCGCGGCCTTGATGGTTTGGAGCTGGGCCACGATCTCTTCCACGATCACCGGCGCCAGGCCTTCCACGGGCTCGTCCAGCATCAACAGGCGCGGCGCGTTCATCAGCGCGCGGCCGATGGCCAGCATCTGCTGCTCGCCGCCCGAAAGCTGGCCGCCACCGTTGCGCCGCCGCTCCTGCAGGCGCGGGAAGATGCGGTAGATGTCGGGCAACTGCCAGGGCGAGCGCTTGCGCTGGCCCAGCAGCAGGTTTTCTTCCACCGTGAGCAGCTTGAAGATGCCGCGGTGCTCGGGCACCAGGCACACCCCGCGCTGGGCGATGGCGTGCGTGGCCTGGCCCTGCAGCTCCTGGCCTGCAAAGCGCACGCGGCCCTGCGTGGGCGGCACCACGCCGCAGATGCTCTTGAGCGTGGTGGTCTTGCCCGCGCCGTTGCGCCCGAGCAGGGTGACGAGTTCGCCGTCGTTCACGTGCAGGTCCACGCCCTGCAGCACATGGCTCTTGCCGTAGTGGGCGTGCAGCCCTTCGACGGCGAGGAGGGGGCTGGAAGTGGTGGTGCTGCTCATGCTGCGGCCTTGCCCCCGGTGATCATGTTGCCCAGGTAGGCGCTGCGCACCCGGTCGTCGCTGCGGATCGCGTGCGGGTGGCCTTCGGCCAGCACGCGGCCCTGCTGCATCACCGTCACGGTGTCGGAGATGTCCATCACGATGTTCATGTTGTGCTCGATCAGTACCACGGTGTGCTCGTCCTTGAGGCCCTCTATCAGCCGCTTCATGTCATCGAGGTCGTCGATGCCCATGCCCGAGGTGGGCTCGTCCAGGAAGATGGCCTTGGGGCGGGCCGCCAGGGCCATGCCCACCTCCAGCCGGCGCTGCTGGCCGTGCGAGAGGTTGCCCACGGGCGTGTCGGCATGGCGCTCCAGCCCCAGGCGCGCGAGCACGCTGGCCACCACATCGGCCTGCGAACGAGCGCCCAACGGCGCATGCCAGCAGTTGAGCGCGTGGCGCGGCGCCGTGCCTTGCGCGCCCAGGCGCAGGTTCTCGCGCACCGGCAGGGTGAGGAACA
Source organism: Acidovorax sp. FW305-C-20-28 (assembly GCF_058783375.1). NCBI lineage: Bacteria > Pseudomonadati > Pseudomonadota > Betaproteobacteria > Burkholderiales > Comamonadaceae > Acidovorax > Acidovorax sp. FW305-C-20-28. The sequence goes on along the minus strand of NZ_JBYSYM010000001.1, from coordinate 126,842 downwards.
GGCTGGTCACCTGGAAGGAGCGCGCCATGCCGCGCTGCACGCGGCGGTGGTCGGGCTCGTGCGTCACGTCGTGGCCATCGAAGACGATGCGCCCGCCGCTCACGTTCTTGGTGCCCGTGAGCATGTGGAACAGCGTGGTCTTGCCCGCACCGTTGGGGCCGATGACCGAATGGACTGTATTGGCGCGCACCTTGAGGTCCACGCCCGCGAGGGCAGCGAACTTGTCGTAGCGCTTTTCCACGCCCACGGCTTCGAGCAGGATGGGGGCAGAAGAGGAAGAAAGGGTGGCGTTGCTCATGCGTGACCTCCCTGCGTTGCGGCGTCGGCCTTGCCGTTGCCATGCTTGCCGCGCAGCCGATTCCAGGCCGATTCGCCCAGGCCCCACAGGCCGCGCTGCATGCCGAGGCTCACCACCATCAGCACCACGCCCAGGATCAGCAGCCAGCGTGGCCACAGGGTGGACAGCCAGTCGCCCACCAGCAGGTAGAAGGCCGAGCCCAGCAGCGAGGCCAGCAGGTTGCCCGTGCCGCCGATCACCGTCATGATGAGGATCATCTCGCTCGTGTGGTATTCGGCGCTCGCCAGCGGGGCGATGCCCGTCATCATGGCGTGCAGCGCGCCCGCCAGGCCCGTGACCGCGCCCGAGATCACAAAGGCCTGCAGCTTGAGCAGCTTCAGGTTGTAGCCGATGGCGGCGGCGCGCTCCTCGTTGTCGCGTACGGCCAGCAGCGTGCGCCCGAAGATGGAGGCCGACACCTTCTGCAGCAGCCAGAAGGACACCAGAAACAAGGTGGCCACGAAGCCGTAGTACTGCCAGGGCGAGGTCAGCGGCCACAGCGTGAAGCCGCCCACGGCCAGCGAGGGGCGTGGAATGTCCAAGAGGCCGTTGTCCCCGCCCGTGAGGCCGGGCATGGAGTAGGCGAGGAAGTAGAACATCTGCGCGAAGGCCAGCGTCAGCATCACGAAGTAGGTGCCGCGCTGGCGGATGGCGACCCAGCCCACGATGGCCGCGCCCAGCGCGCCCATGGCCACGGCGAGCACCAGCGCCAGCGGCATGGGCAGGGGCCAGCGCGTGAGCGTGAGCGCAATGGTGTAGCTGCCCAGCCCGAAGAAGATGCCCTGCCCGAAGGACAGCAGCCCGGTATGGCCCAGCAGCAGGTTGCAGCCCATGGCAGCCAGGCCGTAGATCAGCACCTCGCTGGCAAGGGACCCCGATTGCATGGTCAATGGCATCACCAGCACGACGGCCAGGGCCAGCAGCAGGTGGAAGTGTTTGTGCAGGAGTTTCGTGGTCATGGCGGGTTTCATCCTTTGCGGCCCAGCAGGCCATGCGGGCGCAGCAGCAGCACAGCGGCCATGGCGATGTAGATCATGAGGCGCGCGCCCTCGGGCCACACGGTGCTCATCACGCTCTGCACCACGCCGATCAAGAGGCCGCCGATCAGTGCGCCGAAGAAGCTGCCCATGCCGCCCACCACCACCACGATGAAGGCCACGCCCAGCGCCTCGATGCCCATGAAGGGCTCGGCCCCGCGCATGGGCGCGGCCAGCACCCCGGCAATCGCGGCAGTCGCCGCGCCGAGCGCGAACACCAGGCTGAAGATGCGGAACACATTGAGGCCGAGCAGCGAGACCATCTCGGTCGATTCGCTGCCCGCACGCACCGCGCTGCCCAGGCGCGTGCCTTCGAGCACGTACCACAGGATGAGGGCCAGCACCGCGGTGAAGCCGATCACGAACAGCCGGTACTTGGGGTAGACGATGCCGCCCCACATGACCACGCCCTGCAGCAGCTCGGGCACGGGCACGCTGTCGCCCAGCGGCCCCCACTGCAGGATGACCAGTTCCTGCACCGCCAGGGCCAGGCCCACGGTGACCAGAATGTGGAACTCGTGCGGGCTGGCGTACACGTGGCGCAGCACCAGCTTCTCGGTGAGCCAGCCCAGTGCTCCCACCACCAGCGGCACCACGGCCAGCGCGAGCCAGAAGCTCAGGCCCCAGCGCGTCATCTGGTAGCAGAAGTAGGCCCCCAGCAGGTAGAAGGCCCCGTGCGCGAAGTTCACGAAGCGCAGCAGGCCGAACACGATGGACAGGCCGACCGCCAGCAGGAAGTACAGCATGCCGATGCCGATCCCGTTGATGGCCTGTAGCAGGTAGATGTTCATGGGCGAAGGGACGAAGGAGGGGGCACACGGCCCGTGGTCGGGCCGTGGAAGGCGATGGGACCGGGGCGCAGCCCGCCGGGCCGCGCGGTGCTCAGGCGATCTTGCAGCCTGTCTGGTCCAGGGGCAGGAACGATTTGCCCGAGCTCACCACGTCCACGTAGTCGTCCTTGTTGGCCATCTTCGCCTTGGCCTTGCCCTTGAGCAGGTAGTAGTTCTTGAGCACCTGGTGGTCGCCCTTGCGGATCTCTTCGTCGCCCGTGAGGCCCTGGTACTTCATGCTTTCCATGGCGGCGATCACGGCCTTGGGCTCCACCGTGCCGGCCTTGATGATGCCGTCGATCATGAGCTTGGTGCAGATGTACGAGCCCGCCAGGCTGTAGTTGGGGTTGGACTTGAACTTGTCGTTGCTGCGCTTGACCAGGTCGAGGTTGAGCGGCGCGTTGACCGTGTGCCAGTACTGCGCACCGAAGTACACGCCCTCGCACAGGTCGGCGCCCAGCGACTCGAACTGCTCCAGCCCCGAGGCCCAGGCCACCAGGATGGTCATGTTCTTGTGCATGCCAAAGCTCACGGCCTGGCGCAGCGCGTCGGACGACTGCGAGCCGAAGTTGAGCAGCAGCAGCACGTCGGGCTTGGCGGCCATGGCATTGGTCAGGTAGCCGCTGAACTCCTTCTCGGTCAGCGAGTGGTAGCTGTTGCCCACATGCTCCAGGTTCTTTTCCTTGAAGATGTTCTTGGCCGCGGAGAGCAGGCCGTCGCCGAACACGTACTGCGGCGTGATGGTGTACCAGCGCTTGGCCTTGGGCAGGGCCTCGGCCAGGGGGCGCACCGTCTGCTCGATGGCGCCGAAGGTGGGCACCGACCAGCGGAAGGTGGCGGCATTGCAGTCCTTGCCCGTGATCTCGTCGGCCCCGGCGGTGGTGATGAAGATGCCGCCGGCCTTCTCGGCCTCCTTGCCCATGGCCAGCGCCTCGGACGAAAGGATGCCGCCCGCGAAGAAGCGCGCGCCCTGCTGTTGCGAAGACTCCTGCAGCTTGCGCACGGCCGTGGCGGGCTTGCCCTCGGTGTCCAGCACCGTGTAGGCCAGGGGGCGCTTGAGGGCCGTGCCGTACTGCTCGATGGCGAGCTTCATGCCCAGGTCGGCGAACTTGCCATTGGCCGCGAATGCGCCCGACATGGGCACCGGGCAGCCGAACTGGATGGCGCCGCTGGCCTGCGCAAAGGCGCTTTGGGCCAGACCCAGCGATGCGGGCAGAGCGCCCAGGGCCGAGAGTTGCAAGAGGTGACGACGGTGCATGGGGCGAGCTCCTGTACAGGGGTTGGGGCCGGTCGGCCCTGGGACGGAAATGCGGTTGTGGCATCTGCAAAGCACACGGCGTGCCACCGCTACAGAGCGTCGTTCGCGCTCATTTCTGCTATTTATAGTGATAAATACAATAAACAGCGTGCGTGAAAACCCTGCATGCCCTACATTGCCCTCTTGCGGTGCATGCCCTGCACCATCGATGGCACTGCGCTGCGCCGGGGCAGTGCCGAGCAACGACAATCGCGACCATGGCAAGTACGACGACCACCTCCACCAAGAAGCCGCTCAAGGCCCTCAAGCGCTCCGACCTGATCGCGCAGGAGATCAAGCGCCTGATCACCGAGAAGAACCTGAGCCCGGGCGACCGCCTGCCGCGCGAGAGCGAGCTGCAGTCGCAGTTCGAGGTGAGCAAGGGCACCATCCGCGAGGCGCTCAAGTCGCTGGAGGTGCAGGGCCTGGTGACCATCTCCACCGGTCCGTCGGGTGGCGGCACCATTGCCGAGGTGCCGCTGGACCGCACCCTTCAGTTCATGCAGAACTACCTGTTCTTCCAGGAAGTGACCATCGACAACATCTACACGGTGCGCCAGTTCCTGGAGCCCGAGCTGGCCGCCTGCGCCGTGCCCCACCTGACGGAGGCCGATTTCGAGGCGCTGGAACACTCGATCTCCTGCTGCGACCCGGCATCGAGCAGCGAGGACATGCTGAGCCAGCGCCGCGAGGACGTGAACTTCCACGACATCCTGGCCGCTGCCTGCCCCAACCCCTTCCTGCGCTTCAACTGCGAGCTGATCAACGAGATGCTGCGCCAGCTCATCGTCTACGGCAACCGCACCTCCAAGGCCGAGCACAAGCGCTTCGGCGAGGTCAACGCCGAATTCCACCGCGAGATCGTGCAGGCCGCGCGCGCGCGCGATGTGGAAAAGGTGCGCAGCCTCATGGTGGACCACATGCAGGACGCGGCCAGCAGCGTCAAGCGCATGAAGGGCCGCCTGCAGGGCCGGCTGATCCTGGACGCCGAGACCCTGCGCAGCCCGCGCACGGCGCATGTGCGGCCCAAGGCTGCGGCCAAAACCTCCAAAGCATCGAAGCAGGGGGATTGACGCCGTGTCTGCGGCCCGAGGCGGTTAACGGTGAAAACCCACCATGCGGCGGGCGTGACCCGGCCAGTGCCCCCGTGCAAGGGCCGCCCCGCCGCACTGGGGGCGTCCCCCTCCCAGATTGCGAAGCAATATGAGAGAGGGGTGAAGGCGCGAAGCGACTCAGGGGGTGCTACTTTGCCGCTGGCTGGAACATGATGATGGCCATGCCGGCGAGAGCCACGGCCACACCGGCAACATCCCAGACGGTGGGCCGGATCTGGTCCACCGCCCAGAGCCAGGCCAGCGCCACACCGATGTAGACGCCGCCATAGGCGGCATACACGCGGCCGGCGGCAGCCGTGTCGTGCAGGGTCAGCAGCCAGGCAAACAGCGCCAGGCTTGCGGCGGCCGGCAGCAGCAGCCACACGGGCTTGCCCTGCTTGAGCCACAGGTAGGGCAGGTAGCAGCCCACGATCTCGGCCAGCGCGGTGGCGATGAACAGCAGCAGGGTCTTCATGCAGAGGGCTGGAGGAGGGGAGCGGTCGTGGTCATGATGCTTCGATGGTGGGCGAAGCATCCGGGGCGGTCAAGCGCCTATCGTGAAGCCTGTTTCCACCACAAGACTTGCCATCACCATGATCACCTGCTTCATCCGCTACGAGATCGACCCCTTCCAGCGCGACAGCTTTGCCGAGTACGCGCGGCGCTGGGGCCAGATCATCCCCCGCTGCGGCGGCCACCTGCTGGGCTATTTTTTGCCGCACGAGGGCAGCAACTACGAGGCCTGGGGCCTGATAGCCTTCGACTCGCTGGCCGCTTACGAGGCCTACCGTGCGCGGCTGCGCAGCGATGCCGAGGGGCGGGCCAACTTCGCCTTCGCGCAGGAGAAGCGCTTCATCCTGCGCGAGGAGCGCAGCTTCACCCAGGGCGTGGAAGGCACGCTGGGCCTGCCGGCCCATGCGCAGGGGGCCACGCCATGATGGCCGTGATCTTCGAGGTGACGCCCGCACCCGGCCAGCGCGGCGCCTACCTGGATGCGGCGGCCGCGCTCAAGCCGCTGCTGGCGCAGATCGACGGTTTCATCTCCATCGAGCGCTTCGAGAGCCTGGCCACGCCGGGCAAGCTGCTGTCGCTGTCCTTCTGGCGCGACGAGGAGGCCGTTGCCCGCTGGCGCCAGCAGGAGGCGCACCGCAGCACCCAGGCGGCCGGGCGCGACCAGGTGTTTGCCGACTACCGGCTGCGCGTGGCGGCGGTGGTGCGCGACTATGGCATGAACGACCGGGCGCAGGCGCCCGGTGATTCCCGCGCGGTACACGGCTGAAAAGCGAGGGCCTTCGCGACCCCCAAATTGGTGTGAACAGGCCCTAGCCCGGCATCAGGCCTGTGCGCAGGGCGTGTGCCCATTCCAGCCGGCCACGCTGCTCTGCAAGCGCGGCCATGGATTCGTGGTCATAGGGGACTGCGTGGTGTTCCACCTGCCAGTCCTGTGCGGTCCGCTCCGCGATGGCGTAGCGCGCATCGGGCGTGCCGTTCTCCACCTTGTGGGCCACGGGGTGGTCGTCGCCGTAGGCCTGCAGGCCCACGCTGCCGGGGTTGACCAGCAGCATGCCCGCGCCCAGGCGCACCTGGCGCGGCACATGGGTATGCCCGCTGGCAATCAGCGGCGCGTACTGGCCCGCCAGGCGCTCGTCGATCTCTGCCGGGGTGGCGGCGCGCACCGTATGTCCGTCCAGGGTTTCGAGCAGGTATTCATGGTCGCTGCGTGGCGAGCCGTGGCACAGCAGCACCTCCTCGTCCAGGCGCAGGGTGTGGGTGAGGCTGCGCATCCAGGCGAACTCCGCCTCGGTGAGCTGGCTGTGCGCGTACTGGTCCGAAGGGCCGCCGTGGCCCGGGCGCAGCTGCAGCACCTGGCGTTCGTGGTTGCCGGCCAGCGACAGCCAGTCCGAAGCCATGAGCCACTGCGCCGTTTCGCGCGGCAGCAGCGGGCCAGAGAGGTTGTCACCCAGGTTCACCACGCGGTCGGCACCGCGGTGGGCGATGTCCGCCGCCACGGCTTCGAGGGCGGCAAGGTTGCCATGGATGTCGGAGACGAAGGCGATGCGCATGGGTGGGGTGGGGTCTTGTTGCTTCGGGGGTTAGCAGGGCGAAACGCTGCCGCCTGCGCTGCTGAGCAGGTGGGCCGTCACCTGTGCGTGGTTGAACAGCAGGTCGCACAGCCATGCATAGACCAGCCCAATATAGCCCAGCAGCGCCCAGCCCACATAGTCGCCAAAGACGATGGTGTGCAGCCAGTTCTGCCCGAACAGGTAGAACCCGCTGGCGGCCAGGGTGGCCAGCAGCAGGGTGGCCGCGGCCGGCAACAGCTGCAGGCGGGCGGCAGGGCGGTGCAGGGCGGCCACGCCCAGCAAGGCGAAGGCCAGTGCATTGGCACCGCTGAAGATGCGCAGCTCGCGCTGCAGCTGGTCGGCGGTGTCCAGGTACTGGCTGCGGATCAGCGCTGCGAGCTGGGCCTGCATCTGCTGCAGGGTGCCCAGGCGCAACTCCGTGCCTTCGCGGTAGCGTTTGCGGCACTCGCATTCGGGCACGCCCATCTGGGCCGCGATGGCGGCGATGCGCGCGGGCAGGCCCTCGGTGAGGGCGCGGCGCGCTGCGGCGATCTCGCGCTCATGGTCCCGCAGCAGGGCGCGGGCCCGGCCGTCGAGGAAGTTGGCGTCCAGCGCCGCGATCTTCTCGCTGGTCTTGTGTTCGATCTGCTGGCGGATCAGCTCCCGGGCCTGGTGTTCCACCCAGGTCGGTTTGGCCACGGACAGCAGCAGCAGGGCGCCGAAGAACAGGCCGCCCATCAGGGCGATGGCCAGAACCAAGGGGCGGATGAAGGTGTGCATGGGCGGGGCGAAGCAAGAGGCCGGGGATGGGCCACGATACGCCAGCCCGGGCGCAACGCAAGCCACGCCCTGCACGATTGCGTGACTTATGCCCGCAAACCGGGCCGCGTCGGCAGGCGCTGCCCGGCGGCAGCGTTCACAGCGCGAAGATCTTGCCCGGGTTCAGGATGTTCTTCGGGTCCAGCGCGCGCTTGATGGCGCGCATCATGTCCACCGCGCCGGCGCCGGTCTCGTCGAGCAGAAAGCCCATCTTGTGCAGGCCCACGCCGTGCTCGCCCGTGCAGGTGCCGCCCAGCGCCAGGGCGCGCGCCACCAGCTTGTGGTTCAGGTCTTCGGCGGTCACGCGCTCCTCGGGGATGTTCGGGTCCAGCAGGTAGCCGAAGTGGAAGTTGCCGTCGCCCACATGGCCCACGAGGAAGTAGGGGATGCCGCTCGCGTCCGCTTCGGCGACCGAGTCGAGCAGGCAGTCCGCCAGGCGGCTGATGGGCACGCAGGTGTCGGTGCTGATGGCGCGGCAGCCCGGGCGGCTCTGCACCGCCGCGAAATAGGCGTTGTGCCGCGCGGTCCACAGGCGCGTGCGCTCCTCGGGCGTGCTGGCCCATTCGAAGGCATTGCCGCCGAACTCGCTGGCGATCTCCTGCACGGTCTCGGCCTGTTCCTTCACGCTCAAGGGCGAGCCGTGGAACTCCATGAGCAGCATGGGCTCTTCGCGCAGGCCGAGCTTGCTGTGCGCATTGACCATGCGCACGGTGTTGTGGTCGATCAGCTCCACGCGCGCGATCGGCACGCCGAGCTGGATGGTCTGGATGGTGGTGCGAACGGCCGCCTCGATGCTCGGGAACGAGCAGATCGCGGCCGACACCGCCTCGGGCAGCGGGTACAGGCGCACGGTGATCTGGGTCATGATGCCGAGCGTGCCCTCGCTGCCCACCATCAGGCGCGTGAGGTCGTAGCCCGCGCTGCTCTTCTTGGCGCGCGTGCCGGTGTGGATGACCTCGCCGCTGGCCGTCACCACCTCCAGCGCCAGCACGTTCTCGCGCATGGTGCCGTAGCGCACGGCATTGGTGCCGCTGGCGCGCGTGGCGCTCATGCCGCCGATGCTGGCGTCCGCTCCGGGGTCGATGGGGAAGAACAGGCCCGTGTCCTTGATCGCATCGTTGAGCGCCTTGCGCGTGATGCCGGGTTGCACCGTCACCGTGAGGTCTTCGGCATCGATGCTGAGCACCTGGTTCATGCGCGCCACGTCGATGCTGATGCCGCCCTGCACGGCCAGCAGGTGGCCCTCGAGCGAGGAGCCTGCGCCGTAGGGGATCACCGGCACTTCGTACTGGGCGGCCAGCTTCACGGCGTCGGCCACGTCCTGGGTGCTCTCGGCAAACACCACAGCCGAGGGCGGCGGTGCCTGCAGCGAGCCCTCGTCGCGGCCATGCTGCTCGCGCACGGCCTGGGCCGTGGAGCACTGCGCGCCAAAGCGTGCCTGCAGGGCCTCGATCAGCGCCTGGGGCACCTCGCGCAGGTGGATTTCGGGCAGCAGGTGCGAGGCGGCGGTGGGGGCGTTCATGGCGTGTCTCCGTGCGGTATCTGGTGTGGATTCATTTTAGGGCGCCCCGCCCAAACGCGGGGCGGCCTGTGGATAACCCGACTGCGGTGTGCGCCAGCGTAGTGCAGCGATTGCTGCTTGCGCATCCCATTGGTGCGCCAAGCTGGTGCATTTTGCTTGTATACCAGTTGGCACGGAAGCTGCAAAGGTGGTGGCAATGACCTCCGCCACCGACATCAGCAACCGCATCATCGAAGCCGTGATGGCCCAGAAGCTCGCGCCCGGCTCGCGCCTGGGCGAGCAGCAGCTGGCCATGCTGTTCGACTGCAGCCGCACCATCGTGCGCGAGGCGCTCACGCGGCTGTCCACGCGCGGCATCGTCACCGTGAGCGCGCGCCGCGGCTGGTATGTGATCGAGCCGTCCGAGGACGAGGCGCGCGAGGCCTTCGAGGCCCGCCGCGTGATCGAACTCGGCCTGCTGCACCAGCTCAAGTCGGTGGACAAGGCGGCCGTGCGCCAGCTCAAGAACCACCTGCAGCGCGAGAAGGCGGCGCTGGCCGGCACCGATGTGGGTGCGCGCAGCTTTTTGCTGGGCGACTTCCACGTCTGCCTGGCCGAGTGCCTGGGCAACAGCCTGCTGGCCGACACGCTGCGCGACTTCACGGCGCGCACCACGCTGATCGCCATGCTCTACCAGTCTTCGCACGACGCGGCGCAGTCCTGCGCCGACCATGTGCGCATCGTCGAAGCGCTCGAAGCCGGCGACATCGCCCGCGCTGAGGCGCTCATGTCCGAACACATCGGCACCGTGCAGGACGCGCTGCGCCTGCAGGCCGCCCACGACCCGCTGGCCGAGCTGCGCGATGCGCTGGCCCCGGTGCGCAAGAGCGCCGCGGCCCCCGACGCCCCGGCCAAGGCCCGCACAGCCCGCGGCAAGACCGCGGCCAAGAAGCCTGTTTCCACCCCGCCCGACGACACATCCCCCTACCTAGGAGCCCTGCTATGACCCCCCGCGCCGTCTCTACCCACCGCCGTACCACCCTGGGCCTGCTGGCCGCTGCCGGGCTGTCGGCCGCCGCCTTCCTGGCCCCCGCCGCGCATGCCCAGAACGCGCTGGACAACATCCTCAAGGCCAAGGAAATCAAGATCGCCATCCCCACCGACTACCCGCCCTACGGTTTTGTCGGCACCGACCTCAAGCCCCAGGGCCTGGACGTGGAAATGGCCAACTACATCGGAGCCAAGCTGGGCGTGAAGGTCGAGCTGATCCCCGTGACCAGCGCCAACCGCATCCCCTACCTGCAGACGCAGAAGGCCGATCTGGTGATCTCCACCCTGGGCAAGAACCCCGAGCGCGAGAAGGTGATCGACTTCACCGCCGCCTATGCGCCCTTCTTCCAGGCCGTGTTTGCCAGCAAGAGCCTGTCGATCAAGAGCTTTGCCGATCTGGCCGGCAAGTCGGTGGCCGTGACGCGCGGCGCCATGGAAGACCAGGAACTGGCCAAGGTTGCGCCCGCCGGCGTGGACGTCAAGCGCTTCGAAGACCATGCGGGCAGCATCTCGGCCTTCGTCTCGGGCCAGACGCAGGCGATTGCCACCAGCGCATCGACGGCCGGCACCATCATGGTCAAGAACCCCAACCTGGCCACCGAATACAAGCTGCTGCTCAAGGACAGCCCCAACTTCATCGGCGTGGCCAAGGGCGAGGACAAGCTGCGCACGCGCGTGAACGAGATCATTGCCGACGCCAAGAAGTCCGGTGACATCGACAAGCTGTCGAGCAAGTGGCTGGGCCGTCCCGCCGGCGATCTCCCCCAGTAAGTCACCACCTCCCCGTCCCCTTCCTCCCTGCACAGGCCTGCCGCGCGATGAGCGCGGCGGGGTAGGCACACCATGCTGATCCAACTGGATTTCTCTGCCGTGTTCTCGCAGTGGCCCCTGCTGCTGCGTGGCGTGGCCTGGACGATAGGGCTCACCATCGTGGGCACCGTGCTCGGTCTGCTGCTGGGCACGGCCTGCGCCTGGGCCCGGGCGCGCAACCTGGGCCCGCGCCCAGCGGCACTGCGCTGGGCCGTGGCCTCGTACGTGGAGCTGGTGCGCAACACGCCCTTCATCGTGCAGCTGTTCTTCATCTTCTTCGGGCTGCCGGCGCTGGGGCTCAAGCTCACGCCCGAAGTGGCGTCGGTGCTGGCCATGGTGATCAACCTCGGGGCCTACTCGGCCGAGATCATCCGCGCCGGCATCGAGGCCACGCCGCGCGGCCAGGTCGAGGCTGCCGCCAGCCTGGCCCTCACGCCCGGCCAGACCTTCCGCCGCGTGGTGCTGCCGCCGGCGCTGCTCAAGGTGTGGCCGGCCATGGTGAGCCAGGTCATCATCGTCATGCTGGGCTCGGCCGTGTGCGGCCAGATCTCCACGCCCGAGCTGAGCTATGCGGCCAACCTGATCTCGAGCAACACCTTCCGCGCGTTCGAGGCCTTCATCGTGGCCACCCTCGTGTACCTGGCCTTGTCCATGCTGACGCGGCGCCTGCTGGTGTGGGTGGGTGCGCGCTTTCTGGTCGGGAGGTAATGTGGTCGAGTTCTCCATCTGGGACATCCTGCGCAACCTGCTGGGCGCCGCGCGCTGGACGGTGAGCCTGTCGCTCATCGCCTTCATCGGCGGCGGCCTGGTGGGCATGGCGCTGCTGGTGCTGCGCCTGTCCAAGGTGCGCGGCGCGCAGCGCGCCATCAGCGCCTACGTGCAGGTCTTCCAGGGCACGCCGCTCCTGATGCAGCTGTTCCTGGCCTATTTCGGCATCGCGCTGTTCGGCATCAAGACCTCGCCCTGGACCGCGGCGGCCTTTGCGCTCACGCTCTACACCAGTGCCTACCTCACCGAGATCTGGCGCGGCTGTGTGGAGGCCATCCCCAAGGGCCAGTGGGAGGCGGCGCAAAGCCTGGCGCTCAACTTCCGCGAGCAACTGCGCCACGTGGTGCTGCCGCAGGCGCTGCGCATCGCCGTGCCGCCCACGGTGGGCTTTCTGGTGCAGGTGATCAAGGGCACGGCCCTGGCTTCGGTGATCGGCTTCGTGGAGCTGACCAAGGCCGGCAGCATGATCTCCAACGCCACCTACAAGCCCTTCCTGGTCTACGCCTGCGTGGCCCTTCTGTACTTTGCGCTGTGCTTCCCGGTGAGCCTGGTGGCGCAATCCCTTGAAAGGAAACTCCATGGCAACCGCCACTGACACCCTGGGCACTGCAGTGCCCCCCGACGCCGTGCCGGGCCGCCCCATCGTGGACATCACGGCGCTGCGCAAGTCCTATGGCACGAACGAGGTGCTCAAGGGCATCGATCTCAAGGTGCAGCGCGGCGAGGTGATCGCCATCATCGGCAAGAGCGGCTCGGGCAAGAGCACGCTGCTGCGCTGCGTGAACGGGCTGGAGGTGTTCCAGGAGGGCGCGCTCAGCGTCAACGGCCAGAAGCTCCTGCACGAAAGCCCGACCGCCATGCGCACGCTGCGCCAGCAGGTGGGCATGATCTTCCAGAATTTCAACCTGTTCCCGCACCTCTCCGTGGGCCGCAACATCATGCTGGCGCCCACGCTGGTCAAGGCGCGCGATGCCAAGGCCGCGGCCGAGCAGGCGCGCCAGCTGCTCACGCGCGTGGGCCTGGCCGAGAAGTTCGATGCCATGCCCGACCAGCTCTCGGGTGGCCAGCAACAGCGCGTGGCCATTGCCCGCGCCCTGGCCATGGAGCCGCAGGTGCTGCTGTGCGACGAAATCACCTCGGCGCTGGACCCCGAGCTCGTGGGCGAGGTGCTGCGCGTGGTCGAATCGCTCGCGCTCGAAGGCATGACACTGATGATGGTCACGCACGAGATGGCGTTCGCGCGCAAGGTCAGCGACCGCGTGATCTTCATGCACCAGGGCCGTGTGCACGAAAGCGGTACGCCCGCCGAACTCTTCGGCAGCCCGAAGACGCCCGAGCTGCAGCAGTTCCTGTCGTCCTTGCACGACTGACCGAAGAACCCGGCCACCACGAAAAAGGCACGCCGCAGCGTGCCTTGGGAAGGGAAGAAGCAAAAGGAAAGCGCAAAGGGCGCGTTGGTCAGGACTTGGTGGCCAGGGCGAATTCCTCCAGCGACAGGAACTTGTCCTTGTTGCGGTCCAGGGCCTCGAACTTTTCACTGATCGCGGGCAGCATCACGGCCTCCTGCGGGCTCAGCTGGCCGTCGCGGTTGGTGTCCGCGCGGGCAAAGGCGGCACCGGCCTGCGAGTTCTGCACCTGCTGGGTGGTGTTGGCCGTGCCGCCGAACTGCGGTGCCAGCGCGGGCGATGGGGTCGTTGCGCTGTGGGGAATGGGCGGGGTCACGCCCCCGCTCGGTGCCGCCGTCCGGGCATTGCTGTTGGCCGGTGCGGTCAGGGGCGGATTGGACTGTGCGGTCTGGGCATGGGCCGAAGACACTGCGGTGAAACCCCCGATGGAAAGCACCGCAAACAGCAGGGCACTGCTGGCATCGAAGGGATGGGCGGCCTTGAGCGGTTTGGAGGTGTTCAGGGTCGTTGGGGTCTTCATGGGTGGTGTGCTCCAAAGTTGAACAGGTCGCCATTGCACCGCAGGCAGCCTTTGGGGGCCAGCCATTTTGCCTGCTGTTGCCTGGGCCTACATTTGCCTGCCCGGTGTAACGCCTGGTGAGTGTGGTTTCCTGAAGTGGGACACGGTGTTACGTGCCGCGCTTGAAGTCCCACGCAAGGGCCTGCGCACGTCCTACAGCCTCGGCGCAGGGCGGGTTGAACAATGGCACCAGAGCTTCAAGGCTCTTGCTTTTCCAACCATCTCAAAGGACTCCCAATGACCACCAAGCACACCCTCCTCGCTTCCCTGGCTGCCATCGCCTGCAGCGCTGCACTGGCCCAGGCCCCTGTCGGCGTGGGCAAGACCCCGGCCGAAGTGGCACCTTCCGCATCGGGCGGCGCGGCAGCGGCCACGGCCCAGGACAAGGTCGACAACCGCAAGGCCCACTCGGCCGCTGCCGTGGCCAACCCCGCCGCCGGCATGGGCAAGACCGCAGCAGCGCCGGAGATCGACGCCACGGCGGCCGGCCGCAAGGCAGCCGCCAATGCCGAGAAGAAGACCAACGCCCGCCTGATGGACGCCAACGGCGACGGCATGGTGTCGCGCGCCGAATGGGACCGCTACCATGCCGATGCCTGGTCCAGCATGCAGTCCAGCGCCAAGAACGGCCTGGTTTCCACCGCCGAGATCGATGCGGCCAACCGCCGCGCCACGGCCGTGCACTGACCGCCGCCATGGCGGCCTCTGAACCTGGCGGCGCAGGCGCTGGCCCGCGCCGCCAGCCCCCAACGGCGGATGGCGCACAGCCTCCGCCGTTTTTCTTGGTGCAAGCCCCTTGGCCGAACCGGTGCCGACGGCAGGGTTGCGCCCGATGCGGGACAATGCGGCCCACACCATCCCTTTCCCCGCACCCGCTCGGCGCGCCAGAGCCGGGCACGCCGCACCGGAGACCTGCCGCCATGGGCAACCGACTCACCGCCATCACCACCCGCACCGGCGACGCCGGCACCACCGGCCTGGGCAACGACCAGCGCGTGTCCAAGAACAGCACGCGCGTCCACGCCATGGGCGATGTGGACGAACTCAATTCCCACATCGGCCTGCTGCTGTGCGAGACCTTGCCCGACGACGTGCGCACGCTGCTGGTACAGATCCAGCACCAGCTGTTCAACCTGGGCGGCGAGCTGTCCATTCCGGGCTACGAGCTGCTCAAGCCCGAAGCCGTGCTGCAGCTCGATGAAGCGCTGGCGCACTACAACGCCGCGTTGCCGCGGCTGCAGGAGTTCATCCTGCCCGCGGGCACGCGCGCGGCAGCGCAGGCCCATGTGTGCCGCACCGTGGCACGGCGTGCCGAACGCGTGGTGGTGGGGCTGGGCAGTGAAGAGGCCTTGAACGACGCCCCGCGCCAGTACCTCAACCGCCTGTCGGACCTGATGTTCGTGCTGGCGCGTGTGCTCAACCGCATGGATGGCGGCGACGGCGTCTATTGGCAAAGCGAGCGCTTGGCTCGGTCGCAAGCCGCCGACAACTGACAAGGGGCCTTGGCGGTAGCGTCAGGCCATGCCCAGCATGCGCGCCAGGTTGTTGTCGCTGCGCTCCTGCTGCAGCGTGATGCTGTGCTCCAGCGCGAGCAGATGGGCCTCCATCTCACGCGCGGCGCCTTCGGCGTCGCCCTGGGCGATGAGGTCCACCACGCGCGCATGCTCCTCGTGCTCGCACGAGGCCTTTCCGGGCGGCTCGTAGAGCGCCACGATCAGCGAGCAGCGCGAGACCAGTTCCATCAGGTAGCGCTGCAGCACCGGGTTGCGCGACAGCTCCGCCAGGTGCAGGTGGAAGGCGCTGGCCAGGCGCGCCCACGCGGGCTGGGTGAAGCGGTGCATGGCCTCGTGCTCGGCGGCCAGCTGGCGGCGCAGGGAGGCGATGTCCTCGGGTGTTGCGTGGCGCGTGGCCAGGCGCACGATGGCGCCTTCGAGCGCGCGGCGCGCCTCGAAGACCTGGCGTGTCTCCTCGGGCGTGGGTTCGGCCACGATGGCGCCGCGGTTGGGGCGCAGCTCCACGATGTGGTCGTGCGCCAGCGCCTGCAGCACCTTGCGCACGGTGGCGCGGCGCACATCGAACAGCTCGCACAACGAGGCCTCGGGCAGCTTGGTGCCCGGCGTCAGGCGCTGGGTCATCACGCTCTCGTAGACCGTGTTGTAGATGCGTGTTTCCACATCGTCGCCCGTGCGCAGGCCTGGCAGGCCGGGCAGGTCGCTTTCCTGCAGCGGCGCAGCGGGTTTGGCAGAGGGGAGGGGGGCCCGCGCTGGCTTGGCGCTGGCGCGGGGAGTTGTCTTGGTGGCCATGGTGTTCGCCCGGAACGCCTGCTGTCGGTCGTCGCGCGGTCCGGCGGATGTTGTTGCCCCCATTGTCGCGCCTTCAGCGTGCGCCGTCCTGCAGTCCCTGCCAGGTGCGCCAGGCCTGCACGGCCAGGCGCACCAGGGCCAGGTCGCTGCCGGCCGGGCCGATCAGCGACACCCCCGCCGGCAGGCCGCCGGCCGTGGCCAGCGGCAGGCTGACCTGGGGCAGCCCGGCCAGGCCGGCAATGCAGCAGATGCGCAGGGTGCGCGCGCGGATGGCGTCGATCTGCGCACCGTCCGCGCTGCGCAAGGGGGCCACGCTGGCAGCCGAGGGCACGATGAGCACCGTGCCTGCTTTCACCAGGGCCCGCACCTGGGCGCGTGCGGCCAGGCCCGCGTTGAACGCGTCGTCCGCGGCGTCGGCCGTGACCTCTGAGGCGGCCTGCCAGCGGCTGGCAATCGCCTCGTCGAAGCCGGGTGCGTGCTGTGTGATCCAGCGGCCATGGGCGTGCCAGGCCTCGTAGGCGCCCCAGGCCACGTAGTGGCGGCGCCAGTTCTCCAGCGAACTGCCCTGGGCTGCCGTGGCCGTGGCCCATCCCTGGGGCAGCAGCGTGGCGAGCACTTCGGCCACCTGGGGCAGCAGGGCGGCCACCTCCGCATCGGCCTCGGCGGCCGCGTCCTGCAGCAGCAGGGCGCGCGTGGCCGAAAATGGGGTGGCGGGCAGCAGTGCCTGGGCCACGCGCTCGAAGGTGGCCGCATCGTGGGCGAACCAGGTCGCGGTGTCGAAGCTCTCGTGCAGCGGAACCAGCCCCGCGCGCGAGACCAGGCCATGGGTGGTGCGCAGGCCCCACACGCCGCAGTAGCTGGCCGGCACGCGGGTGGAGCCACCCGTGTCCGTGCCCAGCGCAAAGTCCACCAGGCGCGCGGCCACGGCCGCAACCGAACCGCTCGACGAGCCGCCCGGGATGCGCTCGGGCGCAGCGCTGTTGAGCGGCATGCCGTAGTGCCGGTTGTTGCCGTGGATGCTGTAGGCCAGCTCGTCGGTGATGACCTTGCCGCACAGCGTGGCCCCGGCGTCGAGCACCTGCTGCACCAGTGCGCTGTGCTGGGTGGGCACGGGGTGGCTGGCCAGCCAGGCGGGGTTGCCCGCGCCGGTGGGGTGGCCGGCCACGTCGAACACATCCTTGGCGGCAAAGCGCAGGCCGGCCAGCGGGCCTGCCGGGGCGCCATCCAGGGTGAAGTGCCCGTGCGGCACCCAGGCCTGCACGGTGTCGATGAAGGGAAGCCCGGGGCGGGCAAGGGTGGGGTTCTGCATGGGCGGTGGACGGGTCAGAGGGGGAACAGGGCGTCCACGTGCGCGCAGAGGGCGCCGGGCGTGGTGAACCAGATGGCGCCGGCATCGCGTGCGCGGGCCACGTGCTCCAGCGCCCGGCGCAGGTGGCGCAAGCGGTAGGGCTGGCCCACCAGGTAGGGGTGCAAGGCAATGCCCATGACCAGTGGCTGGGTGGCGGATTGCTGCAACATCTCGTCGAAATTGTCGACAATCATCTGCGCGAAATCCTTGCCGTCGAGCTGGCGCGCAATGATCATGGGAATGTCGTTGAGCTCCTGCGGGTAGGGCACGGACCACACGCGCTGGCCGCTGCGCGTGCGCATCGGCACGGGCTGGTCGTCGTGCGCCCAGTTCAGGGTGTAGCGGTAGCCGGCCTCGGCCAGCAGGTCGGGCGTGGTCGGGCTCTCCGAGATCCAGGGCGAGAGCCAGCCTGCGGGCACCGTGCCGCTCTCGGCCGCGATGCGTTCGCGGCAGGCGGCCAGCAGCGCGGCCTCCTCGGCCTCTGCGAAGTCGCCCTGGCGCTCGGAATTGGTGTGGCCATGGCCGATCAGCTCGTCACCGCGCGCCGCGCAGGCTGCCAGCAACTCGGGGCAATGGTCGTACAGGGCCGTGTTCAGGATGCAGCCGGCCGGCAAGGCCAACTGGTCGAACAGTTCCAGGCAGCGCCAGGCGCCCACGCGGTTGCCGTACTCGCGCCAGCTGTAGTTGAGCACATCGGGTTCGGGCGAGGCCGGGCCGATGCGTGCGCCCAGCCCGCCGCCAAAGGCGAAATGCTCCAGGTTGAAGCCCAGGTACACGGCCAGGCGCGCGCCGTTCGGCCAGGTGTAGTCCGGCCGGCGGGTGATGGGGCTGTAATCGAAGCGGCCATGCGTGGGCAGCGGGCCATCGCCATAGATGCTGGTGATCATGCGCCGGCCTCCGGTGTGGTCCAGGGTGCGGCCAGGCCGGCGCGCACCAGCAGCCACTCGGCGCTGTCGTTCCACACGTCCATCTGCACGATCAGGCCGCGGCGCAGCACGTAGCGGTCCACATAGCGGTTGCCCTCGAAAGGCGTGCCGTCGGGCCAGGCGCCGTACAGCGTGCCGGTGTTGTAGACCACGGCCTCCTCGTGCGTGGCGCCGGCCACCACGTCGGTGCTCTCAAACTTCTTTTTTACCCAGGCGTAGCGCGTGGCGTTGAAGGCGCTGCATTCGGCGGGCTGGCGCATGGGGCGCCCGCCCGTGAAACGGATGGCCAGGCCAGGCGCCACAAAGCGGCTGGCGGCCACGGGGTCCGGAACCATCACCAGGCGCAGGAATTCTTCGACGATGGCGCCGGCGTCCTGGCCGGGAGGGGTGGCGTGCTGCATGTTGGTGCTCCTGATTGCACCGCTTGGGTGCGCAATGCTGCGAATTGGGGCAAAACGGCGGAAATGCCGGCATGCTTTGTTTGTCAGCAAAGCATGTGCCAGATTGTCGACAATTAAATATTGAACAAGTTGCCAATGAATATGAGTATTTGTTGACATTGGCACGGTGCTTGCTGGTGGCAGCGGTGTGGCGGTGAGAACCCGCCTTCGATCCATTCCCTTCGTCCACCCGCAACCGCAGGAGAACCCGCCATGCCATTCCCCACCACCCGCCGCCGCTTCGCCGTGGCCACGCTTGCCACCGCTGCCGCCTGGGCCGCCCTGGGCGTTGCCCATGCGGCCGAGCCGATCAAGGTTGGCCTGGTCACGGCCCTGTCGGGCCAGTCCGCACTGGCGGGCGACGCCATCACGCGTGGCCTGACCATCGCCATCGAGGAGATCAATGCCAAGGGCGGTCTGCTGGGCGGCCGCAAGCTCGAACTGGTGCGCCGCGACGATGAGGCCAACCCCGCCAAGGGCGTGACGGCCGCGCGCGAGCTGATCTACAAGGAAAAGGTGGCCGTGCTCTTCGGTGGGCTCGACACGCCGGTCTCCATCGCCATCGTGCAGCTGGCCAACCAGGAGAAGGTGCCGTTCATGGGCCCCTGGGCCGCAGGCACACCGGTGACCAAGAACGGCGCCAAGCCCAACTTCGCGTTCCGCGTCTCGGCCGTGGACGAGATCGTCGACCGCGGCATGCTGGCCTATGCGCAAAAGACCTTCAACGCCAAGAACCCCGGCATGATCCTGGTGAACAACCCCTGGGGCGAATCCAATGAGAAGGGCCTGACCGCAGCGCTCACTGCCAAGGGCATGAAGGCCGCCGGCATCGAGAAGTTCGGCGACAGCGATGTGGACGTGGTGCCCCAGCTCACGCGCCTGAAGGCCGCGGGTGCCGATGCGCTGTTCCTGGTGGGCAACGTGGGCCCCTCGGCGCAGGTGGTCAAGTCGCTGGACCGCATGGGTTGGCAGGTGCCCATCGTCTCGCACTGGGGCCCTGCGGGCGGCCGCTTCACCGAACTGGCCGGCCCCAACGCCAAGAACGTGCACTTCGTGCAGACCTACAGCTTCTTCGGCAAGCAGGGCCCGGTGGGCGAGAAGGTGGTGGCCGCGCTCAAGGCCAAGTACCCTGACATCAAGGGCCCCGACAACATCACCCCCGCCGTGGGCGTGGCCAATGCCTACGACGCCATGCAGCTCGCCGCCCTGGCCATCGCCCAGGCCGGCAGCACCGAAGGCGACGCCGTGCGCCAGGGCTTCTACAAGATCGGCAAGTACGAGGGCCTGATCAAGGGCTATGACAAACCCTTCAACGAAGCCAACCACGATGCGCTGAGCGAGAACGACTACGTTTGGGCGCAGTTCATCGGCAACCGCATCCTGCCCGTCGGCCTCGAAAAGTAAGCCCTGCACGCCGCGCGATCCCGCGCCTTGCGTGGCGCGGGATCTTTCCTGCTTCTCCCCTTCTTCTTCGATCACCACGATGCTCTTTCTCTCCGCCCTCATCAGCGGCATCGGCCTGGGCAGCATGTACGGGCTCATGGCCCTGGGCTTTCACGTCACCTTCGTGGTCTCCGGCACGGTGAACTTCGCCCAGGGCAGTTCCATGATGCTGGGCGCCGTGCTCACCTATGGCTTCGCCATGGTGCTGGGCTGGCCCATGGCCTTGGCCGTGTTGCTGGCGCTGCTGCTGTGCGCGCTCTATGGCCTGGCCGTGGAGTTCTTCGCCGTGCGGCCGTTCGCACGCCGCAACTCGGACGCCTGGCTCATGGCCACGGTGGCGCTGGGCATCGTGGTCGACAACCTGGCCATGTTCACCTTCGGCAAGGAGCCGCGCAGCCTGCCCTCGCCGCTGGCCCAGGCGCCGATGACGCTGGGCGACATCGGCCTGGGCGTGTACCCGCTGCAGCTGCTGATCCCGGCCATCGGCCTGGTGCTGGCCGCCGTGCTGCATTTCGTGGCGCGGCGCACGCGCTGGGGCACGGCCATGCTGGCCGTGGTGCAGAACCGCGATGCCGCGCGGCTCATGGGCATTCCCATCGGGCGCGTGGTGGCGGCGGCCTTTGCGCTGTCGGCGGTGTTTGCGGGCATTGCGGGCGTGCTCATCGCGCCCCTGGTGAACGTGCAGTCCGACATGGGCACGCTGTTCGGCCTCAAGGCCTTTGCGGTCGCCATCCTGGGCGGTATCGGCAGCGCCTGGGGCGTGATGGCCGCGGGGCTGATCTTCGGCGTGGCCGAGGCGCTGATCACCTCCACGCTGGGCTCGGGCTATACGCAGATCCTCACTTTCTCGCTCGTCATCGTGGCGCTGGCCGTGCGCCCCAACGGGCTGTTCGGGCGTGCCCTGGTGCGCAAGGTATGACGACGACGACCTCCTTCCCCATGCACAAGAAAGCCTTTTCTCCCCTTTCGTCCGCGCGCGGGCTGGCCATGCCCGTGCTGCTGGCCCTCACCGCCCTGGGGGTGGCCGTGGGCCTGGCGTTGGCCACACAGGTCAATGGCTACTACGTGTTCGTGCTGGCCAATGTGGCGCTGCTGGCGCTCGTGGGCATCGGCCTGAACGTGCTGCTGGGCCTGTCGGGCCAGGTGTCCTTCGGGCATGTGGGCTTCTACGCCATCGGCGCGTATGCGGTGGCCATTCTCACCACCAAGGCGGGTTGGAGCTTCTGGGCGGCGTGGCCCGTCGCGGCCGCTCTGGCTGGCGCCATGGGCGCGCTGCTCGCCTTGCCGGCATTGCGCGTCAAGGGCCCGTATCTCGCCATGGTGACCATTGCCTTCGGCCTGATCGTGGAGCACAGCGCGGTGGAGATGCGCGACCTCACGGGCGGGCAGAACGGCATCATGGGCATTGCCGCGCCGGCGCTGGGCATCGACGCTCTGCGTGGCGAGCGGGCCATTGCGGTGCTGGCCATCGTGGCGGCGGCGGTCGCGCTGCTGGCCTTTGTGCGCCTGTCGCGCGGGGCCTGGGGCGCAGCGCTGCGCGCGGTGCGCGATTCCGAGACGGCGGCCGAGTCCATCGGCCTGAACCCGCTGGTGGTCAAGACCATGGCCTTTGCCGTGTCGGCCCTGCTCGCGGGGCTGGCGGGCGGGCTGTATGCGCCGCTGTCGGGCTTCGTCACGCCGCACAGCTTTTCCTTTCTGCAGTCCATTCTGTTCGTGCTGGTGGTGATGATCGGCGGCGCGGGCAGCATCGCCGGGCCGCTGGTGGGCGCGGTCATCGTGGGCCTGCTGCCCGAGCTGCTCTCCAGCCTGGAGGAATACCGGCTGCTGTTCTTCGGCGCACTGCTGCTGGTGGTGCTGTGGGTGGCACCGCAGGGCCTGGTTGGGCTGCTGGCGCGCCTGCGCCGCACGGCGCCCGATGCGGCACAAGCCGCTGTGCAAGGCGATGCCTTGCCCCCACTGAAGCCGGCAGAGGCCCGTGCGCTAAGCGCGCAAGGCCTGTCCATGGTGTTCGGCGGCGTGCGCGCCGTGAGCGAGCTGTCCTTCGCCGTGCGGCCCGGTGCCGTCACCAGCCTGATCGGCCCCAACGGCGCGGGCAAGAGCACGGTGCTCAACATGCTGAGCGGCTTCTACACCCCCACCGCTGGCGGTTCGCTGCTGGGCAGCGAGCCATTGCAGGGCCGGGGCGCCTGGCGCATCGCGCGGGCCGGTGTGGCGCGCAGCTACCAGACCTCGCAGCTCTTCGGCTCGCTCAGCGTGCTCGACAACGTGGCCCTGGCACTGGCGCGCGGCACCCTGGGCCCGCTGCTGGGCGATGGCCGCGTGTGCTCGCCCGGCGCGCGGGACGAGGCGCGGGCCCTGCTCGCCTGGTGCGGCTACCGGGGCGCCGTGCAGGTGCCTGCGGCCGACCTGGCGCATGTGGACCGGCGCCTGGTCGAGATCGCGCGCGCCCTGGCCATGCGGCCCCAGGTGCTGCTGCTCGACGAACCCGCCGCAGGCCTGTCCACCGAGGACAAGGACCAGCTCTCCGCGCTGCTGCGCCGCATTGCCGAGCAGGGCGTGGGCGTGCTGCTGGTGGAGCACGACATGGCACTCGTCATGGGCCTGTCGGACCATGTGGTGGTGATGGAGTCGGGCCGCCACCTGGCCGAGGGCACGCCGACCGAGGTGCAGGCCCACCCCGCCGTGCGCAAGGCCTACCTGGGCGAAGGCGCGGGTGGCGCTGTGGCCGTGCATGCCGCCGCCGACCGTGGCCTGCCCACCGATGCGCCCGAGGTGCTGGGCGTGGGCCGGCTCACCACCGGCTATGGTGCCGAGCCCGTGCTGCACGCGGTGGACCTGCGCGTGCGCCAGGGCGAGATGGTGGCACTGCTGGGCGCCAACGGCGCCGGCAAGTCCACGCTGATGCGCACGCTGGCCGGCCTGCACCGGCCGGTGGAGGGCGGGATCCACCTGCAGGGCGTGGAACTGGGCGCACTGCGCGCCGAGCAGATCGTGGCGCGCGGCCTGGTGCTGGTGCCCGAGGGGCGCCAGGTCTTCCCCGAGCTCTCGGTGCTCGACAACATCCGCCTGGGCGCCTTTCTCCACCCCGAGGGCCGCGAGGTGCGCGTGGAAGAAATGCTGCAGCGCTTTCCGCGCCTGCGCGAGCGCCTGCACCAGCGCGCCGGCCTGCTCTCGGGCGGCGAGCAGCAGATGCTGGCCATCGCCCGCGCCCTCATGAGCCGCCCGCGCGTGCTGCTGCTCGACGAGCCCTCGCTGGGCCTGGCGCCCAAGGTCATCGAGGAGCTGTTCGCCTCGCTGGCGCGCCTGCGCGATGAATCCATGACCCTGGTGCTGGTGGACCAGATGGCGGCACTGGCCCTGTCGCTGGCCGACCGGGCCTATGTGCTCGAAGGCGGCCGCGTGGTGGCCCAGGGCACAGCGGCCGAGATTGCGGCCAACGACGCCCTGACCCGGGCCTACCTCGGCGGTGGACATTGACATGAACGACGACACAACGACCATCAACCTGCCCGATGTCCTCGCCGAGGTCACGGCCGCATTTGCCCGCTACGAGCATGCCCTGGTCCACAACGAGGTGGATGTGCTCGACGCGCTGTTCTTCCACAGCCCGCACACCGTGCGCTACGGCGCCACGGAATGCCTCTACGGCATCGATGCGATCCGCGCCTTCCGCAGCGGCCGATCGCCCGCAGGGCTGGCGCGCACGCTGCGCAACACCTGCATCACGACCTACGGGCGCGACTTCGCCACTGCCAGCACCGAGTTCGCGCGCGAGGGCAGCGCCCGCACGGGCCGCCAGCAGCAGACCTGGGTGCGCATGCCCGGCCAGGGCTGGTGCGTGGTCGCGGCGCATGTCTCACTGATGGACTAGCATCTTTCCCGATAACCGGAGACTTTTCGATGTTGCACAGCCTGCAAAGCCGCGGTGGCATGGTCACCGCCCCCCACCACCTGGCCGCACAGGCCGGCGCCGCCGTGCTGCGCGAGGGTGGCAATGCGGTCGAGGCCATGGTCGCGGCAGCCGCTGCCATAGCGGTGGTCTACCCGCACATGAACGGCCTGGGCGGCGACGGCTTCTGGCTCATCCACCGGCCGGGCGCGGCGGCCCCGGTGGCGGTGCGCGCTTGCGGTGGCGCGGCCCGGGCGGCCGATGCCGCCTTCTACCAGGCGCATGGCGATGCGGCCATTCCCACGCGCGGGCCACGTGCAGCGCTCACCGTGGCCGGTGCCATCGGTGGCTGGGCCGAGGCGCTGGAGGTGGCCCGGGCCTGGGGCGGCAAGCCGCTGCCGCTGGCGCGCCTGCTGGAGGACGCGATCCGCCATGCGCGCGAGGGCGTGCCCATCACCACTTCGCAGGTCGAACTGACCCGCGCCAAGTGGGCTGAGCTCGAACATGTGCCCGGCTTTGCCGCCGCCTTTGCGCCGGAGGGCCAGCCGCACCGCGGCGACACCCTGCGCCAGCCGCGCACCGCGGCCACCTTGCAGCGCCTGGCCGAGGCCGGGCTGCACGACTTCTACCGCGGCGATCTGGCGCGCAGCATGGCGCGCGACCTGCAGGCCCTGGGCAGCCCGTTGGCGCTGGTCGATCTGGATGGCTGGCATGCCGCGCGGGTGGCACCGCTGTCGGTGCAGCTGTCGGCCGGCCGCGTGTTCAACCAGCCCCCGCCCACGCAGGGCGTGTCGTCGCTGGCCATCCTGGGCCTGTTCGACCGCCTGGGCGTGGGCCAGGCCGAGGGCTTTGCCCATGTGCACGGCCTGGTGGAATCCACCAAGCGCGCCTTTGCCTGGCGCAACCGGCATGTGGGTGACCCGGCGTACATGCGCGCCGACCCGGCTGCCTTCCTGCAGGCCGCGTCACTGGACGCCGAGGCCGCGCGCATCGACAAGCAGCGTGCCGCGCCCTGGCCCGAACCCACCGAGCCCGGCGACACGGTGTGGATGGGAGCTGCCGATGCACACGGCAATGTCGTCAGCTACATCCAGAGCATCTACTGGGAGTTCGGCAGCGGCATCGTGCTGCCCGAGACCGGCCTGCACTGGCAGAACCGCGGTGCCTCGTTCACGCTGGGGGCGGGGCCCAACCAGCTGGCGCCCGGGCGCCTGCCGTTCCACACCCTCAACCCTGCGCTGGCCCACCTCAAGGATGGGCGCGTGCTGGCCTACGGCACCATGGGTGGCGAGGGCCAGCCGCAGACCCAGGCGGCGGTGTTCACGCGCCATGTGCTGTTCGGGCAGGACCTGCAGGCCGCCGTTACGGCGCCGCGCTGGCTGCTGGGCCGTACCTGGGGCGACCAGTCCACCAACCTCAAGCTCGAATCGCGCGCGGCCCCGGCCCTGGTGGACGCCCTGCGTGCCGCCGGCCACGATGTGCAGGTGGTCGGTGCCTTCGAGGACATGATGGGCCATGCCGGGGCGGTGGCATTCCACCCCGATGGCCGCATCGAAGGCGCCACCGACCCGCGCGCCGACGGGGTCTGCGCCGCCGTTTAGGCGCCCGGCGGTGCCACCAGGTGGTGCGCCTCGCGGCGCAGCATGTCGCAAAAATACTCCGCCGCGGGTGTCAGCGGCATGCCGCTGCGGGCCACCAGGCAGATCGGCGGCGCGGGGATCAGCTCGCGCACCGGGATCTGCTGCACCATGCCGAACAGGGGCGACTGCGTCCACTGGATCGGCAGCATCATGAGCAGGTCCGAATAGACCATGGAGGTGAGAAAGGTCAGGGTGGAGTGCGAGCTCATCACCAGGCGGGGTGGGGGCAGGCCATGCTGCTGGAAGAGCGGGCCGATCTCCTCCTCGGCCTTGTAGGTCACGGAGCTGGTGATCCATTCCGCATCGGTCAGGTCCTTGAGCGAGCGCGCCCTCGCCAGCGGATGCCCCTTGCGGCCGACGACGACGCGCGTGTTGTCGAACAGCTTTTCCACCACCAGGCCGGCCGCCGTGTCGGCGGGCGCGGGCCCCACATAGAAGTCCAGGCTGCCGTCGAACAGCCGGCCTTCCACGCGCGGGTACACCGCGTCCATGATGTCCAGTTTGACGTCGGCATAGCGCTGGCGGAAGGCACGCAGCGCCCCGGGGTACAGCGCCAGGTGCGGCACGCTGGACATGGCGATGGCCAGGCGGCCGTGCATCTGGCCGCGCATCTGCTCGATCTCCTCGCGCGCGCGGCGCACGTCCTCCACCACCGACTTGGCCCGGCGCAGAAAGACCTCGCCCATGGGCGTGAGGGCCACGCCCCGGCTGCCGCGCTCGAACAACGGCACGCCGAGGTCCTTTTCCAGCTCCTGGATGCTGTGGCTCAGGGCCGCCTGGGCGCTGCCCAACTGGCGCGCCGCGCCACGCAGGCTGCCACGCTCGGCCACGGCCAGGAAATCGCGCAGGGCATTGAATTTCATAGGCGGGTTTGGTGATCGTAAATTTCGATCAGTCAGCGCATTTTGCCGTCTTTCGCGACCACGGGCCACTGCCTACGATCGCCCCCATGTCCTTGATGCCGATCCAGAAAAAGTCCCCATGAAATCCGTTCAGGTCCTCATCGTAGGCGCCGGCCCCGTCGGCTTGGCGCTGGCCATAGAGCTCGGCCACCGCGGCATCCGCTGCCTGCTGGTGGAGCGCAACGACCGCGTGGGCTATGCCCCGCGCGCCAAGACGACGAATGTACGCACCCGCGAGCACCTGCGCCGCTGGGGCATTGCCGACCAGTTGCGCGCCGCCTCGCCGCTGGGCATGCACTACCCGTCCAACGTGGTTTTCGTGACCCGCCTGGCAGGGCCGGAGCTGACCCGCTTCGAGAACGCCATGTACTGCGCCCCGGGGCGCAACCCGCTGTACTCCGAGCACGCGCAGTGGATCCCGCAGTACACGGTGGAGGAGGTGCTGCGCGCCCACGCCCAGTCGCTGCCGACGGTGGAGCTGCGCTTCAACTGCGAACTCGGCGGCTTCGCGCAGGACGAAGTGGGTGTGGAGGTGCATCTGCATGACCGCGCCGATGAGACCGACTTCTGCGTGCGTGCCGACTACCTGGTGGGGGCCGACGGTGCACGCAGCAAGGTGCGCGAGCTCATCGGTGCGCGCATGGAGGGCACCTACGGCCTCTCGCGCAACTACAACATCGTGTTCCGCGCCCCGGGCCTGGCCCAGGCCCACCGCCATGGCCCGGCCATCATGTACTGGCAGGTCAACAACGAGCTGCCCAGCCTCATCGGCCCCATGGACCGGGGCGATACCTGGTTCTTCATGCCCACGCGGGTACCCGAAGGCGTGAAGCTGTCCGACCTGGACGCCGCAGCCATGATCCGCCAGGCCACCGGCCTGGACCTGCCCTGCGAGGTGCTGAGCAGCGATGAGTGGGTGGCCAGCCGCCTGATCGCCGACCGCTACGCGGACCGGCGCGTGTTCCTGGCCGGCGATGCCTGCCACCTGCACCCGCCGTTTGGCGGCTACGGCATGAACATGGGCGTGGCCGACGGCGTCGACCTGGGCTGGAAGCTCGCCGCCCGGCTGCAGGGCTGGGGTGGCGATGCCCTGCTGGCCAGCTACGAGGCCGAGCGCCGTCCCGTGCACGAGTGGGTGATGGCCGAGGCCGAGGCCAACCACGCCGTGCTGGGCAACCAGCTGTCCGCTGCCGGGGTAGAGGACGACACGCCCGAGGGCGAGCGCCTGCGCGCAGAGATCGGCGTGCGCATCCAGGCCACGAAGATGCGCGAGTTCGCCACGCTGGGCGTGGTGCTGGGCTACCGCTACGAGGACTCGCCGGTCACCGTGCCCGATGGCACGGCACCGCCCGCCCGGGACTTCATCAACTATGTGCCCACGTCGCGCCCGGGCAGCCTGGCGCCGCACGCCTGGCTGCACGATGGCAGCTCGCTCTATGACCTGTTCGGTACCGGCTTCACCCTGCTGGCCGCAGCGCAGGCCGACCGCGTGGATCTGGACCGCATCCGCGCGCAGTGCGCAGCGGCCGGCGTGCCGATTGAGGTGCTGCAGTGCGAGGAGGGCGGCGTCGCCAGCCTCTACCCGGCACGCTACACCCTGATCCGCCCGGACCAGCATGTGGCCTGGCGCGGCGACGCCTGGCCCGAAGATGGCCGTGGCTTGCTGGAGCGCGTGACCGGGCGTGCCCCGGGGTAGCAGCCATCCAAGAATTCCACCAGGTCAGACATCAAAAACAACGGAGACAAGACATGCCAACCATCACCCGCCGCACCGCCGGCCTTCTGGCCCTGGCGGCCCCCTTCGCCGCGTGGGCCCAGCCCGCGCCGGGCCTGCCTGTGCGCATCACCACGGTGTTTCCCACCGGCAGCGGCCCGGATGTGGTGGCCCGCATCGTGGGCGAGAAGCTGCAGGTCCGCTGGGGGCGGGCCGTGGTCATCGACGCCAAGCCCGGCGGCGCCGGCATGGTGGCCATCAACGGCGTGAAGGG
Organism: Acidovorax sp. FW305-C-20-28; assembly: GCF_058783375.1. Classification (NCBI taxonomy): domain Bacteria; kingdom Pseudomonadati; phylum Pseudomonadota; class Betaproteobacteria; order Burkholderiales; family Comamonadaceae; genus Acidovorax; species Acidovorax sp. FW305-C-20-28. Next base: position 98,392 of record NZ_JBYSYM010000001.1, on the reverse strand, counting down.
CGCAGCCGCCAACGGCAGCGAACTGGTGGTGGTCGATGTGGGCAACATGTCCATCAACCCCCTCATCTTCAAGCGGCTCTCCTACGACCCCGACAAGGACCTGGTGCCGGTCGCCCTGCTGTACAAGACGGCGTTCTTCGTCGCCGTGGGCGCCAACAGTCCCTACAGAAGCGTGCAGGAACTGATGGTCGCCGCCGCCGACAAGCGCAAGCAGCTGACCTATGGCTCCAATGCCGTGGGCGGGCCGATCCACCTGGCCTCCGAGCGCCTGGCGCATGCTGCCGGCGTGGAGATGGTGCACGTGCCCTTCAAGGAGACCAGCCAGCTCTACACCGCGGTGGCCACGGGCGAGGTGGACTGGGCCTTCGGCTCCATCGCCACGGCGGGTCCGCTGGTGCGCGGCGGCAAGCTGCGCCTGCTGGCCGTGGCCGACAGCGCGAAGTCGCCGGCCATGCCCGAGGTGCCCACGCTGGAGAGCGCGGGCGGCCCCAAGGGCCTGTACGCCTCCACCTGGGTGGCCCTCATGGCCCCGCGCGGCACGCCCGCTGCGACGGCCGCAGACGTCAACAAGGCCGTGAACGAAGCACTGGCCCTGCCCGACGTGCGCGAAAAGTTCGCCACCTTCGGCTTCGTGCCCCACCCCGGCCCGGCGCAGCAGGTGGCGGACCTCATGCAGGAAGACCGCGCGCGCTATGCCGAGGTGGTCAAGCGCGTGAAGGTGTCCATCGACTGACGCAGGCCCGCGGCGCAGCTTCGGTGCCGCTGTCCCTCCCATGCATCGCCCTGCGGGTGCGAGGGGAGAGGGCGGCGCAGCCCTGGCCGAGAGCGCACCAAAGGGCTCCCCAAAGAACACGATGACTTTCAAAAGAACGGAGACATGGACATGAAGACAACCCTCATCACCGCCACGCTGGGCCTGCTGGCCACGGCCGCCGCTGCCCAATCCTCGGTCACGATCTTCGGCAACATCGATGCCGATATCGCCCACTACCAGCTCAATGGCGTGCGCAGGACCCTGCTGGGCAGCAGCGGCGGCTCGCCCAGCCTGCTGGGCTTTCGCGGCACCGAAGACCTGGGCGGCGGCCTGGTCGCGGGCTTCTGGCTGGAAGCCGCGCTGCTCAACGACACGGGCGCGGGCACGGCGGGGGGCGCCCTGGCCTTCCAGCGGCGCAGCACGGTGGGCCTGAGCGGACCCTGGGGCGAGGTGCGCCTGGGCCGCGAGAACGCGCCCACGTTCTGGAACCACCTGGTCTTCGACCCCTTCAACGGCGTGGGGCCGGGCGCCGCCACCAACATCGCCATCGGTGCCGGTGGCAACGGGGGCTCCAGCGCCAACCCGCTGACCTCGGTGTACGTGGACAACACCGTGAGCTACCGCTATGGCTATGCACCCAACAGCTCCTCGTACGTGGGGCGCGGCTTCTACGCCCAGGCCATGCATGCCTTCGCCGAGAACAGCGGCAGTGCAGCGCCCCTGGGCCGCTACACCGGCGCACGCGTCGGTTATGCGCAGGACGGCCTGAATGCCGCCATCGCCTATGCCCAGTCACGCGGTCCGGCAGCCTATGGCGCGCCGGCGGGCGGTGAGGTCAAGGAGTTCAACCTGGGGGCCTCTTACGACGCGGGCTTCGCCAAGCTGATGGCCCACGGCGGCTTCAATGCAACGGGCGTGGCGGACACGCGCTACACGCACTGGGGTGTCGGTGCCACGATTCCGGTGGGGGCGGTTGGCTACATCCCCGTGTCCTACCACCGCACGCGGCGCGACAATGCGCAGGGCAGTGGGGCAGAGCAGGTGGCCGTGGGCTATGTCCACCTGTTGTCCAAGCGCACGGCGGTCTACGGCAGCATCGCCCATCTGCGCAACCTGGGTGGCGACACTTTTACCTTCCGCGGCGGCAATGGCGGCAGCTCGGGTCTGGCCGGGGGTGGTTCCGGCACGGGCTACGACATCGGCATCCGGCACAGCTTCTGAGGACCTGCCATGAAAACCCTGTCTTTCCTGGCCACCGTGGTGGCCGCCATCGCCGCGGCGGCAGCCCTGTCCTCGTGCAGCCAGCAACCCCCGCTGGCGGTGGTCGACGAAGGCCTGGTGCTGCGCAATGTGCACGTCGTGGACACGCGCGACGGCACATTGCAGCGTGGGGTGCATGTGGTCATCCATGGCGGCCGCATCCAGGCCATCAGCCCATCGCCCGTGCGCACCGGCGCTGGCGTGCAGTCGGTGGACGGCGCGGGCCGCTACCTCGTGCCGGGCTTCCTGGACATGCACACCCATGCAGCGCCCACGCTGGGATCGGAGCCCAACGACTTCACCGTGCTGCTGGCCAACGGCGTCACGGGCATCCGCGAGGCCGGCGGCTCGCCGGCGCTGATCACCGCGGTGCGCCGACACAACGCCGCCGTGCAGTCGGGCTCTGCCGCCGGGCCCGAAGTGCTGATGGTGCCCAGCCTGATCTATGCCGGGCAGGCACCCACGCCCGAGGGCGCACGCCAGTTCGTGCGCGATCGGCTGGCCGAAGGGGCGGATTTCATCAAGGTGGTGGGCGGCCCGCCGGCCGCCTTCCTGGCCGCGATCGACGAGGCGCGCCAACAGGGCTCGCACGCGGCCGGCCACATGAGCCCGGCGGTGAGCGCAGCCGCGACCTCGGCGGCAGGCTACCGCTCCATCGAGCACCTGGGCTCGGGCATGGGCCTGCTGCTCGACTGCTCGGGCGAGGAGGCCGCGATCCGCGCTGCGGCGCTGGCCCTGCGGGTGCCGCCCCCCACGCAGGTCATCAACCCGCGCCTGGCCGATGGCAACGCCTATGCCGACCTGACCCTGCGGCTCATCGCCAGCTACGATGCGGCCAAGTGCGCCCGCCTGGCCCAGGTGTTCGTGAAGAACGGAACCTGGCAGGCCGTCACCCTGGTCCGCCTGCGCACCCAGGCCTATGGGAACGATCCGGCCTACCGCAACGACCCGAACCTGCAGTATGTGGACAAGGCCCGTGCAGCGCAGTGGGCCGGCATCGGCGCGCAGTTCGACGCCACCCTGTCGGCCCCGGCCCGGGCGGGCCTGCAGTCGTTCTACCAGCTGCAGCGCAGCACCGTGAAGCTGCTGCAGGACCAGGGCGTGAAGATCCTCGCCGGCTCGGACCTGGGCGGGGGCTGGCTCGTGCCCGGGTTCAGCCTGCACCAGGAGTTCGCCGAGCTGCGCGCCGCCGGCCTCACGCCCCTGCAGGTGCTGCAGGCGGCGACGCTGAACGGGGCGCAGTTCGCCGGGCGCGAGTCCACCCTGGGCACCGTGGAGCCGGGCAAGTGGGCCGACCTGGTGCTGCTCGACGCGAACCCGCTGGAGGACGTGCGCAACCTCGACCGGATTGCCTCGGTGGTGCTGCGCGGCCGGCATTTCCCGCGCGCGGAGCTGGACCGCATGCTGCAGCAGGTTGCGGCCGGCTATGCGGCCCAGGCGCCGCGGCCGCAGGCAGCGCTCGAAGACCCCACGCACCCGCCGCACCACTGAGCGGTGCGGGGGCGGGGGAGGGCAGCACTCAGCGCGGCGCCAGGATGGCCATGGTGATGCGCGACACGCAGGTCATTTCGCCCGCGTCGTTGACCATGTCGATCTGCCAGACGTGGGTGGTGCGGCCGATGTGCACCGGGCGCGCCGTGCCCGTGACCCAGCCGCTCTGGGTGGAGCGCAGGTGGTTGGCGTTGATGTCGAGGCCCACGGCGCGGTAGCCCTCGGGGCAGGCATGGGCGGCACCCACGGATCCCAGCGTTTCGGCCAGCACCACGCTCACGCCGCCGTGCAGCAGGCCGTAGGGCTGGTGGGTGCGCTCGTCCACGGGCACGCGGCCGCGCACGAAGTCGTCGCCGACCTCCAGGAACTCGATGCCCAGGTGCGGCACGGCCGTGCGCAGGCTGTGGTGGGTGAGCGATTCGACGGTGATGGGTTTCTTCCAGATGGCAGGCATCGTTGTACTCTTCTCTTCTCTCGCAGAGGGCGCCGGCAGGCGCCCGTCGGGTTGGCAACATGCCATTGTGCTTGGGTTCGGCGGGCTGGGTTCGTCGCCTGCGGGTCAGGCCCCTGCCGCGCTACCATGGGCGCATTCCCGCCGGCTTTGCCTTCGTCCATGCAGCACCTTCCCTCTTGCCCCTCCTGCCGCCAGCCCATGGAGGAGCACCGCTTCGCCACCAACCTGGGCGGCGAGCTGGCGCTCGACATCTGCTTTCCCTGCCAGGGCATCTGGTTCGACCGGCACGAGAACCTCAAGCTGGCGCCCACGGCCGTGGTAGAGCTGTTCAAGCTGCTGCACGAGCACCGCACGGACGAGCGGCGTCCCCTGCAGAACAGCATGGCCTGCCCGCGCTGCGTGCGCCCGCTCGCGCATGGCTTCGATCTGGTGCGCAGCGGCCGCTATGTGCTGTACCGCTGTGCCAGCCAGCATGGCCGCTTCAGCACCTTCTCGTCCTTCATGGTGGAGAAGGGTTTTGTGCGCCACATGACGAAACCCGAGGTGGCGGACCTGGCCCAGCGCGTGGGTGCCATCTACTGCACGAGCTGCGGCGCGCCCGTGGACATCCGCAAGGACCACGCCTGCCCGTATTGCCGCGCGGCGTTCTCGTTGATCGACCCCGAAGCCGTGAAGCGTGCGCTGGAGGGCTATGCCCAGGCCGGCCAGCGTGCCGCCCAGCTGCACCCACCCCAGCGCACGGACCTCGCGGATGCGCTGGTGTCGCTGGAGCGCGACCGCACGCGCGCCGAGCGCGAGCGGCAAAAGCAGCGCTTCACCAGCGGCGATGCCTCCGAGGCCACGGTTACCGGGGACCTTCTGGTGGCCGGTGTGGCTCTGGTGTGGGGCATGCTCAGCTCCTGAGCGTCCGTTCAATCCCAGGGCCGCAGCGTGGTCCGGTGGGCTGACGCCCGTGCGCCCATGGGCCCGGTGAGTTGCCCCACGATGGCCGCCCGCAGCGGTGGCAGGCGCCGGGCCAGCTGCAGCACGCCCTGGCGCAGCAGGCGGGGCAGCGGCCGGGCGTCGGTGTACAGCCGCACGATGGCGTTCGTGCCCTGGTAGAGGGGCCAGGCATGGCGGTGGTGGGCGCTCGCATAGCGGGCCAGCGCGGCTGCATGGCCGGTGTCGTGCCCCTGGTGGCGACCCGCGACCAGGGCGGCCACCAGCCGCTCCACGCCCGCCAATCCCAGGTTGAAGCCATGGGCCGTCACCGGGTGCATGCCCACGGCGGCATCGCCCAGCAGCGCACAGCGCGGGCCCGCAAAGCGCTGGGCATACACGCCCACCAGCGGATAGGCATGGCGCTCCCCCTCCAGCTGCATGGGCCCCAGCCGCTGCTGGAACTGGGCCTGCACCTCGGCGGCAAAGGCCTCGGGCGGCAGGGCCATCAGCGCGGCCGCATCGGCGGCACCGGCCGTGACCACCACCGAGCAGATGGACTGGCCGTCGGGCGCCTCAGGCAAGGGCAGGATGGCCAGGGTACGTGCGTAGCCAAAGCATTCATGGGCCGTGCCGCCATGGGGCAGGGCATGGCGCATGCGGCAGACGATGACCGTGCGGCCGAAGTCGGTGGTGTCCGCGCCGATGCCCAGCTGGCGGCGCGTGGCCGAGAAGCGGCTGTCGGCCGCTACCAGCAGGGGGGCGCGCAGGTGCAGCGCCTGCGCGGCATCCATACCCTTGGCCGGGGCCAGCGTGCAATCGAGCTCTGCATGGCCCGCCCTGATGGCAACCCGGCTCACCTGGGCGCCGGTGAGGATATGCACACCCGCGGTGCGGGCGGCCACGGCATGGGCCGTGCGCCGCAGCGCGCGGTTGGGAACGATGGCGCCCAGCGCCTGGGCCCCGCCGGTGTGCAGGCGCAGGGGGCCGTGGCGGCCCGGCGGGCCGTCGTGCACCTGCGCTTCGCGGATCTCCCCACGTTCATGGGCCTGCAGGCCGGCCCAGGTGCCCAGGCGCTGCAAGGTGGCCGCGCTGGGGTGGGTGAGCGCGATCTCGCGCCCGTCGGGCGCCGGGTCGGCCAGCGCGGCCTCGGGCTGCCGCTCCACCACGGTGGCGCCGAAGCCGGCCTGCGCCAGCGCGATGGCCAGCGAAAGCCCGGTAGGGCCCGCACCCACGATGAGAACGTCACACGGCGAAGTCATGGCAACAGGAGGAAAGGGAGCGCACCCCAATCAGGTGCGCGGCCCATTGTGCTGCCCTGACGCCAGCAGGGGCTTTGCCGCAGGTCAAGCCTTGCGCGGCTTGGCGGGCTTTTTCTTTTTGGAGGGGGTCGCCTTGCTGCCGCCACCGCGCAGGTGCAGCACCCAGGCCACCAGCAGCCACAGATAAGACAGCGGCACCGAATACGCCGCCACCGCGGCCAGCGACAGCGGCGGGGCCGCTATCGAGCGTGGGTTGGCAATGGTCTGCAGCAACTGGCGCGTGCCATCGCCCAGCACGGGCGTGCCCTGCACACCGCCCGTGCGTGACATGCGCGCCGCCATGAACAGCATGAACTCCATCAGCAGCGCGCCGATGAAAAAGCAGGCCACCAGGGCCAGCAGCTGCAGGAAGGCGCGGCGGTTGCCCTTGGCGAGGAAGAAGACGGCGGACACCACGACCAGGGCGAGCAGCGCCCAGACCAGGACGGGCCAGGCGGACATGAGCAGGGGCATCGGAAACTCGGGTCGGCAGGATAGGGGCTGCCGATCATAGGCCCCCTGCCGAGGGCAGTGTCAGCGCTGTATGAAATCCGCCACGGCGCGCAGCACGGCCTCGTCTTGCAGCAGCTTGCGGTGGCCCAGGCCGTCGGTGGCCAGCAGCTGTGCGCCGGCGATGTGGTCGCGGTAGGCCTCGCCGTCGGCAAAGCGGTTGATGCGGTCGCCCCGGTCGTGCACGACCAGGGTGGGCAGCGCGATGCGCGGGCCCACGGCCTGGGGTTCGAACTGGGGCATGAGGATGCCCTCGCGCGCCTCGATGTGGCGCTCCATCGCGGCGCGCGTGGCCTCGGTCAGGCCGAACACCTGGGCGAACAGGCGGGTGTACTCGCGCGGCGATGCGGGTGGCGCCAGCAGCACCAGCCGGCCGGCCGGCAGTCCCCGGCTCGCGGCATGGGCCGCCGCGTTGGCCGCCAGCGAGTGCGCCGCCACGGCGGCCAGCGCATGGCCCCGGGCCTGCAGGCGCGCGGTGGCGTATTCCAGGGCGCGGGCGAACTGCGGCAGGTTGCTCACCCGCCCCCGGCTGCCGCCGTGCGCGGGCAGATCCACCAGCACGGGCTGCATGCCGCGTGCGGCCAGGGCCTCGGCCAGCGGCAGCATGTGCCGCGCATGCCCGCCCCAGCCGTGGGACAGCAGCACCACCGGGCCCTCGGCCGGCAGGTCGCTGCGCGTGTAGAGCGTGACTTCGGCGTCCTCGAAGGGCCAGCGCTCAGCGCTCCAGCCGGCGGCCGGAAGGGCTTGCTGGCCGGGTTTGCGCAAGGGCAGGGGGGTGCCGAAGAGGCGGTAGGCGGTGCGCACGGCCAGCCGCGGCCAAAGGCGTTGCGCCGTGCCCAGTGCCAGGCGCACGAGGCGCATGCCGGCATGGGCGCCGTAGAAGTTCGAGGTGGCCTGCACGGCGGTGGACTGGCTCATGGTGGGGCTCCGGGAGAGGGTGGACGAATGCACAGCAAGCGAAGAGGGGGGCTACGGGTCAGTAGAAGACCCAATCGCGGTTGCTGCGCGGAAGCCGGGCCAGCGTCTGGCGCACGGCATGGAGGGCGCCGGCCACCAGGGCAGCGGCAGCGGCAAAGCTTGCAAGGATCAGCATGGTGTTTTCCTTTCTTCGCACGGTTGTGCGAAATTTGGACGAACTGAAAGCAAGGGTTTCCAAGGCCACACCCCGGGGGTCAGGCCGTCTGGTAGCTCTTGACGAGGCGCGCCCAGGACGCCTCGGTGCGTTGCACAGCCTGCGGATCGCGCAGGAAGCGCACGTCGTGCAGCAGGCCCATGATCATGGAATAGATCTCGGCAACCAGCTGGTCGGGTGGGGTCGCGGCGGGCAGGTGCCCGGCCTCGATGGCCTGCAGCACGGTGCGGCGCAAAGCGGCGCGCCAGCGTGTGATTTCCGTGTGCAGCAGGTCGCGCAGCTCGCCATCGCGGTCATCGAGCTCGAAGGCGCCAGCGGTGTAGATGCAGCCCGTGAAGGCCTCGACGTCGCGCGTGCGCGCGATCCAGCGGCGCACGATCTCCTGCAGGCGCGGCAGCCCCTTGGGGTGCTGCATGGCAGGCACGAACACATCGACCAGAAAACGGCGCCCGAACTCCTCGATCACGGCCTTCTGCAGCGCCTCGCGCGAGCCGGCACGCGAGAACACCCCGCTCTTGGACAGACCCACCCGGTCGGCCACGGCCTGCAGGGTGATGGATTCGAGTCCGTCCGACGCGGCGATGTCCAGCGCCGCGCCGACGATGGCGGCGCGCGTGAGTTCTGCTTTCTGGGTCTTGGCATCCATGGTGTGAATTTAGCACATGTGTGCGAAAAATAAAAGCAGCGGATTTCCGCAGGCTTTTCGGGCCCACGCCAAGGCCCTGATGCCAGCGGGAGTTTTTCCTACGGCGCCTTTTTTCCCTGGGAAGTAGAGTGGCTGCTTTGTAACCGCCAAAGGACCAACCATGCGCGTGGACATCTACCGTCGGGCCGAAGCTGAGGGCCGTTTCACCCACCTGGCCGTGCCGGAAGGAAAGCGAATTCCGGAAGAAGCGACCAACACGGACTGGGACACCGAGGTGAAGGGCCAGGACCTCGACGAAGATGCCGACCGCTGGGAGCACTACGGAATCGTCAAGCCAGGCGCCCAGCTGCAGGAAAAGGGCTACGCCATCACCGGCCTGCACGAACCCGAAGGCGGCTGACCACCCCGGCCGCCGCGATCAAGGGGGCCGCAGGCGACCCCACAGCATCAGTACTGGTGCCCGCGCTGGGTGCGGCGGGCGTCGCCTGCCGGCAGCCCGGTGGTCGGCCCGGAGCCGGTCAGCACGCTGGAAGGGCTCACGCTGCTGCCCGATGCCGCCGTGTCCTGGCCGTAGGTGCCTTGCCATACCGACCATGCCATGTCGTTGCCCGTGCACTCGCTGTCCTTGAAGGCCAGTGGGTTCGTGCTTTCGATCCAGTTGGCGCGGGCCGCCAGCTGCGTGGCCAGGCCGGCGGGCCGGCCCTGGCACGACAGGCCGCCATAGGGCGCCGTGCTGCCGCTGCTGAGGATGTTGTGGCTGATGCGCGTGCCAAAGCTCGTGGGGTTGAACGGCCCCCAGCTCAGGGCGATGCGCTGGTTCACCAGCGTGTTGTGGTGCACGTCGTGGTCGCGCATGAAGCAGGTGCTCTGGAAACACTGGGTTCCGAGCAGAATGCCGGCGTTCACCAGCAGGTTGTGGTGGATGTGAACGCCCAGCGAATTGGCCTGGGCCGACACCTGGATGCCCGAGGTGGTGCGGTTGGCGAGCGAGAACACGATGTAGTTCTCGCGATAGGTGTTGTTCTGCGAATTGTCCTTGTCGTGGAAGCCGCCGTTGACCTTGCCCAGGCGCAGCTGGTTGTTCTCGACGAGCGACTCGCCGGCGTCGAAGAAGGTGGTGGCGTAGCCCGCACCCACGTAGGTGCCGAAATCGGTGTCCTGCACCAGGAACTGGTGGCGCCAGGCGGGGCCCGTGTCGCCCCAGCCATGGATGAAGGCGGGGTTCTCGCTCAGCGTGGGGCCCTCTTCGCCGTTGATGAAGCGCACGTTGCGCACCACCAGCCCGGCCTTGCTCGGGTCGCTCACGATGCCGTACTGCTTGACGTTGGCGATGTCCACGCCCTCGATGCGCGGCGCAGGGGCCGTGGAGGAGGCCACCGAGATGCTGCCCGCCCGGTCCAGGTCCAGCGTGGCCACCTCGTCGGGGTAGGCCAGGATCTGCTTGGCCTTGCTGTCCAGCAGCCGCAGGCCGCCAGCCAGGTAGCTGCCCTGGCGCAGCACGATGGCCTGGCTTGAAGTGGTGCGCGCGAGGGCATAGGCCAGCGTCTGGTAGGGCAGGGCGCGCGCGCCCCGGCCACCGGCGTCCTGCCCCTCGGGAGCGACGAACACGAAGCGCGAAGCCGCCACATCGATGGTGAAGCTCTTCACCACGGTCTGCGCCGTGCTGCCGCTGTCCCGGACCTCCAGGGTGACGGTATAGCTGCCCTCGGCAGGCGGGGTGAAGCGCACCGTGCCGCGCCGGAAATCGAGCGACAGGTCGGCAGGGTTCTGGGCCGCACCATTGCGCGTGAAGCCCTGCAGGCGGTACTCGTAGGGAAACGTGCCACCCACCACGCCGGGCCGGCTCTCGTAGGCGATGCCGGGGTAGGCCAGATCGCGCAATGCAAAGGCCACGGCCAGCGGCTTGCGCGGTTCCGTGTCGGGCATGGTGAGGCGGGCCGCGGCGGTGTGCACGCAGCGCACGAAGACCGGCGCGCCATCGGCAGGCACCGTGGCCGGCGCGGACTCCGACACAGCGCAACGCTGGCCGGCGGGCTGGGCCATGATGCGCAGGTCCAGCGCGGCCCCGGCCGCCGCCTGGGGGGCGAAGCGGTAGGGTTCGTTCAGGGTTGCACTCAGGGTCGCAGCGCCATGGCCGAGCTGCAGCGTGCGCCCCAGCCCCAGGCCCTGCACGCGCACATTCAGCGCGACCGGGCTGCCTCCGGCAGGGGCCGGCGTGGGCGCTGCGCCACCGCCTGCGCCGCCTCCACCCGGCGTGGGGGACGGGGTATCGCACTGGTCGCGCAGGGGCTCGTCACCCGCGATCTGCCCCAGCACGCCGAAGCGCTGGCGCGCCAGCAGGTCGGCAAAGCTCTGGGCCCCGCTGGCGCCGTAGCCCACGAACACCGTGAGCCCGGGCAGCGCTGCGGCGGAGCGCAGGCCGGGTTCGGCGACCGCCACCTCCAGGGTGTGCACGCCGGCACCCTGGCTGCGCTGGGGGTGGCGCACCGCGCTGCCGGCCACAGGCACCACGCCGATCGAGGGCGGCAGCACCACCCACTGCCCCTGGCCGTTCTGGAAGGCCCATTGCCCCTGGTAGTGGGCGCCCTTGTAGATGTCGAAGAGCCCATCGGGGCTTTCGGTGCTGAAATCCAGCTGGGCCCGGCCGACAAAGCCCCGGTCCTTGTGGAAGCAGGTGCTGGCCCCCGACACGGCGGGTGGCAGTGGCGTGAGCGCCTGGGCACTGCCAGCGCAGGCCAGGCAGAGCCAGGCCGCGATGGCCCAGGGCGTGCGTTGCAGCGGGCGCACGGCGGCGCCCCCCGCGGTGCGGGTGTTCTTCATCTCCATTCCCCCTCGTTATTGCGGATGCATTTGTTGTGGTGTCCCGGGCCTCGCCCGGGCGAAGCGCAGTATTCGCCAGCGGTTGTCGTACCTCGCAAGGGTTTTCCCGAAAAAGTGTGACCGTCTGTTGTGCGGGCCGGAGGCCGGTCATGCCCCTGTCGGGTGTCAATCCGGGGACGGTGCCCCATGGCAGGTCTGCGCCCGCGCTGGTACGCTGCGTCGCCATGGAGACAAGCACCAATACCCCCCCATTCGTTCCCCAGATCCGCCTGTACCAGAACTGGCTGCGCGAGCAGCGCGGCCTGGCCTTCGACAGCTACGACGCGCTGTGGCGCTGGTCCACGACCGAGCTCGATGCCTTCTGGCACAGCGTCTGGGATTACTTCGAGATCGAGTCGCCCACGCCCCCCACGGTGGCGCTGGCCAAAAACACCATGCCGGGGGCGCAATGGTTCCCGGGCGTGCAGCTCAACTACGCGCGCCAGGCGCTGCGCCATGTGCAGGCGGCCCATGCCGCCGGCCTTCCGGCCGTCATCAGCCGCAATGAGAAAGGCCAGCACCGCGAGCTGGCCTGGCCCGAGCTGCGCCGCCAGGTGGCCTCGCTGGCCTTGCACCTGAAGGCCCAGGGCGTGCAGCCCGGCGACCGGGTGGCTGCCTACCTGCCCAACATCCCCGAGGCCATGGTGGCCCTGCTGGCCACGGTGAGCATCGGCGCCGTGTGGAGCATCTGCGCGCCCGACATGGGCACCAACGCCGTGCTCGACCGCTTCCGCCAGATCGAGCCCACGGTGCTCATCGGCGTGGACGGCATCACCTATGGCGGGCGCGACCACGACCGCACGGGCGTGCTCACCGAGCTGCGCGCGGCCCTGCCCAGCGTGCAGCACGCCATCCTGGTGCCCAACCTCGCTGTGGATGCGGCGCTGGCCGGCTGGTCCGACTGGACGGCAGACGTGGCGGCCAGCGGGCCGGCGGTGGATGCCTTCGAGCCCGCGTGGATGCCCTTCGACCACCCGCTGTGGATCGTCTACTCCAGCGGCACCACCGGCCTGCCCAAGCCCATCGTGCACGGCCATGGCGGCATGGTGCTGGTGGCACTGCAGCTCAAGGTGCTGCACAACGACATTGGCTGCAGCTACGAGGCCAACAGCTTCGGCGAGCGCTACCACTGGTACAGCTCCACCGGCTGGGTGATGTGGAACGCCCAGGCCAGCGGCCTGCTGTCGGGCACCACCTGCGTGATCTACGACGGCAACCCCGGCGGCAGCAAGGACCGGCCCGACTGGGGCACCCTGTGGCGCTTCGCGGCCGAGACCGGCGTCACCTTCTTCGGCGCGGGGGCGGCCTTCTTTGCCAACTGCATGAAGTCGGGGCTGGACCTGGCCGCCTGCGGCGACCTGTCGCGCGTGCGTGCCCTGGGCACCACGGGCTCGCCGCTCTCGCCCGAGGTGCAGGCCTGGGGCACGGCCCAGTTCCAGCGCATCGGCACGCCGGACATCTGGTGGAACAACATCTCGGGCGGCACGGACTTCTGCGGCGCCTTCATCGGCGGCCACCGCGAGATGGCCCAGGTGCCCGGCGAGATGCAGTGCCGCATGCTGGGCGCGGCTGTGGAAGCCTGGAACGCGCAGGGCGAGGCTGTCAAGGACGAGGTGGGCGAGCTGGTCTGCGTGCAGCCCATCCCGTCCATGCCGCTGTACCTGTGGAACGATGCGAACGGCGAGCGCTACCTGTCGAGCTACTTCGACATGTACCCGCCCGGCCATGGCCGTCGCCCCGGCGGCGGCGATGCCGGCCCCGAGGCCGGTGCCGTCTGGCGCCATGGCGACTGGCTCAAGATTGATGGCACCAGTGGTGGCTGCACCATCTACGGCCGCTCGGACGCCACCATCAACCGCCACGGCCTGCGCATGGGCACGAGCGAGATCTACAGCGCCGTGGAGGCCCTGCCCGAGGTGTTGGACAGCATGGTCGTCGACCTCGAATACCTGGGCCGCGAAAGCTACATGCCGCTGTTCGTGGTGCTGCGCGAAGGCGCGCAGCTCGACGAGGCCACACGCCAGCGCCTGAACGGCGCCGTGCGCACCGCGCTGAGCCCGCGCTTCGTGCCCGACGACATCTTCCAGGTGCCCGAAATCCCGCGCACCCTGAGCGGCAAGAAGCAGGAACTGCCCATCAAGAAGCTGCTGCTGGGCCAGCCCATCGAGAAGGTCGTCAACAAGGACGCCATGGCCAACCCGGGTTGCCTGGATTGGTATGTGGCGTTTGCCAACCAGCGGGCTGCCAAGGCGGCAGCGCAGGGCTGACCCAGGCCCTCGACCTGCAAAACTGGCGCGCCCGATGCCAGTGCCCCCGTGCAAGGGCCGCCCCGCCGCACCGGGGGCGTCCCCCTTCAGGGGCTGAGTGCCGCGGCTCCAAGCCTGCCTGCGCAGGCTTGGACGGCAACGAAGAGCGGCCGCCCCTGGCGGACGCACCGAGACGCGAAGCAGCTCAGGGGGTCAGTCGAGCTTTGCGCCAGACTGCTTGATCAATCGCTCCCAGACGGGCCGTTCCTTCATGTACGCGGCCTTGAACTCGGCCGGGGAGGAGTTGGTGCGGGCCTCGAAGCCCATGCCCGCGATGCGCTGGGCCACATCGGGCAGCTGCACGGCCTTGCGCACCTCGCTGGCCAGGCGCTCCAGGATGGCCGGGGGCGTGCCCGCGGGGGCGGCAAAGGCCAGCCAGCCCGTCACGCGGTAGGCCTCATCGTTCATGCCCTGCTCGGCTAGCGTGGGCACGTTGGGCAGGATGCCCATGCGCCGTTCGCCGGTCACCCCCAGCGCCTTGAGCTTGCCGGCGTCGATGTGCGCCTTGGCCACCAGCGCGCTGGCGTAGGCCATCTGGATCTGGCCGCCGATCAGGTCCTGCACCATGGGCGCCTCGCCGCGGTAGGCCACGTGGCTCATGTCGGCGTTCTGCGTGAGGCTCATGTAGGCCCCCGCCAGGTGCGGGTAGGCGCCCGTGCCGTAGGAGCCATAGGCCACCTTGCTCTTGTGGGCGGCGGCGTACTTGAGCAGCTCGGGGCCGGTGGCCACGGGCACGCTGGGGTGGGCCACCAGCACCAGCGGGGCGATGGCGATCTGGTAGACCAGGGCCAGGTCGCGCTGGGGGTCGTAGGGCAGCTTTTCGTAGAGGAACTGGTTGGTCAGCAGCGAATTGCTCAGGCCCAGCACGATGGTGTAGCCGTCGGGCGCGGCCTTCGCCACGGCATCCGTGCCGATGATGCCGGCCGCGCCGGGCTTGTTGTCGATGACCAGGGGCTGGCCCAGGCCGGCCGCCATCTTCTCGGCCAGCACGCGGGCCAGCACGTCGGTGGCACCGCCCGGGGCAAAGGGCACGACCACCTTGATCGGCTTGGCGGGGTAGGCCGGCTGTTGGGCCAGTGCGCCCGTGCCGGCGAGCGTGCCGAGGGCCAGGGCTGCGGCGGCAGTACCGAGCCAGGTGCGGCGCTGAAGGGTCTGGAAAGTTCGCATGCTGGTTTGTCTCCTGGAATCGTTCTGGGTTTTGGGGGAAAGAAAATGGCTCAGGCAACGGGCGGTGGTCCGGCCACGATGTGCACCGTGATGGGCAAGGGCTCCAGCACCTGGCGCAGGCGGTCTGCGAGGGCCGTGTCGCCGCCTGCGACGGCCACGCGCACGGCGCTCTCGCCCTCGGGCTGCACGGCGGGGCGGGCAGCCACGCCCAGCTCGGCGCACGCGCCGTCCACCAGCGCCTGCACGGTCTGGCAGGCGGCCTGCAGGCGCAGTGCGGGCTTGTAGATCTTGCCGACATTGGTCACGGGCATGGTGTCCAGCACGGTCAGCCGGCGCGGCCGGGCCACGGCCTCGTCCACACCTGCGCAGGCAAAGTCCAGCAGCTCGGCCTCGCTGGCCTGGGCGCCGGGCACCAGCGTGGCGAAGACAACCGGCAGCTCGCCCGCATAGGCATCGGGCGCACCCACGGCGGCGGCCAGCTGCACGGCGGGGTGGGCGCCCAGCGCGTCCTCGATGACCTTGGGGTCGATGTTGTGGCCGCTGCGGATGATGAGGTCCTTGGAGCGCCCGCTCAGGTGCAGCCGGCCCTGGTCATCGATGAAGCCCAGGTCGCCCGTGGCCAGCCAGCCGTCGGGCGTGAAAGCCCTGGCCGTGTCGGCAGGATCGAGAAAGCCCGAGAACAGGTTGGGCGAGTGGAACAGCACCATGCCCGGCTGGCCGGGCGGCATCTCCCGGTCCGAGGCATTGCCGTGCGCGTCGAGCGCGACGATGCGCAGCCGCGTGTGGGGCAGGCGCCAGCCCACGCAGCCCGCAGGCGCGTTCACGCCCGGCGGCGTGATGGTGGAGATGCCGGCCATCTCGGTCATGCCCAGGCTCTCGTGCACATGCAGGCCGAACAGGCGTTCGAAGCGCGCTGCCAGTTCGGGTGCGAGGATGGCGGCGCCCGTGCGGCAGTAGCGCAGGGACGAGATGTCGGCGCCATCCAGCGGCACGTTGGCCAGCGCGGCCAGCACCGTGGGCACGGCCGACAGGTAGGTGCAGCGGTAGCGCTCGGCCAGGCGCCAGTAGTTGGCCAGCACCTGGCGGCTGCGGAACAGCCCGGTGGTCGGGATGATGGTCTCGACCCCGGCCGACAGCGCGGCCAGCGCGCCAGGCAGCACGCCCGCCACGTGGAACAGGGGGTAGCCGTTGATGCCCGCATCGTCGGGCCGCATGCCCTGCATCTGCACGCAGGCCCAGGCCGTGAACACCTGGGCGCCATGGCTGTGCCGGGCGAGCTTGGGCGCGCCCGTGGTGCCGCCGGTGTGGAAGTAGGCCGCGATGTCGCTGGCCGCGATGCGCCGGCCGCTCACCAGCCGGTCGTCGGGCTGGGCGCTGCGGCGGGCAAAGTCGAGCACCCCCTCGGGCAGCGGGCCGGCCGCGCCCGGCGCCTCGCCGTGCGGTGCCACGCGCAGCACGGTGCGCAGGCTGGGTACGGCGCTGCGCAGGCCCATGGCCTTGGTCCAGAAGCCCGAGTCGCCGTCCTCGCCATAGGCGATCAGCACCTTGGCGCCGGCCAGGGCCAGCATGGACGCCAGCTTCTCTGGCGTGAGCAGCGGGTTGAGCGGCTGCACGATGCCCGCCGCCTCGCTGCCCCACAGGGCCAGGTGGTACTCCAGGCAACCGGGCAGCAGCACCGCCACGGCATCCTCTGGCCCCACGCCCAGGCTGTGCAGCAGGTTGGCCGTCTGGTGGATGCCGGCCAGCAGCTGGGTGTACGACCAGCGCACGGGCTCATCCGCCGGGTCGGCCGTGGGCAGAAAGCTCAGCGCCGTCTTGTCGCCAAAGGCATGGGCCGAGTTGCGAAAGATCTCGTAGGTGCTCTGCACCGGCAGCGCCTGGGCCAGGGGCACGGCCTCCAGGCGTTCTACATCCTGCAGGCTGCGCACCGGAAACGCCGGAGAAAAAGGGGCCGACAGAGGCGGGTGCGTGGGGCAGAGGGGGGCTGTCATGGCGCGCTCGCCTCCGTGCCCGCGGCGGCAACGGGGGTGGGGCAGGGCTGCTGTGCGCTCCTGGCGGTGTGCATGGTCTTGTCTCCTGGCAAATCGGCTCCATCCTGACAAACAGGCCGTTGTCTGGCCATTGTTGGTGCGTATGGATTTTTTGACAATTGCCCAAAACCATGGACACACTGTTCAAAAAACTTGGCATCTGAGGAGCTGTGGGGACGGGCGGCGCCCTTGGCGCTGCGCCAGCCGCGCGGGGAATGTGCCTACAGGGAACGGCGCCCGGGGCCGCCCATAATGTGGCGTCACCACTTTCCATGGCGCGACTGGAGCGCCCCTGACATGACCACCCCCCAACCCCATCCCAAGCGCTTTTCGATGATCCGCGAGTTCCACCTGGCCGACTGGTTCACGCTGGGCAACGCGGTGTGTGGCGTGGGCGCGCTGTTCTCCGCCATGACCTACCTGGGTACGCGCGAGGTGCTGCACATCTACTTTGCGGCGGCGCTGGTGCTGGCGGCGCTGATCTTCGACGTGCTCGACGGGCGCATCGCGCGCTGGCGCCAGAAAAGCTCGGCCATGGGGCGCGAGCTCGATTCGCTGGCCGACGTGATCTCGTTCGGCGTGGCGCCGGCCATCATCGCCTACGGCTGCGGCATGCAGGGCCTGTACGACCGCGTGGTGCTGGCCTACTTCGTAGCCTGCGGCGTCTCGCGCCTGGCACGCTACAACGTCACGGCCGAATCGCTCTCGGGCGACGACGGCAAGGTGAAATACTTCGAGGGCACGCCCATCCCCACCTCCATCGTGCTCGTGGGCCTGATGGCCCTGGCCGCCTACATGGGCGCCCTGGGCGAGAACCTGTGGTTCGGCAAGGTGCTGATCGGCGGCTTCACGCTGCACCCGCTGGTGTTGCTGTTTGCCGCGTCCGGTTCCCTCATGATCAGCCGCATCCGTATTCCTAAGTTCTGATGGCGAAGCCCCCGCGGCAGGATGAACCGCCCGCCGGTCCAGACTCCAAGGCCGGGGCATCGAGTCTGCGCTGGGCCTTGTACTTGGTGGTCGTCGCAGTGGTCGCCGCCAGCGCAGGCAGGCTGCGCATTCCCGCGGGCCGATACAGCACCCTGGTGGTGCTGAGCGGCGGCCCCTTGCTGCTCATGCTGGGTGCACTGGCGTGCGGGGCGGTTGCCCTGTTGTCCGTGGCGGTGCAAAGCCTGTCTCGCAGCGCGAACGGCCGGGAGTACGAAGCCTTTCGGTGGCTGACCTTGTGGCTGGGTGGTGCGTTCGCCATTTCCTCGCTGATCGCGCACCTCTACCTGGGCGTGCGGGGGTAAGGGTTACGCAGCAGCCGGCTTGCGATTGACCAGCACAATCCCCACCGCCACCAGCCCCAGGGCCACCACCAGCCCAGGAGTCACCGGCTCGCCCAGCCACAGGGCGCCGAACAGCAGGGCGAACACCGGGGTCAGGAACACGAACACCGAGATGCGCGTGGCCGGGTAGTGGGCCAGCATCCACATCCAGGCCAGGTAGCTCACGAAGGCACCCACCAGGGCCTGCACCAGCAGAGAGCCCCAGGCAAAGGCGCTGAACTGCCAGCCCCAGGGCTCGCCCAGCGCCAGCGACAGGAAGGGCAGCACGGCGGCGCTCACGCCCACCTGGTAGAACAGCTGTTTGGCCGGCGCCACGCGCGCCAGCGGCGTGGTGCGGATGACCACGGTGGTGAGCGCCCACATCAGGCCGGCGGCCACGCCCAACAGGTCGCCCAGCCAGGCCCGGGGCATGGCGGCGTTGGCCGGGCCGGCCATGCCGTCGCCCAGGGCCAGCCCCACCCCCACGAAGGCAGCAGCCAGGCCCAGCCACTGCCAGCCGCGCAGCCGCTCGCTGGGGATGAAGTGCGGCAGCAGCAGCGCCACCCAGAACGGCGCGCCGTAGAGGAACACCGTGAGCCGCGAGGCGCTGGTGTACTGCAGGCCCACATAGATGCAGGCGAACTCGCCCGCGAACAGGGCGCCGGCCAGCAGGCCGCCGCGCAGCGCTCCCCGGGGCTCGCTGCGGCTGGACAGGGGCACACCGCGCCAGCGGCACCAGGCGGCCACGGCCAGGGCCGCCAGCACGAAGCGCACGGAGGCCTGGAACACCGGCGCCACTTCGCCCACCGTGGCCTTGACCAGCACCTGCTGGAAGCCCCAGAACATGCAGCAGGTGAGCAGCAGGCCGACGGCCAGGGAATCGAGGTGGGTTTTGCGGGCGATGGACATGGCGGCCGATTATGGGAGGCGCCTGCCCAGTGTGCTGGCACCGGCCGGACACCCCGAAACAGGGCCTCTGCGGGCCCACGGTACACTTTGCGCATGGCGCCTGGGCTTTCCAGGCGCTTCCAATCAACCAAACCCGTTGACATGGCCTTTTCCACGGCGGCCCAGGTCCGCACCCGCTTCGATCTCAAGAGCGCAAGCTTGCCTGTGGTGGCGGTGTTGCTCAAGACCACCGATGCGGCCCAGTTCGCTGCCGAACTGGCCGAACGGGTCGCCGACGCCCCCGGCTTCTTCGACAACGACCCGGTGCTGATCGACCTGGCGCTGGTGCGCGAGGCCGAGGAATCCATCGATTTCGCGGCCATCGTTGCCGTGCTGCGCGAGCACCGCACCCTGCCCGTGGCGGTGCGCGGCGGCAATCCGGCCCAGATGGAGGCCGCGCACGCAGCGGGCCTCAGCCTGGCGCCCGACGTGCCGCCCCCCCGCGCCGAAGCCCCGCCCGCGCAAGAAGAACCACAGGAACCGGCGGCCGAAACGTCCGTCCAGGTGCAGGAAGTCATCCGCGAGGTGGTGCACGAGGTCGAGGTGGTGCGCGAAGTGCCCGTGGCCGGCCCGGGCACCATGGTGATCGACAAGCCGCTGCGCTCGGGCCAGCAGGTCTATGCGCGCGGCGCCGACCTGGTGGTGCTGGCCATGGTCAGCTTCGGTGCCGAGGTCATTGCCGATGGCAACATCCATGTGTATGCCCCGCTGCGCGGGCGCGCCATTGCCGGCGCGCGCGGCAACACCGAGGCACGCATCTTTTCCACCTGCATGGAGCCGCAGCTGGTGTCCATTGCAGGCATCTACCGCACGACGGAGACCGCCCTGCCCGACGAGGTCGCGGGCAGGCCGGCCCAGGTGCGCCTGGAAGGCGAGAAGCTCTTCATCGAGCCGCTGCGCAATCCCGTACGTATCAACCCCAGAGAGATCCAATAATCCATGGCCAAAATCGTCGTCGTGACCTCCGGCAAGGGTGGTGTGGGCAAGACCACCACCAGCGCCAGCTTTGCCACCGGCCTCGCCCTGCGCGGCCACAAGACTGCCGTGATCGATTTCGACGTCGGCCTGCGCAACCTGGACCTCATCATGGGCTGCGAACGCCGTGTGGTGTACGACCTCATCAACGTGATCCAGGGCGAGGCCAACCTGAACCAGGCCCTCATCAAGGACAAGCAGTGCGAGAACCTGTTCGTGCTGGCCGCCAGCCAGACGCGCGACAAGGACGCCCTCAAGCAGGACGGCGTGGAGAAGATTCTCAAGGACCTGGCCGAGATGGGCTTTGAGTACATCGTGTGCGATTCGCCCGCCGGCATCGAGAGCGGCGCGCTCATGGCCATGCACTTCGCCGACGAGGCCCTCCTGGTCACCAACCCCGAGGTCTCCTCGGTGCGCGACTCCGACCGCATCCTGGGCATGCTGGGCAGCAAGACCAAGCGTGCCATCGAGGGGGGTGAGCCGATCAAGGAGCACCTGCTGATCACGCGCTACAACCCCAGCCGGGTCGAAGATGGGCAGATGCTGTCGCTGGAGGACATCCAGGACATCCTGCGCATCAAGCTGATCGGCGTGATCCCCGAGTCCGAGGTGGTGCTGCAATCGTCCAACCAGGGCACACCGGCCATCCATGCCCAGGGCACGGACGTTTCCGAAGCCTACAAGGACGTGGTCGACCGTTTCCTCGGGGCGGAAAAGCCCCTGCGTTTCATCGAAGCCGAAAAGCCCGGCTTCTTCAAACGCCTGTTCGGGAGCAAGTAAGCCATGGCATCGTTTCTCTCCTTCCTGCTCGGCGAAAAGAAGAAGACCGCCAGCGTTGCCAAGGAGCGCCTGCAGATCATCCTGGCGCACGAACGCAACGGCCGCAACGCCTCCGAACCCGACTACCTGCCCGCGCTGCAGCGCGAACTGGTGTCGGTGATCTCCAAGTACGTGAAGATCAACCCCGAAGACCTCAAGGTGCACCTGGAACGCCAGGACAACCTGGAGGTGCTCGAGGTCAAGATCGAGCTGCCCGATACGGTGCGCTGAGGGTACTGCGCGCCCCAGCGCCCAGTACCCGCCGAAAGGAGCTCGTTCCATGCTGTCCCATGTCCATGTCGGCGTGAACGATTTCGAGCGCGCCCTGGCGTTCTATGGCCCGGTGCTGGGGCGCCTGGGCCTGGTGCAGCGCTTCTGCGAGTCCGAAGTGCCCTGGGCCGGCTGGCAGGTGCCGGGCGTGGCGCGTCCGCTGTTCCTCATTGGCCGGCCTTTCGACGGCCAGGCCGCCAGCCCCGGCAATGGCGCCATGAACGCGCTGCTGGCTGCCGACCGCGCCACTGTGGACGCTGTCCACGCCCTGGCGCTGCGCCATGGCGGCACCTGCGACGGCCCGCCGGGCCTGCGCCCGCAGTACCACGCGAACTACTACGGGGCGTATGTGCGCGACCCGGACGGCAACAAGCTGTGCGTGTGCTGTCACACGCCGGAATAGGCCTGCTTTGCTGGCCGTGGTGGCCGTCCATCCGGGTTTCTGGCCGATTTTTTGCTTAGTATTAAGGGTAATCCCTAATATGAGGCATATCCCGTGGATGAATCCTGGCGGCTCAATTGGCAACGTGCGCGCAACCATGAGGGCTTCACGCGCGGGGCGCGGGCGTTTCTGGCGCTGGCCTGCGTGCTGGCCTTTGGCTGGCAGGCCGGCTGGCAGACCGAGCTGATGCCGGTGCTGCTGGGCGTGATCGCCAGCGCCTTGAGCGAGACCGACGACAGCTGGCGTGGCCGGCTGCGCGCACAGCTGCTGGCCCTGGGCTGCTTCGGCATGGTGGGCCTGGCCGTGTGGAGCACGGTGGAGTCGCCCTGGCTGCTGATGGCGGTGATGGCCGTGGCCGCCTTCACCTTCAGCCTGCTGGGGGCGCTGGGCGAGCGCTACCGCGCCATCGCCTTCGGCTCGCTGATCCTGTGCATCTATGCTGCGCTGGCGGCCCATTCCAGCCAGGCCCAGGCGGTGCAGACCCTGCCGCTGCTGCTGGCGGGGGCTGCCTGGTATGGGCTGGTCTCGGTGGCCTGGGCCTGGGCCATGCCGCAGCCGCCAGTGCGTTTTCGGCTGGCGCGGCTGTACGCGGTGCTGGGCGAGTACCTGCGCCTGAAGGCCTTGCTGCTGGAGCCCGTGCGCGACGTGGACCTGGAGCGCCGGCGCATGGCATTGGCACTGCACAACGGGCGCGTGGTCGATGCGCTCAATGCCGCCAAGGAGAGTCTGATGAGCCGCATGGGCCGCGGCACGCCGCCCGCCTGGCTGCAGGCCGGCATGCAGCAGTACCTGGCTGCGCAGGATGTGCACGAGCGCGCGAGTTCTTCGCACGAGCACTACGACCTGCTGGCCACGGCGTTTTTCCACAGCGATGCGCTCTACCGCTGCCAGCGCGTGCTCACGCTACTGGGCGAGCAGGCGCTGCGGCTGTCGCTGGCCATCCAGCAGCAGACGCCGCCGCAGCACGCGGGCATGACCTCGCGCGCCATCGAAGACCTGCGGGCCGCCATCGCGCACCAGGACGGCATTGCGGCCGAGCTGGGCGCTGCGCTGCCTGCCGCCGGCTCCATGGCCCGGCCGCTGCGCTCGCTGCACGCGCTGGGCGACAACCTGGCGGCCATGGCCGGGGTGCTGGCAGGCGCCCTGGGCGGTCCGGCCGGGGGCGCGGACACCGCGCTGTTCGACCGCGAACCGCGCAGCCTGCGCGATGCCTGGCGCCGGGTGCGCGCGCAGCTGCACCCCCAATCGCCCTGGCTGCGCCATGGCGTGCGGCTCGCCCTGTCGCTGCTGGCGGGCTTTGCCCTCATGCAGGCCACTGAGGACCCGCACGGCTACTGGATCCTGCTGACCATCGTGTTCGTGAGCCAGCCGCAGTACGCGGCCACGCAGACACGGCTGCTGCAGCGTGCCCAGGGCACGGCCATCGGCTTGGCCCTGGGCTGGGCGGCGATCCAGCTGTTTCCGGGCGCGTTGGTGCAGGCTGGGCTGCTGGTGCTGGGTGGCGCGGTGTTCTTCGGCGCGCGCCATACCCGCTATGTGCTGGCCACGGCGGCGGTCACCGCCTTGCTGCTGCTGGGCTTCCACCAGATGGGCACGGCGCAGGGTGTGATCCTGGCGCGCCTGCTGGACACCGCCGCCGGCTGCCTGATCGCGGCGGCGGCCTCCTGGCTGGTGCTGCCGCACTGGCAGTCGCGCCAGTGGCCACGGCTGGCGGCGCAGGTGCTGCAGACCCAGGCCCTGTACCTGCGCGCCATCCTGGCGCAGTACCACAGCGGCAAGAGCGACCACCTCGACTACCGCCTGGCGCGGCGCAACGCCCACAATGCCGACGCCGCGCTGTCCCACTCCTACAGCGCCATGCTCAAGGAGCCGCGCGGCGTGCGCGGCAATGTGGAGGCGGTGGCCAACTTCCTGCGCCTGTCGCACACCCAGCTCAACTACCTCTCGGCCCTGGGCGCGCAGCGCCGCGAGGGGGCCGAGCCTGTGGACGAGGCCGCGCAGGCCATGGCCGGCACACTGCTGGCATCGCTGCAGCAACTGGCCGAGCAGCTCGGGCAGGCCCAGCAGCAGGCGGGCAAGCCATCCACCCCGGTGCCGGCCGTGGCCCAGGTGCTGCAGGAATTCGGTGCCGCGGCGTCTGTGCCAGCCAGCCCAGCCCCCAGCCTGATGGCGGCGCAATTGGCCCTGGTGGGTAAGGTGTTTCCGCAACTGCAGGAGCAGGCGCGGCAATGGGGCCAGCCGCAGCACACGCCCTAGCGTGCGTGCTTGGCGAACTTGGCCGCAAAGGCCTGGGCAATGCTCAGCGAGCGGCGCCCCGGCACCAGGGTGGCCTGCTGGCCCGCAGCGATGCTGCCGGGCCGGTCCACTGCGAGGTAGTAGCCGCAGCAACCGGCCTGCGCCATGGCGCGGCCGGCCTGGGCGAAGCCCATCACGGCATTGAACTTGAAGCAGGGCTCGCGCGGTGCCGTCACGCGCAGCACGCAATCGGGGAAGTGCAACTCATCGCCGACAAAGACCTCGTGCTCCAGCGGCCCGTCTACCGTGAGGTTCTCGCCCATGAATCCCGGTGGCAATGCTTCGTCGAACAGGCTGACGCTGCGCTTGCGCCGCTCTGCCTGCCAGAAGGCGTAGTGCGCAGCCGGGTAGGCATAGACCGCCTTGTCCAGGCCTCCATGCACGTTCAGGTCCGCCTGCTCATCACCGGCCAGGCCCAGCCGCCCCACGGCCACCGGGCCTGCAGCCGGCGCCTTGCCGATGGCGCTGAGCACGCTGCGCTCGCCCACCTTCAGGCGCCGCGCGCTGCCGGTGTTCACCTGGCGCACCAGCACGCCCGGTGTCACAGCGGGTGCTCGGTGTAGAAGCGGCCGCCGTGGTAGAGCAGCGGCGGCACGCCGGCGCGGTGGCTGCAGTGCTCGACCTCGCCCACGAAGATCAGGTGGTCGCCCTCTTCGTAGCGGCTGCGGTTGAAGCACTCGAAGGTCGCGGCCGCGCCGTCGAGCACGGGTGCGCCGTTGGTGCCGGGGTGGTGGACCACGCCGGCCCAGCGGTCGATGCCGCGCGTGGCGAACCGCTCGGCCAGCGCCTTCTGGTCGGCCGCCAGCACATTGATGGCGTAGTGCGCGCCGTTGGCAAAGGTGGGCATGGTGCTGGCACCGCGCGACAGGCTCCACAGCACCAGCGGCGGTGCCAGCGAGACCGAGTTGAACGAGCTGGCGGTCAGGCCCACCAGGCTGCCGTCCTCATTGCGCGCGGTGACGATGGTGACACCGGTGGCAAACATGCCCAGCGCATCGCGGAACTCGCGGGCGGAGAAGCTCGGGGGCCGGGCAAGGGCAGGGCGGGGCAGGGGGCGGTTCACGAACAGACGGGCGCAGCGCGCCGAAATGGAGGCAGGCAGCCATTATGGTCTGCATGCCACAGCCATGCTGTCGCCGTGGGTGGTGCATGGAGGGCCCGGACGCTGTCCAGGGTTAAAAATGCGTCGGCTATCATGGGCCCGCCCCTGCCATGGCAGGGCTTGCGCAGGATACCCATGGCACTTCTCCCCCATTTCTCCACCCTGGGCAGCGGGCACACCGTGCTCATGCTGCACGACGCCGATGGTGGCCACCTCACCTTTGCACCCCAGGTCGAAACCCTGGCCAGCCTGGGCTACCGCGCCGTGGCCTGGGACATGCCCGGTTATGGCAACAGTGCTCCCATCGAGCCCTATGGCTTCAAGGGCCTGGCCGAAAGCTGCCTGGCGCTGATCGATGCGCTGCAGTGCGGCCCCGTGACCCTGGTGGGCCACGGCATGGGCGCCATGGTGGCGCTGGAGGTGGCCGTGCGCCAGAGCGCCATGGTGCGCCGCCTGGTGTTGTGCGCCGGCGGCCCCGCGCTGGATGCGCAGGCCGTGCAGGACTGGGTGGAGCCGCGCCTGGCAGCCCTGGATGCCGCGCAGGACATGGAGGGCTTGGCACGCGCCGTGGTGCCGCAGTACATCGGCAGCGGTGCGCTGCCCGAAGGCGTGCGCCTGGCCACCCATGCCCTGTCGCAGGTCTACAAGGGCTCGTACCGCCGCGCGTTGCAGGCGCTGTCCACCTTCGATCGCAGTGCCGGCGTGCTGGGCCAGCTGCACATGCCCACCTTGATCCTCGGCGGTGCGCAGGATCGCTGCACACCGCCGGCGGCCTTGCAGGCGCTGGCCCATGTGCTGCCCGATGCACGCTATCTGGACCTGCCGCATGCGGGCCACTGGCCTCAGCTCGAAGATCCCGATGCCTTCGACGGCGCGCTGGCGGATTTCCTGGCCACGACGCGGGTACTGCATTGACCCAGGGCGATTCCCGCACGGCCCCTGCACGGTCCCGGGGCCTGGCCTGGCCGGGTTCGGTGCTGGCCGGCGCCGTGCTCGCCGCCCTGGCGGCGGGCGGCCTGTGGATCGCCCCGCGGGCCGAGGTGGAGCGGGGGACGACCGCGCAGCGGGGGGGCGCATCCGTGCAGGTGCTCCAGGCCCCAGCGGCCAAGCCACCCGCCGCCGTCGCAGTGCCTGGGGCGCCTGCGTCCACAGCCCCCGCGGCGGAGGCCGTGCCCGAAGGTCCCAAGGCCTGCGCGCTGTTTCTGGCACGCCTGCCCAGCGTCTCGCGCGCGCAGTGCGAGGAGGCGCAGCTCAGGCCCAGTGGTGCCGTCTCGGCGCATGGCGTCCCGCTGTTCTGGCGCGATGTGCCGGCACCGGTCGTGCAGGGCGCTGCCGAGGCGCCGCTGCGCGTGCTGATCGCGGGCGCCATCCATGGCGACGAGCTCACGGCCGCGGCGCTGGCGCTGCGCTGGATCGCGCTGGCCGAGCAGGCCGAGCAGGCCGAGCAGGCCGGCCGGCCCGTGCACTGGCGCTTCATCCCCGTGCTCAACCCCGATGGCCTGCTGGCCCGACCCGCCACGCGCACCAATGGCCGTGGCGTGGACCTGAACCGCAACTTTCCCACACCCGGCTGGGAGAAGGACGCGCCGCTGTACTGGGAAAAGCGCACCCGGCGCGACCCGCGGCGCTTTCCCGGCCACGCGGCACTGTCCGAGCCCGAATCGCAATTTCTGCACGCGCAGATGGCGGCCTTCCAGCCGCACCTGATCGTGAGCATCCATGCGCCCTACGGCGTGCTCGATTTCGACGGCCCGCTGTCGCCGCCCGAGCGCCTGGGCCGGCTGTGGCTGGACCAGGTGGGCATCTTCCCGGGGTCGCTGGGCAACTACGGCGGCGTGCACCGCGGCATGCCAGTGGTCACCATCGAGCTGCCGCATGCGCTGAACATGCCGGCGGATGCCGAGGTGCGCTCCATGTGGCGCGACCTGCTGCGCTGGATGGGCGAGCATTGGCCCGAGGCGCTGGCGCCCGAACCCAAGCCTTGAAGCGGGCCGCCGCGGGGGGCTCGGCGGCTGCCGTCATGGCGCCCTCTGCGCCTCCGACTGCAGGGCGTTGCCTGGGACCAGGCTGGCCAGGCACAGCTCCACCAGCGCGTGTTCGAACTCCGGGCTGTCGAGCAAAGGCGATTGTTCCAGCGACGCGGCGCGGACTGCGCCCATGAAAGAGCGGGTGAGCACGAACAATTGGGCGGGCGTGGGGGGCGCAAGCTGGTGGTCGTGCGCCATGCGCTGCAGGTGCAATGCCAGCCGCTCGCTGGCACCGCGCACGGAGACGAGCATGGAGGCGCGGTAGTCCAGCTGCCAAGACAGGCGGGCCAGGGCACGCCCCTGCGGCGCGCCGGCGCCAAAGGCCTGCAGGTAGTGGCGCACGTAGCGGCGCACCTGCTGCCCGGGTGTCCAGCTTTCGGCGCGGGCCTGGGCCAGCAGCGCATCCAGTTCCAGCATCACGCGGTCGCAGTGCTGGTCGAGCATGGCCGAGAGAATCGCTTCCTTGCTGGGAAAGTACTGGTAGAGCGATCCGACCGACACGCCGGCTGTCTCCGCGATGCGGTTGGTGGTGAGGCCTGCTTCGCCCTGGGTGGCCACGATGCGCGCGACCGCCTCGAAGATGGCGTCCACGGTGAACTGGGAGCGCTCCTGTCGAGGGGTGCGGCGGGGGGTGGTAGGCATGGGCAAATGTGAGCGCAAGGCGAGTAGGCGGCCATGGGGCCGGTGAATATCCTAGCGCTGTCGATCCGAAGAGAAGCCACCGTGCCAGAACAGCCTGTCCATCCAGCCGCACCCCATGCCGCCGCCACCGAGGCCGGGGCACCGGCCTGGCATCGGCGCCTGCCGCTGCGCACCCTGCACCGCACCAGTGCCAAGCTGCTGGCCCTGTTCATTGCCCTGCATCTGGTCGGGCACCTGGCCGGTCTGGCAGGGGTGGCGGCGCACCAGTCGGTGCTGGACGCCCTGCGCCTGGTGTATCGGCAGCCCGTGGTCGAGGCGCTGCTGCTGGGCTGCGTGGTGTTCCAGGCCGGCAGTGGCCTGGGCTTGCTGTGGAGGGGGCGGGCCCGGTGCCAGGGGGCTATCGATTGGCTGCAGAGGCTGTCGGGAGCCTATCTGGGCCTCTTTCTGGCGATCCACGTGGGGGCGGTGCTTCAGGGGCGCGCCCAGGGACTGGACACCAACCTGCATTTCGCGGCGGCAGGCATGCAGGTGCCGCCCTGGCCGTGGTTCTTTGGTCCCTACTACTTTCTGGCAGTCTCCGCGCTCGGCGCCCATGTGGGCTGTGCACTCTACTGGAATCTGCCCCCTGCGGTACGCGCCCGGGTGCTGGCACTGTCGGTGCTGGCGGGCCTGCTGTTGGCGGCATGCCTGGTGACGCTGCTGGCGGGCGGGTTCCATGCACTGGAGGTTCCGTCCCGCTACCTCGGCCCTTTTGCCGCTGCCACCGGCAAGGCCTGACCGAAGCCGACGGCGTTCACGCTGCCTGGGTCGCCATGCGGAGTCTGTCCCGCTCCATGCCGTAAAAGCCGAAATCCATCGTCGGCACCTGGCCGCTGATCAGCTCGGCCAGGGCCTTGCCCGAACCCGCGCCGTGCGTCCAGCCCAGCGTGCCGTGGCCGGCATTGACCCAGAGCTTGCCCAGGCGCGTGCGGCCGATGAAGGGGATATTGGTCGGCGTGGCGGGGCGCAGGCCGGTCCAGTACTGCGGGTTGCCGCCCTGCTCGGGCGTGCGCGTGTCGGCCACGCCGGGCAGGATCTCCTCGATGCGGCGCGACAGCATGTGGCAGCGTGCCTTGGCCACCGGCGAGTCGAGCGAGAGGTCGTAGCCCCCCAGTTCGATGGTGCCGGCCACGCGCAGCACATTGCCCAGGCGGCTCATGGCGATCTTGCGGCCGTCGTCGATGGTGGAGACCGAGGGCGCTGCTTCGGGCTTGAGCAGTGGAAAGGTGGCGCTGTAGCCCTTGCCGGGGTAGATCGGCAGGTCCACGCCCACGGTGCGCAGCAGCGGCGCGCTGTAGGAGCCGCAGGCCACCACGACCGCATCGGCCTTGAGCAGAAAGTCCTTCTTGAGCCCGCTCGCGGCACGCGGCATCACGGCCACGGAGTCGATGGCATCGCCGATCTTGTTCAGGCGCAGCACGTCGTGGCCGTAGAGGAACTGCGCACCGCGCTCGGCACAGCGCCGCGCCAGGGCCTGGGTGAAGACGCGGGCGTCGCCGCTCTCGTCGGTGCTGGTGTAGGTGCCGCCCGTGATGTGCTCGCCATAGGCCTTGAATGCCGGCTCGATCTGCAGCAGTTCTTCGCGGCTCACCAGGCGGCGCTGCACGCCGTGGCGGCGCATCAGTTCCACCGCGTGGCCGGCATCGTCGAAGGATTTCTGGTCGGTGTAGAAATGGGCGATGCCGCGTTCGAGCCGGTTGTACTCGATGCCGGTGGTGGCCACCAGCTCCTTGAGCGCGGCATGGCTGTAGGCGCCCAGCGCCACGATCTGCTGCACATTGCGCTCGAAGGCCGTGTCATTGCACTGGGCCAGGAACTTCAGGCCCCAGCGCCATTGCTCCCAGTCGAGCTGGGGGCGGAACAGCAGCGGGGCCTCCTTGTCGAACATCCACTTGAGCGCCTTGAGCGGGGCCTCGCGGTTGGCCCAGGGCTCGCAGTAGCTCACCGAGATCTGCGCCGCGTTGGCGAAGCTGGTCTCCAGCGCCGCATCGGGCTGGCGGTCGACCACGATGACCTCGTGGCCCCGTTCGAGCAGGTGCCACGCGGTGCTGATGCCGATGATGCCGGCGCCCAGGATGATGGTTTTCATGGATGGCAGTGTGATCCACATTGCGTTCTACTAAAAGCAAAATTAAACTCAATCCAAACGCATCAGTCTGTCTAATGCAATGACCGCCCACAAGGCGCCCACTGCACCGTTTGCCGAGAGCCCGCCATGAGCACCTATGACCCCGCCGCCCTGGAATGCCTTGCCGCCATCGTCGAAGAGGGCGGCTTCGAGCGCGCCGCCCAGCGCCTGAACGTCACCCAATCGGCGGTGTCGCAGCGCCTGCGAGCGCTGGAGGCCCAGGTGGGCTCGGTGCTCATCGTGCGCAGCCGGCCGCTGCGGCCCACCTCGGCGGGGCAGCTGCTGCTCAAGCACACCAAGCAGATGCGCCTCTTGCGCGCCGACCTGGAGCGCGACCTGCAGGAACTGGCCCCGAGCGCCCCCGGTGCCACGCGCGAGGACGAGCGCATCTCCATCGCCATCAATGCCGACAGCATCGCCACCTGGGCCATGGGCGCGCTGCATGAGCTGGTGGGCCAGCGCCTGCCGCTCGAAATCATCGTGGACGACCAGGACTTCACGCAGGAGTGGCTGCGCTCGGGCCAGGTGCTGGGCTGCGTCACCACGCTCAAGCAGGCGCTGCGCGGCTGCAAGATGGTGCCGCTCGGGGCCATGCGCTATGTGGCCGTGGCCTCGCGTGACTTTGCCGCCCGGCATCTGCCGCACGGGCTCACGCCGCACAACTTCCGCGAGGTGTCCTTCCTCTCGTTCAACCGCAAGGACGACATGGCGGCCGAATTCGTGGCGCGCGCCTTCGGGCTCAAGCGCGTGGCGCTGAACCACCTGTTCGTGCCCAGCACCGAAGGCCAGATGCGTGCGGTGGCCGCGGGCTGGGCGGTGGGCGTGGTGCCCGAGCTGCTCGCGCGCGGGCCCATTGCCGATGGCAGCATGGTCGATCTGGCGCCTGGCCACGCCCTGCCCATCCAGCTGTACTGGCACTGCTGGAACCTGGAATCGGTGGTGCTGGATGCGCTGACCGCGGCGTTGACGGCCACGGCAGCCAAGACGCTTGCGGCCTGAGCCCTGCTTGAAAAGCGTCCAACGGGCTCCAACCTGCGTCAACAGGTACTAACCCGGGGCTGAAGCGCTCCCCGCTCTGGGGCGGCACGATTCCTGCAGACTAAAACGTGAACGGCGTAGTTGCAAAGCAACTTTGTCATTTATTTTTTTACTGCAATGTATAAGATGGGGTCCATGTCCACCACGCTACAACCCAAAGTGTCCTTCAAGGAGCAGATGCACCAGGCTCGGGAGGGCGCGATCCTCCAGTCGGCCTGCCGTCTGCTGGGTGAAAAGGCCTTCGACGCCATGACCATGGACGATGTCGCCAATGCGGTGGGCATTGCCAAGGCCAGCCTGTACAAGCACTTCTGCAGCAAGGAAGAGCTGTGCAGCGCCGCCATGGTGCAGATCCTGGAGCGCGTGCATGTCTACCTGTCTGCGCTTCCGGCCGAGCAGCCCGCGCACGAGAAGCTGCGTGCCCTGGTGCGCTGGTCGCTGGAGCGCCTGCTGACCAACGAGATGCCGCTCTTGCCCAGCCGCAATTCTTCGCTGCGCGCAGTGCTCATGGCCAACAACGACTACCTGGACCGCCTGGTCCGGGTCAGCGACCAGATCGGCGAATGGATCACCGAGGCCCAGGCGCAGGGCGTGATCAACCCCACGCTGCCGCCGCTGGTGGTGCTCTACACCCTGTATGCACGCGCCTGCGACCCGGTGGTGACCTTCCTCAAGGAGAGCGGCCAGTACTCCGACGCCGAGATCGTCGACCTGGTGCTGCGCACCTGCTTCGACGGGCTGGTGGCGCGCTGACCCCAGGCGCCTCGCGCCCTCAGTGCGCGATGGCCAGCTTGCCGAAATGCTGCCCGCCCGCTGCGAGGTGGGCATAGGCCTCGCGGGTGTCGCCAAGGCCGAAGACACGGTCGATGACCGGCACGATGCGGTGTGCTGCAATCGCCCGCGCGGCCTCGGCCAGGTCGGCCACCGAGCCGGTGTTGTTGCCCACCACGCGCAGCGCCTTGACGATGACCGGCAACAGGTCCATCGGGGCCGAGGTCCCGCCCACGAAACCCACGGTGAACACCGTGCCTCCCATGGCCGCGGCCTGCAGTGAGCGCGCGATCGTGGCTGCACCCACGGTCTCCACGACCAGATCGGCGCCATGCCCTCCAGTGAGCTCCCGCACCTTCTCATCCCAGGCCGGCGTGGCGCGGTAGTTGATGAGATGGTCCGCGCCGAGCCGGCGCGCGCGCTCGAGCTTCTCCTCGGACGAGGAGGCCAGGATCACGGTCGCACCCGAGGCCTTGGCGAACTGCAGCGCAAAGATGCTCACGCCCCCCGTTCCCAGCAGCAGGACCACCGAGCCGGGCCGTACCCCAGCCGCGCGCATGGCGTTCCAGGCCGTGGTCGCGGCGATGGGCAGCGCCGCGCCCTGCACAAAGTCCAGGTGCGCCGGCAGGGCCACCAGGCTCGTGGCCGGCAAGGCCACGTATTCGGCGAGCGATCCGGGCAGGGTGAGCCCGCGCATGGCGGCCACATGGCGCGGCGTGATGGCGCCGCCCTGCCAATGCGGCATGAAATGCGGAACCACCCGGTCGCCCAGTGCCAGGCCGGTCACGCCGGCGCCGAGCGCGGCGACCTCGCCCGCGCCATCGGCCACCGGCACCATGGGGAAGGCCGGCGCGGGAAAGCCGCCGGTGGCCACGGCCACGTCCAGGTAGTTCAGCGCGGCGGCGCGCAGGCGCACCAGTACCTCGCCCGGCCCCGCCACCGGGTCGGGCAGGGTGCTTGCGCGCAAGGCGGTGAGCGAGGGGGCGGTCAGTTCAATGGCTTTCATGGGGATCTTGGGGAAGCAAGTGGAATGGCCGCCAGTGTGATTTCAAATGCACGAGAGATAAACTGCCGACAAATTGATTGATTTGGAAGCGGGAGTGAGCAATGGATGTGTTCGACAGCATGCGGGTCTACGTGCTGGCGGTCGAGAAGGGCAGCCTCAGCGCGGCGGCGCAGGCCTGTGGCATCTCGGCCACCATGGCGGGCAACCACCTGCGCACGCTGGAGAAGCGGCTGGGCATGCAGCTGCTGCAGCGCACGACCCGGCGCCAGCACCTCACGCCGTTCGGGCAGGACTACTACGCGCGTTGCAAGGAGATCCTGCGTCTGGTGGCCGAGACCGATGCCCAGGCGCAGAACCAGCAGCTCGCCCCGGCGGGCCGGCTGCGGGTGACGGTGCCCGTCACCTTCGGTACGGAAGCCCTGATGCCGGCGCTGCCCGCCTACCTGGAGCGCTATCCCGAGGTCAGCCTCGATGTGTCGCTGTCCGACCGGGTGGTGGACCTGGTGGAGGAGGGATTCGAGGCCGCGGTCCGCGTCGGTGAGCTGCCGGATTCGGGGCTCATTGCCCAGGCGCTGGCCCCCTACCGGCTGATGGTCTGCGCGTCCCCCGCCTACCTGGAGCGCCGCGGCATGCCCCGGCAGCCGCAGGACCTGGGCCAGCACGAGTGCCTGTCCTTCGCGCCCACCGCCCTCACGCACTGGCGCATCGGGGACGGGGAGGGCGCGAGCCGGGTCCCGGTCTCGGGACGCTTGCAGGTCAACCAGGGGCAGGCGCTGCGCGTGGCGGCCGTGCACGGCCTGGGCATCGTGCTGCAGCCAGCCATCCTGCTGGAAGCGGAGGTGCGGGCCGGGCGCCTGGTGCAGCTGTTCCCCCACCATGAACTGCCTGCGCGGCCGATGAACGTGGTCTACCTGCCGGACCGCTACCGCTCGCCCAAGCTGCGCAGCTTTGTGGACTTTGTGGTCGAGCGCTTCCGCTGAGGGCGGGCAGCAGGGCCCGCACGCAAAAACGCCCGGCGTACCGGGCGTTCCTCAGGGCGTCGTGCGCAAGGGCTCAGCGCACCAGCAGCACCGGCACCTTGCAGTTGGCCAGCACCTGCGTGGTCACCGAACCCATGACCAGCGTGGCCAGCGCGCCGTGGCCGTGCGAGCCCATCACCAGCAGGTCGTAGCGGCCCGAGTCCGCCACCTTGGAGATGGTCTCGCCGACGGCGCCGACCTTGACGATGCGCTTGGGCTGCACGCCCTGGCGGGCCAGGAACTTGGCCACCGGGGCCAGGATCTTCTCGGCTTCTTCGGCGTGGTAGGTGTCGGCGGCCTCCTTGCCCAGGGCGGCACGCGCCCGGGGGGGCAGGGGTGCCTGCACGGTCAGCACCGAGTAATCGTGCTTGGGGCCCAGCAGCTCCTCGTGCGCGGCAAGGTAGGCGAGCATTTTCTTGGTATAAGTGCTGCCGTCGACAGCGAGCAGGATGTTCATTCGGATTCTCCTAGTTGGTATGACAGACCGTAACGTGCGCGGGTGCTTGTTGTCTTGACCTGGATCATGCTTTTCATCCTGCGCTGGCGAAGGGCGGCCCTTCGCCAGGCCATCATACGGTGACGCAGTAGCGTGGCTGGAAGCTGTCCTGTTCCCCGTTGCGGGCATAGCCCAGCGGGTTGGCGACCACACGGCATTGCCAGGGGCTGCCATCGGCACGCACACCCTCGGCGAGGTAGTCGCTGGGCGAGTGCAGGTGGCCGTGGATCCACAGCCGGGCCCCGGGCAGCAGGTCGTCGAGCACATTGCAGAACCCCGCCGTGCCGGGCACCACGCCGTAGCGCGGATCGGCGCTGCGCAGGCTGGGCGCGAAGTGGGTGATGGCCACCGTGGTGCCCTCGTAGGGCGTGGCCAGTGCCTCGCGCAGCCACTGCTCGCAGACCAGGGCATGCTCGCGCATGGGCTCGGCCAGAAAGGGCTGGCCGTCCTTGGTGCCGGCCATCTTGGTCAGGTAGTAATTGGCGGCGCGAAAGGCCTTTTCGCGCAGCTTGAGGCGGCGCGTGAGGTCGGTCACCTGTTCGTCATCGGCCAGCGCGTCGTAGTTGGCCCACAGGGTGGTGGCCACGAAGCGCACGCCGTCCATCACCAGGGTCTCGCGTTCCAGCATGCGGATGCCCAGGCGCTCGCAGGTGGCGCGCAGGCGCGCATGGGCGGTATCGAAGTCGAGCGCGTCGTATTCGTGGTTGCCCGGCACGTAGAGCACCGGCGTGGGCCAGCCTGCGAACTGCGGCAGCGGCGAGAAGCGCGCCAGGCCGAAGTCCGGGTCCTGCATGTCGCCGCCTTCCTGGTAGGAGCCGATATCGCCGGCCAGCACCAGCAGGTCGGCGTCCGGCGCCGGCTCGGGCATGAAATCGGGGTTGGCTTCGAGGTGCAGGTCGGACAGGATCTGGATGCGCATGGATCGCCGAGTCTACGGGGTTCCGTGGTCCGGTGCATGCACCGGGTGGCCCGGCTCGTCGTGCGGAAAGGCGCGCCGCGCGGCACGCGCCAGCGCCGACAGCAGCCAGCCCTTGGCGGCTTCCTGGGTGCTGTTGCGTCGCCACAGCGCGTCCACGTGCACGGGCGGCACGTCGAACGGCAGGGAGCGCTGCACCAGCGCGCCCGAGATGCCGGTCACCGGCACGAAGTGGCGCGGCAGCACGGTGAGCATGTCCGAGCCCGAGACCACGCGGCCCGCGGTGAAGAACTGGTTCACCGTGAGCACCACGCGCCGCCGGCGCCCGAGCGAGGCCAGGGCCTCGTCGATGAAGCCGAAGGGCCGGCCCGAAAAACTCACCAGCATGTGGCGCGCCTCGCAGTAGGCGTCCAGCGTGAGCGGCGTGTCGGCCAGCGGGTGGCCCTGGCGCATCACGCACATGTACTCGCTGTCGTACAGTCGCCGGCTCTCGAACGAGACCATGCCGCCCGACTGCGCGCGCGCCGTGAGGTCGGCCAGCACGGCCGGAAAGTAGCCCACGGCCATGTCGGCCGCCTCCTCTTCGAGCAGGCGGCGCGGGTCGCGCGTGGTCAGGGGCACCACACGCACCGCGATGCCCGGGGCTTCGTGCTCCAGGATCTCGACCAGGCCCGGCACCAGGGTGGCCCCGGTCGCATCGGCCATGGCCAGCACGAAGGTCGATTCGGCCGTGGCCGGGTCGAAGCGGCCGGGCGCCAGCGATTCCTGCAGTTGCGTGAGCGCGTCGCGGATGGGCGGCCACAGCGCCAGGGCGCGGGGGGTCGGCTCCACGCCCTGGCCGCTGCGCACCACCAGGTCGTCGCCCAGCACCTCGCGCAGGCGGCGCATGGCGTTGCTCACGGCCGGCTGGGTCAGCGCGAGCTTGTTCGCGGCCTTGGTCAGGCTGCGCTCGGCCATGACCTCGTCAAAGACCCTGAGCAGATTCAGGTCGAGCGAGCGGAAGTTCAGGCGCTGGGACATGGCGGTAATTCATCACTGATGTGAATACCAATGATTCAACATATAAACTTGAAAGGACAAAGGGTAAACCCTAGGATTGCCCCATCGCCCGGCAATGTCGCCACAAGCGCTGAACAAGGGAACCGAAATGACCAATTTTGTACACGTGGACTATCCAACCGAACATCCTGGCGTCGTGCGCGCCGAAAACGCCGCTGCGGCCTTGAAGGGCATTGCCGCTGGCTTCGACAGCGCCCGGGGCGCTGCCTCCCTGATGCTGGCCGCCGTGGTCTCCGGCCTGCTGGTGCTGGCCAACCAGGTGGTCGACCGCTGGACCGACGGCCACCTGCTGTCGGCTTGGATCGTGCTGTGGCTGGTGGCCTTCGCCGCCCTGGCCCTGCTGTCCGCTCCGGCCCGCCGTGCCGGCCTGGCCGTGCGCGCCGGCTTCGCCCGCTGGGCCGAAAGCCAGCGCCATGCGGCCGAAGACCGTCGCACCTGGCAGGTCGCCCTGCGTGATCCGCGCATCATGGCCGAACTGAACCACGGCCTGACCGACCTGCGCAAGTTCTACTGAGCCCGCGTGCCTGCTCCCAAGGCAGGCGGGGTTCAGACACCAAGCCGTGGCATGCCACGGCTTTTTTTGCGCCCGTCTGCCGGGAAGCCCGGAGATACATCACCGCGATGAATGACAGTAATTCAAGATATAAACTTGATAACACATGGGGTAAACCCTAAGATTCAGTCACTCGCCCGGCAATGTCGCCACAAGCGCTGTAAAGGGGAAACCAAATGACCAGTTTTGCACACGTTGACTATCCAACCGAACACTCGGGCGTGATCCGCGCCCAGAACGCCGCTGCCGCCATCAAGGGCATCGCAGCCGGCTTTGACAGCGCCCGTGGCGCCGCCTCCCTCCTGCTCGCCGCCATCGTCTCCGCCCTGCTGGTGGTGGCCAACCAGGTGATCGACACCTGGAGCGAAGGCCACCTGCTGGCCGCCTGGATGCTGCTGTGGGTGGTGGCCTTTGCCGCGCTGGCCCTGCTGTCGGGCCCCGCACGCCGCGCTGCTGCCGCCTTGCGCGCCGGTTTTGCCGGCTGGGCCGAAAGCCGCCGCCGCGCTGCCGAAGACGAGCGCACCTGGCAGGTCGCCATCCGCGACCCGCGCATCATGGCCGAGCTGAACCACGCCATGGGCGTGCGCACGGTGAACGACCTGCGTGCCCTCTACTGAGCTGCCGTCTGCCGGCCCGCCGTGTGGCGGATCGGGGTACCCCGACAAGAAGCCGTGGCTGTGCCACGGCTTTTTTCATGGGCGCTCGCGAGCCCCTGCTCGGTGGCCTGTGCCTTGGGTGAATCCCCGCAATGGTTGGGCGGGGGACGGATTTCGGGCCTGGTGGGATGTAGAAACGGACAAAATAATCGGCGCGCATGTCGAAAAAGCCGCTGCGACAGCGTCCTTGGTGCACCACAACCTCTGGCGTGCCGAGCGGCATCGGGCGGTTGCGGATTCCGGATGTCCACCCTTTCCAAGGAACCACCATGAAATACATGCTCCTGATCTACAGCGACCCCCAGCGCGAGCCCACCTACGGCACGCCTGAGTTCCAGGCCATGATGGCCGGCTACTTCGCGCTCACTGCCAAACTGCGGGACGATGGCGTCCTCATCGCTGGTGACGGCCTGCAAGGCGTGGAGACCGCCACCTCGCTGCGCATCCGCGGCGGCAAGGTGGAAACCATGGACGGCCCCTTCGCCGACACCAAGGAACACCTGGGCGGCTACTACGTGATCGAGGTCGCCGACCTGGACGCGGCCTTGAAATACGCCCAGACCGTGCCCTCGGCGAGCTACGGCACCATCGAGGTGCGGCCGCTGATGGTCTACGACACGCCGGCCTGAACGGCACGGCTTTCCCCCCAACGGGCCACTGCCGATGAACGCGCCCGCCTCCAGTGCCCTCGCCATCACCCAGGCCCTGGACCGGCTGGCGCGCGAGGAGCGGGGGCGGCTGGTGTCGGCGCTGATCGCCCGGCTCCAGGATTTCCAGCTGGCCGAGGACGCGCTGCAGGACGCCATGGAGTCCGCCGTGACCCACTGGAGCCGTTCCGGTATCCCGTCGTCGCCCCTGGGCTGGCTGCTGCGCGTGGCCTACCGCAAGGCGCTGGACCGCATCCGCAGCCGCAGGACGGCCGACCGGGCGGGCGACAGCCTGCTCGTGCTGGCGGGTGGCGAGGCGTACGAGGCCGAAACCGACGAGATCCCGGACGAACGCCTGCGCCTGGTCTTCACCTGCTGCCACCCGGCGCTGGAGCAGAAGTCGCAGGTGGCGCTCACGCTGCGCGTGGTGGCCGGGCTGTCCACGGCGCAGATCGCCCGGGCCTTTCTCGACCAGGAGGCCACGATGGGCCAGCGCCTGTCGCGGGCCAAGGCCAAGATCGCCGCGGCGCGCATCCGCTACGCGGTGCCGGAGCCGGCCGAATGGCCTGAGCGCCTGGCCGCCGTGCTCGCGGTCATCTACCTGGTCTTCAATGCAGGCTACTCGGCGGGGCCCCAGGCGGGGAGCGACCTGGCACAGGAAGCCTTGTACCTGTGCGCGCTGCTTGACCGGCTGCGCCCTGGCGAGGCCGAGATCGAGGGCTGCCTGGCTCTGCTGCTGATCAGCCATGCGCGGCGTGCGGCCCGCACGGATGCCGGCGGCCAGACCATACCCCTGGGCCGGCAGCAGCGTGCACTGTGGAAGCGGGACGAGATTGCGGCAGGCGTGGCGGTGCTGGAGCGGGCACTGGCCCGGCGCACCCTGGGGCCCTACCAGCTCAAGGCGGCCATTGCGGCCTGCCACACCGAGGGCGGGCAGTCGGACTGGGCGCAGATTGCCCTGCTCTACGACCGCCTGCTGGCCCATGAGCCCACGCCGGTGGTGCGCCTGAACCGGGCCGTGGCCCATGCCGAAGCCGGCGCGCTGGATGCGGCCCTGGCCGAACTGGAGGAGCTCGCGCCGGGCCTGCAGGACTACCAGCCCTTCTTTGCCGCGCAGGCGGAGCTGCTGGTGCGCAAGGGCCTGCATGCCCGGGCCCGGATGGCCTACGAGAGGGCCCTCGCGCTGGCGCCCTCAGAGGCCGATGCCGCGTGGCTGGCGTCGCGCATGCAAGACATCGCCGGGCTGCGATGCTGAAGTCCGGGCATGAAAAAGCCGCCCGGACCATGCGATCGGGGCGGCTTTGCCGGAGTGGAGGGGGGCCCGGCCACGCCGGGCTCTGCCGTGGTCAGGCGGCCAAGCGCTTTTCGATGGCAGCCTTGGTGTCCAGCAGGGCCTGGGGGAGGTGGTAGGCCAGTTGCTCGAAGTGAGCGGTGTGCAGCTTGAGTTCCTCGGTCCAGGCGGCCTTGTCGATGCTGGTCACGGTGTCGAACTGGGCAGCGCTGAAATCGAGGCCCGTCCAGTTGATCTCGGCATAGGCCGGGGCCACGCCGAACATGGTGTCCTGGCCCTGGGCCTTGCCTTCCAGGCGATCGATCATCCACTTGAGCACGCGCATGTTCTCGCCGTAGCCGGGCCAGACGAACTTGCCGGCCTCGTCCTTGCGGAACCAGTTGGTCGTGTAGATGCGGGGCAGGGTGGCGCCCGCGGCGGCCAGCTTCTCGCCCAGGTTGAGCCAGTGCTGGAAGTAGTCGCTCATGTTGTAGCCCATGAAGGGCAGCATGGCGAAGGGGTCGCGGCGCACCACGCCCTGCTGGCCGAAGGCCGCAGCGGTGGTTTCCGAACCCATGGTGGCGGCCATGTAGACGCCTTCGGTCCAGTTTTTCGCCTCGGTCACCAGCGGCACCGTGGTGGAGCGGCGGCCACCGAAGATGAAGGCGTCGATCTTCACGCCCTTGGGGTCGTCCCAGGCGGCGTCGAGCGCAGGGTTGTTGGTCGCGGCCACGGTGAAGCGGGCGTTGGGGTGGGCGGCCTTGGCGCCGGTCTGCTTGGCGATCTCGGGCGTCCAGTCCTTGCCTTGCCAGTCGATCAGGTGGGCGGGCTGGCCGCCGCTGTCCTTCTCCATGCCTTCCCACCACACGTCGCCGTCATCGGTCAGGGCCACGTTGGTGAAGATCACGTCCTTGTCCAGGCTGGCCATGCAGTTGGGGTTGGTCAGCGTGTTGGTGCCAGGGGCCACGCCAAAGTAGCCTGCCTCGGGGTTGATGGCGCGCAGGCTGCCGTCGGCCTGGGGCTTGATCCAGGCGATGTCGTCACCGATGGTCGTGACCTTCCAGCCGTTGAAGGCCTCGGGTGGCACCAGCATCGAGAAGTTGGTCTTGCCGCAGGCGCTCGGGAAGGCAGCTGCCACGTGGTACTTCTTGCCTTCGGGGTTCGTCACGCCCAGGATCAGCATGTGCTCGGCCAGCCAGCCCTGGTCGCGGCCCATGGTGGAGGCGATGCGCAGCGCGAAGCACTTCTTGCCCAGCAGCGCATTGCCGCCGTAGCCCGAGCCGTAGCTCCAGATCTCGCGCGTCTCGGGGTAGTGCACGATGTACTTGGTCTTGTTGCAGGGCCAGGACACATCCTGCTCGCCGGCGGCCAGGGGCGCGCCCACGGTGTGCACGCAGGGCACGAACTCGCCGTCCACGCCGAGCACGTCGTACACGGCCTTGCCCATGCGGGTCATGATCTTCATGTTGACCGCCACATAGGGGCTGTCGGACAGCTCGATGCCGATGTGGGCGATGGGCGAACCCAGCGGGCCCATGCTGAAGGGCACCACGTACATGGTGCGGCCCTTCATGCAGCCGTCGAACAGGGGTTGCAGCGTGGCACGCATCTCGGCCGGGGCCATCCAGTTGTTGGTCGGGCCGGCGTCTTCCTTGGCGGCCGAGCAGATGTAGGTGCGGTCTTCCACGCGCGCCACGTCCGACGGGTCGGACCAGGCCAGGTAGCTGCCGGGGCGCTTGGCGGGGTTGAGCTTCTTGAAGGTGCCGGCGTCGACCAGCTGCTGGCACAGGCGGTCGTACTCCTGCTGGCTGCCATCGCACCAGTAGATGCTGTCGGGCTTGCACAGGGCGGCCATGTCGGCTACCCAGGCGAGCAGCCGGGCGTTCTTGACGTGTGCGGGGGCGTTGAGGTTCAGGCCCTGCATGGTGGGTGCGTTCATCGGGAGCTTCCTAAGTTGAAAAACAGTCTTTTCAAAGGAAGCGTCCCGGGACCGGGGCGAGAGGCCTGGCGCAGGTGCGGATGCTGAGCGCTGCCTTTGAAAAAACGGCTTTCTTGCTCAGTCGGCGGGCGGGGCGCGGTTCATCCCCACGGGGTGGAGGACGGGTTCCACGGATTCCGCGGGTCGGCTGGGATGTCGATTTTATGAATCTGCTGCCGATTTGTCTGTCAGAAAGGTCCTAAAACCATGCAAAAAAAGCATGGGGTTATGCGGACATTTCAGGTCCCTGAGGGGGCGGTCCAGCGCTCGTAGCCGGCCTTGCGTAGCGCGCAGGCCGGGCAGCTGCCGCAGCCGTAGCCCCAGGCATGGCGCTCCCCGCGCACACCGTGGTAGCAGGTGTGGGACTCCTCCAGCACCAGGTCCACCAGGGCCTGGCCGCCCAGGTCCTGGGCCATCTGCCAGGTCTCGGCCTTGTCCAGCCACATCAGCGGCGTCTCGAAGGTGAAGCGCTGGCCCATGCCCAGCGACACGGCCACCTGCAACGCCTTCAAGGTGTCGTCGCGGCAGTCGGGGTAACCCGAAAAGTCCGTTTCGCACATGCCGCCCACCAGGGTGTGCAGCCCGCGCCGGTAGCCCACGGCGGCCGCCAGGTTGAAGAACAGCAGGTTGCGCCCGGGCACGAAGGTGTTGGGCAGGCCGGCCGCGGTCATCTGGATCTCGGTGGCGCTGGTGAGGGCCGTGTCGCTGATGCGGCCCAGCACGGCCAGGTCGAGCATGTGGTCCTCGCCCAGGCGGGCGGCCCACTCGGGAAAGCGCTCGCGCAGGGCCGAGAGCACGGTCTGGCGGGCGGCCAGCTCGATGTGGTGGCGCTGGCCATAGTCGAAGCCCACGGTCTCGACATGGGCGAAATGCCTGAGCGCCCAGGCCAGGCAGGTGGTGGAATCTTGTCCACCGGAGAAAAGAACCAATGCGCTTCCGGGTCTCATGGCGAACTCCTGGCGGTTGAGGGTGATGAAAAAACAGGCAAAAAAAAGCCCCGCTGCGCGGGGCTTGCCAGGGGGCGTGTGGGGCGCTCCGCGGCGATCAGGCCATGTTCACGGCGATGAACGCCAGCAGGAACATCATGATGCCGCCCACGACGGGCAGCACGATGGGCATCAATGGCACCACGTTTTCCACGGCGTCGGCCGAATGTTCTTCAGGGGCGTGCGAGGTGTTGTGGTCGGACATGGCGAGGCTCCAGGTGCTTAAAACTTGGCCAATTCTAGCCGGTGTACGGGGCAGGGCCCAGTGCCGTCAGATCAACACGGCCTCCATGCCGCCTTCGCGCAGGTGCGTGAGCACCTCTTCGATGTGCTCCTTGCCGCGCGTCTGCAGCACCAGTTCGATCTCCACATTCTGTGCGGCCAGCATGGTGAAGGCGCGCTGGTGGTGCACCTCCTCGATGTTGGCGCCCGTGTCGGCCACCATGGCCGTGATGCGGGCGAGCACGCCGGGCACGTCGCGCGCGCTGACCTTGACGCGCGCCAGCCGGCCCGAGCGCACCATGCCGCGCTCGATGATGGCCGCCAGCAGCAGCGGGTCGATGTTGCCGCCGGACAGCACCAGCCCGACCTTCTTGCCCGCGAAGCGCTCGGGGTGGCGCACCAGCGCCGCCAGGCCGGCGGCACCTGCGCCTTCGACCAGGGTCTTCTCGATCTCCAGCAGCATGAGCACGGCCTGCTCGATGTCGCCCTCGTCCACCAGCAGCAGGTCATCGACCAGGCGCTCGATGATCTCCTGCGTGATCTTGCCCGGCGTGCCCACGGCGATGCCCTCGGCGATGGTCGAGGTGCCCTGCGGGTGCTGCGTGCCCTGGATGGCGTTGACCATGGCCGGGAAGCGCCGGGTCTGCACGCCCACGACCTCGATGCCCGGGCGGATCGCCTTGGCCGCCGTGGCCACGCCCGCGATCATGCCCCCGCCGCCCACGGCGATCACCAGGGTCTCCAGGTCGGGCACGGCGGCCAGCATCTCCAGCGCCAGCGTGCCCTGGCCCGCAGCCACGGCCTCGTCGTCATAGGGGTGCACGAAGGTCAGGCTGCGCTCGCCGGCCAGCTGGTAGGCATGGGCGCGCGCTTCCTCCAAGGTGTCGCCGTGCAGCACCACCTCGGCGCCGAAGCCGCGCGTGCGCTGCACCTTCACCCCGGGGGTGAAGCGCGGCATCACGATCACCGCGCGCAGGCCCAGGCGCTGCGCGTGGTAGGCCACGCCCTGGGCATGGTTGCCGGCGCTCATGGCGATCACGCCGCGCGCCTGCTCCTCGGGGCTCAGTTGCACCAGCTTGTTGCAGGCCCCGCGCTCCTTGAAGGAGGCGGTGAACTGCAGGTTCTCGAACTTGAGGAAGACCTGCGCGCCCACGATCTGCGAGAGTGTCTTGGACTCGACGCAGGGCGTGTCGAGCACATGGCCCTGGACGCGGGCGGCGGCGGCATGGATGTCTTGGAGGGTCAGCATGGATGCCATTGTGGCGCCGCCAGGCCCGCTTGTGCGACGGCTGGCGGGCCTTTTCTTGGCCTGTCCGTCCGCGGCGCTCTCTTACCGGGTGAAGAAGCGCAACGGCCCCATCACCAGTTGCGGGAACAGCGTGAGCAGCAGCAGCACCGCCGTCTGCGCCAGCAGGTAGGGCATGACGGCGCGGATCAC
This sequence comes from Acidovorax sp. FW305-C-20-28, assembly GCF_058783375.1. NCBI lineage: Bacteria > Pseudomonadati > Pseudomonadota > Betaproteobacteria > Burkholderiales > Comamonadaceae > Acidovorax > Acidovorax sp. FW305-C-20-28. The sequence continues at coordinate 54,515 of NZ_JBYSYM010000001.1, read as the reverse complement.
CGGCTCCATGCGCTCGCGCGCCACGCCGCAGACGACGTTGAGCACCGTGCCCACGGGCGGGGTGATGAGGCCGATGGCGTTGTTCATGATGAACAGCACGCCAAAGTACACCGGGTCGATGCCCGCCATGCGCACCACGGGCATCAGCACGGGCACCAGGATCAGGATGGTGGGCGCGAAGTCCAGCGCCGTGCCCACCGCGAAGACCAGCGCCATGATCACCAGCATCAGCAGCACCGGGGTGCCCACCAGCGGCTGCAGCATGTCGGCCACCACCATGGGGATGTTGGCCGCGGCGATGAGCCAGGCCGAGACCTGGGCCGCCGCCACCAGGAACATCACCACGGCCGAGGTCTTGGCGCTGGCCAGCAGCAGGCCGTAGAGCTGCGACCAGCGCAGCTCGCGGTACACCACGAAACCGATGAAGAGCGCGTAGAACACGGCCACCACGGCCGCTTCGGTGGGCGTGAAGTAGCCCGCCTTGAGCCCGCCCACGATGAGCACCGGCAGCAGCAGGGCCCAGAAGCCGGCGAGGGTGGCCGACAGGCGCCGGCGCAGCGGCATGCGCTCGCCGCGCGGCATGGCGTCGCGGTGGGACTGGTAGATCCAGGTGAACACCAGGGCCAGCGCCATCAGCAGGCCCGGCACGATGCCGGCGATGAACAGCTGGGTGATGGAGATGTTGCCCACCACGCCCAGCATCACGAAGCCGATGGACGGCGGGATCACGGGCGCGATGATGCCGCCCGAGGCGATCAGGCCCGAGGCGCGCGGGATGTCGTAGCCGGCCTTGCGCATCATGGGGATCAGCAGCGCCGCGACGGCGGCCGTGTCGGCGATGGCCGAGCCCGAGAGCGAGGCCATGACCACGCAGGCGAAGATGGCCACGTAGCCCAGGCCGCCCTTGAAGTGCCCGACCCAGGCGCTGGCCACGTCCACGATGCGGCGCGAGATGCCGCCCGCGTTCATGAGCTCGCCCGCGAGCACGAAGAAGGGGATGGCCATGAGCGGGAAGCTGTCGGCCCCGGACAGCATGTTCTGCGCGATGATCTGCGCGTCGAACAGGTCCATGTAGAACATCATGGCCATGCCGCAGGCGATGAGCGAGAAGGCGATGGGCACGCCCAGCGCCATGGCGGCCAGTAGCGAGAGCACGAAGACGGCGACGACCATGGTGTCAGGCCCCTTCTTCGCTCACCGCGACCAGGGCGGCCGGGCTGACGCGGCCGCTGAGCAGCCGCGCGATGTTGGCCACGGTCATGGTCCCGATGGACGCAGCGCACAGGTAGGCCACCGAGTACACCACCCCCAGCGAGATGCCGGTCACCAGGCCGGAGTTGGCCATGTTGAGCGCATGCTGGCGCAGCAGCCCCCACAGCAGCACGCCGCAGCAGGCCAGCGTGATGCACTGTGCCAGCAGCACGGCCACGAACAGGGCCTTGCCCGAGAGGCGGTGCACCAGCATGTCCATGCCCAGGTGGCCGCCTTCGCGCATCGCGAGGATGGCGCCCAGGAAGATCAGCCAGATGAAGAGGAAGCGCGACAGCTCCTCGGAGACGTTGATGCCCGAGTCGAAGAAATGGCGCAAGACGACGTTGCCGAACACCATGACGCACATGGCGGCCAGGCACAGCACGACGACCGCCTCCAGCGCCTTGAAATACCAGTGGATGAGTTGCTTCATGGAAAGTGGGAGAAAGGGCGGGGCGGCCGCGTCAGAACGCGAAGACCTTGCCGGGGTTCATGAGGTTGTGCGGGTCCATGGCGTGCTTGATCTGGCGCATCAGCGCCACCGAGCTGGCGCCCAGCTCGTCGAGCAGAAAGCCCTGCTTGTGCAGGCCCACGCCGTGCTCGCCGGTGCAGGTGCCCTCCATGGCCAGCGCGCGCCGCACCAGGCGGGCGTTGAGTGCCTCGGCCTGCTCCACCTCGTGCGCATCGGCGGCGTCCACCAGCATCTGCACGTGGAAGTTGCCGTCACCGACATGGCCCACGATGGGGGCCAGCATGCCCGACTGCTGCAGGTCCTGCGCGGTCTGGCCCACGCATTCGGCCAGGCGCGAGATCGGCACGCAGACATCGGTGACCACCGAGCGGCAGCCCGGGCGCAACTGCAGCGCGGCGAAGTAGACGTTGTGCCGCGCCTCCCACAGGCGCGTGCGCTCTTCGGGGCTGCTGGCCCACTGGAACTGGGCGCCGCCGCCATCCTGCGCCAGGGCTTGCACGATGGCAACCTGCTCTTTCACGCCAGCCTCGCTGCCGTGGAACTCGAAGAACAGGTGGGGCTGCTCGGGCAGGCCCGTGCGGCTGTAGCCGTTGAGCGCACGGATGGCCGTGGCATCGACGAACTCGCAGCGTGCGATCGGCACGCCGAGCTGGATGGTCTGAACCACCACCTGCACGGCGGCGTCGATGTCGGGGAAGGCGCAGACGGCCGCCATCACGCTCTCGGGCAGGGGGTACAGGCGCACCGTGGCCTCCACCACCACGCCGAGGGTGCCCTCGGAGCCCACGAACAGCCGTGTGAGGTCGTAGCCCGCGGCCGACTTGCGTGCGCGCTGGCCGGTCTTCACCACCTCGCCATCGGCCGTCACCACGGTGAGGTTGAGCACGTTCTCGCGCATGGTGCCGTAGCGCACGGCATTGGTGCCGCTGGCGCGCGTGGCGCACATGCCGCCGATGGTGGCGTCGGCCCCGGGGTCGATGGGAAAGAACAGGCCGCTGTCGCGCAATTCCGCGTTGAGCGCCTTGCGCGTCACGCCGGGCTGCACGGTGGCGGTCTGGTCCTCGGGGTGGATGGCGACCACCCGGTCCATCTGCTGCAGGTTCAGCGTCAGCCCGCCCTGGGTGGCCAGCGTGTGGCCTTCGAGCGACGAGCCCGCGCCATAGGGCACCAGGGGCACGCCATGGTCGCGGCACAGGCGCACGATGGCGACCACCTCGTCTTGCGTGCGTGCATGGGCCACGGCGTCAGGCGGCATGGCCGCAAAGATCGACTCGTCGCGCCCATGGTGCGCACGCACCGCCGGGCTGGTGGACAGGCGCGGGCCGAGCAGCGTCTCCAGCGCTGCGAGGAAGGCGGGTGGCAGGGGCGGGCGCTGGGGCATGTCGTTCACTGCGCTCACTGCGGCTTGCCGGCGGCGCGCGCCTTGGCGATCTCGCCACGCACCAGGGCCATGAACTCGGGGCCGATCTTCTCCAGGTGCGGTGCGATGGCCGGCGGCACCTTGTCGCGGATGGCCTGCAGGTCGGCATCGGAGAACTGCGTGACCTGCATGCCCTTGTCCTTCATGCCCTGCAGCGCGGCACCGGCCTCGGCGGCCGTGGTCTTGCGCTGGTAGGTCGTGGCGCTCTTCGCGGCGGTGGTCATCATCTGCTTCTCGTCGGCCGAGAGGCTGTCCCAGTACTTCTTGGACACGGCAAAGATCAGCGGCGAGTAGACGTGGCCCGAGAGCGTCATGTACTTCTGCACCTCGTAAAAGCGCTGGGTGTACATGAGCACGATGGGGTTTTCCTGCCCGTCGAAGGCCTTGGTCTCCAGCGCCACGAAGAGCTCCGACCAGGGCAGCGGCGAGGCGTTGGCACCGATGGCCTTGAACGCATCGAGCGTGAGGGGGTTGGGCTGGGTGCGCAGCTTCAGTCCCTTGAGGTCGTCGATCTTGTTCACCGGGCGGCGCGAGTTGGTGATGTGGCGAAAGCCGTTCTCCCACCAGCCCAGCACGTGGATGCCCACACCGGCGAGCTTGGTGTTGAGGTACTGCCCCACGGGCCCGTCGAAGACGGCATGGGCTTCGGCCTCGGTGTTGAACAAAAAGGGCACGTCCTGGAAACCCAGTTCCTTGACCTGGCCGAGCAGCGCCAGCGCGCTGCCGGTGTAGAACTCCTGTACGCCGCCCTGCAGGGCGCCCAGCATCTGCGGATCGGGGCCCAGGGCCTGGTTGGCGATCACCGTGATCTTCATCTTGCCGCCGGTGGCCTTGTCCATGTCTGCGGCGAACTGCTTGGCCGCCAGTCCGGCGGGGTGGTTGTCGGCCAGGCCATGGCCGAAGCGCGCGGTGCGCGCCTTGACGTCCTGGGCCTGGACGCCGAGGGCGGCCAGGGCGGTGAGCGTGCCGACGAGGGTGGCGCGCAGCAATCGGTTCAATGGCATGGCAGTCTCCTTGGGGTGTGCGTTATGCGGTGGCGGGCTCGAGGGGGCGGGGCGCCGTGGTGGCTGCGGCCTGCACGGGGTTGCGCAGCAGGCCGATGCGCTCGATCTCCACCTCGCAGGTGTCGCCGGGCTTCATGTACAGGCGCGGCTCGCGCGCATGGCCGATGCCGGCCGGGGTGCCGGCCACGATCAGGTCGCCGGCTTCGAGCGTGATGGCCTCGCTGATGGTCACGATCAGCGATTCGATGTCGAACACCATGTCGTCGGTGTTGGCCGACTGCACGGTCTGGCCGTTCAGCCGGGTTTCCAGCTGCAGGCCGCGCGCTCCCGGGGGCAACTCGTCGGCCGTCACCAGGCAGGGGCCGAAGGCGCCGGTGCCGTCGAAGTTCTTGCCCATGGTCCATTGCGGTGTCTTGAACTGGTATTCGCGCACGCTGGCGTCGTTGAAGACCGAATAGCCCAGCACGTGGGAGAGCGCCTTGTCGCGCGTGATGCGGCTGCCGCCGGTGCCGATCACCGCGACCAGCTCGCCCTCGAAGTCCAGCGAATCCGACAGCGGCGAGTGCAGCAGCGGCGCGCCGTGCGCGATCACGCTGGAGTTGAAGCGCGCGAACAACGTGGGGTAGGCGGGCTGCACGAAGCCGCTCTCGGCCGTGTGGTCGCGGTAGTTCAGGCCCACGCAGATGATCTTGGCCGGCCGGGCCACGGGCGCCAGCAGCTGCACGGTGGCCAGATCCACCACGGGCTGGCGGGCCATGGCGGCGGCCGCAGCGTCCAGGGCGGCGCGGCCCTGGCGCAGCAGGTCGTCCACGTCGCCGGGGTAGCCGGCCGCGCCTTGGGTGGTGCCATGCCATGCGCCGGTGGCGGCGTTGCACACGGCCCAGCCGTTGCGGCCAGACGATTGGAAGCGAAGCAATTTCATCAGTTCTCCTGGTGGCCGGCCGCGGGACCACTGCCCCGACCGCATGGATATATATTTGATCGAATAATCTATTATTCGCGTGTTGGTAGATTCCCGAATACAATGGTCGCGCCATGCTGACCACCCTTCCCAAGCGCACCCAGGCCGAGACGGCGTGCGACCTGATCCGCGCCGAGATCCTCGACGGGCGCCTGCCGCCGGGCACCAAGCTCAACATCAAGGCCATCGAGGAGCGGCTGGAACTGAGCCTGGGCGCCGTGCGCGAGGCGCTGTCGCGCCTGGGGGCCGAGGGCATGGTGATGGGCGAGTCGCACCGCGGCTACCGCGTGAGCCCGGTGAGCCGGGAGGAGCTGCTGGACCTGACCCGCGCGCGGGTGGAGCTGGAATCCCTGTGCCTGGGCCAGGCCATGGACCATGGCGATGTGGAGTGGGAGACGCGCATCGTTGCGGCCGCCCACCGCATGGAGCGCCTGCAGTCCCTGCCCTCGGAGACCGAGGCGCGCTCCACCGCGGCCTGGAACGAGGCGCATGGGGAGTTCCACGAGGCCCTGGTCGGCGCCTGCCCCAACCAGTGGCTGCTGCGCATGCGCGACATGCTGTACCGCCAGAGCGAGCGCTACAGGCGCCTGTCGGTGCCCCTGGGCACGGACCAGCGTGACGTGCGGGGCGAGCACCGCCAGATCATGGAGGCCGCTTTGGCCCGCGACAAGGCGCGCGCCTTTGCCGCCATCGACGCCCACCTGTTCGCCACGGCGCAGCTCATCCTGCGCTCGCCCCTGCTGCAGGAGCCCTGAGCCCGCGCGTGCGGTAACCCTCGGGATCACACAGTGTTACCGGCCGCGCCGGGGCCGGGGTGTACGGTTGCAGGTTTACGGAGGTGTCCGCCATCGCCCGTTCTGTACCGGTCCTTTTTCTTGCGTTGGCCCTGGCCGCGGGCTCTGCGCGCGCCCAGGGCGCCCCGTCGCCGCCTCCGGCCTGGCCCGAGCTGCTGCAGGCCGAACTGGTCCAGGTGGCGGCGCAGAATACCGCCGGCATCGGCGTCTACGTGCGCGACCTGGAGACCGGGATTGCCGTCTCGCACCGCGGCATGGAGCGCTGGTACCTGGCCTCCACCGTCAAGGTGCCGGTGGCGCTGGCGGTACTGCAGGCCGTGGAGCGCGGTGACCTCACGCTCGCCACGCCGCTGCGCGTGCGCGCCTCGGACTATGTGGACGGCGCGGGCCAGACCAATTCGAAGGCTGTGGGCACGGCGTTGAGCGTGCGCTACCTGCTGGAGCAGATGCTCATCTACAGCGACAACACGGCCAGCGACATGCTGATCGGCCTGGTCGGCATCCGCGCGGTGAACGCCCTGGTGGAGCAACAGGTGCCGCGCGGCTTCGAGCGCATCACCAGCCTGGCCGACGTGCGCCGCCATGCCTACGGCCAGCTCACGCCGCAGGCCTCGCACCTCTCGGGCCACGACTTCCTGGTGATCAAGCAGCAGCGCAGCGATGCAGAGCGCCTGCAGGTGCTGTCGCGCCTGCTGCAGGTGCCTGTCGCCTCCTTTCGGCTGCCCAGCGTGGGCGAGGCCTTCGAGGCCTACTACGCGGGCGGCCTGAATTCGGGCCGGCTCGATGCCTATGCCGACCTGCTGGAGCTGCTGGTGGGCGGCAAGATCGTCAACGCCGAACACACGCGCTACCTGCTGGCGGTGATGGAGCGGGTGCAGACGGGGGCCCACCGCGTGCAGGCCGGCCTGCCCAAGGCGGCACGCTTTGCGCACAAAACGGGCACGCAAAGGGCGCGCACCTGCGACTCCGGATTGGTCACTGTCCCACGTCTGGGCCGGGACCGGCGCGTTATCGTGGTCGCCTGCACGCGTGGAGAGCTGTCCAGCGCGCGTTCAGACCGTGCCCTGCGTGATGTGGGGGCGGCCCTGTGCAAGTCTGGCCTGCTGACCGACGGACGAACCCATGACCCAGAGTGTCCCCCCGTGGCGCGCGTGGTGCACCGCGCTGATCCTGGCGAGCGCTAGTCTGGCTGCGCAGGGCGCCGCCTGGAGCGACGCGCTGCGCCAGCAGATCGAACGCATCGACGCGGCCACGCCCGGCCAGCTCGGCGTCTACGTCAAGCGGCTGGACAACGGCGAGGTGCTGTCCTACCAGGCCGACCGGCCGTGGTACCTGGGCTCCTCGGCCAAGCTGCCGGTGGCCATCGCGGTGCTGCAGGAGGTCGAGCAGGGCCGGCACAGCCTGGCCGAGCAGGCCACGCTGCTGGACACGGACAAGGTGGACGGCTCGGGCAACGTGGTCTGGAACAAGACCGGCACGCGCTACCGGGTGGATGCACTGCTCAAGCGCATGCTGATGGAGAGCGACAACACGGCTGCCAACATGTTGATGCGCACCATCGGCGACGAGGCGCTCAATCGCCATGCGCGCGAGCTGCTGGGCGGCAAGGGCTTCGAGCGCATCACCAATTTCGCGCAAGTGCGCTACGACGTGTATGCCGAGCTGCACCCCGATGCGCTCACCCTGGGCAACATGGACCTGGTGCGCCTGGCGGCTGCACCCATGGGGCCGCAGCGCGTGGACGCGCTGGCCCGCACCATCGAGGTGGACAAGGCGGATTTCCGCGTGAAGACCATGGACGAGGCCTACCGGCGCTACTACGCGCGCGGCCTCAATTCCGCGCCGCTCACGTCCTACGGCGGCATGCTGGAGAAGCTGGTCACCGGCAAGCTGCTCTCGCCCGCGCACCAGCAGCGCCTGTTCACCGACCTCAAGTACGCCACCTACGATGCCTACCGGCTCGAAGCCGGCCTGCCACGCAGCGAGCGCTTCATCCACAAGACAGGCACCCAGCTGCACCGCGCCTGCCACATGGGCGTGGTCAATCCGCAGGACGGCGGCCGTGCCGCCATCGTGGTGGCGACCTGCGCGGAGGACCTGGACGAGCATGGCGAGGCGGGCAAGGCCTTCGAGCAGATCGGCCGGGCCATCACCGCGACCCTGCTGCCGGGCAAGAAGCCCGGTCGGTGAGCACCCGTGGTTACTGCGCGCAGACGCGCAGCACCTCGCTGCCGTAGGCCTCGAGCTTCTTGGCACCCATGCCGCTGATGCCCTGCAGGTCCTCCAGCGTGGCCGGGTTGCGCTCGGCGATGGCGGCCAGCGTGGCGTCGTGGAAGATCACGTAGGCCGGCAGATTGTGCTCCTTGGCCACTTCGGCGCGCCAGGCCTTGAGGTTGATGAAGCGCACCTGCGCATCGGGCCCCAGGTTGGCGGCGGCGGCCGGCGGTGCGCTGCCCTTGCGCGTGCGCTTGGCCGGCGCGGACGAGACCGACTCGCGCAGCTGCACCGGCACCTCGCCCTTGAGCACGGCGCGCGAGCCCTCGGTCAGGCACAGGGTGTCGAAGCTGTGGCCGCTGTCGAGCATGACCTTCTGCAGCCCCAGGGCACCGGTGGCGATCAGCTGGCGCAAAACACCGCGCAGCTGGGGCTCGGACAGGTCGGCCCCGATGCCGAAGGTGGAGATCTTCTCGTGCCCGAACTGCACCACCTTCTCGGTCTTCTTGCCGCGCAGGATGTCCATGATGTGGCCCGCGCCAAAGCCGATGCGGCTGGCCTGCTGCACGCGGTAGATGGTGGACAAGAGCTTGCGTGCCGCGTCGGTCGCATCCCAGAGCGCTGGCGGCGTGAGGCAGTTGTCGCAGTTGCCGCAGGGCGTGGATTGCTCGCCGAAGTAGGCCAGCAGGCGCACGCGCCGGCAGTCGGTGGCCTCGGCCAGGGCCAGCAGGGCGTCGAGCTTGCCGCGCAGCGCCTGCTTGAACTCTTCGCCCGCGGGGCTCTCGTCGATCATGCGGCGCTGGTTCACCACGTCGGCCAGGCCATAGGCCATCCAGGCGTCGGCGTTCAGGCCGTCGCGGCCGGCACGGCCGGTCTCCTGGTAGTAGCCCTCGATGTTCTTGGGCATGTCCACATGGCCGACAAAGCGCACGTCGGGCTTGTCGATGCCCATGCCGAAGGCGATGGTCGCCACCATGACGATGCCTTCCTCGCGCAGGAAGCGGTCCTGGTGGTGCTGGCGCACCTTGCTGTCCAGCCCGGCGTGGTAGGGCAGGGCGGTGAGGCCCGCGTCGCTCAGCGTGGCGGCCAGTTCCTCCACGCGCTTGCGCGACTGGCAGTACACCACGCCGGCCTCGCCCGCATGCTCACGCTCGATGAAGCGCAAGAGCTGCGTGGTCGCGTCCTTCTTCTCGACGATGGTGTAGCGGATGTTGGGCCGGTCGAAGCTGCTGATGAACAGCCGCGCGTCTTCGAGTTGCAGGCGCTCGATGATGTCGGCGCGCGTGAGGTCGTCGGCCGTGGCGGTGAGCGCGATGCGCGGCACGCCGGCATAACGCTCGTGCAGCACCGTGAGGGCGCGGTACTCGGGCCGGAAGTCGTGGCCCCACTGGCTCACGCAATGCGCTTCGTCGATGGCGAAGAGCGACAGGTGCCCGCCGGTATAGAGGCTGTCGAGCAGGCCCAGGAAGCGCGGGGTGTTCAGCCGCTCGGGCGCCGCGTAGAGCAGCGTGATGGCGCCGGTCTGCAGGCGGAATTCCACGTCCTGCGCCTCGTCGAAGCTCAGGGTTGAGTTCAGGAAGGCCGCGTCCACCCCGGCCTCGTGCAGGGCGCCCACCTGGTCGTGCATCAGCGCGATCAGCGGCGAGATGACGATGGTCACGCCGCGCCCCTGGCGCTGGCGCACGATGGCCGGCACCTGGTAGCACAGCGACTTGCCGCCGCCCGTGGGCATGAGCACCAGGGCGTCGCTGCCGCCGATCACATGCTCGACGATGTCCTGCTGGGCGCCCCGGAACTGCTCGTAGCCGAACACGTCGTGCAGGACGGTGAGGGCGGGTGACAAACTCAATGACTCTCCTTTTGATAGCTGCATGGCTTGGTCTTTTGTGGGCTGCAGCCTGATCGGGTGGGTGTTCAGGCGCCCCGTGCGGCCCCGGTGGGGCGGCGGGCAAAGGCGCCTATTGTGCGCTGTGTGCACGCGTGGCACGGGCCAACCCGGCACCACGGTCAACGATTCGCGATGCGAATGGATCGGTCCGATTATCCAATTGGACGCAAATGGCTGCCGCCGCCAAGATGCGACCCAGCCCCGGCACAGGGGCGTCGACCAACGATCCAGGAGACAAGACATGCAGTATCCCTTTGGAGCCCGCTGGCTGGCCGCGGCCCTGGTGGCCGCAGCCACCCTGCCGGCCTTCGCGCAGCAGCCTGCCGGCGCCTACCCGAGCGCCCCCATCACCCTGGTGGTGCCGTTCGCGGCCGGCAGCGGCACCGATTCCGTGGCCCGCACCGTGGGCCAGAAGCTGGCCGAGCGGCTCAAGCAGCCCGTGCTGGTGGACAACAAGCCCGGCGCCAATGCCCAGGTGGCCGCGCAGATCGCCGCCAAGGCCAAGCCCGACGGCTACACGCTGTTCATGACCACCAACACCTCGCACTCGGCCAACCCCGCGCTCTACACCGCCCTCAAGTACGACCCGATCAAGGACTTCACGCCCGTGGCGCGCGTGGGCGAGCTGCCGTTCGCGCTGGCCGTGCACCCCTCGGTACCTGCCAAGACCCTGGGCGAGCTGATCGCCCACGCCCGCGCCAACCCCGGCAAGCTCAGCTACGCCACGCCCAACAGCACCTCGCTGGTGGCCATGGAGAGCATCAAGCACATCGCCGGCATCGACCTGCTGAGCGTGCCCTACAAGTCCAGTCCCCAGGCCATGACGGACCTGGTGGGCGGGCAGGTGCAGGTCTACGTGGCCGACCTGGGCTCGGGCATGAGCATGCTCAAGAGCGACAAGGTGCGCACCCTGGGCATCACCACGGCCCAGCCCTCGCCGCTGCTGCCGGGCGTGCCGCCCATCGGCCAGACGGCCAAGGGCTTTGATCTGACCTCCTGGAACGGCATCTTCGGCCCGGTGGGCATGCCGCCCGCCGTGGTGAACCGCCTGAACACCGAGCTGCAGGCCGTGCTGGCCGACAAGGACACGCAGGACAAGCTGGCGCTGATCGGCTTCCAGGTCTGGCCGAGCAAGACGCCCGAGGAGTTCGCCACCTATGTGGCCGACCAGCTGACCCACTGGCGCACCCTGATCCGCCAGGCGGGCATCCAGCCCGAGTGAACCACCGCGAAGGAAGCTTTTTCATGCAGGACACCAGGCCCCAAGCGGCAGCAGGCCCGCTCGCCGGCGTGCGCGTGCTCGACCTCACCAGCGTCATCATGGGCCCGTTCGCCACGCAGATCCTGGCGCAACTGGGCGCCGAGGTCATCAAGGTGGAGACGCCCGAGGGCGACAACATGCGCCATGTGGGCCCCATGGCCAACCCGGGCATGGGCCACATCTTCCTGCACGCCAATGGCGGCAAGCGCAGCATCGTGCTCGACCTCAAGCACCCGGCGGGGCGCGAGGCGGCCCTGCGCCTGGCCGAAGGCTGCGACGTGCTCATCAGCAACGTGCGGCCCCAGGCGCTGGCAAGGCTGGGGCTCGATGCCGCGGCGGTGGCCGCGCGCAACCCGCGCCTCATCCACGTGAGCTGCTGCGGCTTCGACCAGGAGGGGCCCGATGCCGCCCGGCCGGCCTACGACGACCTGATCCAGGGCGCCACGGGCATCCCCTGGCTCATGCAGCAGTACGGCGCGCCCGAGCCCGCCTATGCGCCCACCACCCTGTCGGACCGCGTGACCGGGCTGCACGCGGTGTACGCCGTGACGGCCGCGCTCTATGCGCGCGAGAAGACGGGCCAGGGCCAGGCCATCGTCGTGCCCATGTTCGAGGCCATGGCCCAGTTCGTCCTGGGCGACCACATGGCAGGGCTGAGCTTCGATCCGCCGCAGGGCGATGCGGGCTATGCGCGGCTGCTCACCGCGCACCGCAAGCCCTACGCCACGGCCGACGGCATGCTCTGTGTGCTGATCTACAACGACAAGCACTGGCGCAGCTTTTTCGCCGCCATCGGCGAAGCCGAGGGCCTGGGCCGCGACCCGCGCTTTGCCAGCCACGGCGCACGCGCCGCGCACATCGACGCCGTGTACGCCGAGGTGGCGCGCATCCTGCGCGGCCGCAGCACGGCCGAATGGCGCGCCCTGCTCGACGCGGCCGATGTGCCCAACATGCCCATGAACTCCCCGGCCGACCTGCTGGCCAATGTGCAGCTGCGCGCCACCGGCTTCCTGCAGGACAGCGTGCACCCGAGCGAAGGCCCGCTGCACACCCTGGCCCACCCCACGCGCTGGTCCGGTACGCCGCCAGCGCGGGAACTGGCACCCGCCCCGCGGCTGGGCGAGCACACGCGCGAATTGCTGGCCGAGGCCGGCTACGCCCCCACCGACATCGACGCCCTGTTGGCCCAGGGCGCCTGCCACCTGCCTGCCGGAGACACCGCATGACCACCTCTGCCCCTTCACCCCGCTACCTGGTGCGCAGCGCCGGGGTGCCCGCCTACCAGCCGGCCAACCACCAGCACACGCACAACCAGCGGCTCATCGGCCCCGAGACCGTGGGCGCCAGCCAGATGGAGGTGCTGCTGGGCACCCTGCACGCGGGCGGCGGCGCATTGCCCCATGCCCACCCCGGCGTCGAGCAGGCCTGCTACCTGCTGGAGGGCGCGGCCCGCGCCGAGGTGGCGGGCGAGGTGTTCGACATGCTGCCGGGCGACATGTGCTTCTTCCCGGCCGATGTGGCGCATGTCTTCACCGTGACCAGCGAGACGCCGGTGAAGCTGCTGGTCATCTACAGCCCGCCTTACCTCGAATCGCCCGAGCGGGTGGTCCGCTTCCCTGTTGCTTCTTCTTCCGCCGCCGCGTCCGCATGAACTTCGCCCTCTCCCCCGAACACGAACAGATCCGCGATGCCATCGAGCGCGTCTGCGCCCCTTTCGATGCCGACTACTGGCTCCGCAAGGACCGCGAAGGCGGCTTTCCGGAGGATTTCCACCGCGCGCTCGCCGATGCGGGCTGGCTCGGCATCGCCATGCCCGAAGCCTACGGCGGCGCGGGCCTGGGCATCAGCGAAGCCGCGCTGATGATGCACACCATCGCGGCCACGGGCGCGGGCCTGTCGGGCGCCTCGGCGGTGCACATGAACATCTTCGGCCTGCACCCGGTGGTGGTCTTCGGCACCGAGGAACAGAAGGCGCGCTGGCTGCCGCCGCTGATCGCGGGCCGCGACCGGGCCTGCTTCGGCGTGACCGAACCCAACACCGGCCTGAACACCCTGAAGCTCAAGACCCGCGCCGTGCGCCAGGGCGACCACTACGTGGTGCACGGCCAGAAGGTCTGGATCAGCACGGCCCAGGTGGCCAACAAGATATTGCTGCTGGCACGCACCACGCCGGTGGAGGAATGCTCGGGCACCGAGGGCCTGAGCCTGTTCTACACCGACCTGGACCGCAGCACGGTCGAGGTGCGCGAGATCGACAAGCTCGGGCGCAAGTGCGTGGACTCCAACCAGGTCTTCATCGACGGCCTGCGCATCCCCGTGGAAGACCGGGTGGGGGAAGAAGGCAAGGGCTTCAGCTACATCCTGCACGGCCTGAACCCCGAGCGCATCCTGATCGCCAGCGAGGCCGTGGGCCTGGGCCGCGCCGCGCTGGCGCGCGCCGCCGGCTATGCCAACGAGCGCGAGGTGTTCGGCCGCCCCATCGGCCAGAACCAGGGCGTGCAGCACCCGCTGGCCCTGTCGTGGATAGAGCTGGAAGCCGCGCACCTCATGGTGCACAAGGCCGCCTGGCTCTACGACCAGCACCTGCCCTGCGCGGCCGAGGCCAACAGCGCCAAGTACCTCGCGGCCGAGGCCTGCTACCACGCCTGCGAGCGCGCCATCTTCACCCATGGCGGCATGGGCTACGCCAAGGAATACCATGTGGAGCGCTACCTGCGCGAATCCTGGATACCGCGCCTGGCGCCCGTGAGCCCGCAGCTCATCCTGTGCTTCATAGCCGAGAAGGTCTTGGGCCTGCCCAAGTCGTACTGAGCGACTCAAAAAGCTCTTCTGGCGTCGTTGCCGCGTCTTGTCGTACTACTCGTACTGCCTGCGACGCAGCGCCTAGCCAGAACCGCTGCGCTGAGCTTTGTGAGCCGCTTTGACCATCGCGCAAGAAGACCGTCCCATGCCCCTTCACGTGGGGCATGATGCGCGCATGAAGCTGTACCTGCTGCGCTATTTTGCCGTGCTGGCCGAAGAGCTGCACTTCGGCCGTGCGGCCGAGCGCCTGGCCATCACGCAGCCGCCGCTGAGCTCGGGCATCAAGGCGCTGGAGGACGAACTGGGCGTGAAGCTGTTTGAGCGCAGCAGCAAGCACGTGGCGCTCACCCCTGCGGGCCACGCCTACCTGGCCGAGGTGCGCGTGGTGCTGGACCGCGTGGCGCGTGCGGGCGAGACGGCGCGCGCCGTGGCCGCGGGGCTGCGCGGGCGGCTCGACATCGGCTTCACCGGCTCCATGGTCTACCGCGACATGCCGGCCATCGTGCGCGCCTTTAGTGCGCAGGCCCCGGGCATCGAGGTGCAGCTGCGCGAGATGTCCACCGGCGAGCAGCTCGAAGCGCTGCTGCACCGCCAGCTGCACGCCGGCTTCATCAACAGCAGCGTGGTGCCAGAACCGCTGGCCAGCCTGCCGCTGGCCGAGGACCATTTCGTCTGCTGCCTGCCCGAAGGCCATGCGATGGCGCAGGCGGCGGCCCTGGACCTGCAGGCGCTGGCTGCCGAGACCTTCGTGATGTTCTCGCGCGACGTGGCGCCCGCCAACCACGACAACGTGATCGCGCTGTTCCACCGCGCCGGCATCCACCCCCACACGCGCCATGCGGCGCGCCAGTGGCTCACGGTGGTGGCGCTGGTGGCCCTGGGCATGGGCGTGGCCCTGGTGCCGGCCGCCATGGCGCGCGCGGGGGCGCAGGGGGTGCGCTTTGTGCCCATTGCCGGCCTGCACCACCCGACGGTGGGGGTGCTGGCCTGGCACCGGGATGCGGTGAGCCCGGCGCTGCGCAGCTTCCTCGACGTGGCGGCTTCAGGCCAGGAGGGGTAACTGGCTCGGGCGAGCAGGGGGCAAGCCGCACTTTCTACAATAGCGGGATGCAAGCCCTCCACTACACCCGCGCGCAACAGCTGCCCGACATCCTCGCCCAACGCATCGCCATCCTCGACGGCGCCATGGGCACCATGATCCAGCGCTTCAAGCTGGGCGAGGCGCAGTACCGGGGCGAGGGCTACACCGGCCCCGGCGGCGCGGGCGAGCGTTTCAAGGACTTCGCCTACGACGTCAAGGGCAACAACGAGCTCCTGAGCTTGACCCGGCCCGACGTGATCAGCGACATCCACGAGCGCTACCTGGCCGCGGGCGCCGACCTGATCGAGACCAACACCTTCGGTGCGACCACCATCGCGCAGGAGGACTACCACATGGCTGACCTGGCGCGCGAGATGAACCTCAAATCCGCCCAACTGGCCCGCGCCGCCTGCGACAAGTACAGCACGCCCGACAAGCCGCGCTTCGTGGCCGGCGCCCTGGGCCCCACGCCCAAGACGGCCAGCATCAGCCCCGACGTGAACGACCCGGGCGCGCGCAACATCGATTTCGAGCAACTGCGCGCCGCCTACTACGAGCAGACCCAGGCCCTGGTCGAGGGCGGCAGCGACGTGCTGCTGGTCGAGACCATCTTCGACACCCTGAACGCCAAGGCCGCGCTGTTCGCCATCGACGAGTACTTCGAGCACAGCGGCGAGCGCCTGCCCATCATCATCAGCGGCACGGTGACCGACGCCTCGGGCCGCATCCTCTCGGGCCAGACCGTCACGGCCTTCTGGAACAGCGTGCGCCATGCGCGGCCGCTGGCCATCGGCCTGAACTGCGCCCTGGGCGCCACGCTGATGCGCCCCTACATCCAGGAGCTCAACCGCGTCGCGGAAGACACCTTCATCAGCTGCTACCCCAACGCCGGCCTGCCCAACCCCATGAGCGACACCGGCTTCGACGAGACCCCCGAGGTCACGAGCCGGCTGGTGCACGAATTCGCGGCCGAGGGCCTGGTGAACATCGTGGGCGGCTGCTGCGGCACCACGCCGGACCACATCGGCGCCATTGCGCGCGCCGTGGAGACGGTGCCCGCGCGCAAGATGTTCTACCCCGCCGAAGCCTGATTCCCCGGGCCGCAGGGCCCGTCTGTACGAAAATCGAACCTGGCGATGGCTTGGCCATCGCCGGATGCTATGCATACCATAGCAAACTTGGGCCGCAGCATTGGCTGCGGTCGTGATTCCCCCTGCCTGCCATGCTGACCGACACCCCTACCTTGCCCGCCGACACCGCACCACCCGTCCCCGTGGCGGGCAGCACGGACCGCGAGGCCATCAAGCTCGAAAAGCGCCTGGTGCGCCAGGTCAGCCAGGCGATCGCCGACTTCGGCCTGATCGCCGATGGCGACAAGGTGATGGTCTGCGTCTCGGGCGGCAAGGACAGCTACGGCATGCTCGACGTGCTGCGCATGCTGCAGCAGCGCAACGGGAACCGCTTCGAACTCATCGCCGTCAACCTCGACCAGAAGCAGCCGGGTTTTCCGGCCCAGGTGCTGCCCGACTACCTGGCGGGGCTGGGCGTGCCCTTCCACATCGAGACGCGCGACACCTACAGTGTGGTCAAGCAGCATGTGCCCGAGGGCAAGACCATGTGCAGTCTGTGCAGCCGCCTGCGCCGGGGCATCCTGTACCGCGTGGCCGACGAGCTCGGTTGCACCAAGATCGCGCTGGGCCACCACCGCGACGACATGCTGCAGACCTTTTTCCTCAACATGTTCTTCGGCGGCAAGCTCAAGGGCATGCCGCCCAAGGTGCAAAGCGACCGCGGTGACCACCTCGTCATCCGCCCACTGGCCTATGTGGCCGAGGACGACCTCGCGCGCTGGGCCGAACTGCGCGCCTTCCCCATCATCCCCTGCACCCTGTGCGGCAGCCAGGAGAACCTGCAGCGCAAGCAGATCGGGCAGATGCTGCGCGACTGGCAGCAGCTGTACCCCGGCCGCATCGAGAACATGGCCGTGGCGCTGCGCAACCTGGTGCCCTCGCACTTCATGGACCCGCGCCACTTCGACTTCCAGGGCCTGGTGGCCAATGGCGTGGCCGATGCCGAGGGCGACAAGGCCTTCGATGGCGAGGAATTCCCGCAGGCCATCGCCATGCCGGTGCTGCGCTGAACAACACACAACGAGATTGGATGGCCCCGATGAGCACCCTCAAAGCCCCTGAACTGCTGCTGCCCGCCGGCTCGCTCGACAAGATGCGCGCGGCCTACGATTTCGGCGCCGATGCGGTGTACGCGGGCCAGCCGCGCTACTCGCTGCGCGCGCGCAACAACGAGTTCCGCCTGGAGCAGATCCGCCAGGGTATCGAGGAGGCGCATGCGCGCGGCAAGAAGTTCTTCGTGACCAGCAACCTGATCGCGCACAACGACAAGATCCGCACCTATCTGCGCGATATCGAGCCCGTGATCGACCTGCAACCCGACGCCCTCATCATGGCCGACGCCGGCCTGATCATGATGGTCAAGGAAAAGTGGCCCGAGGTGCCCGTGCACCTCTCGGTGCAGGCCAACACCACCAATTGGGCGGCCGTGAAGTTCTGGCAGAAGATGGGGGTGGAACGCATCATCCTCTCGCGCGAGCTGAGCCTGGACGAGATCGAGAAGATCCGCCAGGAATGCCCCGACATCGAGCTCGAGGTCTTCGTGCACGGCGCGCTGTGCATCGCCTATTCGGGCCGCTGCCTGCTCAGCGGCTATTTCAACCACCGCGACCCCAACCAGGGCACCTGCACCAACGCCTGCCGCTGGAGCTACGCCACGCACGATGCCGAGGTCGACCCCACCACGGGTGAAGCCATTGCGCAGAAGATGGAAGGCGACTTCAACTTCGAGGCCGCGCAGCAGAAGGCCGAACAGTCGTTTTCCACCACCGGCAACGGCCAGCGCCACCCCAAGGCCGACAAGGTCTACCTGATCGAGGAACTGGGTCGCCCCGGCCAGCTCATGCCCATCATGGAGGACGAGCACGGCACCTACATCATGAACAGCAAGGACCTGCGCGCCGTGGAGCATGTGGCGCGGCTGGCGCAGATCGGCGTGGACTCGCTCAAGATCGAGGGCCGCACCAAGAGCCTGTACTACGTGGCGCGCACCGCCCAGGTCTACCGCCGCGCCATCGACGATGCCGTGGCCGGCCGGCCGTTCAACCCCGAGCTGCTGCTGGAGCTCGAAGGCCTGTCCAACCGCGGCTACACCGGCGGCCTGCTGGAACGCCGCCCGAGCCAGGACTACCAGAACTACATCAGCGGCCATTCGGCCACCCAGCGCAGCCAGTTCGCAGGGGAGGTGCTGGGCGCCGAAGGCCAGGAGGCCGTGGGCCTGGCGGGCGACTGGGTGCAGGTGGAGACCAAGAACCACTTCGCCGTGGGCGACCTGCTGGAGGTGCTGCACCCCAGCGGCAACATCCAGCTGCGCCTCGAGCGCATGCACGACGTGCACGGCCAGCCCGTGGCCGTGGCCCAGGGCAATCCGGTGCGCGTGTGGATCCCGCTGCCTGCGCGCTACGCGGGTGCGCTGCTGGCGCGCGTGGTGGAACAGCCGGCAGCGGCTCCCGAGCTGGTGGCGTGATGCGGCGGCGGGCAGGACTTTTCTCCCTGGCCGCCCTTGCGGTCGCCGCCCTGTGGGTGCCGGGTGCCGGCGCCCAGCTGGGGCCCGAGCCCCCGGTGCGCCATGTGCAGGGCTCCTGGGTCAACCTGCGCGAACGGCCCCGGCCCGATGCCCGCGTGGAGGCGCAGTTGCCGGCCAACACCCAGGTGCGCCTGCTGGCCGAGCAGGACGGCTGGTGCGAGGTGTTCTATACCGGGGACAGCCGGCTCAACCCCGATGGCAAGGGCGAGGTGATCCGCTTCATCCCCTTCCAGTCGCACATGGCCTGCAACCTGCTGGCGGCGCAGCCGCTCACGCTGGCCCAGGCCGCCAAGGACCCGGCCCGCGCCTTCTGGGTGGCACCATCGCCCAACCGCCTGCGTGCCTATGGCAATGCCTTGCCCCGCCCGGCGGCGCTGCAGTTGCCGGCGCTGGCGAAGACCCATGCGGAAGGGGCCGAGGTGCGCTACCCGGCCCGGCCGGAGTTCGACGCCGCCAAGCGCCTGTTGCGTGCCGGCGTGCTGCTCGACACGGCCCATGAGATCGCGCGCGGCAAGCCCGTGCCCAACCCTGTCGCCGACCTCCAGTTGCCTGGCCTGCGCATGGCCCTGCAACCCATTGCGCCCTCGCGCTTCAAGCGCCATGGCGAGGTCGCCCTGCTGCACGAGACCGAAGCCGACGGCCTGGCCGCCGTGGCCGGCAGCCGCATTGCCGTGGTGCCCACAGCGGCGCCCATGGGCCGCTACAACCGCCACAGCGGGCCGGAGATCGAGTTCGTCACCGGCTTCTGGGATGTGGGGGCGGCCGACCTGGTCTTCGATCCGCCGCTCACCATCTATGCCGTCACGCAGCGGGGCCTCGTGGGTGCACAGGCCCTGCGCAAGCGCAGCTGGCAGATCGACAATGCGGACTTCTACTGCGGCGGCAACTACACCGGCCCGGCGTTCGAGGACCCAGGGGCCGAGGGGGACGAGGTCGTCCCCGTCAAGCGCTATGCGCGCCTGCCGGAAACGGCGCAGGTGCTCACCCGTCTGGTCAGCACGAACGAGCTGCCCGCCAGCGCCGCGGCGGTGAAGGCCCAGCGCCACCCCACGGGCTGGACCCTCCCGGCGGCCCCGCCCGAGGTTCCGAAGCCGGTGCGCATCCAGACCGCCGTGGTGGCCTACGAAATCGACCTCGACCGCGACGGCATCACCGACATCCTGCGCTTCGAGGTACCGACCAAGGGCGAAATGTCGGGCCACCCGGTCTTTGCCCACCACTGGTACCTCAACGTCGGCGGCCAGTGGTTTCCCGCCGGCCGCTGGATCGACCAGGAATGCACCTGAACTAGGGCGCTGGCTGGCGCAGCAGTGCCGCCAGCACCAGGGCCTCGGCGAATACCTCGAACACTTCCTCGAAGGTTTCCAGCGCGGGCGGAACGCCGGGCCACTGGTCCACCACAATTGCCCACAGGCCCACCAGCAGCCCGGCCCACATCAGCGCCTGCGTGCTGCGGTGGCTGAGCGCCCGGTGCAGCCAGGCCAGCGTGGCCACGCCGACCACGCCCACGGCGAGCAGGGGCGCCTCGCGCACCCAGCCCGATTGGCAGGCGGCAGTCCATTCGATGCAGCGGATTTTCCACAGCTCGTGCAGCATGAACTGTTCGTCGAGCGCCAGCACGCCGAAGGAGAGCACCAGCCAGGCACCGAGCCGCCAGGGCAGGGCGCGCTCGGCCGTGAGCCGCAGCGCAGTGGCGGCCAGGGTGAGCAGCAGCGCGCTTGAGAGCCAGGCGGCGGGCGAGGCGTCGGAACGGAAGGCGCGCTCCCAGCTGGGCGCAAACAGCGCGGCACTCAGCAGCAGGAAACCGGCCACCGCCGTGAGCAGGAGCGAAGCCACCCAGGGATGGGGCGCAGGGGAAGGCGGGGAGGGTGGTGGCATGGCGGGCGGGCAAGCCGGATTCTGACGCAGGCCGGGCGGTCGGGGGCCGCGCGCCGCTGTTCAGCGGCGCTGAATCGCTCCAGAATCGGGCCTTCACCCCACCGCCCGCATGGCCTCACCCATCGACCCCTCCCGCCCTGGCGCACTGCCGCCCGTGGCCCAGTTCCTGGCCGAGGCGGCGCTGCAGCGCCAGGCCGCGCTGCTCGGAACCGACAAGGCGGCTCCGGCGCGTGCACCGTTTCCGTTGGGCGATGCCGCGCCCCCGGCGCCCGCAGTGGCGCCCGTGCCCGGCGCGGCCCCGGCACCGACTCCCGCACCGGCCGACAAGGCCAGTATTTCACCGCAGGCGCGGGGCCCCCTGGGTGCGGGCTTTGACCCGCGCGGCAATGCGGCAGCCGCAACGGCGGGCGCAGCGGCACGCAGCCCGCTGCCGGCTGCGTTGGCACCGGGCAGCCCCGTGGCAGCGCCGCCTGCCGCAGCAGCAGCACCGCTTGCGGCGGCTGCCTGGCCAGCCGAAGGGCTGGATCCCCCGGCGCTGCGCATGGTGGGCGCCATGGTGGCGCAGCTCACCGAGGGCAGCGGCATGCCCCAGCGCGTGCTTGCAGCCCAGCCCTGGCCCGTGGGTCTGGCCCATGCGCTGGAGAAGGGCGAGGCCGAACCCGGGCAGCCGCCGTTGCAGACCTGGCTGGTGCGCCAGGGCACGGTGCAGACCCCCGAGGGGCCGCGCGGCTTTGCGCTGACCCTGCGCGTGCCGGTTCCCTGGATGGCGTCGCAGCCGGCACCCCCAGCGGCCGTAGCCACGACGCCGCCCGCGCCGTTGCAGATACCGTTTTCCGGCAATGCCCCAACCCTGCAATCGGGGGTGTTTGCCCTGGTGCTGCAGGGGCTGGAACCGGCGGGGGCAGCGGCGGCCGTGCGCACCAGTGCGCTGCTGGTGCTGGACTTCCAGGCCCAGCTGCCCGCCTCGGTCTATGGGCGCGAGATGCTGCTCTCGCCAGGCCAGCGCCTGGACCCCTGGACGCAGATGGCCGTGCTCCAGGCCAGCGGCCACCTGCCGGTCGATGAAGACCGCGAGCGCGACCGGCCGCTGTGCGAGGTGGCCGGCTGCCCTTACGCCGGCCGTTCGCCCTGTGCGCAGCCGTTCTGCCTGGCGCTGCGCTGGGTGGACCCGGTGGTTCCCACCCTGCCGGCAGGGCCGGCCGCCTGAACCTCAGCTGGCGAACTGGCTGTCGCGCACATCGCCCACGCTGCGGCGGATTTCGCCGTGGCGCTCGCGCGTGATCGGGTAGGCCAGCAGCAGCGGAATCGCCAGGGCCAGGCACAGGGCGGGCAGCAGCCCGGTCATGGTGCGTATGCCCTGCAGCGCCAATGGGCTCTGCGCGACGTTGGGCACGTAGTGCGTCCAGTCCAGCACGGCGGCCACGACCACGGTGGCCAGGGTGCGCGCGATCTTGTCGACCAGGCCGTACAGGCCGTAGTACATGCCCGTGGTGCGCTCGCCGGCCAGCATGTGGCCATGGTCGATGGTGTCGGGCACCATGGCGTAGGGCACGATCCAGTGTGCCCCCATGCCGATGCCAATCAGCGCCAGCACGGCGGCCAGCATGCCCTGCTGCCCCGGTTGGATCCAGTAGAGCACGACCAGGCCTGCGGCGCTGAACACCAGGCCCAGGATGTAGGCACGGTTCTTTTCCCAGCGGTCGACCACGCGCTTCCAGGCGAACAGCGAAACCCCCACCACCCCGAGCAGGATGGCCATGAGTCGCGGCAGGTCCCCCTGCGTGCCCTGCAGCTGGTAGATCACGAAGTAGGCCAGTGCGCCCTGCACCAGCGTGAGGCCCAGGCGCACCAGACCGGCCGCGCTCACCAGCAGCAAAAAGGGCCGGTTGTGCAGCGTGCTCCGCAGGGTGCGGCGCACGGAATCCCAGGCGGGTGCCGGGTCGGCCGGGGGGGCGGCTTCGTCGGCTACGGGCTCGCGCACGCGCCAGGCCACCACGGCCACGGCCATGCCGGCGGCCAGGCCAAAGCAGGCCCCGGCCAGCGCATAGCCCGTGCGCGCATCGGGCGTGGCGCGCACCAGCACCGGCATGAGCACGCTGCCCGCGAAAAAGCCGATCAACGCGCCCAGCGAGGCAAAGGCCGTGAGGCTGGTGCGCTCGTCGTAGTCGCGCGTGAGGTTGGCGGCCATGGCCTGGTAGGGCAGCTGCACCAGCGTCATCAGCGTATCGAACAGCGTGTAGGTGATGGCGATCCACAGGAAGGCCGCCACGGGGGACAGCCCGGGTGGCACCATCCACACCGCGGCGGCCACCACGGCCAGCGGAATGGCGCCGTAGATGAGGTACACGCGGTGGCGGCCCCAGCGCGAGCGCGTGCGGTCCGTCACCCAGCCAAAGAGCGGGTCGTTGATGGTGTCCCACACCTTGCCCACCAGCAGCGCGGCGCCCGCCACGGCCGGCGGCACCAGGGCCACGTCGGTGTAGAAGATCATGAGCAGAAAGCCCATGGCCGCGATCAGCATCTGCAAGCCCACATTGCCCACGGCGTAGCTGAGCTTGGTGCCCAGCGTCAGCATCGGTGGGGTGGCCTGGGGGGTGGCGTGCCCGCTCACAGCGCGTGCGCCGGTTCGGCCACCGGCTCCTCGGCATCGAGCATGGCGCGCACTTCACGGCGCAGCATCTTGTTGAGGAAGCTGCGCGGGATCTCGGGAACGATGCGCACGCGGTCGGGTTGCAGTTCTGCGCGCAGGTTTTCGGCCAGGTACTCGGTGATGTCGTGCTCCAGCGCATGCCAGTTGTGCTCGGCGCGCCAGCTCTGGCGCAGGCTGGCCACCAGCACGGCCTGCTCGCCATGCTGCACCAGGCAGCATTCCTTGACGGCGGGGTGCTGGTGCGTGACCTCTTCCACCTCGCGCGGGTTGAGCAGCTGGCCGCCCTTGCGCACGCGGTCGGCGCTGCGGCCCAGCACATGCAGGTAGCCAGCCTCGTCGAAGTAGCCCATGTCGCCCATCACCACCCAGCCATCGCGCAGGGTTTCGGCGGTCTTCTCGGGGTCGTGCCAGTAGCGGTCGAAGCGCACCGGTGTCTGCACCGTGACCAGGCCCATCTGGCCTTGGGGCAGGGGCTCGAAATCGTCGCTGCGGATCACCACCTGCACGCCCGGCATCACGCGGCCCACGGACGACAGGATGTCCAGGCCCAGCGGCGCGCCGCTCGCGTCCACATGCTCGTGCGGCAGCAGCCAGGTGATGGGTGGCAGTGCCTCCAGGCAGCCATAGCCCTGCTGGAAGATGGGCCCGAAGCGGCGAATCGCCTCGGCGATCTTGGGCGCGGGCATCATCTCCGAGCCGTAGGGCACGTGGCTGAGCGAGGAAAGGCGGTAACGCGGCAGGTCCGGGTCGTCCAGCAGGTCGATGATGGCCGAGGGCGAGAGAAAAGCGCGTGAGACCTTGTGGCGCTCGATCAGCCCGGCCAGCGTGGCCGAGCGGAAGTTCTCGGGCATCACCAGCACCGCGCCCGACAGCAGCGTGGGCAGCACCAGGCCCGAGCCCGGGCCGGTGATCGGCAGGCCCAGCATGTTGATGTCCTGGCCGCTCGCCGGGGGCGTGAAGTTGATGGACTGGGCGATGAAGCGCACGCTGTCCAGGTACTTGCGGTGGGTGTAGCCGATGGCCTTGGGCAGGCCCGTGGTGCCCGAGGTCATGTGCAGCGCGAACACCTCGTCCTCGTGCACCCTGGCCGTGCCGCGCGTGGGCGTGGCCTGGGCCAGCGCCTCCTCGTAGGGCTTGCCGATGGCCAGGATGTGCAGGCCGGGCATGCGCTCGCGCACGGTGGCCAGGATGGGCTCGCTGAGCGCCGGGTCGTGGATGAACACGGCGGGCTTCACGCGCAGCAGGGTGTCGAGCGCGGCCTGTGCCGACAGGTGCTTGTGAAAGCTTGCGAAGATGGTGCCGTTCTCGAACGTGGCCAGACGCGTCTCGTATTGCTCGCCGGTCTCGGGCAACCAGGTGAAGACGATGTCGCCCTGCTTGACGCCCTGGGCCTGCATCCAGCCGTGCAGGCGCAGCACGCGCTCATGCAGTTGCTGGTAGGTCAGGGTGCCGCGCCGGTCGATGAGCGCCGGCTTCTTGCCATGCAGGCGGTAGGCCAGGCGGGCCACCGAACGGGCGGTGCGAAGCCGGTTCAGCATGAAGCGCGCCACGGCGCTGCGCAGGGAAGGGAGGGCCACCGTTGTCTCCTGGAGGGCAAAGAGGCAGGCAGTCAGTCTCCCACGCAGCTTTGGGGACAAACGTCTCCATTTGTGTGGTCGCGTATCTGCCTGTTTCCAGGGCGGCCAGGCGGTTGTTTCTGGCCGACAACAGGCGCGGACACCCCCATTCGGGCGTCGCCCGGGCGCAACAGCACACCCCACCCAAGAAAAAAACCGCCAGGGCCTGGTGGGCCGCTGGCGGTTGCTTTTGGAGCAGAGCAGCTCGTTGCTGCTCCGCTCCGTTCCTTTTCACTTGACCATAGCGCTACGCGCCACCCGCGATGCATGAGACGGGCGCGGCCCATGCCAGCGCCCCCGCGCAAGGGCCGCCCCGCCGCGCTGGGGGCGTCCCCCCTCTGGGGGGAAGGCGCGAAGCGACTCAGGGGGGCTTCAGGTCAGGGGTACAGACCACGCATCTCGCGGGCGTGCAGGATGCGCTGGCAGGCCACGATGAAGGTGGCCGTGCGCAGGCTGACCTTGTGCTCCTGGGCGATCTGCCAGACGCCGGCGAAGGCCTCCTGCATGATGCGCACCAGGCGGGCATTGATCTCGTCCTCGCTCCAGAAGAAGCTGGAGAAGTCCTGCACCCATTCGAAATAGCTCACCGTCACGCCGCCGGCGTTGGCGATCACGTCGGGCAGCACCAGCACGCCCTTGTCGTTGAGGATGTCGTCGGCCTCGGGGGTGGTGGGGCCGTTGGCGCCTTCGATCACCAGCTTGGCCCTGATCTTGCCGGCGTTGTCCTTGGTGATCTGGCCTTCCAGCGCGGCAGGGATCAGGATCTCGCAGTCCACGCTCCAGAACTCTTCGGGTTGCATGGTCTCGGCGCCGGCAAAGCCGCCCACGCCGCCGCGGATCTTCACGTGGGCCAGCAGGGCGGGCACATCCAGGCCATTGCTGTTGAAGATGGTGCCGGTGTGGTCCTGCACGGCCACGACCTTGGCGCCGGCCTCGGCGAACAGCTTGCCGGCGATGCCGCCCACATTGCCGAAGCCCTGCACGGCCACGCGGGCACCGTCGAGGGCCAGGCCGGTCAGCTTGGCGGCCTCCACGCCCACGGTGAACACGCCACGGCCGGTGGCTTCCACGCGGCCCAGCGAGCCTCCCAGGTCCACGGGCTTGCCCGTCACCACGCCGGTGGCCGTGGAACCCACGTTCATGGAGTAGGTGTCCATCATCCAGGCCATGATCTGGCCGTTGGTGTTGACGTCCGGAGCGGGGATGTCCTTGGAGGGGCCGATGATGATGCCGATCTCGCTGGTGTAGCGGCGCGTCAGGCGCTCCAGTTCACCGAGCGAGAGTTTCTTGGGGTCCACGCGGATGCCGCCCTTGGCGCCGCCGTAGGGCACGTTCACCGCCGCGTTCTTGATCGACATCCAGGCCGACAGGGCCATCACTTCCGACAGCGTCACATCCTGGTGGAAGCGCACGCCGCCCTTGCCCGGGCCGCGCGAGGTGTTGTGCTGCACGCGGTAGCCCTCGAAGTGGGCGATGGTGCCGTTGTCCAGCTCGATCGGCACGTCCACGATCAGCGCGCGCTTGGGGCGCTTCAAGGTCTCTACCCAGCGGGCCAGGTGGCCCAGGTAGGGGGTGACGCGATCGACCTGCTGCAGGTAGATGCCCCAGGGACCGAGGTTGTCCGCTTGGAGGTAGGAAGGCAGGGTGTGCACGGCGCCCGGAGAAGAGGCGGTGGCCGGAGCGCCGGAGGACTTGGACATGGTGATTTCCTTGTGGGATCAGTTCAAGCCGCGAAGCTTATGCCTGCCTCCGAAACCTGTCCAAGGCCATAGTGTTACAGGGTTATGCGTCTCATGCATAACATGGCGATCCCCCGTTGGGACCCCCACGAACCCTGTCTCTAGGGGGTTGCGGCGGGGTTGCGGACTCACTCCACCTTGAAGCCCGCGAGCTGCGGGTCGCCGGGCGGGTAGCGCAGCTCCAGGTTCTGCAGCACCTGGCGCAGCACGGTGGCGATCATCAGGTTGCGGTGGGTCTTGGAGTCGGCGGGCACGATGGTCCAGGGCGCCCAGGGCGTGTGCGTCGCGGCGAGCAGCGTGTCGTAGGCCCGGCGGTAGTCCTTCCACTGCTTGCGCACCTCGATGTCGCCCATGCTGAACTTCCAGTGCTTGGCCGGGTCGTCCAGCCGCTCCTGCAGGCGCAGGCGCTGCTCCTCGGGGCTGATGTGCAGCAGGAACTTGAGCACGATGGTGCCCGTCTCGCTGAGCATGCGCTCGAAGTCGTTGATGTGCGCCAGGCGCTGCTGCTGCTGATCGGGCGTGATCCAGCCGTTGACCACGGGCACCAGCACGTCCTCGTACTGGCTGCGGTTGAACACCGTGATCTCGCCGTCCTGCGGCACCTGCTGGTGGATGCGCCAGAGGTAGTCGTGCGCGCGCTCGGTCTCGGTCGGCGCCTTCCAGCCCACGGTGCGCACACCCAGGGCGCTCATGCGCCCGAACACGCCGCGGATGGTGCCGTCCTTGCCCGAGGTGTCGGTGCCCTGCAGTACCACCAGCAGCTTGTAGCGCCTGTCGGCATAGAACAGGTTCTGCAGCGCATCGAGCTCCAGCGCCAGGGCCTCCACGGCGGCCTTGTCCTCGGCCTTGCTGCCGCCGGAAAACGGCTTGGCGCCCGGGTCCCAGTCGGCCAGGGAGGCGGCCTTGCCTTTCTTGCTGCCCGCCTTGGGCTGCCAGGCCGCCCAGCGCTCGCCCAAGGCCTTGCTGCTGCTCTGGAAGGGGTTCATGGTGTGCATCTCCGGTGAATAGGGCGATCGAAGGGGACGTCAGTGGTTGCCATGGGCCATGCGGTAGGCCAGGGGCGTCTGGCCGGTGGCATGGGTGAAGGCCCGGTGCAGGCCCGCCTCGCTGGCAAAGCCCAGGTCCTGGGCGATGCGCTTGAGCGGGTGGCGGGTCTGGCACAGGGCGTCCGCGGCCTGCCGCAATTTGATGCGGCGCATCCAGTGTGCCGCAGACAGGCCGGTGTGCGCGCGCACCCGGCGTGCCAGGGTGCGGGTGGACAGGTGCATGGCCGCCGCCAGATCGCCCAGGCTGAGGCCCTGGGCGGGGCTGCGCTGCACCCAGAGCATGGCCTTGCGCAGCGCGGGCTCCGCCTGGGCCACCAGGTCGAGCCCGGCAAACACCGGGTGCGTGGCGCGCGGGCGGGGCAGCACCAGCACCTCCTGCAGGTCCTGCAGGGCCTGGGGCGGCAGCCGGGCCGCCAGCGCGTGCAGCATCAGCGGCAGGTAGCCGCTGGCCCCTGCGGCCGTGGTGGCCGATGTGGTGGTCACCAGCGGCTCGTCCAGGCGCCAGTGCACGGCCGAAAACTCCTGTTCCAGCGCCGCCTGCAGCCACCAGGTGGCGGTGGCCGGTTGGCCATCGAGCCGCCCGCTGGCCGCCAGCAGCAGCACGCCGGCGCAGTAGCTCCACAGCTGCGTGCGCTGGGGCAGGGCGCGCAGTGCACGCACCAGGGGCTGCAGCGGGTGCAGCTGGGCCTGCACCTGGCTGGGTGCCGACAGCCACAGGCCCGGCACCAGTACGGCATCGGCCTGCACCTGGGCCAGGGTGGCGGTGGGCGAAAGCGCCGGCCCCTGCCAGGTGGGCACGGGTTGCAGGCCCAGCCCCACCCACTGCACGTCGAACAGCGGCCGGCCCGCGCGCAGGTTGGCCGCGCGCGCCATGTCGGCCGCGGCAAACAGGCCCGCCGGCATGCAGCCCTCGTAGAGCAACAAGGCCAGGTGCAGGGGGCGTGTGGCAGAGATTGGCAATGAATTGTCCATTCCAGCCATTTTCACCAAGCCAGCGCTTTCGAACAATGGGGCTTCATCCCTTGCCTCCTGCATCCACCCCATGAAGATCACCCAACTGCGCAACGCCACCATCGTGCTCGAATTCACCGCCGGGGACGCACCCGTGGCCCTGCTCGTCGACCCCATGCTGTCGCCCCGGGGCGGCCTGCCCACGCTGCGCTACCTGGGCGGCACGCGCCGCCGCAACCCGGTGGTGGAACTGCCGGGCGGCAGCGAGACCGTGCTCTCCCGCGTGACCCACGCCCTCATCACCCACTGCCAGCGCGGCCACTTCGACCACCTGGACCGGGCGGGCAAGCAGTTCCTGCGCGGGCGCGGCACGCCCGTCCTGTGCATGCCCCGCGATGCCGACCACCTGGCCACGCGCGGCCTGGCGGTGCAGCCCCTGTCGGGCGCCGGCCGCCAGCCCTTTCTGGGCCGCGGGCACATCACGCCCATCGCCTGCCTGCATGGGCGCGGCTGGGTCGGCCGCCTGATGGAGCACGGCCATGGCTACCTGATCGAGATGCCGGGCGAACCCAGTGCCTACATCGCCGGCGACACGGTGCTGACCCCCGAGGTGCGCGACTGCCTCACGCGGCTGCGCCCCGACGTGGCGGTGTTGCCGGCGGGCGGCGCACGCTTCGACCTGGGAGGCGAGATCCTGATGGACGGGCGCGACGTGATCGAGGCCTGTGCGCTGGCGCCCGGCATGGTGGTGGCCAACCACCTGGAGGCACTCGACCATTGCCCCACGACCCGGGCCGGGTTGGCTGCGATGGCGGCAGAGGCCGGCCTGCAGCACCGGCTGTGGATCCCGCAGGACGGGGAGTCACGCGTGTTCTGAGGCGGGCGTGGAGCAGGCCTGCTCGGGCGGATGCCCGGCTCGGTGCGCATCGTGCGACATCAGCTCCACGAAGCGCCGGGCGCCCAGGCCCAGGGGCCGTTCCTTGGACCAGACCACGTCCACCCAGAGCGCCGTGCCGTTGCTCAGGTTCTCGAACGGCATCTCCACCAGCGTGCCCGCGTCGATGCGCGGCTGCACCAGCGCGCGCGGCTGCCAGCCCCAGCCCAGGCCGGCCTCGATCAGGCCCAGGGCGGCCAGGTGGTTGTCGGTGCGCCAGTGGTGGCGCGCAAAAACGAAGCGCCGGTCGATCTGCGCCAGGTCACGGCTGGCCACCACGATCTGCCGTGTGCTCGTGAGGTGCTCTTCGCGCAGCTGTGCTTGCGTGGCCTGCTCGCCGCGCGCCGTGGCGGCTGCGCGGGCGGCCTGCAGCACCGGGTGGTCGGGGGCCATCACCGCCACCAGGGTTTCGCTGCCGACCTCCTGGAAGCCCTCGCGCCCGTCGATGCTGGGCCGCTCGAACACCAGGGCCAGCTGCGCGCGCCCGGTGTGCAGCAGCTCCAGCGCATCGACCTGGGGTGCGGCCAGCACCTCCACCTGCAAGAGCGGGTACTCGCGCGCCAGGGCGGCGATGGGCTCGGTCCAGCGCGAGGCCAGCAGCTCGGGCGCGATGGCCACCGTGAGCCGTTCCTCCAGCCCCTGCGTGAGCGACAGGGCCTGGGCATTGAGCTGCTGCAGCTGCCCGGCCAGCAGCCGCGCCTGGGGCTCCAGCGCCCGCGCGGCGGGTGTGGGCCGGGGCTCGCGGCCGCTGCGGTCGAACAGCGGCATGTCCAGCTCCGCCTCCAGATGGGCAATCGCCATGCTCACGGCCGAGGGCACGCGCGACAGGCTGCGTGCGGCCGCAGAGAACGAGCCCTGGTCGAGCACGGACAGGAAGACCTGGATGTTGTCCGAGGAAAAAGCCATGGCTTAGGGCCTTCGCGACCCCGAAATCAGGGTGAAAAGGCCCAATCTATCAGAAAAACTGACACAAGCTAACTTTTAATATCAGCCAAGGGCACATAAAGTCCGGTCCATGGAAATGCAGAACACCACCACTTCTCTGGCAGTGCCGCAGGCTGCCGCCGGCCTGCAGGGCGTCAAGCGCCGGGTCGTCTATGTCACGCTGTACGAGCTCATCGCCATCTTTGCCGCCACGGCGGGGCTGGCCTTTCTTACCGGCCAAGGCGCCGCGCATGCCGGCGTGATCGCGGCCGTCGCGGCCCTGATCGCCGTGGTCTGGAACCTGCTGTTCAACTGGGCCTTCGAGCGCTGGGAGTCGCGCCAGGAAGTGCGCGGGCGCAGCACCAGGCGCCGGGTGGTGCATGCCATCAGCTTCGAGATGGGCCTGGTGGTCACCCTGGTGCCGATCTTTGCCTGGTGGTTCCACATCAGCTTGTGGCAGGCGCTGGTGATGGACATCGGCATGATCGTCTTTTTCCTGTGCTACACCTTTGTCTTCAACTGGGTGTTCGACCATGTGTTCGGCCTGCCAGCCAGCGCCCAAAGCGCCACGCAATCCTGATACCGCACCTCTGGTGCCGAGTCAGCCCTGTAGCAACTGCCCTGCGATGGCCGCAGCGGCGGTGCGCGTCTCGACCCCCAGCTTCTCGAAGATGTGCTCCAGGTGCTTGTTCACCGTGCGCGGGCTCATGCCCAGGATGTCGGCGATGTCGCGGTTGGTCTTGCCCTTGGTGAGCCACGAGAGCACCTCGGTCTCGCGCGGGGTCAGCGCCACCTGCTGCAGGTGGCGCGGCGCGGCGGCCTCGGCCGCTGCGTGGCTGAGCAGCAGCATGGATTCGGCCAGGCCGCTGGCCCCCATGTGGCGCGCCAGCAGCTGGCGGCCATCGGCCAGGGGCAGGGTCTGGCTGCCCTCCTGGAGCGCGCGCACCAGCCAGGCGGCTGCGTGCTCGGCAGCGTCCTCGGCGTGGGCAAAGGCCGCTTCCAGCCATTGTGTGGCCTGGGGCGAGCGCCAGGCCACGCGGCCCTGGCCATCGAGCACCACCACCCCCAGCCCGGCCACGTCCACCGCCTCGCGCGCCAGGCGCGTGGCCTGGGCATTGCGCACATGGGTGGCCAGGCGCGCCAGCACCTCGGGGATGCGCAGCGGCTTGACCACGTAGTCCACGCCGCCGCTGGCAAAGCCCTGCAGGATCTGCGCCGTGTCCGACAGTCCGGTCATGAACACGATGGGCACATGCGACCAGGGCGGTGTGGCCTTGAGTTGGCGGCACAGCGCAAAGCCGTCGATGCCGGGCATTACCGCGTCGAGCAGCACGCCGTCGGGCACCACCATGTCGAAGCGCTGCAGCGCCTCTTCGGCATCGCGTGCGACCAGTACCGCGTAGCCCTCGGCGGCCAGCGCGTCGCAAAGCATGCGCAGGGTGTCCAGGGCATCGTCCACCACCAAGATGACGCGCTGGCCAGGGGGCGGTGCGGCAGCGTGGGGGGCCGCAGGGGGGGCGTCTTCAAGAGATGGCGTCATGGTCGGGTTCCCGCAGGTGCAGGGCCAGGGCTTCGAAGTCGAATCGGTCCGCGCAGGCCTGCAGCAGGGCCAGCGCCTGGGTATGGTGCGGCGGCAGTTCGGCGCGCGCCCGGCGCAGCAGCTCGCGCACGGCGGCGGCCTGGCCCTGGCGCGCCAGGCGGGTCAGGTCATCGCGCAGCGCCTGGGGCAGGGCGATGGGGGCGGCCGGGCTGGCACCGGCCAGGGCCGTGGGGGCCAGCGCAGGCTGCGGGGTGTTGTCGTGCAGCCATTCGAGCTGCAGCGCCGCCTGCAGCGCGCGCAGCAGCTCGGATTCGACCACCGGCTTGCCCACGAAGCCCTGCACCTGCACGGCGGCCAGGCGCCCGGGTTCGTGGTCGAACTGGTTGGCCGAGACGAAGACGATGGGCAACTGCTCGGCCGGGGCCAGCGTGCGCAGAAGCGCGGCGGTCTGCCAGCCATCGAGGTCGTCCATGGAGATGTCGAGCAGCACCAGGTCGGGCGGCGCCTGGCGCACGATCTCCACGCATTCCAGGCCGCTGGCGGCCTCGCGCACGATGAAGCCCAGCGGCACCAGCAGGCCGGCCAGCAGCTGGCGCTGCAGGGGCTGGTCGTCCACCACCAGCAGCGTGCGCCGTGGCCCGATGTGGCCGATCACCGGGCGCAGCACCGCCATGTGCGCGGGGCGCCAGGCCGGGTCGGGCGAGATGCCGGGCAGGTACAGGCGCACGGTGAAGGTGCTGCCCTGGCCCGGCGTGCTGGCCACCGTGAGCTCGCCGCCCATGAGCTGGGTCAGCAGGTGCGTGATGGTCAGGCCCAGGCCGGTGCCAGCCTCGCGCGCGCGCCGGCCGGCGCTGCCGCGCTCGAAGGGCAGAAAGATGCGCTCGCGGTCCTGCGGCTCGATGCCGATGCCCGTGTCGATGACCTCGATGCGCGAGACGTGCGGGCGAAAATCCATGCGCAGCCGCACCTCGCCGCGCTCGGTGAAGCGCACGGCGTTGGACAGCAGGTTGATGAGGATCTGGCGCAGCCGCTTCGCGTCGGCCCGTATCCAGCCGGGCATCGTGCCCTCGGTCTGCACCACGAAGCGCAGGCCCTTGGCCTCGGCCTGCGGTCGCAGCATGCCCTCGACGTTCTGCACCAGCTCGGGCAGGGGCAGGGGGGCCAGGTCCAGGCGCAGGCGGCCGGCCTCGATGCGCGCCAGCTCCAGCGAGCCGTCGATCAGCGCATGCATGTGCTGGCCGCTGTGCTGGATGGTGGACAGGCTTTCGCGCAGCCAGCCCTCGGTCTGCGGGTTCTTGAGCAGGATCTGTGTGTACCCGAGGATGCTGTTGAGCGGCGAGCGCAGCTCGTGCGTCATGCCGGCCACATAGCGCGTCTTGGCCAGGCTGGCCGACTCGGCCTGGTCCTTGGCGGCCTGCAGCTCGGCATCGGTGCGCTTGTGCGCCTCGATTTCCTGCAGCAGGAGCTGGGTCTGCCGTTCCGATTCGTCCTGCGCCATGCGCCGGCTGTCGGTGCTCAGCACCACCCACCAGGCGCACACGGCAGCCAGCAGCGCGAGCAGCGCGAACACCTTGAGGAAGGGCATGCGAAGGAATTGCGCGGGCGTCTCCAGGCTCTCCTGTACGTACACCACGCCGAGCAGGAAGGCCATCACCGCGCACAGCACCACGGTGACCATGAGGTACTGGCCCATGCGGAAGTTGACCTTGGCGGCCCAGTGGCGCGGCAGCAGCAGCGCGGCCACGGCGCGCAGCTGGTCGGTGGCGCGCGAGCCGGTCTTGCAGCGGTCGTGGCAGCGCGATTCGAGCGAGCAGCACAGCGAGCAGATCGCCGCGCCGTAGGCCGGGCAGCGCGCCATGTCTTCGGCCTCGAACTGGTTCTCGCACACAGTGCAGCGCACGGCCTCGCCGGGCTGCCAGGTGGTGTCGGGCTGGCGCGCGAGGTAGTAGCGCCCTTGGGTGGCCCAGGCCAGCAGCGGGGCCAGCGCCATCGACAGCACCAGCGCAATGAAGGGTGAGAACGCGGCCGCCATCTCGCCGAACAGGCCCGCATAGGCGCAGCAGGCCACCGCGGCCGCCAGCACCATGGCGCCCAGGCCCACGGGGTTGAAGTCGAACAGGTGGGCGCGCCGGAACTCGATGCCCGGCGGCGACAGCCCGAGCGGCTTGTTGATCACCAGATCGGCCACCAGCGCCCCGACCCAGGCGATGGCCACATTGCTGTAGACCGCCAGCACCTTCTCGAGCGCGCCGAACACCCCGAGCGTCATGAGCAGTGTGGCGATGCCCACGTTGAACACCAGCCACACCACGCGCCCCGGGTGGCTGCGCGTGATGCGCGCGAAGAAGTTGGACCAGGCGAGCGAGCCCGCATAGGCATTGGTCAGGTTGATCTTGATCTGCGAGACCACGACGAACAGCACCGTGACCGCCACGGCCATGCCCGGCAGGCCCAGCGCCTGCATGACCTGGTGGAAGCCGGCCAGGAACATCTGCGTGGGCTCGGCCGCGCGACTGGCGCCCACTTCGAACTGCAGCGCCGCAAACGCCAGGAAGGCGCCTCCCGCCATCTTGAGCATGCCCATCACGATCCAGCCCGGCCCGGCCACCAGCACCGCGCCCCACCAGCGCCAGCGGTTGGCGGCCGTGCGCTCGGGCAGAAAGCGCAGAAAGTCCACCTGTTCGCCGATCTGCACCACCAGCGAGAAGATCACCGTGCCCGCAGCGCCGAACATCAGGGCATTGAACTGGCTGCTGCCGCTCTTGAGGCCCGACAGGCCTGCGAAGTCGCGGTACAGCTGCGGCTGCGTGAGCGCGATCCACACGAACGGCAGCAGCAGCAGGAACAGCCACAGCGGCTGCGTCCAGGCCTGCAGGCGCGAGATCAGCGTGATGCCGCGCATGGCCATGGGCAGGATCACCAGGGACGAAAGCACATAGCACCACTCCAGTGGCCAGTCCACCACCATCTGCAGCGCCAGTGCCATGATGGCCGCCTCCAGCGCAAAGAAGATGAAGGTGAACACCGCGTAGATCAGCGAGGTGATGGTCGAGCCCAGGTAGCCGAAGCCCGCACCGCGCGTGAGCAGGTCCATGTCGAGGCCGTAGCGCGCCGCGCAGTAGGCAATGGGCAGCCCCGTGAGGAAGATCAGCACCCCCACCGCGAGGATGGCCCACATGGCGTTGGAAAAGCCGTAGTTGAGCGCGATGGCGCCGCCAATGGCCTCCAGCGCCAGAAAGGACAGCGAGCCGAACGCGGTATTGGCCACGCGGAACTCGCTCCAGCGCCGAAAGGCCTTGGGCGTGTAGCGCAGCGCGTAGTCCTCCATGGTCTCGTCGGCCACCCAGGCGTTGTACTCGCGCCGGAAGCGAAAGATCGTCTGCGGTGCAGGCTGCGGGGCGCTGGACGGGGTGGCGGTGGAGGGCATGCACCGGCCCATGCAAGAAACGTTCTAGCCGCAGCGGGTGGTGCGTACGCACCAGCTACGTTAATTGACGTATGGGCGCACACCAGGGTTCTCCCTAATCTTCACCCCAGCGCGGCACCTCCGACACGCCGCACTGAACCACCCCAACCGCCAGTTGCAAGGAGCGTAGTCACCATGAAGCACCTCACCGATCCGCATGCCCAGGGCATCAACCCCTCCACGGATGCCGGCCGCCGCCGCCTGCTGCAGGCCATGGGCGCCGCGTCCATGGCCGGGCTGCCCGCCTGGTCCTTCGCGCAGGCCACGGCCCAGGTCAACACCACCAAGCTGGCCGTGACGGACACCGAGGTCACCGTGGGCCAGCTGCACTCGGCCACCGGCACCATGGCGATCTCCGAGACCGGCTCCATCCAGGCCGAGCAGTTGGCCATCGACCAGATCAACGCCATGGGCGGCGTGCTGGGCCGCAAGATCAAGGTCATCAAGGAAGACGGCGCCTCCGACTGGCCCACCTTCGCCGAGAAATCCAAGAAGCTGCTCATCAACGACCACTGCGCCGCGGTCTTCGGCTGCTGGACCAGCGCCTCGCGCAAGGCCGTGCTGCCAGTGTTCGAGAAGGAAAACGGCCTGCTCTACTACCCCACCTTCTACGAAGGCCTGGAGCAGTCCAAGAACGTGATCTACACCGGCCAGGAGGCCACGCAGCAGATCCTGTACAGCCTGGACTGGGCCAAGACCGAGAAGAAGGCCAAGACCTTCTTCCTGATCGGTTCGGACTACATCTGGCCGCGCACCTCGATGAAGATCGCACGCAAGCATGTGGAGAACTTCCAGAAGGGCAAGATCGTCGGCGAGGAGTACTACCCGCTGGGCAGCACCAACTTCGGCTCGCTGATGAACAAGATCAAGGTGCAAAAGCCCGACTGCCTGTTCGTCGCCGTGGTCGGGGGCTCCAACGTGGCCTTCTACAAGGCGCTCAAGGCCGCCGGCATCACGGGCGACAAGCAGCTGCTGGTCACGCTCTCGGTCACCGAAGACGAGATGACCGGTGTGGGCGGCGAGAACTTCGCGGGTTTCTTCTCGTCGATGAAGTACTTCCAGTCGCTGGACAACGAGAACAACAAGAAATTCGTGGCCGCCTTCAAGGGCAAGTACGGCAAGGACGCCGTGATCGGCGACGTGACGCAGGCCGGCTACCTGGGCCCGTGGCTCTGGAAGGCCGCGGTCGAGAAGGCCAAGAGCTTCGATGTGGACAAGGTGGTGGCCGCCTCGCCGGGCATCGAGCTCAAGACCGCACCCGAAGGCTACGTCAAGCTCGACGCCAACCACCACCTGTGGAGCAAGTCGCGCATCGCCATGGGCATGCCGGACGCGAGCTTCAAGGTGGTCTCCGAATCGCCCGAGCTGATCAAGCCCGACCCGTTCCCCAAGGGTTACCAGTAAGCCCTTCCATTGCGGCGCTCGGCCCACGGGCCGGGCCGCCGCATGGCCGCCCCTTTCTTCTCGTCCCACCGGAGCCTGGCACCCATGACCTTCTCTGAAATGCTCAACATCGGCCTCATGCAGGGCTTTGCCGGGCTGAGCCTGTTCGCCGTGCTGCTGCTTATGGGCCTGGGACTGGCCATCATCTTCGGGCAGATGGGCGTGATCAACATGGCGCATGGCGAGTTCATGACCATCGGCGCCTACACCATCTACCTGGGCTCCACGCTGGCCTCCACGCATGCGCCGGGCTTCATGGACTACTACTTTCCCCTGGCCATCGTGGCGGCCTTCGGCATTGCCTTCGCCGCGGGCTGGCTGGTGGAGTGGGGGCTCATCCGCCACCTGTACAAGCGCCCGCTCGACACGCTCTTGGCCACCTGGGGCATCAGCCTGGCGCTGCAGCAGTGCTTTCGCACCTTCATCGGCCCCAAGGAAGTCAGCCCCACCTTGCCCGACTGGCTGCTCGGCTCGTGGACGCCGGTGGAGGGCCTCGATATCCCCATCAACGGCATGTTCGTGCTGGGGCTCACGGTGGTGGTGACGGGCGGCGTGCTGCTGGCCCTGCACAAGAGCCGCTGGGGCCTGCGTGTGCGCGCCACGGTGAGCAACCGCGTGATGGCCAACGCCACCGGCATCGACACGAGGAAGACCGACCGCCTGACCTTTGCCATCGGCTGCGGCATTGCCGGCGTGGCGGGCGCGGCCTTCACCACCATCGGCTCCACCGGGCCAACCTCGGGCTCGCTCTACATCGTCGATGCCTTCCTGGTCGTCACCTTTGGCGGTGCGGCGAGCCTGCTGGGCACCGTGGTCTCGGCCTTCGGCATTGCGCAGACGCAGTCGATTACCGAGTTCTTCCTGGCCGGCTCCATGGCCAAGGTGATCACGCTGTCGCTGATCGTGCTGATCCTGATGGTGCGGCCGCAGGGCCTGTTCGCCTCCAAGGTGCGCCGCTGAGCGCTGGCCGACCTTTCTCTGAGTTCACCGGAGTCCTTTCATGAATGCCCTCAAAGCCTGGATCCAGCGCTACCAGCTCGCCAGCCTGGTGCTGCTCACCGTGCTGCTGGCCGTGGTGCTGCCGCTCACGCTCGACATCTTCCGCCTGAACCTGGTGGGCAAATACCTCACCTACGCCTTCGTGGCCATCGGCCTGGTCATGGTCTGGGGCTACGGCGGCGTGCTCAGCCTGGGGCAGGGCGTGTTCTTCGGCCTGGGTGGCTATGCCATGGCCATGTTCCTCAAGCTCGAAGCCTCGGACCCCGTGAGCACCAAGATCCAGTCCACCCCCGGCATCCCCGACTTCATGGACTGGAACCAGATCACCGAGCTGCCCGCGTTCTGGGTACCGTTCAAGAGCCTGCCGTTCGCGCTGGCCGCCGTGATCGTGGTGCCCACGCTGCTGGCCTGGATCGTGAGTTTTGCCATGTTCAAGCGCCGCGTGGGCGGCGTGTATTTCGCCATCATCACCCAGGCCGTGGCGCTGATCTGCACGGTGCTCATCATCGGCCAGCAGGGCTACACGGGCGGCGTCAACGGCATGACCGATCTCAAGACCCTGTGGGGCTGGGACACGCGCACCGACAGCGCCAAATACATCCTGTACTACGTGTGCGTGGCGCTGCTGGTGCTGGCCATCGTGCTGTGCCGCTTCGTGCAGACCAGCAAGCTTGGCACCCTGCTCCTGGCCATGCGCGACAAGGAAGACCGCGTGCGTTTCTCGGGCTACGACGTGGCCAACTTCAAGGTCTTCACCTTCTGCCTGGCGGCCGCGCTCTCGGGCATCGGCGGCGCGCTGTTCTCGCTGCAGGTGGGCTTCATGTCGCCGAGCTTCGTGGGCATCGTGCCCTCCATCGAGATGGTGATCTACGCCGCCATCGGCGGGCGCATGAGCCTGGTGGGCGCGGTCTACGGCGCGCTGCTGGTCAATGCCGGCAAGACCTATTTCTCCGAGAGCTTCCCGGACCTGTGGCTGTTCCTCATGGCGGGCCTGTTCATCGGCGTGACCATGGCCTTCCCCATGGGCCTGGCCGGCCTGTGGGAGAGCCACGTCGTGCCCTGGTGGAAAGGCCGCCGCGAGGCGCTGCGCCAGGCCGCCGTGCGGCCCCCGGTGGCCCCGCCAAGCCGCCCGGCGGTCGCCGATGTGCAGGCCGCCGCCCCGAGCCTGCCCGAAGGCACCAGCAGCCAGCGCGCCTGACGGAACGCACCCGCACCCGGAGCACATCCCATGAGCAACACCGACTTCGCCCTGGCCGTGGAAGACCTCACGGTCTCGTTCGACGGCTTCAAGGCCATCGACGCCCTCACGCTGTACGTGGACAAGAACGAGCTGCGCGTGATCATCGGCCCCAACGGCGCGGGCAAGACCACGCTGCTGGACCTGATCTGCGGCAAGACGCGTGCCACTGGCGGCAGCATCAAGTTCAAGAACGAGGAGCTCACGCGCATGGCCGAGCACAAGCGCGTGCGCCTGGGGATAGGCCGCAAGTTCCAGACGCCCTCGATCTACGAAAACCTCTCGGTGTTCCAGAACCTGGAGGTCTCCTACCCCTCGGGCCGCACGGTGTTCGGTGCGCTGGCCTTTCGCTGCACCGATGCGGTGAAGGAGCGCGTGCAGGCCGTGGCCGACGACATCGGCCTGGGCGACAAGCTCGATACCGAGGCTGGCCTGCTCTCGCACGGCCAGAAGCAGTGGCTGGAGATCGGCATGCTGCTGATGCAGGAGCCCGAGCTCCTGATGCTGGACGAGCCCATCGCCGGCATGAGTGCGCGCGAGCGTGAGCTCACGGCCGAGCTGCTGCAGCGCATCTGCAAGAACCGCGCGGTGATCGTGATCGAACACGACATGGACTTCGTCAAGCGCATTGCGCACAAGGTCACCGTGATGCACCAGGGAAAGATCCTGGCCGAGGGCTCGATGGACAAGGTCCAGAACGACCCCAAGGTGATCGACGTCTACCTCGGCCACTGAACAACGCCATCCCCGCACTGGAGCACCCGCATGTTGGAAGTCAAGGACCTGTTCGTGGCCTACGGCCAGAGCGAAGCGCTGCACGGTATCTCCTTCGAGGGCCGGGCCAACGAGACCGTGGCCATCATGGGCCGCAACGGCATGGGCAAGACCACGCTGTTCAAGAGCCTCATGGGCGTGATGCCCGTCAAGGGCGGCAGCATCACCGTGGGCGGCCAGGATGTGACGCGCGACGAGAGCTTTCGCCGCGTGGCCAAGGGCATTGCCTATGTGCCCCAGGGCCGCATGATTTTCCCCACGCTCACGGTGGAAGAGAACATCCAGACGGGCCTCGAAAACTCCAGGACGCGCGAGATCCCCGAGGAGATCTACGCCCTGTTCCCCGTGCTCTGGGACATGCGCCGGCGCAAGGGCGGCAACCTCTCGGGCGGGCAGCAGCAGCAGCTGGCGATTGCGCGCGCCCTGGTGACCGACCCCAAGGTGCTGCTGCTCGACGAGCCCACCGAAGGCATCCAGCCTTCGATCATCAAGGACATTGCGAAGGCACTCAACGAGATCCGCAAGCTGCGCCAGATCACCATCGTGGTGAGCGAGCAGGTGCTCTCGTTCGCCATGGACGTGGCCGACCGCCTGTTCGTCATCGAAGGCGGCCGCCTGGTGCATGAGACCGCACGCGCCGACACGGACCAGCAGCGCATCAAGGCCTACCTCTCGGTCTGAGCCTCTCCTGTCTTTCTTTCACTTTCCCTCCACAACCATCCAAGGAGCAACAAGCCATGGCCGATACCCTGATCAAGGTGGACCTCAAGCAGTCGCCGTACGACAACCCCCAGGTGCACAACCGCTGGCACCCGGACATCCCCATGGCCGTGTGGGTGGAGCCCGGGGCGGAGTTCAAGCTGGAGACCTACGACTGGACCGGCGGCGCCATCCAAAACAACGACAGCGCAGACGACGTGCGCGACGTGGACCTGTCCACCGTGCACTTTCTCTCGGGCCCCGTGGGCGTGAAGGGCGCCGAGCCCGGCGACCTGCTGGTGGTGGACCTGCTCGACATCGGCGCGCGCGACGACAGCCTGTGGGGCTTCAACGGCTTCTTCTCCAAGAAAAATGGCGGCGGCTTCCTGACCGAGCACTACCCGCTGGCGCAAAAATCCATCTGGGACTTCCACGGCATGTTCACCAGCAGCCGCCACATCCCGGGCGTGAACTTCGCAGGGCTGATCCACCCCGGACTTATCGGCTGCCTGCCCGACCAGAAGATGCTCGATGCCTGGAACGCCCGCGAGGCCGAGCTGATCGCCACCGACCCGCACCGCATCCCCGGCCTGGCCAACCCGCCCAACGCCACCACGGCCCACATGGGCACCTTGCAGGGCGGGGCCCGGGCCAAGGCCGCTGCCGAGGGCGCGCGCACCGTGCCGCCGCGCGAGCATGGCGGCAACTGCGACATCAAGGACCTGTCGCGCGGCTCCAAGGTGTACTTCCCAGTCTACGTCGAGGGCGCGGGCCTGTCGGTGGGCGACCTGCACTTCAGCCAGGGCGACGGCGAGATCACCTTCTGCGGTGCCATCGAGATGGCCGGCTGGGTGCACATGAAGGTCAGCCTGATCAAGGGCGGCATGGCCAAGTACGGCATCAAGAGCCCGATCTTCAAGCCCAGCCCCATCACGCCCAACTACAAGGACTACCTGATCTTCGAGGGCATCTCGGTCGATGAGGCTGGCCAGCAGCACTACCTCGATGTCACGGTGGCCTACCGCCAGGCCTGCCTGAACGCCATCGAGTACCTCAAGAAGTTCGGCTACAGCGGCGCGCAGGCCTATTCCATCCTGGGCACCGCCCCGGTGCAAGGCCACATCAGCGGCGTGGTTGACGTGCCCAATGCCTGCGCCACGCTGTGGCTGCCCACCGAGATCTTCGACTTCGACATCAAC
Source organism: Acidovorax sp. FW305-C-20-28 (assembly GCF_058783375.1). Taxonomy (NCBI): domain Bacteria; kingdom Pseudomonadati; phylum Pseudomonadota; class Betaproteobacteria; order Burkholderiales; family Comamonadaceae; genus Acidovorax; species Acidovorax sp. FW305-C-20-28. The sequence continues at coordinate 12,618 of NZ_JBYSYM010000001.1, read as the reverse complement.
CCCACGGCGGCCGGCCCGGTGAAGGTGCTCGACGGCAGCGTGGACATGCCTATCTCGCAGGACAAATAGCAAGGAAAGCCCGCCATGCCCACCTACGACTACGACTGCCCCGGCTGCGGGCCCTTCGATGCGCTGCGCAGCGTGGCGGCGCGCAACGAGCCCTGCGCCTGCCCGGCCTGCGGGGCGCCTGCAGAGCGGGTGTTCGCCCACGCGCCGCACCTGGCCTGCGTGAGCCCGGAGCAGCGCCGCGCGCACGAGACCAACGAGCGTGCCCGGCACGCCCCGCGTTCATCGCGCGATGGCGATGCGGGCAGCTATGGGCGGCTGCGCCATCCCTCGGGGTGCGGCTGTTGCAGCGGCAGCGGCGGCAAGCGCAGTTCCACCGTGACAGCGCCGAACGGCGCGAAGACCTTTCCCTCCAAAAGGCCCTGGATGATCAGCCATTGATCCAGGCCGCCCTGTACCGATTCCCAAGGAGACCACGCCATGATCCACGGCGATATTTCAAGCAGCAAGGACACCGTGGGCGTCGCGGTCGTCAACTACAAGATGCCGCGCCTGCACACCCAGGCCGACGTGCTGGACAACGCCCGCAAGATCGCCGAGATGCTGGTTGGCATGAAGGCCGGCCTGCCAGGCATGGACCTGGTGATCTTCCCCGAGTACAGCACCCACGGCATCATGTACGACCGCCAGGAGATGCTGGACACGGCCGCCGCCATCCCGGGCGAGGAGACCACGATCTTCGCGGACGCCTGCCGCAGGGCCAAGGTCTGGGGGGTCTTCTCGCTCACGGGCGAGCGGCACGAAGAGCACCCGCACAAGATGCCGTACAACACGCTCATCCTGATGAACGACCAGGGCGAGATCGTGCAGAAGTACCGCAAGATCATGCCCTGGACGCCCATCGAGGGCTGGTACCCGGGCGACCAGACCTATGTGAGCGAGGGGCCCAAGGGCCTCAAGATCAGCCTCATCATCTGCGACGACGGCAACTACCCCGAGATCTGGCGCGACTGCGCCATGAAGGGCGCCGAGCTCATCGTGCGCTGCCAGGGCTACATGTACCCGGCCAAGGAGCAGCAGATCCTCATCAGCAAGGCCATGGCCTTTGCCAACAACACCTATGTGGCAGTGGCCAATGCGGCCGGCTTCGACGGGGTGTACAGCTATTTCGGCCACTCGGCGCTGATCGGCTTTGACGGCCGCACCCTGGGCGAGTGCGGCGAAGAGGAATACGGCGTGCAGTATGCGGCGCTGTCCACGAGCCTGATCCGCGACTTCCGCAAGCATGGCCAGTCAGAGAACCATTTGTTCAAGCTGCTGCACCGCGGCTACACCGGCGTGATCAACTCGGGCGAGGGCGACCAGGGCGTGGCGGCCTGCCCCTATGGCTTCTACCAGCGCTGGGTGACCGACCCCGAGGGCACGCGCAAGGCCGTGGAGGCGATCACGCGCAGCACCGTGGGCACGGCGGAGTGCCCCATCGAGGGCATCCCGCACGGCGGGTGACGCACGGTTACCCGCACGGGCCCGGCAGTTGCCGATAATGCGGCGCACATGGTGGCGCCCGCATTCCTTCATTTCCCCTTGGCCTTTCTGGCCCTGTCGTCCCTGGTCTTTCTGGCCGGCTGCGCATCCCCTGCTCCCACCCAGCGGGGCGAGGTGAAGGGCGCGCCCACCAGCACGGGCGAACTGGCCCAGTCCGACGCGAACCGCATGGCCACGCTGGCCATGCGCGACAACCTGGCCAGCCTGACCCTGCTGATGGACAAGCTCTACCGCCGCAACCCGGCCGAGTGGCGCAAGGGCGGGGCGGCCAGCCGCGAGCAGGCCATGGAGCGGGCGCGTGCCGCCATCGAGCAGCGCCAGCCCTGGGCGCCGCTGCAGGGCCGGCGTGACGTCGCAGCGCTGGCCTTCGCCCTGGCCCCCGAGTTCACGGGCGACCGGGTGGCCGCCTTCACGGTGGCCACGGCCGACATGCTGGTCACCGCCCATGGCGGCAAGACCGAGTTCTATCTGCTCGACTCGCTCGACGCCCAGCACCTGTACAACGCCGCGCGCAATGTGGAATCGGCCGTGTGGCTGCTCGCGCAGCGCCGCAATGCCGCCGGCCAGCCGCTGCTGCTGGCCGACGAGATCGGGCCCGAGGGGCGCAACCTGAGCTTCGAGCGCGAATTCGGCAAGCTCATCGCCCGCCTGGACCTGGTGGCCGTGGTGGTCACCGAGAAATACCGGCGCGCAGCCATCAGCTATGTGCAGGGCATTGTCGGGGGCACGTTCCTGCAGTTCCTGCCAGTTCGGTAAAATCAGCCTCCCCCGAGGAGCGTTGCAGCGGACAACCTGGCCCCCAAGCGCCAGGCGGCCATCCGTCAGGCTCGGGGCCGACCACCCCGCAACGACGCTCACCTGTGTCCGATACCCCTTGCAGGTGAGCCTGATGTCCGCCCTTTCCTCGATTCCTCCACTGAAGCTGTCCGGCCTGGAGCCCGTCTCCATTGGCGAAGGCACGCTGTTCGTCAACATCGGCGAGCGCACCAACGTCACCGGCTCCAAGGCCTTTGCCCGCATGATCCTCAACGGGCAGTACGAGGAGGCCCTGGCCGTGGCCCGCCAGCAGGTGGAAAACGGCGCCCAGGTGATCGACATCAACATGGACGAGGCCATGCTCGACAGCAAGGCGGCCATGGTGCGCTTTCTGCAGCTCATCGCCTCCGAGCCCGACATCGCGCGCGTGCCCATCATGGTGGACAGCTCCAAGTGGGAGGTGATCGAGGCCGGCCTGCGCTGCATCCAGGGCAAGGGCATCGTCAACTCCATCTCCATGAAGGAGGGGGTCGAGAAATTCAAGCACGAGGCGCGCCTCGTCAAGCGCTATGGCGCCGCCGCCGTGGTCATGGCCTTCGACGAGACGGGCCAGGCCGATACCTTTGCGCGCAAGATCGAGATCTGCGAGCGCGCCTACCGCGTGCTGGTCGACGAGGTGGGTTTCCCGCCCGAGGACATCATCTTCGACCCCAACATCTTCGCGGTGGCCACCGGCATCGAGGAGCACAACAACTACGCGGTCGATTTCATCGAGGCGGTGCGCTGGATCAAGCAGAACCTGCCCGGCGCCAAGGTCTCGGGCGGTGTCTCCAACGTGAGCTTCAGCTTCCGCGGCAACGACCCGGTGCGCGAGGCCATCCACACCGTGTTCCTGTACCACGCCATCCAGGCGGGCATGGACATGGGCATCGTCAACGCCGGCATGGTCGGCGTCTACGATGACCTGGAGCCCGCGCTGCGCGAGCGCGTGGAGGACGTGGTGCTGAACCGCCGCCCCGACGCGGGCGAGCGCCTGGTGGAAGTGGCCGAGACCGCCAAGAGCGGCGCCAAGGACGAGAGCAAGAAGCTCGAATGGCGCGGCACGCCCGAGGCCCCACGCACCGTGGGCGAGCGCCTGTCGCACGCGCTGGTGCACGGCATCACCGACTTCATCGTGGAAGACACCGAGGAGGCCTACCGCGCCATCCTCGCCAAGGGCGGGCGCCCGCTGCACGTGATCGAAGGCCCGCTCATGGACGGCATGAACGTGGTGGGCGACCTGTTCGGCGCGGGCAAGATGTTTTTGCCCCAGGTGGTCAAGAGCGCGCGCGTGATGAAGTCGGCCGTGGCCCACCTGATTCCCTACATCGAGGAGGAAAAACGCCAGGACGAACTGGCCGGCCGCGATGTGCGCAGCAAGGGCAAGATCATCATCGCCACCGTCAAGGGCGACGTGCACGACATCGGCAAGAACATCGTCACCGTCGTGCTCCAGTGCAACAACTTCGAGGTGGTGAACATGGGCGTGATGGTGCCCTGCCACGAGATCCTGGCGCGCGCCAAGGTCGAAGGGGCCGACATCGTGGGCCTGTCGGGCCTGATCACCCCCAGCCTGGAAGAAATGCAGTACGTGGCCGGCGAGATGCAGAAAGACGACCACTTCCGCATCAAGAAGATCCCGCTGCTCATCGGCGGTGCCACCACCAGCCGCGTGCACACCGCCGTGAAGATCGCGCCGCACTACGAAGGCCCTGTGGTCTACGTGCCCGACGCCTCGCGCAGCGTGAGCGTGGCCCAGAGCCTGCTGGGCGAGGGGGTGGACAGCTACGTGCAGGAGCTCAACGCCGACTACGACAAGGTGCGCACCCAGCACGCCAACAAGAAGCAGACCCCGCTGTGGCCCCTGGCCAAGGCGCGCGCCAACAGCACGCCGGTGGACTGGGCCACCTTCAAGCCCACCGTGCCGCGCGCACTGGGCCGCCGGGTGTTCAAGAACTTCGACCTGGCCGAGTTGGCCCGTTATATCGACTGGGGCCCGTTCTTCCAGACCTGGGACCTGGCCGGCCCCTACCCCGCCATCCTGACCGACGAAGTGGTCGGCGTGGAGGCCACGCGCGTGTTTGCCGATGCGCAGGCCATGCTCAAGAAGATCATCGAAGGCCGCTGGCTCACCGCCAGTGGCGTGATGGCCCTGTACCCGGCCAACAGCGTGAACGGCGGCGACGACATCGAGTTCTACACCGACGAATCGCGCACCGAGGTCGCCATGACCTGGTACGGCCTGCGCCAGCAGGCCGAAAAGCAGGTCATCGACGGCGTGACCCGCCCCAGCCGCTGCCTGGCCGACTTCGTCGCCCCCAAGGAAAGTGGCATCGCCGACTACGCCGGCCTGTTCGCCGTGACGGCGGGCCTCGGGATCGAGAAGAAGGAAAAGGCCTTCATCGATGCGCTGGACGACTACTCCGCCATCATGTTCAAGAGCCTGGCCGACCGCCTGGCCGAGGCCTTTGCCGAATGCCTGCACCAGCGCGTGCGCACCGACCTGTGGGGCTATGCCGCGGGCGAGCAATTGAGCAATGACGAGATGATCGCCGAGAAGTACCGCGGCATCCGCCCCGCGCCCGGCTACCCTGCCTGCCCCGACCACAGCGCCAAGACGGAGCTGTTCCGCGTGCTGCAGTGCGAAGAGGTCGGCATGACCCTCACCGAAAGCCTGGCCATGATGCCCGCCGCCAGCGTGAGCGGCTTCTACCTGGGCCACCCCGAGAGCGTGTACTTCAACGTCGGCAAGATCGGCGAGGACCAGTTGCACGACATGGCCCAGCGCCGCGGCATGGACGAGGCGGTGCTGGGGCGGCTGCTGGCGCCGAACCTGTAAAGGCAACAGCCCCTCCTTCGAGGGGCTGCCTGCGGTGCGTCAGGCGACGATGGTTCCGCTCACCTCACCCAGCCCGATGCGCACCGCGCCCTCGCGCTCGCACCAGCCCTTGAGGATCAGCGTGTCGCCGTCTTCCAGGAAGCTGCGCTGCTCGCCGTTGGGCAGTGTGATGGGCTGTTTGCCGCCGCTGGCCAGTTCCAGCAGGGAGCCGGCCTCGGTCACCTCGGGGCCGGAGAGCGTGCCCGAGCCCATCAGATCACCGGGCTGCAGGTTGCAGCCGTTCACCGTGTGGTGCGCCACGAGCTGGGCGGGTGTCCAGTAGGCAGCGCGGCGGCTGTTGGTGGCCGACAGGCGCACGGGGGCCTCGCCGGCCTCGCGCATGCGGGCGGTCTGCAGCAGCACTTCGAGCGTGATGTCGAACGCGCCCTCGCTGCGGTTGTCCGCCGAGTCCAGGTAGGGCAGGGGCTGCGGGTCGGCGGCATCGCGCTCGAAGGCGGCGCGGAAAGGCGCCAGTGCCTCCATGGTCACCACCCAGGGCGAGAGGGTGCTGGCGAAGTTCTTGGACAGGAAGGGGCCGAGCGGCTGGTACTCCCAGCCCTGGATGTCGCGCGCGCTCCAGTCGTTGAACAGGGACACGCCGAACAGGTGCTGCTCGGCCTGGCCGATGGCGATGGGCTCGCCCTGGGCGTTGCCCTGGCCGATGAACCAGCCCAGCTCCAGTTCGTAGTCCAGGCGCTTGCAGGGGCCGAGCGTGGGCACGGTGGCGTCGGGCGCCTTGGTCTGGCCCTGCGGGCGCTTGATGCGCTGGCCGCTGATGCCGATGGACGAGGCGCGGCCGTGGTAGCCGATGGGCACCCACTTGTAGTTGGGCAAGAGCGGGTTGTCCGGGCGGAACTGCTTGCCCACGGTGGTGGCGTGGTGCACGCTGGTGTAGAAGTCGGTGTAGTCGCCGATCTGGCAGGGCACGGCCATCTCCACGGTGGCCTGGCGCACCAGGGCCTGTGCCCAGGCGGCCTGCTGGCTGCTGCCCTCGCGCAGGCCTTCGGACAGCTGTTGGCGCAGGGCCTGGCGTTCGGCCGGGGTGGCGGCCATCAACGCGTTCATGTCGTTGTGGGCCACCAGGCCGGCGGCCTGCAGGTCCAGGATCTGGTCGCCGATGGCCACGCCGATGCGCAGGGCCTCGCGGCTGCCTGCGGTGCGGAAGCGGCCGAAAGGCAGGTTCTGGATGGGAAAGTCGCAGCCCGCCACGTTGGCGGAGGCGACCCAGCTGCGCAGCTGGGTGCCATGGGTGGCGTCGAGGGTGGTGCTCATGGTCAGGAAGTGTGAAGGAAGGAGAAGGAAACGGGGGGATCAGTCGGCGCTCATCTGCGCGCTGTGGGCGACCTTGCCCAGGCGCTCGTACTCGCGCTTGGTCAGGGCATCGAACTCGGCCACGCTGGCGCTGCGCGGGGTGAAGCCCGCGGCCAGCAGCTTGTCCTTGACGGCCGGGTCGGCCAGGGCGTCGGCCAGCGCCTTGTTCAGGCGCTGGGCCACGGCGGCGGGCAGGCCGGCCGGGCCGTAGACGCCGAACCAGGGCTCGACCACGGCATCGGGCAGGCCGGATTCGGCCAGGGTGGGCACATCGGGCAGGGCGGGCGAGCGCTGGGCGCCGGCCACCGCCAGGGCGCGCAGCTTGCCGGCCTGGATGTGGGGCAGGGAGGCGGGCAGGTTGTCAAAGGCAACCGGCACCTGGCCGCCGATCAGGTCGGTGATCAGCGGCGCGCTGCCTTTGTAGGGCACATGCACCAGATCCGTCTTGCTGGTCTGGGCGAAGAGCACGCCGGTCAGGTGCATGGAGGTGCCGGCGCCGGCCGTGGCGTAGGGCAGGCCAGGGCTCTTCTTCGCGTGAGTGATCAGCTCGGCCACGCTCTTCACAGGCAGGGCGGGGCCGGCTTCGAGCACGATGGTGGAGTTGCCCAGCAGGCCCACGGCAGTGAAGTCCTTGCGCGGGTCGAAGGGCATCTTCTTGTAGATGTGCGGGTTGAGCGCATTCGTGGAGATGGCGCCCATGCCCACGGTGTAGCCGTCGGGCGCGGCCTTGGCCACGGCGTCCATGCCGATGTTGCCGCCTGCGCCTGCGCGGTTGTCGATGATGACCGGCTGGCCCAGGGTCTGCGCCATGTGGGCGCCCACGGTGCGCGCCACCAGGTCGGTGGTGCCGCCGGGGGCGTAGGGCACGACGAAGCGGATGGGCTTGGACGGGAAGTCCTGCGCGGCGAGCGGGCCGGCTGCCAGGCCGAGCACGGTGGCGGCGGCAGCCAGCAGGGTGCGGCGGGTGAGCGGGGGGCGGGCGAAAGCGGCCATGGGAAGTGTCTCCGGAGGTGGTTGTTCGAATCTGCGCATTCTTGGCCGGCCTGCGGTTTCCTACAATCGTTCTTTCCACTGCATGGACAAACATGGCCACCCTGGTGCTCGACCGCGTGCTGCGCATCCTCGACCAGCTCTCGCGTTACGACGCGCGCGGGCTCTCGCTGTCGGACATCGCGCGCCAGTCCGGCATACCGCACCCCACCGTGCACCGCCTGCTGCAGGACATGATGGCCGCCCGCCTGGTGGCCGCGCTGCCCGAGGGCAAGGGCTATGTGCTGGGCCGCCGCCCGTTCGAGCACGGCCTGGCCGCGCGCGGCCGGCACGATGTGGCGCCGCTGTTTGGCGCCAATCTGCAGCGCCTGGCCGATGCCACGGGCTATGCGGCCTACCTGTTCGTGCTCAGCGGCCATGAGGCCGTCTGCTATGCCCACACCAACGTGCAGCGGCTGGAGCCACCGCTCTCGGTCACGGTGGGCGGGCGCCGCCCCCTGGGCGTGGGCGCGGCCGGCCTGGCGCTGATGGCCGCGCAGGATGAGACGTTGATCGAGGCCGCCCTGGCCGCCAATGCACCCACGCTGGGCCGCTACGGCGGGCTGGACGAGGCCACGCTGCGCACCCTGCTCACCCAGACCCAGGCCCTGGGCTATGCGCGCAGCGGCGGCTGCCTGAACACGAATACCGCCGCCGTGGGCCATGCGGTGGTGGATGCGGGGGGGCGGGCGTTTGCGGCCGTGAGCCTGTCGACCACCGTGGCGCGGCTCACGCAGCGCGAGGCAGCGCGTCTGGCGGCCCTGTTGCGCGCCGAGATCGCGGAGATCCAGCCGCGCGTACATTTCCACTGGAGCGATGCGTCGCCCCTGCGCTGAGGCCTGTTGCCTACTGGGGTGCCTGCTCGGTGCCGGCGGCCATTTCGAGCTGCATCATGATCATGTTGACCAGCATGTGCACCGTGGGGCGGCCGGTCTCGATCACGTAGTGCGCGCTTTCGCGGTAAAAGCCGTCGCGCTGGGCGTAGAGCGTGCGCAGCTTGTCCATGGGGTTGCCGCCCTGCAGCAGGGGGCGGGTGCGGTCGTGTTTGACGCGCTTGTAGATCTCTTCGGGCGAGGCGCGCAGGTAGAGCACCGGGCCCATGGCGCGCAGCACCGCGCAGTTTTCGGCGCGCAGTACCGCGCCGCCGCCGGTGGAAAGCACCATGCCGCCGGGCTGGGCCGCTGCCTTGGCGAGTTCTTCGGCCTCCAGATCGCGAAAGCGCGCCTCGCCATGTTCCTCGAAGAACTGGCGGATGCTGGTGCCCAGCACTTCCTCCAGCCGGTGGTCCAGGTCGATGAAGGGCACGCCTGCGCGGTGCGCCAGCTGCCTGCCGATGGTGGATTTGCCCGAGCCGGGCATGCCGACCAGTGCGCAGCGAATCTGCATATTCTTTTCTTGCCCCTTGGGGCGATTTTAGGGCAGGTGCCTGGCCGACCTTTTACGGCCGCTCAGAGCGCCGCGTAGACCAGTGCAGGGTACAGCTCGCACAGGTAGCGCAACTGGCCCGGCGCCTGGGTGAGCAAGATGGCCACCAGGTCCTCGGCCGGGTCCACCAGGAAGAAGGTGCCGCCCATTCCGCTCCAGCCGTACTGGCCCACGGAGGCGGCGTGGGGCGCCAGGCCGGCGCTGCGGCGCACGGCCACGCCCAGGCCGAAGCCATAGCCCTCGGGCAGGATGTCTCCGGCCGCCGGGATGCGGTCGCCCAGGTGGTCGGCCGCCATGAAGGCCACCGTGGCGCGGCTGGCCAGGCGCACCCCGTCCAGCGTGCCGCCGGCGAGCAGCAGGCGCGCAAAGCGCGCGTAGTCGCCGGCCGTGGACACCAGCCCGCCGCCGCCCGATTCGAAGGTGGCCGGGCGCGACACGTCGTTGAGCGCCACCTCGGCGCCGGTTGCCGGGTCGCGCGCGAAGGGCTCGGCCAGGCGGTGCAGCCGGTCTGCCGGCACATGGAAGCCGGTGTCGTGCATCTGCAGCGGGCCGAACACCCGGCGCTGCAGGATGGCGCCCAGGGGCTCGCCCTCCACCACCTCCAGCAGGGCGCCCAGCACATCGGTGGCGCGGCTGTATTCCCAGCAGCTGCCGGGCTGGTGCAGCAGGGGCAGGGGCCCGAGGGCCTTGGCCAGCGCCGCGTTGCCGTCGCGGCGCGAGCCGATGCGTGCCGCTTGATAGGCCTGGGCCACCGGACCGGTGTCCCAGGCATAGCCCAGGCCCGCCGTGTGGCGCAGCAGGTCGTGCACCGTGGCCTCGCGCCGCACGGGGCGGGGTCGAACACGCCCTGGCCGGCAAACGCGGGCAGGTAGCGTGCCACGGGGTGGGACAGGGGCAGCCGGCCTTCCTCCATGAGCATCAGCGTGACCAGCGAGACGATGGGCTTGGTCATGGAGTAGATGCGGAAGATCGAATCCGGTGCCATGGCCGGGGCGTCCGCTCCGGGCGCCTGCACGCCCAGGGCCTCGTGCAGCACCGTCTGGCCCTGGCGGTGCACCAGCGCCACCGCGCCGGGCAGGATGCCGCGGTCGATGTGGTCCTGCAGGACGCTGCGCAGTCGGGTCAGGCTGGGGGCATGCATGGGCGGGGCTCCTGGAGAAGATGGCAAGAGCCTGCCACAAGTGGCAGATGGACCCAGCCGCCTGTGGGACAGCGCCTACAGTGGCTTCCGTGCCCGGCCGGTGGAGATACGCAGCCCCGCCTCCTATGCTCCGTGCATGACCGTCTCCGACCGCATCCAGCGCGCCACCGAGCGCCTCCAACCCCTGGTGCAGCCCGTGATGCCCCTGTGGCGCGCGGTGCAGCTGTGGCTCGACGCCGATGGCCTGCGCATGAGCGCCGCCATGTCCTTCTACGGCATGCTCAGCCTGGCGCCGCTGCTGCTCCTGCTGGTGGGGGTGCTCGGCTGGTGGCTGGACCGCAGCTACCTGGAAAGCAGCCTGCTGCACCAGGTGCAGTCGGTGATGGGCGAGCGCGTGGCCGACGTCATGCGCCAGGCCCTGGCCAGCGCCCAGGAGCCCTCCGAGGGGCGCCTGGCCTCGCTGATCGGCTTCATCGTGCTGCTCTCGGGCGCCACCGGGGTGTTTGTGGAACTGCAATCGGCGCTGGCACGGCTGTGGCAGGGCGCGGAGCCGGACTCCTCGCGTGCGGCCTGGTGGCACATGGCTTCGCTGCGCCTGCGCGGCCTGGCCTATGTGCTGGCCATCGGCTTTTTGCTGCTGGTGTCGCTCACCATGTCCACCCTCATCAACCTGTTTGCCGGCTGGGCGGGGGCGCGGCTGTCCATCGCGCCGCTCGGCCCCATCCTGCAGGTGCTCAACGAGGTGGTGGCCTTCGGCTTTGCGGTGGCGCTGTTCGTCGGGTTGATGCGTATCGGCACCGGGCGCAAGCCGCCCTTGCGCTGCCTGCTGGCGGGCGCGGTGTTGGGGGCCACCCTGTTCACGGTCGGCAAGCAACTGCTGGCCTGGTACCTGTCGACGGCGGCCGTGGTGTCGGCCTATGGGGCCGCCGGCTCGCTGGTGGTGCTGCTCATGTGGATCTATTTCTCGTCGGCGGTGTTGCTGTTTGCCGCCAGCTGTGCGCGGGCCCTGGACGAAGCGGGGCTGCAGGTGCGCAGGAGCCGTACCCCGGCGCATCCCGTGCCCCAAGCCAGCGCGGACGTGGCTCCCGTGCCTTGACCTTGGGCCTTGTCGCTTTGCGCTGTAAGCAACCGCAAATGTGTGCTGCCGGACCTTGCATCTTGCGGGGCGTCCGCAGCATTTCTTACCGACCCTTACAAAGCAGACAAGGGCAGGCATCGTGGCCTGTATACCGTCTGTCCATGGGCCGCGTTGTGCACTCATTGAGTGGCGACCCCGACCCAGATCGAACAAACGAATGGCGCGCATGCGCGCGGAAGGAAAAGAAACACCATGAACAGCCCCATCACCCTGCAGCCGTCCGACGTACGCACCGTGCCTTCGACCCCATCGTCCATGAAATGGATGTGGATCGCCATTGCCTCCCTTGGGGCCTGTGTGGTGGCCCTGGGTACCACGCTGGTGGTACAGCACCGCCCCGCTGAAGTTCCCGCAGCCGCTGCAACGACGGCCAGCCCTGCCGTGGTGGCCCAAGCGCTGCAAGGCACTCCCGCCCAGTCGCCGCTGGGTCTGGTGCAGCCCCAGGCCGGTGCCCAGACCCAGTTTGCACCTGCACCCACGCCCGAGCCATTCCAGCCCCAGCGTGCGAACCTGGCCGGTGGCACGACACCGATGGCGCAGCGTGCCCCGGTGTGCAGCACCTGCGGCCGCGTTGAGTCGGTGCAGGCCATCCAGCAGGCCGAGCCCGCCACCGGCGTGGGCGCGGTCGCGGGCGGTGTGCTGGGCGCCGTGGTGGGCAACCAGATCGGCAAGGGCAATGGCCGCACCGCAGCCACGGTACTGGGTGCCGTGGGGGGGGGCTACGTGGGCCACCAGGTGGAGCAGCGCACGCGCACCCGCACGGTCTACCAGGTGGCGGTGCGCATGGACGATGGCTCGCTGCGCCGCTTCACGCGCGCCGAGCCGCCGGCCGTGGGCACGCCCGTGGCGCTGCAGGGCAAGGGCTACCGCATCGACCACGAGCGCGACAGCCGCCCGAGCAACAACAACGGCGGCGGCGCGTACACCAACGCCCCGGCGGGCGCAGTGCGCGTGGCCAACGGCTACTGATCAGCGGCAGGCGCCTTACAGCGCCTTGACCAGCTCCGGCACCGCCGCGAACAGATCCGCCTCCAGCCCATAATCGGCCACACTGAAGATCGGCGCCTCCGCATCCTTGTTGATCGCCACGATCACCTTGGAGTCCTTCATGCCCGCCAAGTGCTGGATGGCCCCCGAGATCCCGGCGGCGACGTAGAGCTGCGGCGCCACGATCTTGCCCGTCTGGCCCACCTGCAGGTCGTTCGGTGCATAGCCCGCATCGACTGCCGCACGGCTGGCGCCAATGGCCGCCCCCAGCTTGTCGGCCAGCGGGGTCATCACTTCGTCGAACTTCTCCTTGCTGCCCAGGGCCCGGCCACCGGAGACGATGATCTTGGCGGCGGTCAGCTC